>CALBGP010000037.1 GCA_937892845.1 uncultured Eggerthellaceae bacterium | reverse complement strand
GCCCGCTGAGCTGGGCCTATGCCGGAATCTCTCCCACAGAAACCACCGAAGAGCCTGATTTTCCCCCAGGAAACCCTGTATGCATGGGGTTGGCGTATTCCGTTCATCATCGGCATCCTGGTTGCGTTCTACGGCGTGTATCTGCGCAAGAGCGTTCCGGAATCTCCCGAATTCGAGAGGATGAAGCAGCAGAAGGCCTCTCAGGAAGAGGATCATACTCCGGTCAAGGTTCTGTTCAAGCAGCACTGGGTTGCAATGGTCACCAATATCGGTCTGCTTGCCGGCACCAGCGTTTCTTACTACCTCCTGGTTACCTATCTGCCCACCTACATCAAGGAATTCGTCGGCGGATCCATGCTTGACGGCTTCATCGTCAACACCGCTGTCGTTGCCGTGTATTTGATTCTGTGCCCGTTTGCTGGAATGTTCGCGGACAAGTTCGGACGCAGAAGGTCTGTCATCATCGCATGCCTCGGCTTCATCGTGCTGGCTTACCCGGTCTTCTGGGCCGTTGTCAACGGAAACGCCATCATGATCATGATCTGCGCGTTGGCATGCCTGCTGCCGTTCCAGTCTCTCAATGCCGTGGCTGTGGCTACTGCGGCGTCCGAGGTCTATCCTACTGAATCGCGCAACAGCGGTGTCGGTCTTGCCTACAACCTTGCTGCTGCAGTGTTCGGCGGCATGGCTCCTGCAATTGCGACCGCCATCATCGGCGCAACAGGAAGCGCAACCTCTTTGGCATTCTTCATTATTGCCGCAGATGTCATTTCGGTCCTTGTTGCAATCTTCCTTATGAAGCGTTATTACCGCAAGGACGGCACGCCGATCCACAGCTAATGGGTCGAAATGAAATCCAAGTTCATGTGATTGCATGGGCGCAGGGGGAATTCTTCCTGCGCCCATATGTTTCCAGATGTTGATCAGAGGGGCCCTGATGCAAGAATCAGTATCTATCCGCACCGTCCGTAGCGCGCTCACACTGCTTTTCGCTGCAAGCTATGTGGTTAATGTCTTTCTTCGCATTCCGTTCCTCGATGATGTGAATACCGTTCTCATGGCCGTAGTGCTTGTGATGAGCGTATTCGTTTCGACGGGCGCATCGCGGAGCATCGGGGTGATTTTGATTGCCATTAGTGCGGGGTTGCTGCTTTTCTCGCAAGCCTCCATGGAGGAATGGGTCATAGCCCTTCGGAAGAACGCCGATCTGATAGTCATGTTCATCCTCATTCCGCTGATAGGGATACCGGTTCAGCATGGCGGATACAATGAATCGCTCAGGGGGCTGTTCGCTCGCCACGCTAATTCCGAGGGGAAGTACTATTCGCTCGTGAGCGGCATGGCGGCCATTGTGGGTTCGCTGATCAGCATTGCGGCAGTGCCTCTTACATATGAGATTTCGCGCGAGAGCAGGCTGGCCGGCAACAAGAAGTTGCTGGGAACGGCTCTTTCGCGCGGTTTCGTCACATGTATGGTCTGGGCTCCAACGTCGGCGACAATCGCCCTTGTCGTTTCCGTGACGAGTGCGGACTGGGTGAGCTTCGCCCCGTGCGCCATCGCTTGCGCGCTCATCGCGGAGCTCGTCGGTGTGCTGATGACGGTGCTCGCATACAGGAAGGTTTCGAAAAACCCAACGGCCCATACGGGCGGGTGCGCAGCGGACTCGGCCTCCTTGGACGCCGCTTCGGCGAAGATGGACAAGGCGAAGATGTTCGAGCTCATCGTGTTCTCCCTGCTCCTGGTGGTGTTCATCACTGTGGTTTCGCAGGCGTTCGGCCTGTCTGCCATCATCGTGGTCGCCATGGCGTCTCTGGTGTGGCCCATTGTCTGGATGCTTTTCATCAAGCGGTTTCCGACGTATTGCGCAGAGTTCAAGGGCACATATTTTAAAAAGAAGCTTCCGAATACGAAAAACCAGATTGTTCTGTTCACGGGTGCAGGAATGCTCGCCCATAGTATTGGCTATTCGGGTCTTGGCGATATGATTGCGCAGGTCCTCATGCATACAACTGGGCAAAGCGTGATTCTGCTGACCGTATCCATTGTTGCGATAGTGCTTCTTACGTGCGCCGTTGGGGTTCATCCTATTGTGGCGACGGCCGTCATAGGTGGAGCTATCGATCCTGCGCTGTGCGGAATCACTGCACCGTATCTCGCGCTTGTGCTGTCGATGAGTTGGGCTCTTGGAAATACCATCTGCCCTGCATCTGCGAATGTAATCGCGGTAGCGGACATGGTTGATGCGTCTCCTGTAGAGGTAAGCCATAAGTGGAATGCGCTCTATACGATTGTGACTGCGGCAGTGCTCATTGCCACTGTCCTTCTCATGAGAAGCATTGGCGTTTTGTGATGGATGAGGCGGCTCTGCTCCGGTGATGAGTCAATGGAGAGCCGTTGAGGGGCTTCATGGCTGCGAATCGTGGCTGGTATAATAGCGGGCTGTGCATTTGCCGGCCCGAGGTGGCCGCAACGATGATGCCGCATGATTCGCAAGGAGCTGCCAGTATGCCTGAAAACGCAGGTCAGACAATTAAAGACTTCATCCCTGTCCTGATAGGCGGGGATCAGAACTGCTACTCCGTTGCCCGCGCCATTCATGAGGCGTACGGCAAGGAAAGCTATGTGTTCGGCCGCTTCGCTGCAGGGGATACGAAATACAGCAGGATCGTGCACTGCTCGTACAACCCTGAGCTCAGCGACCCCGACGTGCTGACGGAAACCATCAATGAATTCGCCGCGAAGCATGCCGGCACCACATGCCTGGTCTGGGGTTGCACGGATGGCTATGCCGCCTTGTTGATGGAGATCCAGGGACGGTTGCGTGAGAACTGCACCACTCTCTACATTGATGCGGACCTGCGAGACAAGCTGGTATCCAAGGCGAGCTTCTACCAGATGTGCGAGCAGTACGGGATACCTTATCCCAAGACGTTTTATGCTGATGCTCCTCTGCCCCCTTCGGCGCTGACCGAAGAGGCGCTCGGCTTTTCTTATCCCATCATCGTTAAGCCTTCGATGAGTGAAACGTATTGGGAGCATCCTTTCGACGGCATGAAGAAGGTTTACACGGCGGCCGACCCCCAGGAAGCGTCTGACATCCTGTCTCTTATTTTCTCGGCGGGCTACGATGATACGATGCTTTTGCAGGATATGGTTCCTGGCGCGGATTCCGGCATGCGCGTGCTGACCGGATATTCCGACCGCAACAACAAGGTGAAGATGATGTGCTTCGGCCGTGTGGGCCTCGAAGAGCATACCGCAACGGCGCTCGGCAATCCGTGCGCCATCATCACGGAGCCCAACGAAGAGCTCCAGAACACCATCAAGGCTTGGCTCGAGGAGATCGGCTTCACCGGTTTTTCCAACTTCGATATCAAATACGATCCTCGTGACGGCTCGTATAAGGTCTTTGAGATCAATCTCCGCCAGGGCCGCTCCAACTACTACGTAACCGGTTCCGGCAATAACATTGCCCGCTATGTGGTGGAGGACCGCATCAACCATCGTGACCTGGGCGAATGCGTGATGAACAATACGGAGCACTTCTTCCATTCAGTGCCTGCGCAGGTTGTCTACGATTACGTCGAAGATCCTGAATTCGTGGCCCGCGCACGCCGCCTGGCCGCTGAGGGTCGCGAGTCCGTGCCGTTTGAATACGGCCCTGACCTGCGCTTCAACCCGCTGCGTTGGCTGTATGTGAAAATCCACATGCGTCGGTATTTCGACAAATTCGCACACAGCGAGAAATACCGCTAGGCCAGGATGGGCGGTTCGGGGCTGTACCCGAGCATCGGGCGGTCTTGCGCCGCATCGTATCGATAGAAAGGAACCGAATCACATGTGCGGATTCGTCGGTTTTACAGGTGAGGTAGAAAACAAGGCCGCCGTGCTGGAGGCTATGATGGACCGCATCGTCCATCGCGGGCCTGACATGGGCGGTCAGTTCCTGGACGATGGGGTGGCGCTCGGTTTTCGCCGCTTGTCCATCCTGGATCTCTCCGAAGCAGGCGCGCAGCCCATGTCCAATGAGGACGGCAGCGTCGTGATCACGTTCAACGGCGAAATCTACAACTTCCGCGAGCTGCGTGCTGAGCTTGAGGCGGCGGGATATACGTTTCACTGCAACGCAGATACCGAATCTTTGCTGCACGGCTACGAGATGTGGGGCGAATCGGTGGTCGATCGCCTGCGTGGCATGTATTCCTTTGTGATCTGGGACAAGAAGCGCAACAAGCTGTTCGGCGCACGTGATATTTTCGGCATCAAGCCCTTCTATTACCATAAGCTGGCAGACGGGTCCGGCATGCTGTTCGGAAGCGAAATCAAAAGCTTCCTTGCGCACCCCGGCTTCAAAAAGGCTGTCAACAAAGAGGCGCTGCGCCCGTATATGACGCTGCAGTATTCCGCCACCGATGAGACCTTCTTCGAAGGCGTCTACAAGCTGCCCGCCGCGCACTGCTTCACCTATGATTGCGCAACCGGCGCCATGGATGTGCATCGTTATTGGGATTGCGATTTCACTCCCGTGGAGAAAACGTTCGACGAGTACGTGGATGAGCTGGACGAAGTTGTGCATGAGAGCGTGGCATCGCATCGCGTCGCCGACGTGAAGGTCGGCGCGTTTCTGTCCGGCGGCGTGGACTCCAGCTACATTGCCGCATGCCTCATGCCCGACAAGACATTTTCCGTGGGCTTCGATTACAACAAGTTCAACGAGACGAATTATGCTGCCGAGCTCTCTGAGAAGCTGGGCGTCAAAAATTTCCGCAAGATGATATCGCCGGAGGAATTTTTCGAGGCGCTGCCTACCATCCAGTACCATATGGATGAACCACAGTCCAATCTTTCCAGCGTGCCGCTGTATTTCCTGGCTCAGATGGCGGCGGAGCAGGTCACCGTCGTGCTGTCCGGAGAAGGCGCCGATGAGATTTTCGGCGGTTACGCATGGTATGAGGACAGCCCCGCAATGGCGAAGTTCAAGAAGCTGCCGCTTGGGCTGCGTCGCGGACTTGGCAAAGCCGCGCTCCACCTGCCGTACTTCAAGGGCAAGAACTTCCTGATCAAGTGCGCGGAAATGCCCGAGCACTACTTCATCGGCCAGGCGCTGGTGTGGCCGGAGCGTGAGGTTGATGATGTCCTTGCGCCCGAATATCGCTGCGGCGATGGCGCGTTTGAACTTGCGGCCCCCATTTACAAGCGCGTGGCGGACAAGCCCGACCTGACCAAGAAGCAGTACCTGGATATGAACATGTGGCTGCCGGGTGATATTCTGCTCAAGGCGGACAAGATGTGCATGGCGCATTCGCTTGAGCTGCGTGTTCCGTTCCTGGATCGTCGCGTGATGGAATTCGCCCAGCATATTCCTGAGCGCTATCGTGTGAATGCCGAAGGCAACAAGCAGGTGCTTCGCCATGCTGCAAACAAAGTTCTGCCTGATGAATGGGCCACACGCCCGAAGCTCGGCTTCCCGGTTCCGCTGGTGTATTGGCTGCGTGAAGAGAAGTGGTACAACTACGTGAAGGAATATTTCACGGCGCCGTGGGCGGCGGAATTCTTCGACACCGCCAAGCTCATGGAGCTTCTTGATGAGCATTACCGAGGCGATGCGGCGAACCAGCGCAAGATCTATACGCCGCTCGTGTTCCTGATCTGGTACAAGCGCTTCTTCATCGACGAGGCTGCGGCATAGAGCAGAGGCAAACCAGCGCCCCTCTCCGGAATCGGATGAGGGGCGCTGCTAGTAGCGGCGACGGGACCTTCATCGCCGATTCTGCACCATTTCGGAAGTGTTTCGGGTGCGAAAGCGGCAAAAACACCCGCCATTTTCGCTTTTGCGTCTAGGGCAATGCAAAGCTCCAGGTCGTGCTGGGACTTTGTTGAGTTGGTGGGGGATACGGGACCCGAAAGACTTGAAAAACGGTGCTGGTTTCGGGCTTGGGCCGATTCGCCGCGGTCGACCTGGTGGAATCAGGAGCGGGCGGCATTCTTCCCCCCATGTCGCTTAGCGCTCTAGAAGCGCGCGTGCAATTTGCAGGTCGCTTTTGACCTCGAGGTAGTCATCGCCACGGTGCTGGCGGGTCTCGTCGCCTTTCGCCAGAAGAAGCAGAACGCTCTTGCGCATGCCCGCATCGAACTCCTCGTGCGCGAGCTCGACCGCACGCTTGATGGCCGCTTCGCGGTCTTCGATGATCTCGTAAGGCGTGCCAGCCGGTGTGGCTGCGGCAAGCTGCTCGCAGATTTCGCGAACACTGTCATGCGCGGGGTCCTCTTCCGTGAAGATCAGCAGGTCGGAGTGGGGAGCCGCAGCGCGGGGAAGCTGCTCGCGACGTTCGTGGGCCTTTCCGCCCGGTGCGCCGAATACCGCAATGATCTGGCGATTCGGGTACTCGCGGGAAACGGAGTCGAACAGCGCTTCGAAAGAGAGCTTGTTGTGCGCGTAGTCCACGATGGCGATGATGCTTTCGTCGGCGTTGCGCACGACCTCCATGCGGCCCGGCACGCGCAACTGTGCGAGTCCGGACACGATGGCGTCGGTGTTCGCCCCCATAAGCCGCGCCATGCAGATGGCGGCCAGCGCGTTGTCGACGTTGAACAGCCCTGGAATTCCCAACACGATGGGTGTGATGCGTTCGCCGTTTTCATGTCCGCCGGTGAGGCAGGACACGAATCCGGCGGATTCGTGCAGGGTAAAGGTGATGCGGCCGTTTCCGGATTCGATATCAGTCGCCCACGCATCTGCGGCTTCAGCGGGGGAGGCATTCTCACCTGCGGCGCTGAAGCGGATCACGCGCTTTGCGCCTTCGGCCGCCTGCAGCACGCGGTCGCATTCGGCTGTGCCAAGATTCACAACGGCGGTGTTGCACTGGTCGAAGATGCGCAGCTTGCTGGCGAAGTAGTCTTCGAAGTCGGCATGCTCGACGGGGGAGATGTGATCGCGGCCGATGTTGAGGAAGCATGCGATATCAAGCGGCAGTCCCAAAACGCGATCGTATTTGAGCGCGTGGCTGGACACTTCCATCACCATGCTGTCGCGGCCTGAGGCGACGGTGTTTGCCAGATGGCGCCATAGTTCGGGAGCTTCAGGGGTGGTGTTGTGGCTTTCGAAGCATTCGATGCCGTCGTCGGTCATGATGGAGCCCATGATGCCGCAGGGGCGTCCGCTTGCTTCGAGGATGGCGCGCAGCATGTAGGCGGTTGTGGACTTGCCCTTGGTTCCTGTGATGCCTGTGATGCATATATGCTGGTCAGGATGCCTATACACAACCGGCGCGCACAATGCCATGGCTCGGCGGACGTCGTGGGCGACAATGCGGGGCATACCCGGTGCCGCAGCGGCGAGCTCTTCGGCATGGGCGACGTCGCACAGGTATGCAGTCGCCCCCGCATCACGTGCGGCGGTAAGGAAACGGGCTTCGAAATGGACGCCCTTGCATACGAACAGATGCCCCGGCGCGGTCTCGCGCGAGTCGAAGGACATGCCGGTGATGGGCATCTCGCTGGGCTCGGCATTGCTTGACGCCTCGATGAGCTGGCCGTCTTCGGTCAAAAGGTCTATGAGCAGGTCGAAGGTCACGGCTGGGAGATCCTGCCTGGTTTGTTCGGATGCGGTGGTTTCGTTCATGGGCTCAACTTCCGTTTCAATCGGGGGATTGCCGCGCGCTACGGCAATTCGGGCATGATGATGTTCAGGTCAACGTCGGTGTCTATGCCTGCAACCCTACCCGTGCTGCTGTACTGCCAGATGGCGAAGTCGAATTGCGCGGTGGGTGCGGCGGCGTGGTATTCGGCGAGCCATACGGGACGCGCGTCGGTGACTGCGGTGCTGCATCGTGAGATGACCTGGGCGTTTCCGTAGATCATGGTGCGGTACCCTGCTGCTTCCAGCTTTTCGCAGAACGCGTTGGCGCATGCAGTCAGCGTTTCAGCGTCGATGCCGTTCGCGCGGCCGTCGGCCTCGTGTATGGGTTCGTGGTCGAAGGCGATGGGCAGGTCAAGCTCGCGTCCTGCAAGCTGACCGATCACGAAGTCGGCCTCTTCGGCAGCCTCTTCGGGTGTGATGGCTTGCGAGAAGAAATAAGCGCCCACATCGATTCCCGCGTCGCGCGCGCCTGCCAAATTGGCTTCGAAGCACTCGTCGACGTGCAGCACGCCCTCGGTGTAGCCGCGGTATCCGACGCGGATGAAAGCGAAGTCAACTCCGTCCTCGGCAACGGCCTGCCAGTCGATTTCGCGCTGATGCACTGACACGTCGATGCCGAAGCGGGATGTCTGGCGTCCGTTTTCGACATATGACGCTCTGTCTCCGCTCCACTCCAGATTCGCCCAGTTGTAAGGGCTGACGTAGGAGGGGGCAGGCTGGGGGTCTTCGGCGTTTCCGCCTGAGGCGCATCGTGCGAGCCCGACGCCCGTCGCGGCCGCCACGGCAAGCAGGACCGCCACGGCAAGGATGGCAGGCAGCGGGTTGCGCCTGACGCCGGCTCTGCGATGGGGATTGTTGGGGCGATAGCTCATGTCGCCATGGTATCAGATGGCCGTCAGGGCCTTTCGCCCCGCATGGGCAAAGGGAGGGAATCTGGCGAAAAAACCGACAATTTCGCAGGTCGTCGGGTGGCAGTGGCGGCGGATCTCGTGTTGTTGGAGGCCGCGGGTCTGCGCACTGCGTGTGGCTAGCGGACGGCCGCGCCTTGATTCACCACGTCGTAGAGGCTGCCGCATCAACGAAAAAGCCCCGGTTCGAATCTGACGAACCGGGGCTTTGCGTTCAATGGCGGAGGAAGTAGGATTTGAACCCACGAGACCTCTCGGCCTGCTTGTTTTCAAGACAAGTGCCTTCAACCACTCGGCCATTCCTCCGTGAAGCAGACATTATAGCGCTTCTTTGCCGAAATGCTGCCCGGGATGCGTCCGCATTCTCATGTTCCCAGAAATCTTCCATAGGCCGTCGCGTGCGTAAACACTCCATCTACCTGGGATTTTACGAATGTCCTACATTTTGCGGAATAGTGTCCCGTAAATGTTGCAGCACGCATCGGGCATGTCTAGACTTGTGACTTGTCAGCAAACCCGCCTGTCCCGAAGCCTGAGAGCGGCGCGTGCCGCAGGCTTTTCTGGGCCATGCCGGACCAAAGGAGGAACGTGTGAAAACCGTTGCGATCATCGGCACCTTCGATACCAAAGGCGAAGAGTTCGCCTACGTGAAGGCTCGTTTCGAGGAGTTGGGAGTCAACACCTTCACCATTCATTGTGGCGTTTTCGACCCTCAGACCATGCCGGATGTCACCAACACGGAAGTGGCCGCCGCCATTGACATCGAGATGTCTACCGTAGTCGAAAAGAAGGACCGTGCCTTCGCCACTGAAACCATGACGCGCGGCGTCGAGAAGCTGCTGCCGAGCCTGTATGCCAACGGCCGCTTCGACGGTGTGTTCTCCATGGGCGGTTCCGGCGGCACCACCATCGCCACCGCCGGCATGCGCAAGCTTCCCGTCGGTGTGCCCAAGGTCATGGTGTCTACCATGGCGTCGGGCGACACGTCGCCTTACATCGGGGCAAGCGACATCGCAATGTTCCCCTCCATCGTGGACGTTGCGGGCATCAACAGCTTCTCCGCCACCATCTTCAACAATGCGATCAATGCCATGGTCGGCATGCTTGAGCATCCCCGTCCTGAGACGAAGGATGAAAAGCCTCTGATTGCCGCTACCATGTTCGGCGTAACCACCCCCGCAGTCCAGAAGGCCCAGGCGTATCTGGAGGAGAAGGGCTACGAAGTCCTGGTGTTCCACGCGACCGGTACGGGCGGAAAGTGCATGGAGTCCCTCATCAACGGCGGGTTCATCAAGGGCGTTTTGGACCTGACGACCACTGAGTGGTGCGACGAAGTGGTGGGTGGCGTTTTGGCTGCAGGCCCCGATCGTTGCGAGGCGGCTGCGCTCAACGGGGTGCCCACCGTCATCAGCGTCGGCGCTCTTGACATGGTGAACTTCGGCCCTTGGGACACCGTTCCTGCGCAGTACGCCGACCGCAACCTCTACAAGCACAACCCCACGGTCACGCTCATGCGCACCACCGTTGAAGAGAACAAAGAGATCGGTGCCGCCATCGCTTCCAGGATCAACATGTCCACCGGTCCTTGCGTGTGCATGCTGCCTTTGAAGGGCGTTTCCATGATCGACGCAGAGGGGCAGCCGTTCTTCGGTCCCGAAGAGGACGCCGCGCTTTTCGACACCCTGCGCACCCAGATCAAGCCCGGAGCCGCTCAGATCGTTGAGATGGACGCTCACATCAACGACGACGAATTCGCCGTTGCCGCAGCCCAGAAGCTCATCGACCTCATGGAAGCCTAGGACGTAACCAATGGCGGCTGCGCCTGGCATCGCTCGGTCTTCCGTCCGGGCGCGCCTTCGCGTGGCCGTCGCAATCAGGACGCAATCGGCGCATGGCGCCGTGAGCAACAAAAAGCAAGCAGAATAGGAGAGAAACCATGCTTGAAATGTCTCGTGCAGAAATCCTCGATCGTTTCCGCAAGTCCCTCGCTGAGGGCAACATCCTGCTCGGCGTGGGCGCCGGTACCGGCATCACGGCGAAGTCGGCCGAGGCTGGCGGGGCTGACATCTTCGTCATCTACAACTCCGGCCGTTTCCGCATGGCGGGTCGCGGTTCTCTGGCCGGTTTGCTGTCCTACGGCGATGCCAACCAGATCGTGGTCGAAATGGGCGCAGAGGTTCTGCCCGTGGTCAAGGACACCCCGGTTCTGGCCGGCGTGTGCGGCACCGACCCCTTCCGTGTCATGAAGAAGTATCTGCAGCAGCTCAAGGATCAGGGCTTCAACGGCGTGCAGAACTTCCCCACCGTCGGTTTGATCGACGGCGTCTTCCGCAAGAACCTGGAAGAGACGGGCATGGGTTACGGTCTTGAGGTTGACATGATCGCCGAGGCTCACAAGCTTGATATGCTGACCTGCCCCTATGTCTTCGACGAAGAGCAGGCTGCGGCCATGACCCGCGCAGGCGCTGACATCATCGTGGCCCATATGGGTCTGACCACCGGCGGCACCATTGGCGCTGAAACGGCAAAGAGCCTGGATGACTGCGTTGAAATCATCAGCGGCATTGTGAAGGTGGTCAAGGACATCAACCCTGAGGCCTTGGTCATCTGCCATGGCGGTCCCATCTCGCAGCCTGCCGACGCGGCTTACATCATCGAGAACGTCCCCGGCATCGACGGCTTCTTCGGCGCCACCTCCATCGAGCGTCTCGCTGCCGAAAAGGGCATCCGCGAGCAGACCGAGGCTTTCAAGGCCATCAAGAAGTAGTCACTGCACGACAGCAGGTTGTCGGCGGAAATTTCCGCCTCTGTCGAAGGCGCATCCGTCTCGGGTGCGCCTTCGCTGTCTTGATTGCAGATGATGTGGCGGCCGGTGCCCTCAATGCGCTGCGCTCTCATGAGATGGAACGCGCGCAGACGACGAAAAACCAGAAGCAGGAACTTCTTGTCGAAAAATTCGACGATGCGCGAAATGGCTTCCATTTGCAGTATTATCTGTTCCGTATGCAAGAATCCCGTCAAACCGCGGGATGCGCGAGTGTCCAAGCAGGGATTGCGCTTTGGCGGGCAGTAACGCGTATGCGGAGACGGGCAATTGTAGGAAAGTGAAACGAAGAAGGAAGGGTAGCGCATGGAAATGCAGTTGAAGCGGAGCAAAGCGCTCTCGTTCGCGCTGGTTGCAGCGCTGGCAGCCGTGCTGAGCGCGTCGCCTGCCGCCTTCGCCGATGAGGCTCAGGAACCCGCTGAGCAGCCTTCGCAGGCTTTGGCGCTTGCCGCAGGGGCTGCAGGCGAGGACACTGCATCGGTGCAGGGTTTGCAGGCGGCCATCGATGCTGCGGCGGATGGCGTTCAGACCACAGTGGTTCTTACGGGCGACATCGTGTTTGAAAGCGGTCAGATTGTGACCGTTCCGGCAGGCAAGGATATCGTGCTTGACATGGCCGGGCACAGCATCACCGGCACCGACAGCTATTCGGGTCGTCCCATCGTCAACGAGGGCACTCTCGCCATTACCGGCGAGGGCAGCATCGACACCTCCATGTCGACGAAGGGGTTCGGCGCCATCAACAACAAGGGAACGCTCACCATTGAGAACGGCACCTATGCCGGCTATTGGCTTGCAAGCGGTTCCGCCATCAGGAACACCGGATCCGCCGCCGTGCTTACGATCAACGGCGGTACGTATAGCGGAACGTGCGCCATCTACAATGAGGGCGCTGTGAGCATCAAGGACGGTAACTTCCTCGGTGAAACGTGCAGCCAGTGCAATTCGAGCATCTGGTCTTACACCATCAGGAACGCGAACGTTGACAGCAGCATGGTCATCGATGGCGGTTATTTCGAAGGAGTGCAGGGCGCTGTGTCCTCCTCTGTCGGCAAACTTGTCATCAACGATGGACACTTCAAGACGGTGAAGTGCAAGCACAACCCGAACCACACCGCCACGTTCTATGCGCTGTATGCCGCAGGTGAGCAGGGCGCAGTGGAGCTGACCATCAACGGCGGCACGTTTGAGACCGAAGGCACCGTGACTGCCGCCCTGATCGGCAACGACGGTGGTGACGGCGGAATCGGCGCCAAGGCCACGGCAACCATCAACGGTGGTACGTTCAAGGCTCCTGACGGTGTGCCCGCGTTCAAGAGCGCTTCGAAGACCGGCGATCCTGTGATTTCCGGCGGCACCTTCCTCAGCGGCGACAAGCCTTTTGAAATCGGTGCCGAGTATCTGGCTCCGGGCATGTCCCAGGATGAAAACGGAACCGTTGTCGTCGATGAGGCGTCCAGCGTTGCATCGGTCACCAAGGACGGCGTGATGGTCGGTGCGTATCCGACCCTCGAAGAGGCCATCGCAGCTGCCAAGGACTGCGGCGTGGTCACCCTTCTGAGCAATCTGACTGCCGATCAGGTTTCTGCCGGCAAGGACAAGTTCATCAACATCACGGCTGCTGGAACGGATGTCACCATCGACCTCAACGGATTCAGCATAGAAATGGATGCCGCGGACACCATTTCCGTATCCGCCCCCGATGTGAATCTGGTTGTTAAAAACGGCACCATCACCAACATCAACAAGGATAGCTACGGCCTCTACACGTATGCCACCAATGACAACATCAACGTGACGCTGGAGGATCTCACGCTGCGCACGGTCGATCAGGCCATTGGCGTGCAGGGTATGAACTCCAATCAGAACGTGGTGCTGAAGAACTGTGATATCAAGTGCGAAACCACTGCGGTTTATTGGCCTCCGAAATCCGGTGTGCTGACCATTGAGGACACCTCCATCGAAGCTAAGAGCGGCGTTACCATCAAGGGCGGCGCGGTTGTGGTGAAGGGCGATACCCACATCAAGGCAACCGGAGAGAAGGCAATCCCCGAGGATTACTACGACGGCAGCCCCAACGGCAATCTGATTTCCACCGGTGCGGCCATCTATGTGGAGAGCGGCTACAATGACCGCGACATCTCCCTTGACCTCCAGAGCGGCACTTTTGAAAGCGAGCAGGGCAACACTGTTCTGTACTTCGCCAAGGAAGGTGAAGCCACCTCGGTTGACCGCGACATCGCAATTTCCGGCGGTACGTTCATCGGTGAAGCTCCCGCTCCTGAGTTCATCGTGCCCGGAACCGGTCTGCAGCTCGATGAGCACGGCAATCTTGCCGCCGTCTCTGCTCAGCTGGTCCCCGTTGCTGACAAAGTCGTCGATGGCGTGCATGTCTACGACGTGAAGAATGGCATGGTGGATGAGGCGTACCTGCTCAGCTTGATGGGCATGAACGTCGACATCGAGAAGAGCGGCTACAAGCTTGCAGTCGATCCCACCAACCTTGATGCGCTCAACGAGGCTATCTCGGCCAGGGATGCAGATGCCACGTTTGACTTCGTCTACACCGCTTCGAAGGAAAGCGACGATGCGGTTGATTCCGTTCAAACTGACGTCGTCGATCCTGTGACTGTGACCGTGAAGCTGACCGACTCCTCCACTGTCCCCGATGGCGATGGCGACGAAGATGAAGGCGAAGGTCAGGAGGAAGGCGATGCTTCGACCGATAAGCCTTCGACCGACGGTGACAAGCTTCCCGCCACGGGCGATGCCGCGGGTCAGGTTGCCGGTGCTGCTGCAGCTGCCGGGCTTGCCGCCATGGCCGCCGTTGGAGTAATGGCCGTTCGTCGCAAGCAGAACTAGCTTTAGCTGCCCATAACATTCGATCGGTTTGATTCCAGGGGCGCATCCGTATGGGTGCGCCCTTCTTGCGTTGGCTTTGATTTGCTGAAGCAAAGCGGCTTCTCGTTGTTTTTGCGAGTGTGCAGAGTGTAGTATTAGCCTTTCGACAGCGGTCAGAGATACGTGGCCCATGTTGCGCATTCGATGGGCCCCAAAGACGGGCTGATCTATGTTTTGCTTGATGAGGGTGGTGCATCGGCGTTCTTCAAGGCGGAGGGCGCTCCAGCGTTTATCGCATCATGATTGTTTTGGGGCATTATGGAAAACAGTGAATCGCATATCGAAGATACCGCGCTCGGTTCTTCCGCCGAGCAACCCGCAGACCCGCGCAGAGAAGAAGATGAGCGCTTCATGCGCCTTGCCATTGAGCAGGCGCGCCTTGCCGCAGAAGCGGGGGAAGTGCCCATCGGCGCTGTGGTGGTGTGCGATGGCGAAGTGGTGGCTGAGGCCCATAACCATCGTGAGACCGACCAAGACCCCAGCGCCCATGCGGAGTTCACGGCCATCTGCCAGGCTTCGCGTGAGCTGGAGCGCTGGCGCCTTCCCGATTGCACCGTGTACGTCACGCTTGAGCCGTGCGTGATGTGCGCGGGCCTCATGCATCAGGCCCGCATCGCTCGATGCGTGTATGCGGCCCCGGACCAGAAAGCCGGCGCGCTGGGCACGCTTTACAGCGTGCATGAGGATACGCGCCTCAACCATAATTTCGAAGCGACGTCAGGCATTCTGGCTGATGAGTGTGTGGCGTTGCTGCGTGAATTCTTCCGGGCGCGCCGAAAGAAACGGTCCTGACGGTACGGGTCCGCGATAATCGCGGCCAGCGAAGGGCTTTCGCGCTTAGCTGGCGGCAGCCTCGCATCCGCCGCCCTCCGTTGCGGCAAGTTTCGCCATCCGCGCATCCTTCCATTCCAAGACCAGCTTGCGGACGGTGGAGATGATGGGCACTCCCACCAGCACGCCTGCCAAGCCGAAGAGCGATCCGCCGGCAACGACGGCCACGAATGTCCAGATGCCGGGCATCTCAACGGCTGCGCCGACCACGTTGGGGTAGATCAGGTGCCCCTCAATCTGCTGCAGGACAATCAGGAAGATCAGGAAATAGAGCGCCTGCATGAACGACACGGACGCAATGATCAGCGCTCCTACGATGCCGCCGATCCAAGCGCCGATGAAGGGAATCAGTGATGTCAGGCCCACGCACAGTCCTACGGTTCCCGCGTAGGGTAGGCCGAGGAGCTTCATGCCGATGGCGCACAGCGAGCCCAAGATGATGGCCTCAAGGCACTGGCCGGTGATGAAGCGCGAGAAGCAATCGTTGGCCACGTTTCCCACATGCATGACCTTCGCATAGGCAGATTTGGGGAGCGTGAGGCGCAGGGCGCTTTTGGTGGCGGACAGGATGCGTTCTTTGCCCATGAGCAGGTAGAGGGCGAAGATCAGCGCCAGCAATGCGCTTGCCAGGACGGACGCGGCGCTGCCTCCAACCTTCACCACGCTGCCCATGATGCCGCCCCAGCCGCCGAATGCGGCGACAGTTTCCTGGGCCGCGGTCTCGATGTTGGCGGCTTCGGATTCCAGCCATGCGGAGATGGTGGCGTCCTGGGCTAGGAAGTCGTAGGCCATCTGTCCGATCTGCGCGGCACCCGCAGCAAGCGCGGTGACCGATTGGGAAACTTCACTTGCAAGCAGCCAGATGACACCCGCCAGGATGCCCGCGATGGTGCCTATGGCCAGGATGATGCAGATAAGCCGTCGCGACTTGACGGCTATGGGTTTGGTGGAATGCGGGAGCACGACACGTTCCCACAGCTTCATGACCAGATTGATCAGATAGGCAGCGGCAATGCCCCAGACGAAAGGCCTGATCACGTGCAGGACCATGGCCAGGACCGCCATGACGTCCTCGAAACGCGTGACAAACAGGATGGAGCAGACCACGACAGCTACGGCTGCGATGACGCGCTTGACGGTCAGAGGCGGCAGCTGCAGCGACACCGAAACGCCGTTTTTGGCGGTATTGGTGTCAGGGGAAATGTTACGGGCCGGAGCTGCATTCGGCGTGGAGTCCGGAGTCTGCGGCCTGGCTGCTGCGGCCGGGGTTTCCGTCGCGGTGGGGGTAGTATGGTTATCTGTCATGGATGTCCCTCGTGCGGTTTGATCGTGGCGTGCATATGGCGGATGCGGCGGTCAGGCGCGTGGGGGTACCCGGCATCTCACCATGCATGGAGGAAGATACTCTCTTGCGGCGACTGTGATCCCTGATTGTTACCATCTCGTCATGGATTGTGGAATATCCATGATAGGCGAAGTGCGCGAGATGGCGGCCAGTTTGCAGTTCCGCAACATCTTGGCGGGAGGCCGTGAAGCCGCATCCTCATATGGGAACATGGGACCCATGGAAGAATCAGAAATCAAAACAATCGGGATTCCTCGCGCGCTGATGTATTACCGTTTCGGCGTTCTGTGGAAGACGTTTTTCGAGGAGCTGGGCCGCAACGTGGTGCTCAGCCCTGAAACCGATGCCGATATAGCGGACGAAGGCGCCCGCATTTCGGTTGATGAGTGCTGCCTTGCATCGAAGGTCTACATGGGCCACGTGTCGCGGCTTGTCGGCGCATGCGACGCCGTCTTCGTTCCCAGCATAGTGGGCCGAAACCGCCGCGAAAGCTACTGCACGAAGTTCCAGGCTCTGCCCGATGTGGTGGCGAACACCTTCGCCGCACAGGATGTGCAGGTGCTGTCGTGCCTGATAGACGGGCAAAAACCCCACGGGGACGAAAAAGATGCCTTCGTGGACCTGGGTGTGCGCCTGGGTGCTTCGCCCAAGGAATCACGCCACGCCTACAAGGTCGCCCGCAAGGCATATGAGAAAGCCCGCGCCCAGCGCGAGGCGGAACAGCGCCATGGTCTGGAGCGGATTCGCAAAGCCCATGGGGGCGAAGAGGCCGCCGCTTCCGCCCAGCAGCCTGTCATCATGCTGGTGGCCCATCCGTATGTGGCCCACGACCCCTACATAGGGGGCGAAGTGGTGCGGCTCCTTGAAGCGAACGGGGCTTTCGTCGCCTTCGCCGATGCATTCGATGCGCAGCGTGCGCTTGAGGCCAGCTATGACTTCTCGCCCACCATGCCGTGGTCGGTCAACCGTGAGCTGACGGGCGTGATCGCGCTGGAGAGCGGATCGGTTGACGGCGTGGTGCTGGTGAGCGCGTTCCCGTGCGGTCCGGATTCCATGACCAATGACATCGTGGCTCGCCGCGTTCAGGGCAAGCCCACGTTGACGCTGACCATCGACGCGCAAAGCGGCACGGCAGGATTGGAGACGCGCATCGAAAGCTTCGTCGACATCCTGCAGTACCAGCGCAAAGGGGGATACGTCCATGGCTGATGAGCGCCGCCAAGACGCTGAGTCCCGCCTCAATGACGCCCGCGTGCGTCTGGGCGATGCGGCGTTGGGGAAGTTTCGCACGGTTCAGCCGCGCAAGCGCGCCAAGCGCAACCGCCACGCCCGCACCAAAGTTGCGTTTTTCCGTTACAGCTACTATGACATCGCGTTCAAGTTCTTCGTGGAGCACGTCCTCGACGCAGATTTCGTTGCCCTGCCTGCCCCTACCAAACGAACGCTTGAGCTGGGCGCGGCCAATTCCAACGATTTCGTCTGCGCACCGTTCAAACACATCCTGGGCGACTACATCGAGGCGCTGGAGCTTGGCGCCGACGTCCTGGTTCAGTTCGCAGGTCCGTGTCGCCTGGGTTATTACGGCGAACTGCAGGAAGCCATCTTGCGCGATATGGGTTATGACTTCGAGATGATCAACTTCGCCACGCTGACATCCAAGCCCGTGGCGGATTACGTCAAGCTCTGCAAGAAGGTGGTCAACCCCAATCTGTCGGTTGCCAAGGGCGTGCGCAACATGCTCGCCGCGTTCAAGATGCTTGAAAGCCTCGACGATGTGTACGCGTTTTATCTGGCGAACGCCGGCTTCGAGGTGGAGCCGGGGTCCTTCGCCCGTGAGCTGGGTCGCTATCACGATGCTATGCGCGCCGCCACGTGCGAGGCCGATATCGTCCAGGCGCATGCCGAGGGCATGGCCGCCTTGGGCGCCTTGGCCACCGATAAGCCGCAACGCCCGTTGCGTGTCGGCCTGGTGGGCGAATTCTTCACGGCCGTCGATGGGCACAGCAACCTGGGCGTGGAGGAGAAGATGCTGGGCATGGGGGTTGAGCTGCACAGGCTTTTGACGCTGACCAGCCGCAACCTTCACTACGATGAGCCCGCCCTGCGTGCCGAAGTGTCCGAGTACGTGTCCTACGACATGGGTCCCACCTCGTCGATGACCATCGCCGCCGCGAAGCGTTATGCGGACGAAGGGTTCGACGGTGTGATCCACCTGAAGTCTTCGGGCTGTACGCCCGAGGTTGACTGCATGCCGGTTCTCCAGCGCATCAGCCGCGAAACGGGCATGCCCATCTTGTACCTCAGCTACGACTCGCAGACAAGCGACACCGGGCTCGATACGCGCCTTGAGGCGTTCTACGACATGATTGCGTGGCGGCGCACGCGCCGCTGACCTGCGCTGAGGCGGACTTGCAGTGGCGCACGCTTCGCCTTGTTCCACGATACGGAGGAGACAATGAAGGCTTACCTGGGCATAGACATCGGTTCCATTTCCACGAAAGGTGTGATCATAGACGAGTCGCGAGAGATTGTGGCGCGCTCGTACCTGTGGACCGAGGGCAATCCCACAGACGCCGTCCGCCGCGTCATCGATGATCTGGCCGGTCAGGTGGACCGGGAGAAGCTGCAGGTTGTCGGCGTGGGCACTACGGGAAGCGCGCGCAAGCTCGCCGGCGCCATGCTCAATGCCACGACGGTCAAAAACGAGATCACCGCCCATGCGGTGGGCACCACGTATCTGCATCCTGATGTTCGCACCATCCTTGAGATCGGCGGCCAGGATTCGAAGATCATCTGCGTCGAAGGCGGCGTGGCAACCGACTATGCCATGAACACGCTGTGCGCTGCCGGCACGGGAGCGTTCCTCTCCAGCCAGGCCCACCGTTTGGGTGTCGAAGTTGAGGAGTTCGGCGAGATAGCCCTGTCCTCGAAGCGCCCCGCCAACATTGCCGCCCGCTGCACGGTGTTCGCGGAATCCGACCTGGTCCACAAGATCCAGATGGGCTACGCGCGTGAGGACATCATCGCGGGCTTGTGCAAGGCCGTTGCGTCGAACTACCTGAACAACGTGGGCAAGGGCAAGAAGATCGTGGCGCCTGTGGTGTTCCAGGGCGGCGTGAGCAAGAACGTGGGCGTCGTGCATTTCTTCGAGGAGCTTTTGGGTTGCGAAGTTCTGGTTGACCCCGACGGTCATTTGATGGGCGCGTTCGGAGCCGCCTTGCTTGCCGCCGAGGCTTCGCAGGGCGTCAAGCCCGATGCCGGCTGCGTATGCGAGGCGCATCCCTTCGACTTCGCCGCCGCCGACTTCGAGTTCAAAACGCGTGAGGCGGAGTGCGCGAAGTGCTCCAACCATTGTGAGATAATCTGCGTGTATCGCGAAGGCGAACTCATTGACGCCTGGGGCAACCGCTGCGACCGCGGCGCCGTGTCCGTGAGGCGAACACGATAGGAGATTCCATGGGGACCGTGAAGGTTGTCGCACCGGCAAAAGTCAACCTCTACCTGGGCATAGGGCAGCGCCGACCGGACGGCTACCATGATGTTGAGACCGTCATGCATGCTCTTGCGCTGCACGACCTCGTGACCGTATCCGCGCAACCCGGTGCAGCAGGGGAGGGCTTGGCCGTTTCCGTGTCGGTTGCCGAACACGGCGGTGTGGCTCCGCTCGATGTGGCCGCTGAGGACAATATCGCCTACAAGGCGGCCATTCGCTTGGCCGAATCCCTGGGCCGCACGGATGATGAGCAGGTCCGTATTGCAATCGACAAGAGCATTCCCCACGGAGCAGGGCTTGGCGGAGGGTCAGCTGACGCCGCAGCCGTGATTGCCGGTCTGTGCGCGCTCTGGGGCGAAGATCCGCTTGGCGTTTCTGCCGTGTCCGTGGCGGGTTCACTCGGTGCGGATGTGGCTTTCTTTCTGTACGGCGGCTGCGCGCGCATGTCCGGTGCAGGCGAAGCGCTTGAAGCGCGCCTTGATCCCGGCAAGGCGACGCTTGTCCTTATCCGTCCCGACCAGGGGGTTTCGACGGGTGCGGCATACCGGGCCTTCGACGAGGCCCCGGTTTCCATAGATCCTCAGGTCCGCGAGGCCATGCACGGCGCCGTCTGCGCCGGGGATGTTCCTCTGCTGAACAACCTTGCCCCCGCCGCTGAGTCCATCTTGCCCGAGCTCGCGGAAATCCGTGCGTGGCTTTCCGGGTGCTCCGGCGTCATGCGAGGCGCCGACGGCCAGCCTGCCGTCCTGCTGTGCGGCAGCGGCTCAACCACCTTCGCCGTCTGCGAAGGCTTCGACGCGGCTTATCGGATCTGCGCTGAAGCGCGTAGCCGCGGTCTGTGGGCGCGGACCACGAATCTTTCCGGCATCCGCGCGGCCGTGCTGCGCTGACCTGTGGAGCGAACCATGAAAAGGACGATGGCTGTGTGCCTGGTTGTTTTGGCCGTCGCTGCGGTGTTCATTGCCGTAGGCGCCATGCAGGGCGACGCGCTGGCGGTGTTTCGCAAGGCATCTCTGGTGTGCTACGAGTGCATAGGGATAGGGTGATGGCCGTGGCTGATTCCTCTCGGGCATCGCTTTCTGCCGCGCCCGCCTCCGACCCCGCTGCTGCATTCGCCTCCGACCCCGCTGCCGCGTCCGCCTCCGACCCCGCTGCCGCGTCGGCTCCCGTCGCCGCAGCCGTTTCCGAGCGCCCGCATGGCGGCCGGGGCCCATCTTCGTTCAAGCGCCACATCATCCAGCTTCTTGCGGCTCTGCTCTACAACCTTGACTTCCAGGGGTTTGCAACCGGCCAGATCAGCCGCGCGGCCACCAAGCAGGTGTGCGTGCCCGGTTTGAACTGCTACTCATGTCCCGGTGCCGTGGGGGCGTGTCCCATCGGTGCGCTGCAGGGTGCGCTTGTGGCCAGCGGGCGAGTGCTTCCATTCTACGTTGTGGGACTTCTTCTGGCATTCGGGGCCGTGCTGGGGCGTACCGTATGCGGATGGCTGTGCCCCTTCGGTTTCATCCAGGATCTGCTTGACAAGATTCCGCTGCCGAAAGTGCGCAAGGGGACATGGAGCCGCCGCCTGTCGTGGGTGAAATATATCGTGCTCGCGGGTCTTGTCATCGTGGCTCCGCTTGCGTTGCTGCAGGTCACGGGCGTCGGCACGCCCGCGTTTTGCGCATGGCTGTGCCCTGCGGGCACTCTGGAGGCGGGCATTCCCCTTCTGGCCATGAACGAGGATCTGCGCCAGATGATGGGTCCTCTGTTCAATTGGAAGATGTTCGTGTTGGTGGCGCTTGTTGCGGCATGCCTGTTCATGTACCGCCCGTTTTGCCGTTTCCTGTGTCCTCTGGGCGCTCTGTATTCGTTTTTCAATCGTTTTGCGCTTCTTCGATGGACGGTCGCCGAAGAAGCGTGCGTGCACTGCGGAGCGTGCGTTGCCGCATGTAAGATGGACATCCGCGAAGTCGGGGACCGAGAGTGCATCCAGTGCGGCGTATGCGTGAGTGCGTGCGAGCAGGGCGCTATCCGGTTCTCCCTTCTTGAACTGCAGGCCGAACTGCGAAGGGGATAGGCCATGACTGACACCGTTTCCATCCATTCCAGCAATTCCAATAACTCCATCCATCCCGATAATTCCGTCAATTCCGTTGCTTCCGTCAATTCCGTTCATCCCGTTGCTTCCGCTCATTTCGACAATCCTATCTGGGCCGTCTGCGTTGTCCTTGCGCTTGTTGTCGCGGCGGTTCTTTCCCTGGGACTTTCCGCATGCTCGTTCGGAGACCCGGAGGACGGGGCAGATTCCGACGGCACGCCCGCGGCCGAGCTGGGTGTTGCAAAGGAAGGCTTCGCCGCGCCCGACGTGGGGCTGACCGCCATCTTCGCCAACTCCGTTGTTGACGGCCGAGGCGGCGCCATCGCCTCCGGGGATGCGTTTACCGTGTCCGATCTCAAGGGCAAGGTGGTAATCATGACGTTTTGGGCCACATGGTGCGGGTACTGCGTGAACGATATGCCCGTCTGGGATCGCTTCGCTCAGGAATACGGCGACGACCTGGTGGTTGTTGCGGTGAACCGCGGCGATGACAGCGGTTCGGCGCTCAAGTACGCTCAGGAATCGGGCTACGATTTCGTTTGGTCCATGGAGAACTCGGAAACTTCTGCGGCCTATCCTTCTTCGGGCATTCCGTATACGGTGATCATCGATCGCGAGGGCACGGTTCAGTTCATTGCCAACGGCTCGTACCGTGGGGACATGTACCAGATCATGTCCGATATCGTGGTTCCGCTGATTGATGCCCAGCCTGCCGCCTGATCTCCCGTCTGCGCCGCCTGGTTCGCACCGTCCGACCGCTTCGCCCGCCCGAACCGCCCGCCCCGCCGGCCCCGCCGAGCCCGCTTCGCCCGCCCCGCCGGTCCCGCCCGAACCGCCCGCCCCGCCGAGTCCGCTCCGCCCGCCCGAGCCGTCCGCCCCGCCGAGCCCGCCCGCTTCGCCCGAACCGCCCGAGCCCGCCCCGTCGTTGCTTGGGGGGTTGGATTTGGACAAAAACGCGAGCTGTGTCCTGTGGGTTTTTCGGCTCCATCTGACCTCGGTTTTTCGCCATGCTTCTGACCTGGGGAAACACGAGGCACCCGCAGGCGCGCTCCAAGATTTCGGGTCCGTGTGGCCAAACATGGACGAAATGCACGATTGCGACCTCGCACAGCGCGCATTTTTGGCCAAACGCAAAGGGCTCGTGCGCCCCGCCGCCTCCGGCGCACCTTCCTCGGTGCCGTATAATGGACGCGTCGTTGCGGCGCATGCGGCATCGTGGAGCAAGCGGTCCGTGCTGGGGCCGTGTGATATCGAGAAAGGGGTTCCCGCCATGGGTACCGGAATGATTGTCGGCATCGTCATCGCCGTTGTGGTGGTCGTGCTGGTCGTTTGGATAGTCGGCATGTATAACAAGTTCGTGAGGCTGCGCAACATGGTCGACAACGCGTGGTCGCAGGTCGATGTGCAGCTGCAGCGTCGTTTGGACCTGATTCCGAATCTGGTTGAAGCCGTCAAGGGGTATGCGGCGCATGAGTCCGGAACGCTCGAGGCCGTCATCGCGGCGCGCAACGCGAGCATGCAATCCGCCACTCCCGAGGATCGCATGGCTTCCGAAAACATGCTCACGGGTGCTTTGAGGAGTCTGATGGCCGTCTCCGAGGCCTATCCCACGTTGGTGGCAAACGTCAACTTCCAGCAGTTGCAAGCTGAGCTTACCGCCACCGAGGACAAGGTCGGCTACATGCGCCAGAGTTACAACGACACGGTCATGAAATACAACAATGCCATTCAGATGTTCCCGGCTGTGCTTTTCGCGAACATGTTCGGCTTCAAGCCCCGTCAGAGCTTCGATGCGAACGCGACGGCCTCAGGAGCGCCCACGGTCAGTTTCGGGCAGGGGAACGCGCCGGTCGCACCTGTTGTCAACATGGCTGCCGCTCCCGCTGATCCCGGGGCATCTCCGGTTCCGCCCGCAAATCCCCAGGCGTAGTGCACGTTGCTTCCAGGCTGTCCCAAGGAAGCGCCGGGTTGACACGTTTCCGAAAACTGTTCTATATTGACTATAACAAAATCGTTTTCCGAACGCCCATCCAGCATGAGTGGTCAAGCTTGGCGAAGGGTGTTTCGGTCGAAACCCTGCGCGAGGAGCCATCATGAGACCTTTGCCCGCAAACCAGCTCGATCCGAAAGTGAAAAACGTTTGGCGAATCAGTGATGCCCTCGGCCTTACGCTCATCTACCTGGTTTCCGTCATCACGTTCGTCATTGTCCCGCTGGCGGATCCGTCCCAGGCGTGGTCCTGGCTGGTTGCGGGTGTGATGACGGCAGTTTGGGTTGTTGCCATGGTCGTGTGCGTGGTGGTCCTTCCTCCCATCCGCCATGTCCGTTGGCGCTATGAAGTGGGCGAACACGAGTTGGATATCGCGCGCGGAATCATCTGGCGCAAGCGCTTCATCATCCCGTTCGTGCGCGTTCAGAACACCGATACCAAGCAGGGGCCCATCCTGCGAGCCTTCGGCCTTGCCAGCGTGACGGTTGCCACGGCAGCTGGCGAACACGAGATTCCCGGACTGCCCTTCGAAGAGGCTGACGCGTTGCGAGATGCCATCGCCGAGCAGGCTCGTCTGGCCCAAGAGGACGTGTAGCCCATGCAGACGCAGTACGATCACACGCCTCAGCCCGCGCAGTCAGTCCAGCCCACGCAGTCAGTCCAGCCCACGCAGCCCGTCCAGCCCACGCAGCCCGTCCAGCCCGCGCCGCCCGCGCAACCCGTCCAGCCCGCGTTTGCACCCCAGCCCGTGCAGATTCCCCAATCCATCCTGCCCGGCGTGCATCACGTGCACCACACCTACATCTGGCTCGGCGGCCTGCAGGCTGCCGCAATCATGGTTTTCGCCATAGGCGTCTCCCTCGTGGGCTCAATCGCCCCGTTGTTTTTCGAAGGCATGGCAGCGGTGGGGACGGGGTCGGCGGCAGGGATGTTCGTCGGCCTGATTGTCGGCTTCGCCTTTCTGGTATTTGTCGCCCTTATCGTCGGCATAACGCTGCTCATCCAATGGTGGTCGTGGCGCCATCTCACCTACGAGATCACCCCGACGGAATTCAACTTGTACTCCGGGATCTTCAGCAAGAAACGTGTCCACGTGCCCTATCAGCGCATTCAGGCCGTCAACCAGCAGGCCGGCATTCTGCAGCGCATCGCTGGCGTATGCAGCCTGAAGATGGACACGGCGGGCGGATCGGCGAACAACGGCGTCCGCGTTCCGTACGTGAAAGCCTCCGAGGCCGAAGCTCTGCGGGCGGAGTTCTTCCGCCGCAAGAAGGTGCTTTTGGCAGGCGGGGTGCTCGATGAACAAGGCAACGCCGTCATGCCCGATGGAACCGTGACCTACGGGCCTGCGGCATATGCGGCCGCCGGATATGTTGCGGCTCCCGCTCCCGCATCAGGTATCGCTGCGGACGGTTCCGGCAACGTGCTCGATGCCCCCAATGAGCTGTGGGGCGAATTGCGCGGGGTCTTCGCAGGCGCCGAGCAGCAAACGGGCACGGTCTTCTATGAAACGGGGCTCACCAACAAGGAGCTCTTGCTGGCGGGCTTTTCGGGCGCGACGGGCACGGTTGCCCTGGTGGCACTTGGCACGCCTGCAATTGCGGTCGCGGCCTTGGCTGCGATGGAGCCGATGCTCGAAGGCATGTTCGACGCGCTCGAAGGCATCGACGCCATGTCGGCCGCTTCAATTGCGTCGCTTGCTACCTCGTTGACCTGGGAATTGCTGCTTGGAGGCATCGCGGTCGGTCTGGTGGCATGGCTCATAGGGGTGGCGGGCACGCTCATCACCTACGGCGGGTTCCGTGCGCGCCGCCGCGAGAACCGCATCGAGGTGGAGCATGGCCTGCTCCAGCACACTTTCCATGGTGTGGATATCGACCGCGTTCAGTCCGTCATCATCAAGCAGGGCCTGATCCGCCGTCTCATGGGATACTGCGAGCTTTCCTTGGGCAAGATCGACTCTGTCGATGCGCAGCAGGATTCGTCCCAGCAGCAGATGGCGTCGCATCAGGGCATTGTGGTGCATCCGTTCGTCAAAACTTCGCGTGTGCCCGAAATCCTGGCAGGCTTGGTGCCCGAATTCGCCGACATCCCCGTCCAGGAGATTCGGCCCGCCCGTGTGGCATGTCGCCGTGCCATCGTGCGCATGTGCTTC
Organism: uncultured Eggerthellaceae bacterium; assembly: GCA_937892845.1. Taxonomy (GTDB): domain Bacteria; phylum Actinomycetota; class Coriobacteriia; order Coriobacteriales; family Eggerthellaceae; genus Slackia. Next base: position 22,684 of record CALBGP010000037.1, on the reverse strand, counting down.
ATCCGCAGTGCATCGTTTTGGGGCGCTGTGGCGGTGGCTGTTGTGCACCTGTGCATGCTGTTGGCGCTGTCAGGTGCGATAGGGCTGCCCGTCGAAGACCGAGAAGCCCTTGCGTTCGCCGTGGCGTATCTGCCGCTGTACTACGTGTTTGCCCTGGTCATGATTATCGTCAACGCCATCAAGGCGATGCTGTGGTATAAGGGCTCGTCGTTTGCCTACAACGGCTCGTTCATGCGCGTGACGAATTCCGGCTATTCGCTGTCAAGCGTGACGTTCCCGCGTCGCAAAATCCAGTTCGCCTATACGCAGGCCAACCCCTTCCAGCGCCACGCGGGCGTGTGCATCATTGCCGCGAAGACCGCTGCCGGTGTGGGCGGAAGCGTGGAAGCGCTCTGGGATGTGCCGGATCAAGACGCCGAAGCGTGGATGGAGTGGGTGCGGCCGCGTCGCTGAATTCGCCCGGAATTTTTCGAAATGGTGACGATTATGCGCAGGCGATGGCTTGCGGCGAGCATATGCTAGAATACGCCCCATGAATGAAACAGCTACATCCACAGCATCAGCGGGCGCTTCGAGTGCGCCCGGTCGAAAACCCCAGGGCGAATCCAGCCCTGACCCTCTTCCTGCTTGCAATATGAATGCGGCGGGCGCTTCGTGCGCCGAACCTCGCACGTCTCGCGCGAAGGCCGCCGCCCCGGTGCGTGAATACACGCTGGGCGAAGAGATCTTCAATGCCGTGTCCCATGGCGTTGGCGCCGCGCTGGCCGTTGCCGCCATCCCCATCACCATCGTGGTCGCGGTTTCCCACGGCGGAGGCGTTCTCTTGGCCGCCGCGCTCATCTACAGCATCTCCATGCTGCTCGAATACCTTGCTTCCACGCTCTACCATGCCATCGCCGCACCGCGTGCGAAGCGCGTGTTCAAGGTTATCGACCATGCATCCATCTATCTGTTCATCGCGGGTAGCTACACCCCGTATTGCCTGGTCACGCTGGCGAATGACAACGGCCTTCTGCTCTGCATAGCGGTATGGGCCATAGCCGTCATCGGTGTTGCCGTCGAAGCGTTCTGGGTCTACAGGCCCCGCTGGATATCCGCCGTGATCTACCTGATCCTCGGCTGGTGCGTGGTGTGGTTCCTTCCTCCCGTCATCGAGAATCTGGCAACTCCCGGCTTGGTGCTGCTCGCCGCAGGCGGCGCGTGCTACACCGTGGGGTGCGCCTTTTACGTGGCGAAGAAGATCCCGTACATGCATTCGGTGTTCCACCTGTGGGTTCTCGCCGGAAGCGTGCTGCAGTTCCTTTCCATCGTGCTCTACGTGCTGTGACGCGCGTTGTGCCCATATGCAATCCGCCCGGTAGGCGGCTATCGAACAAAGGTTGTGAAAAACTAACATGGACGTCGGCATAAGCATCGTCGTAACCTTCATCCTCATCCTGGTCAACGGATACTTCTCAGCATCCGAAATGGCCCTGGTCAACGCCCGTCGCACGCTTCTGCAGAAGGATGCGGAAGCTGGATCGCGCAAGGCGCAGACCGTCCTTGAGCTTGCCTCTGATTCCGACCGCTTCCTTGCAACCATCCAGGTTGCCATCACGTTGGTCGGTTTCTTCGCCTCGGCCGCTGCGGCCACCAACCTCTCCGACCCTCTGGTTGAGTGGATGTCGTCGTTTAACATCGGCTTCTTGACCGCAATCGCCCCCGGCCTGGCCCCGGTTCTCATCACGCTGCTGGTCTCCTACTTCAGCATCGTGATCGGCGAGCTGGTGCCCAAGCGCATCGCGCTTGCGGATGCCGAGCGCGTTGCCAAGATCGTGGCCGGCCCCTTGAAGGTCTTTCAGACCGTTGCCAGCCCCATCGTTCGCTTCACCGCGGCTTCTGCGAACCTGATTGCGAAAATCCTGCGCGTCAAAAGCGCCGATGACCGTCAGGAGGTTTCCGAAGAGGAGATCCGCTACATGGTGGCCGACAACGGCGAGCTCGATGACGACGAGAAGCGCATGATCCATGAGGTTCTGGATTTGGGCGATGCCGTGACCTGCGAAGTCATGACCCCGCGCGTGGACATGATCATGGTGGAGGACACCGAGACCGTCAAGCAGGCCATCGACCGCATGCGCGGCACCGGCTTCTCCCGCCTGCCGGTTTTCCACGGCGACCACGACGCCATTCAGGGTATCGTGCGTTACAAGGACCTCATCAATCCTCTGATGGAGGACAAGGAGGACACGCTGGTCAAGGATTACATGGCCGAAGTGGACTTCGTCCCCGAGACCAAGAGCCTGCTGCCGCTGCTCAACGAAATGCAAACGAAACGTCAACAGATGGTGATCGTTGTGGACGAGTACGGCGGAACTGCTGGTTTAATTACCATCGAAGACATCGTTGAAGAGATTGTCGGCGAAATCATCGATGAAACCGACATCAACGACAACAAGCACATCACGCAGCTCTCCGAGCGAGAGTGGCTGGTTGACGGTTCCTGCCCGTGCGAAGATGCCGTCGAGATGGGCTGGCCCGTTGAAATCTCCGACGATTACGAGACCATTGCCGGCTGGTTGCTGGACGATCTGGATCGCATCCCCCAGCTGGGCGACGTCTACGAGAAGGAAGGCTACAGCTTCCGGATCCAGCAGATGCGCCGTCGACGCATCTCCGTCATCCGCGTGAGCGCGCCTTCGCCTGCAGAAACGCAAAACCCCGAATCCGAGGGGGACGATCAGTAGGAAGGAAGTGCCCGCAAGGTGGATAACAAGCTGTATCGTTCTGACGATGCCGTTATCGGCGGCGTTTGCGCGGGTCTTGCGGAACACTTCGACATCGATCCCATCTTGGTGCGCATCCTCACGGTCGTGCTTGCGCTATCAAGCTTCGGTTTGGCTGCATTCGTCCATGTCCTGTTGTGGCTGATTCTGCCGAAGCGTCCGTGCGCGCAAGGCCCCATCGATGCTTCCGCAGGGGCGGCGTACGGACAGGCGGGATGTCCGCCATGTGCGCCGTGCTCCGGCGATCAAGGCGGCAAGCCGGGATCAGGCTCGCTCACGGCGCCGAAATGCGCCGTTTGGGTGGGCGTGTCCTTGCTCATTGTGGGCTTCGCGGGAATCCTGGGTGTGGCCCTTGACGGCGTTCACTGGTGGCAGCTCTGGCCTCTTGCCTTCATGCTGGGCGGTGTAGCCTTGATGGTGTTGCCAGGTCGTCGCAGTCGTCAGGGAACGCGCATCTGCATAGGCCTCATGCTGTACTGTGCGGGGCTTGTCATGCTGTGCTGCTCGGTCGGTTTGCTTTCGTGGCAATCCGTCGGTGCCATGCTTGAGGCCGCCTGGCCGCTGTTCATGGTGGTTGCGGGACTCATCATCATCGGATCGGCTCTGGACAACGGCATGTTCATCATCGTCGGCGGGTGTGTTTTCGTGGTCATGTGCCTCTTGGGCCTGACCGCCTATGCCATCCCCGGGCCATTGGATGCGGTGCTTGTCCAACTACCCTTCGGCGAGCCGTTTGCCGCCGACATCAATCCGTGGGTCTAGCGAAGGCCTGCAGCTGACGACATGAAAGGAGGCCCGCTGTGGCTGGGGATTCGAATTTCTCCAAACAACCGGGATCGGTTCGCTTCGCCGTGGTTGCGGGCGTCTTGCTCATTGTGTTCGGATTGTGGCGGTTTTTGGCCATCCTCGTGCCCGCCCCTCTGTGGGGCAGGGTTGCCCATGCCGTGCAAACCGTCATGTCGTTCGCTTGGCCGGTGGGTCTCATCGTCGCGGGCGTTTATCTGCTTTGGGCGGCGAAAACGGGAAGGCTTGCAGGATTCAAGGCCGGTCATCAGGGGCGAACGTTCACCAGGAGCAGAGACGACAAGCGCCTTTTCGGTGTCTGCGGAGGCATTGCCTACTACTTCGGCGTAGATTCGACCATTGTGCGCATCCTGGCGGTTCTGCTGTTGATCATCGTGTTCTGGCCAACGCTCATAGCGTACTTTCTGATAGCCCTTGTGGTCCCGCAGGTGTGATTTTTCCTCCACGGATTCGACGCGTCCATGGTTTTACGGTAAAATACTCGGGTATCTGTAATGGAATACAACCGCTTACGACAGTAGACACCAACCCAACGCAGCACGCTGTCGGCAGTTCCCCGGTGGGGAAATGACTAAGGCGTTTGTGCTCGTTGGAGGTTTTTTGGCTCGTAGGGCTCCACATAAGAAGAAGCGCAGCACGATGACCCCCGCCATAGTGGTGGCTTTCGGTGTCGTCTTGGTCTGCGTGTCTGCGTTCGTCGCGCTTCAGCCGGCTATCGCGTCGCATGACGTTGACAGCTCCACCATTGGCGTGGGCGCGGTTCAGAACACCGTTTCGGAGGATTCCGTCATTGATTCGCAGGGCCGCTTGGATGCTGGTTCCGCGCAGGATGAATCGTCTGAATCCGCTGCCGCGTCTCTGCAGCAGCGCGCTTCCCGTACCATCACCGTCGTGGAACCGGACCCCGTGGTCGTGCTTTCCGCGGTTGATACCACCAATCCCAACACGGTTGAGCTGGCCCAGACCGTGGGCACCACGGATCCTCTGCCCACCGCACCTCGCGTTCTCCCTGATGTGGCGGACGGCTGGAGCTACGGCACCGCTTCCGCATACAGTTTCACCGACAACGACGACGGCGCCGGCAATTTCGGCACCGTTTCCACCGCCTCCGGCGTGCCCCTGTCTGATTGGGGCGTCACCGTCGCGGTTCCTGCTTCGCAATCCCATCTGCTCGGCCGTGCGGTTGCCATCATGTATGGCGATACCGTCATCGTAGCCACAGTGACCGATACCGGCGGGTTCGGCGGATACGGCCGCGCACTCGATCTTGCGCCCGGCTGCTGGAAGGCTTTCGGCGCCGGCTCCGTGCACGACTGGGGCGTTCGCGGCGTTTATTACAAGTTCCTCTAAGGGACACCTTGCGGGTGCTCTGGTCCCGGGGAAGGCAGAATCATGGCTAGCATCATCATCGTGGGCTGCGGTCGCGTAGGATCGCAGCTTGCTGCTTTGCTGTCCGAGCGCGGTTCGAACGTATGCGTGGTCGACAAGAATCCGGAAGCGTTCTCCAATCTGGGCCGCAATTTCAACGGCACCACGCTGGAGGGTGTGGGTTTTGACGAAGACATCCTGATCAGGGCCGGCATTGAGGAGTGCGACTGCGTGGCGGCTGTGACCCAGTCGGACAATTCGAACCTCATGGTGGCCGAAGTTGCCCGTCGCATCTTCGGCGTCCCCCAGGTCATCACGCGCTTGTACAACCCTGCCCGCGAAAGCGCCTACATGCAGCTTGGCCTGGATTACGTGTGCGGAACTTCGCTTGTGGCAGAGGAAGTGTTCTCCAAAATCGTATCGGGTCATGGGTCGCATCTGGATACGTTCGGCAATTTCGAAATCCTGCGCTTCTCGCTCGATCTCACCGATGTCCGCAAACGCAGCATCAGGGCGTTCGACCTGGAACGCGACCATGGCATCCGCATCGTCGCATTCGAGCGTCGTGACGGAAGCTCAAGCTCCATTCCCACGCGTGACAGCGTGCTCTACCACGGAGACAGTGTGGTGGCATGCGTGCGCCATGATCTGCTGTCGTCGTTTTCCCGGTTCATCCAGGATTGACGGCTGAAGGAGGATTTCCATGTATGTTGTCATCATGGGCGGCGGCAAGGTGGGCGAATATCTGGCGTCCGTCCTGCTTGATGCGGGAAACGAGGTGGCCGTCATCGAAGCCGACCGCATCACGGCCGATAGGCTTTCGGTTGAGCTTGAGGGCGAATATCTGGTCATCAACGGTGATGGCTGCGACACGAACTTCCAGGAAGACGCCGGCATCCGCAAAGCGGACGTGTTCGTGGCTTCCACGGGCCGTGATGACGACAATCTGGTCTCGTGCGAGCTGGCGCGGCATGTGTTCAATGTCCCGCGGGTCATTGCTCGCGTGAACAATCCGAAGAATACGCGCATCTTCAATGAGGCGGGCATCGAGAGCGTGTCCTCAACCATACTGATCGCCAACGTCATCGAAGAAGAGGCCATGATGGGCGGCGTGGGCGTCGTTTCAGCGCTTTCCCGCGGAGACATCGTCCTCATCGAGATGGACGTCAATGCCACGCGTCGTTATTCGCGCGATGGAGGCGTCCCCATTTCGGAAATTGACATGCCGGAAGGCAGCCTGATCGCCGCTGTGGACCGCCGCACGTACGGTGATGCGGAGGTTGCCACGGAGGATACCGTGCTTTACCCCGGTGACAAAGCCGTCGTGCTGGCAGAGCATGACGTGGTCGATAAGGTGCGCGCCGTTTTCAAGGCGCTTTGATAATGGGCCGGTGCGTGCCGGCCGGGAAGGAATGGACATGATCCCCCGCTACATCCGCCCCGCTATGGGCAAGATCTGGGAGCCCGAAAACAAGTTCTCCATCTGGAAAGAGATTGAGATTCTGGCATGTGAAGCCCAGGCTGAACTGGGACAATGCGGCATTACGAAAGAGGAGGCAGCCTGGATCAGGGAGCATGCGGACTTCACCGTGGAGCGCATCGATGAGATCGAGGCCGTCACCAACCACGATGTGATCGCATTCCTCACCTGCATGGGGGAGCATATCGATGCGGAGATTCCCGAAGGTGAAGAGAAGCCCAGCCGTTGGGTCCACTACGGCATGACCTCCTCCGACCTTGGTGACACGGCTCTGTCCTACCAGGTCACGCAGGCAATCGACATCATCTTGGAGGATGTTGCGAAGCTGGGCGAGACGTGCAAGCGCCGCGCTTTCGAACTTGAGGACGCTCTGTGCGTGGGCCGCACCCACGGCATCCATGCCGAGCCCATGACCTTCGGCATGAAGTTCGCCAGCTGGGCGTGGGCCCTCAAGCGTGCGCAGGTGCGCCTGCAGGAGGCCCGTGCGGTTGCCGCCACCGGCGCAATCAGCGGTGCGGTGGGCACGTACTCCAGCATCGATCCGTTCGTTGAGAAATACGTGTGCGAGAAGATGGGGCTTACGCCCGATCCGCTGTCCACGCAGGTGCTTGCCCGCGACCGTCACGCCCAGGTCATGGCCGCGCTCGCAGTGACCGCCTCCACACTGGAATCCATTGCGTTGCAGGTGCGTCTCATGCAGGAAAGCGACGTCATCGAAGCGGAAGAGCCGTTCAAGGCCGGGCAGAAGGGCAGCTCGGCCATGCCCCATAAGCGCAACCCCATCACGGCTGAGCGCGTGTGCGGCCTGGCGCGCATCGTGAAGGCAAATGCCCAGGTGGGCTTCGATAACGTGGCGCTGTGGTTCGAGCGCGACATTTCGCATTCCGGCGCCGAGCGCGTGGCGCTGGCGGATAGCTTCATCGCGCTTGACTACATGTTCGGCAAGATGCAGTGGATGCTTGACGGGCTGATGGTCTACCCGGACAAGATGATTGCGAATCTGAACCGCACGCGCGGGCTCATCTATTCGTCGAAGGTGCTGCTGGCCTTGGTGGATACGGGCATCACGCGCGAGGAAGCTTACGTCATCGTGCAGCGCAACGCCATGGCCGTATGGCACGATATCCAGAACGCCGTCACAGGGCCTACGTACCGTGAGCGTCTTGAGGCTGATCCCGAGGCGGCGCTTTCGTCCGAGAAGCTCGATGAGATCTTCGACCCCTGGGCCTTCCTCACCCATAAAGGCGAAGCGTTCCGCAAATTGGGGGCGCTGGAGTTCTAAGCGCGCGGCAAGTTTCGAAGGGCTGATGATTGTCGTAGGATAATCGGGTATGATGGCGCTTGGGCATGCATGCTTTGCCTGAAGCGCAACGTGTGCATCCGGGTCGGACTTCAACGGTCGGGAGGAGATGTGCATGTTCAGTCCGTTCGTCGTGTGCTACCTCTTCCTGGGCGGTACGGGTGCGGGTGCCTGCTTTGCCATGGCGGTTGCCGGGCTGTTGGTTCCGAACTCTCATATCAGATTCGATCCTGCGTACAGGAAGCTGTTCGTTCCAGGTCTGCTCGCCGGCATCGGCGCACTTGCGCTCGGATGCGTCTGTCTTGCCTTTGACCTGGGGCGGGCGGACAGATTGCTGCTGTTGTTGGCATCTCCTGCCCCAACGGTCTTGACCGTTGGGGCCTATGCGCTTGTCGCGTGCCTGGTGCTTTCAGTGGCGCTGCTGCTGTTCTGGTCTTCAGGCGGAACGTGGCGCATTTGGGTGGCTCGGGTTATCGGGGTTGCGGCCGTGGTGGCATCGCTGGCGGCAATGGCCTATACGGGATTTCTCCTGCAGGGGATGCGCGCGGTACCTTTATGGGCGAGTGCGTGGCTTCCTGTGCTCTTCGTGGCATCATCGCTTTCCTGCGGCATTGCCCTCTTGCTGCTCGTAGCGTTTTTAACGAATACGTTATCTCTGTTCAGGACCGTGTTTCGAAGGCTTGTCGCCGTTGACGTGGCGGCTATTGCGATCGAATGCGTGGCGGCGGTGCTTGTTGTCGTCGCGGCTGGCACGTTGTTCGGGGATGTGGGGATCGGGCAGGCGGCGGGAGCCGGTGATGAGATGGGAAGCGCGGCTGCGCTGGCTGTGGGAAGCGGCTGGCCATACGCCCAGCCTGGAATGGATATGGGCTCGATTGCGCCCATCGATTCCGATATGACCCAGACACAGGTTGCCGCGGCTGCTTCCGTCGAAACGCTGCTCGCGGGACCTGACGCATGGGTGTTTTGGTTTGGGTTCGTTGCAGCTGGCCTTCTCGTCCCTCTGCTTTTCGAAACGGTCCTCTTTGCGCGGGTCCGCCGAAGGATTCATGTCCCGGCTGCATTGCCCGTCATGATCTCGCTGTGCGTGTTGGTCGGCGGCTTTGCCTTGAGGTTTGCGATCGTGAATGCGGGAATGCACCCCGTTGCGATGTCGATAGGATGGTGAAAGATGTTTCCCTTTGAAGTGGACCAGAGCTCGGACCTGCCTCTTTGGGTCCAGTTGCGTCAGAGGCTGATACATCTGATAAAGACGGGATATTTTCAGCCGGGGGACCAGCTTCCGACAGTGCGCGGGCTTGCGTCTGAAATCTCGATTAACTACAACACGGTGAACAAAGCGTATTTGAGCTTGGTTTCGGATGGCTTTCTTGAATCGACGCGCGGCAGGGGCGTGTTCGTGCGGGATTACGATGCGGAACTCGATGAGGAGTACTCTCTGGAGATAGATGGCGTGCTGGGCGATTGCATCGATGCGTGCCGCGACTTGGGGCTCACGCTAGACGACATCCAGAAGTTCATGGCCAGAAAGATCGATCAGCTGAAAAGCGAGGAACGTGCCGCTGTGGCGCCCGCTGGCGCGCCTGCGAATGAGGGAAATATAGTCGAATTCGACCGCGCGGCTTCAAAGCGCAGGATACAGGGGGCGTGATGGCCATGTCGGCTAAGAGGAAGAATCGAAGCGAAACGCAGGACGGAGCGGCTGGTCAGGCTGCCGCGAATGGTGCCTCAAGGTTTAGCGTGGTCCCCGAAGCGGAAACGCATATGGTGGCGGAGCAGGCTTCCAGCGCCGGCGTGGTGCTGTTCTCGGCCGTTGTGTTCGCTGTCGCATTCGCTGCTGTTGCGGGACTGTGGCATGTGTTTTCGGGGTCCGTTTCCGTACTCGGCTTCGTGGTTGCCTTGGCCATCGCCGGCCTGCTTACCATGTCGGTCCACATTGCCCAGCAGTGGGAGAAGGTCGTTGTGCTGAGATTCGGCGAATTCAACCGCGTCTCAGGACCCGGTCTGTTCTGGACCATTCCCATCATCGAGCAGAACACCATGCGTGTTGATGGGCGTGTGCGCGTGACAACGTTCGGGGCAGAGGAGACGCTTACGGCCGACCTTGTCCCCCTCAACGTCAACGCGGTGTTGTTCTGGATGGTTTGGGATGCGAAATCGGCATGCATCGAGGTGGGAAATTTTACCCGTGCGGTTGAGCTTGCGGCGCAAACCGCGCTGCGTGACGCAATAGGCCGTGCTGGAGCGGCCGAGGTTGCCATTCGTCGAGAGCAGCTTGACCGTGAGCTTAAGCGCGTGCTCGAGGAGAAGGTTGCCCAATGGGGTGTGACCATCTTGTCCGTGGAGGTTCGCGACATCCTGATGCCGAAGGAGCTGCAGGATGTCATGTCGCTTGAGGCTCAGGCTGAGCAACGCAAGAAAGCGCGAATCATCCTGATGGAGGCCGAGCAGGATATCGGTGAGATGATTGACGAGGTGGGGGAGATTTACGCGAACAACGATGCGGCGATGCGCCTGAGGGCAATGCATCTGCTGTATGAAAGCGTTCGTGAAACGGGAGGAACCATTGTGGTCCCCAGCTCCTTCAGCGAGGGATTCGGCGATGTTTTGCCTGACGAGGCAAAGGATATCATGCGTGCTGGCTTGAGCTGATCCCAAGGGGGCAGATAGGCCTGCTTCCCGGACTGCGCTTTATCCACAAGATAGAATAATAAGACAATGGAAATAATCATATGACAATCTTGATTGTCATATGATTATTTCATATAGTGGCCGCAATGGAATTTGGCCAATTCTATGGAATGTGAGGGGAGCGCAATTGTGCGCTCAGGGGGATCCGGGAATTGGGCCGGCAAAGGGCGGCTGACATGTCCGCGCCTGCAGAATCATGCTGGCATATTTCATATGGATGCCCCGACGTTGTCTAGAGGAGGAGAAATGTCGGGAGCGAACGGTTCGCATGACGGACTTACTCGTAGAAGCTTTCTCAAAACCGCAGGGGCCCTCGGCGTCGCCGGTCTTGCCGGTGCAGGCGCCATGACGGCTACCAGCGAGTGGCTTGCTCCGGCACAGGCGCACGCCGAATCCACGGAGCGCACCGCGCATCTGTGCCATCAGTTCCATTGCCTGACCGGCTGCAACCTCAAATGCACGATTCGTGATGAGCGAGTCTCCCTTATCGAGCCTAGCGATTTGGTCGATGAGCATCATAAGAGCATCTGCCTGCGCGGCATCAATGAGGTTGCGCACATCTATTCGAACGACCGTCTTCAGACCCCGCTTCGCCGAGTGGGCGAGCGCGGCGAGGGCAAGTTCGAGCAGATTTCGTGGGACGAGGCCATCAAGGCCGTCGCTGATGCAATCAAGAAATCACACGAGGAGCACGGCCCGGATTCTGTGTTCATCCGTAAATCGACCGAAGCATCCATCGGATTCGACTTCTTCGGCGCGCTCATGAAGGCGGACCAGGGTGGAGAATGGGGTCTCGACCGTGGCCAGCCGAATGGAACCACGCCGTCTTTCGGTGCGTTTAGTTATTGCCCCGTGCGCTCCATCTGGGAATTCCAGGATGCTGCCACCATCATCGAAGTCGGCCACAACCCGCTTGAAAGCGGTATTGTCTGGTCGCGCGCCCTCATGGATGCCAAAGAGGCGGGAACCTACATTGTGACGATGGACCCCCGTTTCAGCGGTACGGCATCCAAGTCCGATCTGTGGCTGCCCATTCACCCGGGCACGGATGCTGCAGTGATCCAGGGCATGATTCGCGCAATCGTGGATAACAAATGGTATGACGAGGAATTCGTCATGAACCATACGTCTTTGACGTTCCTGGTTGATCGCGCGGCTGGCAAGTCCTATCGCAGTGCGGATGCCATGTGCGAAAATCCCGCAGTGGTCAGCGGCCAGCCCGTTGGCGTTCCCTATGTGTGGGATGCGAAAAGCGGCGAACCCAAGCTGTACAACGAAGCTGGCATCGAGCCGGTTCTCGAGGGATCTTGGAAGGTTGACGGCAAGGAGCTGGTCACCGAATTCACCCTCATGAAGGAATGGCTGCAGGACTGCTCTCTTGAATGGGCGGAAAAGACCTCCGGCATTGCGGCGGACACCATTTTGGAGCTTGCGGACCGTTACGCAAACGGCGGCCCCGCAATCATCGACTACGGTCTGGGCGGCCCTGACAAATACACCAATGCAGACGTGCTTGGCCACTCCATGTCGATCCTCGTTGCGCTTACCGGCAACAACGGAAAGAAGGGTACGGGCTTTGGCTTCTACGGCGGCGTAGGCGCCGATGACCCTGCTGCAACACTGAACTCCTGGGTTCTTCCCGAAGGATATGGCTACAACGACTCCGGTCTTGCCATGTACGACATGCCTTATGTCAAGAACAACATCCATTGCGCATTGACGTTCGGGGACGCCTTCACGCTTGAAGCGGCGGCAGCCAATGACATGCTCGAATGGGTCAAGTCCCTCGACTTCTTTGCGATCATCGACATCTATCATTCGTCAGCCGTTGATTATGCCGACATCGTTTTGCCTGCCTGCTCGAAATTCGAATGTGAAGAAAACGTCAAGCAGCTGCGTGCAAGTTACGGACATGTGATGCTGGCGAACGGCATGGTGAAGCCGTTGTTCGAATCGAAGAGCGACCTGCAGATCGAGCGCTTGTTGGCAGCCGAATTCGGTCTTGAGGATCTTCTTCCCGAATCCTATGAAGAGCTTGCCCGCTTCTCTTTGGAGGGCGTAGACAAGATCGACCCCAACATGAAGGGCATCACGTATGAAGCGCTTCTGGAAAACGGCGGATGCATGGCTCTTCCGGGTACCGGTCCTGACTATCGTCCGGATGGCCGCGCCGATCAGATCTATCTGACGCCTTCAACCCGCATCGAGCTGTATTACGAGTACCTGAGCGATTTCGGTCATCAGTTCCCGGTTTATGAAGATGCCAACGAGGCCTTCGAGAGCAACCCGAAGAAGGCTGACTACCCGCTGTACTTCATGCAGGGCAAATCTCGTTACCGCATCCATGCGTACTACACTGCATCGCCGTGGTTCCAGGAGGACTTCGGCCCGTACCTCAACATCCATCCCGTCGATGCAGAGGCTCGCGGCATCAAGACCGGCGATGATGTGAAGGTCTACAACGACCGCGGTTACTTCGTATGCACCGCCCATGTGAACCCCAGCCTCCAGCCTGGTGTCCTGTTCATGGCGGAGACCACGTACACCCGCTACTACAAAGAGGGCTTCCTGCAGAACGTGACCAATTCCGCTCGCATCGAGCGTGGATACGCCCTGTTCCACGGCCCTCAGATTCCGTACAACGACACCCTGGTCCAGGTTGAGAAAGCGTAGGTGATGCAACATGACCAAGCTCGCAATCGTTATCAATAAAACGCGTTGCATCGGATGCCAGACCTGCTCATTCGCATGCAAGATGCAAAACGGCGTTCCTGCCGATATGCGCTGGAACCGCGTGCTGACCGAAGGATGCGATGTGGAGGATGGCGCGCTGGGTGAATTCCCCAACGTCACGCGCTCGTATCTGCCCATCGCATGCCAGCATTGCGAAAACCCCGCATGCCAGCGCGTGTGCCCCACCGGCGCCACGTACAAAGACGAAATGGGACGCGTGGAGATCGACTACGACAAGTGCATCGGCTGCCGTATGTGCATGGCTGCATGCCCGTACAACGCCCGTGTGTTCAATTGGAACGATCCCAAGCACGACCCCGACTTCGTCTACGGCGACAAAGAGGTCCCCGTTCGAACCAAGGGCGTGGCGGAGAAGTGCACGCTGTGCAAAGAGCGCACCGATCGCGGCGAAGAGCCCATGTGCGTGGTGTGCTGCCCGGCGAAGGCGCGTACCTTCGGAGACCTTGACGACCCCGACAGCGAAGTCTCCCGTCTTATCCGTGAGCGCAACGGCTACGTCCTGCTTGAAGAGCAGGGCACCAAGCCCCAGGTCCATTACATCGGTTAGGGGTGCGAAATGGGAATCACTATCAAGCATAAGAAGACGGTGGCGGTGCTTGCCGCCCTTGCCCTCGTCGGCATTGCAGCGTGGGTGTATCAGCTCATGAACGGCCTCGGTGTCACGGGAATGAGCAACGGCACGTCGTGGGGTCTCTACATCACGTGCTTCATGTTCTTCGTCGGCCTGTCGGCAGGCGGTCTGATCGTGGCATCGTCCGCGTCGGTGTTCCATGTTGCCCAGTACAAGAAGGTTGCGCTTCCTGCAGTCATCCTGTCCACGGTATGCATCTGCGTTGCGGGCATCTTCGTACTGGTTGACTTGGGCGGCATACAGCGCGTGTGGCAGATGCTGGTTTCGCCCAATCCCACCTCTCCTCTCCTGTGGGACCTGTGCGTGATCACGCTGTACCTGATCATCAACATCGTGTACCTGTATTTCATGCTGTCGAAGAAGGCAGATCAGTCCAAGATCAAGTACGTGTCCTGGATTGCGCTTCCTGTTGCCATCCTGGTGCATAGCGTGACCGCATGGATTTTCGGCCTGCAGCTTTCCCGTGAGGGCTGGTATTCCGCGATCATGGCTCCGTTGTTCGTGGTGTCCGCCATGGATTCCGGGTTGGCATTGCTGCTGCTCTCCCTTATGGGCCTGAAGAAGGCGAAGCTGTTCGAGGTGGAGAACTCCTTGATTTCGAAGCTCGCTGTTCTGTTGGTCACCTGCGTTGCAATCGACGGATTCTTCGTGGGTTGCGAAGTCCTCACGATGGCCTACCCCGGCGCCGCGGGCGCTGAGACGCTGGCCATCATGCTGAGCGGCTCAACGGCACCGTTCTTCTGGGCTGAGATCATCCTGGGCATTGTGATCCCGCTGGTCATCTTGCTCAACGAGAAGAACCGTCAGCGCATGGGGCTTGTCGCTGCCGCCAGCGCATGTGTGGTGGCCGGTGTGTTCTGCAAGCGCGTCTGGCTGCTCTTCACTTCGTTCGCAACATTCAACATCTATGGTGCGCCGGGTGTCATGGGCGGTTCGACGGCCGCAGCCAATGCGACGGGAATGGATGTCTGGGCCGTGGCAAGCTCCTATGCCCCCACGATGATCGAGCTGGCTGTCGTGCTGGGCGTCATCTCCCTGGGAGCGGCGGCGTTCGTTGTGATGGCGGACAGCATGCTGGGCAAAGCGGAGCGTGCGTAAGTTCGAAGGAATGGCGCCGGCGTAGTAGGTGTCCGGTGGTTGTCAGGTGAATTTGGATGCGGGCCGGTTGTTCCGGCCCGCCGAAAGGGGCCGGTCATGGCTGAGACGATATGGAAAGAATATTCAGAGGCGTATGCCTTTCTGGGCAATTCGCTTTTGAAGCCGATGTCGCAGACTCCTGCCGTCGGCCTCGAGCCCGAGTTTTGGGACGCGTTCCCTCGTTTTGGCAGCGATGAGGTAGAGGCCGCCGTATCCGCCTGTGCAAAGCACGCGCGCAGCGTTCAGGCTGAGGCTGAGAACGGGGTCGACGTTGTGAAGGAGTGCTCCGTTGAGTTCACCCATCTTTTCGTCGGCCCTCCGACCCCTGCTGCGGCCCCTTGGGAGACCATGCATCGCGGCGAAAACGCCACGGTGGGCTTTGGCGAGTCGACGTTCGAGATGAAGCGGCTGCTCAGGTCTGTCGGCCTTGAGATTCACAATGAGAACAACCAATACGAGGATCATATGGGCATTGAGCTGCTCTTGCTCGCGGTTCTGTGCGAGCGGATCGGGCAGGATGTTTCGGCTGAAGATGTAGCAGCGTATATCGAGTCCCATCCGTTCGCTTGGATCGGGCGGCTGCAGGAGCAGGTGGCCGAGGCTTGCCCGGATGGATACTTCGCCGGCCTGATCGAGGTGGGACGCTGCGTGATGAAAGCGCAGCTCGAAGACCTCGCAGGAAGGTGATGATTGGGGGCGGTTTGGCCGGTGTCTGGTTTAGCTGGCCTTCCGTGCTCCCCGTTGACTTCAATGTCTTCCCCTTTGCGGCCCGCCATTGTGCGGGCTGTTTTCGTGTGAGGCGACGGCGGGGTGCGTTTCGGCGACGGAAATGGCCGCCCTGCGATGGTGGGCGCTGTGAATGCGGACATTCGCGCGCAATTTGACCAGTTGTGGTCAAAAGCGCGAGTTTTTGGTGTTTTGACGGCGGTCGAAGGCGCGCACAATTTTTCTGACCTGGGGAAACGTTATTCATGACGGCCTGAAAGTGCCGAGATGGTCATAATTGAGAGTTTTCGGTACCGAAAACTCTCAATTATGACCATAAGGTGGTATTTCGCTGTACGCATCGTCCGAAGGGGGAGGCGGCCTCTTGAACAAATGATACAAAACAGATAACATTTAGCGTGATGAAAATGGAGTCCACCCGGAAAAGGCGACGCGTGCGTTCGCGCTCGCGTGAGAGCCTGATGGAACATGAAAGGAGGCCGCTATGTCGGCAATGGTGGAAGAGAAGATCATCGACGGTGTGTCCGTTGTCGTGGAGTATGCCGGCGAATCCGATCAGCGCGTCTCCGACGAGGAAGTGCGCGCCTACCTTGCGCGTGGCGCTGAAAAATATCCCAACGGACATCTTGAGTGGTTGAAGCTTGAGGTCGATGGCGAAGACGTGGGCATTCACTACGGTTTGGAGCCCATGCCGTTTGACCGTATCCGCCGCATCACCGGCTACCTGGTGGGCACGATGGATCGCTGGAACGATGCGAAAAGCGCCGAAGAAGCTGATCGCGTCAAGCATGGAGTTCCCGCAAGCTGCAGCTGCTGTAGCTAGAATCCGCCCGCAGCGGTTGCGTCCGGGGTCGCCCGTGTCGCGCCCCCGTTCGGGGCGAGTCGCCTGCCTGAGGCTCCGCGCGAAATTGCGTTTGTGCTGCCAAGCCAAGCAACTTGAACCATCCCGTTGGCCGACGCAGACAGCGGGGCGCTTTCGTCTCAGTGCAGGACGGTGCCGCGCGCATATAATGCGGGCATGCGCACATTATCGCCGACAAAGCAGAAGTCTCTCGCCCTTGCCATTGTGGCGATGGTGCTGCTTGCCGCTGTGTTCTTTTTCGGCGAAGGGTCCGGAATCCGTGAGCTTTTCAGCGATGAGACCCTTTCGGCCAACCACCTCGAAGACGTGGAGCATGACTCGGACGAACCTGGAACGGTTTCCGACGGCCTGCGCCATGAAGTGCCGTCCTCGTTGCAGGAGGCTGTCGTCGTTCGTGTGGTTGATGGGGACACGATCGTCGTGTCCGTGGATGGGGCGGAAGAGAAGGTGCGCCTGATAGGCATCAACGCCCCTGAAAGCGTCGCCTCGGACGAAAGCCGCAACACCGAAGAGGGCGCACGGGCATCCTCCTTTCTAGCATCCGCGATCCAGCCGGGCCAGGTCGTCTACCTGCAGCGGGACACGTCCGATACGGACGATTACGGCCGCTTGCTCAGATACGTGTGGCTGGAGCGGCCGGATACGCTGGCGGGCCTGACCGACCCCGATACCGTCCGCGCAAACATGCTCAATGCCGTGATTTTGGACGAAGGGTACGCGGTGGCCCATAAATACAAGCCCGATGATGCGTATTTCGAACTGTTCAAGTCCTATCAGCTTGAGGCGCTCCATGCAGAGTGCGGTCTATGGGCGAACGGCGTCGACTGGTCCCAGGGAATCTGACATGCTTGCTCGGCGCTCGTCGCCGAATATGTTGCCTTTGCGCATGTCCTGTCAAAATGCCGTCAAATCGATTTTCTGCGGCACCTCCTCTTTTCGAGCGCTGGTAGTATCGGCGCTGTAGACGAATTGGAAATACAGGCCCGAATGGCGGGCCGCACCCGAAGGGTTCGGGTCGAAAAGAAGGAAGGTCGTCCCATGGTTGAAAGCCTAAGCACCGTAAAACTCATCGCATCGGACATGGATGGAACTCTGCTTGATGGCGCATCGCGTGTGCCGGAAGAAACGTTCGACCTGATCAGGGAGCTGAACAGGGTAGGTGTACGCTTCGCGGTGGCGTCGGGGCGCCGCTTCGATACCCTGTGGGACTATTTCGAGCCCGTGGCGGGGATGGTTGATTTCGTGGCATCGAATGGCGCCCAGGTGGTTGTGGACGGCCAGCTCATCGATCGCGAGGTGTACAGCTACGCATCGCTGCAGCGCCTGTTCGAAGTGGTGCAGATGTTCGACAGCCTGCACTTGGCGGTGTTCGATCGTACCAGCAGCTATCTGCTCGATGGCCCGGATTGCTTCCAGAGCGAATTTGACAAGGACCTGCCGAATCCGGTGCGTGTGCGCGAGCTTCCCCCGGCAAGCACGAGCATCATCAAGGCGTCCGTATTCTGCGACGATTCCGTCATGGACATGGCCTACGCTTTGGGCCGTGAGCTCTCTGAGGACTTCGTCTTCGCGCCGTCCGGCAGTCGGTGGATCGATGCCATGCAGCGCGGCGTGAACAAGGCAACCGGCATCCGCCAGGTCATGCGGATGCGCGGCGTTGAGCCTCAGGAGGTCATGGCGTTCGGCGATGCCATGAACGATTACGAAATCTTGCGCATGGTGGGGCAGAGCTGCGCCATGGGCAACGCGCGCTCAGCCATCAAACAGATAGCGGGTCGTACTATCGGCACGAATGAAGAGCACGCAGTCCAGGCTCAGATGCGAGCAGTGCTCGAATCGCTGACCAGGCGTTAACGGATGTAGTTGGTGTGAATGCGCGGCTCATACACGGGGTAGGCAACGCCTGCTTCGCGGCCGGCTTCAATGCACTTGAGCAGCCACGCCATGTTCTGGCCCAGCACGCGCATGGTCTGCATTCCCTCCAGGTCGCGGCGCACCTCATCAGGGCTGTTGCCGTGCACCTGGTTCCAATAGCACGACGATACCACGGGCATGTTGTTGATGGTGAAGTATTTGTTCAGTGTGTCGAAGGCCGCGGAGGCGCCGCCTCGCCTGCAGCTGACAATGCCCGCCGCGGGCTTGCCGGCAAATGATTTGCCGTTTGCGTAAAACGCCCGGTCCATGAATGATTTGATTGCTCCGGCCACATCCGCAAAGTGAACGGGCGAGCCGAAGACGAAGCCATCGGCTTCTTCGGCCAGATCGAGAAACGAATTGACGGAATCATCGAAGACGCAGCGCGACTTGCTGCCGCGAGAGCACCCGCCGCAGGCGAGACATCCGGAAAGCGGACGCGCCCCTATCCAGAACTCCTCGGTGTCGATTCCTTCTGATTGAAGCGTGCGGGCAATCTCTTCGAGGGCGGTGTGAGTGCATCCATGGGGATGCGGACTCCCGTTGACCAATATGACTTTCATGGCTGCTCCTTGGTCGGTGATGTTCGTGTTCTTGCATTGTAGAACCGCATGTCGGATGTCGCCACGAGCGTGTGATAAACTTCACCGTCGACAAACCAAAAGCGTCGGAAAGGCGTTCGCGCCCGGTGCAGGCCGGGCTTTCAGCTAAGGAGCCATCCCATGTATCAGTTCAAAACCCACGGAACCTGTTCTCGCATGATCAACTTCGACGTTGTGGACGGCAAGGTGCGCGATGTCGAATTCATCGGCGGATGCAACGGCAACCTGCAGGGTATCGGCCGACTTGTCGAGGGCATGCCGGCGGAAGACATCATCGCCAAGCTCGAAGGCGTGCAGTGCGGACCTCGCCCCACCAGCTGCCCCGATCAGCTTGCCCAGGCGCTGCGCGCAGCGCTGGATGAGCAGGCGAAAGCGTAGCCCGGCTCGTCTGCACGGCATCACCCGGCTCCATCCTTGCGAAAACTCCTATGACTTTTGCAGTGGTTGCTGCAAAAGTCATAGGAGTTATGCGATAATTCCTGCAAAAGTCATAGGAGTTATGCGATAATTCCTGCAAAAGTCATAGGAGATTGGAAGAGCCGATGCAGCGCGAGATAATGAAAGACCTTGTGGCATGGAAGGATGGCCCTCGTAGGAAGCCTCTCATGATCACGGGCGTGCGGCAGTGCGGGAAAACCTACATTGTGGGGAAGTTCGCGGAGGAATGTTTCGAGAGCTTCGTGCGCATCAACTTCGAGGAGATGGAGGCCGCCTCGGCGATTTTCGAATACGACTTCGACGTGGCGCGCATCGTTTCCGAGATAGAGTTCCTGACGAAGAGGAAGATCACAGTCGGCAAGACCCTCCTGTTCTTCGATGAAATCCAGCAGTGCCCGAGGGCTGTGACGGCGCTGAAATACTTCTGCGAGAACATGCCCGAGCTGCATGTCGTGTGCGCTGGCTCGCTTTTGGGTGTGGCGCTCGCGCGCGACAAGGTGTCCTTCCCTGTCGGGAAGGTGAGCCGTTTGAGACTCTACCCGATGAACTTCAAGGAATTCGCCATTGCCAGCGGACAGGAGGAGCTCGTGGACCTTCTGTCAGAATGGCCCGCCGACAGGCTGATTCCCGATCTGTATGCGCGGCCCATGGGTAAGCTGCTGAAGGAGTTCTACGTAGTCGGGGGTATGCCCGATGCGGTAGCGACCTGGCTCGATACGAGGGATTTCGCCTCCGTTGAGCGGATCCAGCGCGACATCCTGGCGGACTACGCCGACGACTTTTCAAAACACGCGCCGATTGCCGAGGTGCCTAAGCTTCGCTGGGTCTGGGATTCGGTGCCGGTGCAGCTCGCGAAGGAGAACAACAAGTTCGTGTTCTCCCATGTGAAAGCGGGGAAGCGGTCGGCCGATCTGGAAGATGCCCTGCAGTGGCTCGCCGACGCAGGTCTCATCACCCGGGTGTGCCTGGTCGAGAAGCCTGAGCTTCCGCTTCCCGGCTTTGCCGATAGGACGTACTTCAAGGTGTACATGTCCGATATCGGGCTGCTGCGCGTGCGCTCGGGCGTGTCTGCGGAAACTGTGATGGAAGGCTCTGAGGGCTATAGGCGCTTCAAGGGTGCATTCGCGGAGAACTATGTGCTCAACGAGCTTGTTTCGCAGGGGAAGGAGCCCTTCTTTTGGAGGTCGGGAAACACGGCGGAAGTTGATTTCGTCTATCAGGCGGGCGGCAGCATCGTCCCCGTCGAAGTGAAGGCGGCGGATAACACCCAGGCGAAAAGCTATCGGCAATTCTGCCGAGCCTACAGCCCGGCGTACGGGTTCAAACTGTCCGAGAGAAACCTCGGGGTCAACATGTGCGAGCAGACGCGGACGGTGAGCCTGCCGCTCTATCTCTGCTGGAATATCGACCGCTGTGCGGATGAAAGCTTCTCAATGGATTGAAAACTCTTTGAATTTTCAATTCTGATCATCCAGTCTGGTTTGCAGGTTGGCCCGCCCGCTTCCTCCTAGCTCCTCTCGGCTCAAGCGGGATGGCGGGCTTTCATCGTTTCAGGCAGAGGCCGACGCAAAGCGGGACGGTGCGTGCATCCTTGGTTTTGCAGATGATGCCCGCCGCTCAGCCTTGTTGCTACCACGCGCTGGGAATGTCCACGATGAGCGAATGCACCATGTCGCGCAGATAGGCTGAATCGTTGCCCACGTCCGGCGTGCGCAGGTTCGCGTCGATGGTGGCGTCATCCATGTTCTCCAGCATGCGAACGTAGACGTCTCCGCCGTCCGACCACTCGATGGTGGGGTGCCATACGGGGTTCTCGACCTGCACGCTGCCGTCTTCTGCCCGCACGAAATCGCAGGTGAAGATGCCGCTCAGGATGCAATCGGTGATGGTCCAGCCGCTGACGAAGTCCGATAGCCCGAAGACCACGGGTATCGTGTTGCCGCTGGGTCCTGTGATGTATTCAACCGGCTGCATGATGTGGGCATGGGTGCCCAGAACCAGGTCAACATCCAGGTCGGCAAGAAATTCTGCGTATTCGTACTGCTGGTCGTTGGGTTGCGTTGTGTACTCGCTGCCCCAATGCATGGACACGATCACCGCATCGGCTACTTTCTGGGCGCGTTGCACGTCGGCGGCAATCTCGTCTTTATCGAAGGGACACGCGTAATGGCGGTTGGGCAGCGTTGACGGGTCCATATAGTTGTTGTCGCCGTAGGTGTAGGCAAGAAACGCGAAAGTCATGCCGTTGCGCTCTATCATGTGCACGGTTTCGCGGTTCTCCTGCGTGAGATAACTGCCGCCGATCAGCAGCTGGGGGTAGCGGGCCCACACCTCATGGCTGCGCTCTACGCCGAAGGTTCCCATGTCGTAGGTGTGGTTCGTGCAGAAGTTCACCATGTTGAAACCCGTTTCGGCAATGGCGTCTGCTGCGGAATCGGGCGTGTTGAAGCTGGGGTAGCCGGAGTACGAGTAGCCATCCGTGTTTCCTGCCATGACGGTTTCCTGGTTCACGTATCGTAGGTCGAATTGCTGGATGAACGGGGCGACTTCCTGATACCACGGGGTGAAGCTGTATTCGCTGTCCCCCGACGAGCCGGCATAACGGTCCGCGATTGCCAAGGCGTCGGCTGATCCTATCTGGTCGCCGGCTGCGGCAAGGGTCACGCGGTCGGTTGCAGCGCCGGATAGGCCTCGGCCATGCACGGTGTAGCGGATGCCGTCGGGCGTGGTTCCGTGGATGATGCCGTTTTCGTCGGTGGTTTCGGTGGCTCCTCGCAGCTTGCCGGAAGGGGTTTCGTCCGAGCCCGCTTGCGCCATCGTGTCGTTTTGCGGCGCAGGCAGCGCGGGGGTTCCAACGCCATCGCCGTCGGAGCTGCCACCCGCCTGGTTTTGCGTGCATGCCGCAAGGCTGAATACGCCGAAGGCGAGGATTGCCGCCGCGGCATATGCGGCCAACGTGCGGAAAGCTGGGGATGGGGCGGCGGGAGTGCTCATTGCAAGGCCTTTCGGTGTTTGGGCTGATGCGGCAAGTATAGCTGTTGGAGTCGGGTGAATGCGAGCGGGGGCTTCCACTGAACGTGGATGGGCATGGGGCGGGTCTCCGTCTTGCGACGCGGTTCCGGGCGGTTGGTTCCAAGCAATGCTGTGGGACATAAAAGCGTTGTGTTAGACCGCTTTGGATAAGTGTCCTATGCACAGTACACGCAGCAGGA
>CALBGP010000036.1 GCA_937892845.1 uncultured Eggerthellaceae bacterium | reverse complement strand
GTTTACGGCTGGGACTACCAGGGTATCTAATCCTGTTCGCTCCCCCAGCTTTCGCACCTCAGCGTCAGTTACGGCCCAGAAGACTGCCTTCGCCATCGGTGTTCTTCCCGATATCTGCGCATTTCACCGCTACACCGGGAATTCCGTCTTCCTCTACCGAACTCGAGTCCGCCAGTTCGGAATGCGACCGCGGGTTGAGCCCCCGGTTTTGACATAACCGCTTAACGGACCGCCTACGCGCGCTTTACGCCCAATGAATCCGGATAACGCTCGCTCCCTACGTATTACCGCGGCTGCTGGCACGTAGTTAGCCGGAGCTTCTTCTGCAGGTACCGTCATGTTTCTTCCCTGCTGAAAGCGGTTTACAACCCGAAGGCCTTCATCCCGCACGCGGCGTTGCTGCGTCAGGGTTGCCCCCATTGCGCAAAATTCCCCACTGCTGCCTCCCGTAGGAGTCTGGGCCGTATCTCAGTCCCAATGTGGCCGTTCAACCTCTCAGTCCGGCTACTGATCGTCGCCTTGGTGAGCCGTTACCTCACCAACTAGCTAATCAGACGCGGGTCCATCTCATACCACCGGAGTTTTTCACACTGCATCATGCGATGCTGTGCGCTTATGCGGTATTAGCAGTCATTTCTAACTGTTATCCCCCTGTATGAGGCAGGTTACCCACGCGTTACTCACCCGTCCGCCACTCAGTCACTATGCTCTTCCTCCGAAGATTCAAAGCAAGGTGCTTCGTTCGACTTGCATGTGTTAAGCACGCCGCCAGCGTTCATCCTGAGCCAGGATCAAACTCTCCGTTTAAGCACCGCCTTAAAGGCGGCATCCATCGGTGAGATGATCTTACCGGCTCCCGATTCAATCCAAAGGACCCATGTGCAGGGACTCGTCCCTGCGACGGGGCTCTCTTCGAAAAGCTTCATCGTATGCTTTCACTTCACAGTATCCGGTTTTCAAGGTCCCCGCCGGGCTTCCCGCCCGGCCGCCCCGCTTCGCTCTCGCAAGCGGCGCGAGGTTGTATTATGCAGGGTTGCAAGCAGCCGGTCAAGCATAAGTTCGCACTTCACATTTTGCACACATTTCGCTTGGCATCGGCGTTCGCTTGCAAACGACCATCAGTATCGCGCCGTCAGCGAGTAGCTTCCGTTCTCGCAGTGGACCGACAGGGGGACTTCGAAAAGCCGCTGCATCCATTCGTCCGAAAGCAGCTCATCCTTGGGACCGTCGGCGAAGATCTCTGCATCCTTTATCAGAACAACCCGATCGATTTCGGGAATCACATCTTCGGGATAGTGCGTTACCAGGATGATGCTCCTGCCCTGCCCCGCCAAAAGGCGCATGGCCTGCCTTACGTGGTACATCCCCTGGGGGTCGAGCCCCGTGCATGGCTCGTCGAACACCAGCACCTGCGGATCTTTGATCAGCTCACGTGCAATCAGAACGCGACGCACCTGGCCGGTTGACAGGGTCATGATGTCGCGGTGCTCCAATTCGGAAATGCCCAATGACTCCAGGGCCTCCCTCCCCTGCCGCACCTGCGTGTCGCTCAGGTCTATCCCGCGATTCCCCGGAATGCCCAATGTTCCGAACAGCCCTCCGCATACTATATCTATGACGGAGGCATGCACGCGCACCTGATCGTGCATGGTCGCCGAGACCACGCCCAGGCAGCTCTTTATATCCGACAGCAGCGGACGCGCCTGCCCGCGGAACGTGACGGGCGGATTCTCCCTATGCAGCGGGAACACTTCCCGTGTCAGGAGCTGTATGAACGTGGATTTTCCCGCGCCGTTCGGGCCCAGAAGCGCTACGTGCCGGCCCTCGGCCAGGGTGAAACCATCCACATGCAGGATGGTCTTGCCCTGGCGCACGACGGTTGCATCCTTGATGGCGAACAGCGTTTCGGGCGCAGTATCGCCTTCGCTAGGCACGGACCACCTCGGCGATCACTTCAACCTCCACGAGAGCTCCCTTGGGCAGCCCCTTGACGGCCACGCAAGAGCGTGCGGGACGGGTGCTACCGAAGGCCTTGGCGTACTCCTCGTTGAATGCGGCGAAGTCGGCCATGTCAGCCAGGAAGCACGTGGTTTTCACCACATGGTCGAAATCCGAACCCGCTGCCGCAAGCAGGGCTTTGACATTGGCCATCACCTGGGCCGTCTGCTCGGTCACCGTGGCTCCCACCAGTTCACCGGTTGCAGGATCGAGGGGAATCTGGCCGGAAGCGAACAGCAATCCACCGGCGATGTTGCCCTGAACGTAAGGCCCGATGGCTGCGGGCGCTTCTGCAGTTGAAATGGTTTCCATTCCATTCCTTTCTCTCTTATATAGAGTTTGAATCCCGTTTGACTGGGGTCCTTATTGATCTATACTACTTTATTGCACTAAATTGGTAAAGCGTCGTATGGACCTTCGGACAATGCGAACGAGGGCTCTGCGCGCGCTGATATTCTCACAAACAAGGGGCACGCAATGCTGACGCTGGATACATTCGAACAAGCCGCGGCGAAAGTCCGCGAGGTGACGCAGAAGACCAAACTTGTCGAAAGCGCATACTTCAGCGAGATCACAGGCGCCAAGGTATTCTTCAAGCCGGAAAACATGCAGCGCACGGGAGCCTACAAGGTTCGCGGTGCATATTATAAGATCAGCACGCTTTCCGATGAGGAACGCAGCCGCGGCCTGATAACCGCATCGGCCGGCAACCACGCGCAGGGCGTCGCGTTCGCCGCGTCGAAGTTCGGCGTGAAATCCGTCATAGTCATGCCCACGAACACCCCGTTCATCAAGGTCGAGCGCACCCGCAGCTACGGAGCCGAGGTCGTTCTCCATGGAGACGTCTACGATGAATCCTACGAATATGCGCTCAAGCTGGCCGAAGAGCACGGGTACACGTTCGTGCATCCTTTCAACGACCTTGCCGTGGCCACCGGGCAGGGCACCATCGCCATGGAGATCATCCAAGAGCTGCCGCTGGTCGATTACATCCTCGTTCCCATCGGCGGCGGCGGTTTGGCCACGGGCGTATCCACTCTGGCCAAGCTCATCAATCCGCACATCAAGGTCATCGGCGTCGAACCTGCAGGCGCCGCATGCATGAAGGCATCGTTTGAGGCCGGCCACGTTGTCAAGCTGCCCGTCGTCAACACCATCGCCGATGGCACCGCGGTCCAGCAGCCGGGCGACGCCATCTTCCCGTATCTCCAGAAGAACCTCGATGACATCATCACCATCGACGATGAGGAGCTCATCGAAGCGTTCCTGGATATGGTGGAGCGCCACAAGATGGTGGTTGAAAACTCCGGGCTCCTGACCGTTGCGGCGTTAAAGCATCTCGAAGCCGAGGGCAAGAAGGTTGTCGCCATCCTTTCGGGAGGCAACATGGACGTCATCACCATGGCTTCCGTCGTTCAGCACGGTCTGATCCTGCGCGATCGAATCTTCACCGTCTCCGTCCTCCTGCCCGACCGGCCCGGCGAACTGGTCCGCGTATCCCAGACCATCGCAGACCAGCGCGGCAACGTGATCAGGCTGGATCACAACCAGTTCGTCAGCACCAACCGCAATGCCGCCGTTGAGCTGCGTGTGACCATCGAGGCGTTCGGCAGCGAGCACAAGCACCAGATAGTAGCCGCCCTCGAGGAAGCCGGATTCACCCCCAAGCTCATCCAGGCGCATCTTTAGCGTTACACTCAAGGCCGCACACGAAAAGCCTTGCAGCAGAGGAGATCTGACATGACGGTTATATCGGCCGATCGCTTGCGCGGAGAATTCTGCGAACGTTTCCGCGTTCTCGACAACGAATGCGACTACCACGGCAATCTGACGTGCGGCGGGCTCATGCGCATCTGCCAGCAGATAGCTTCCGACCACTGCACGCCTTTGGGGCTCACACCCGAGTACTACGAGCAGACGCACACCGCGTGGGTCCTGACGAAATCCGCACTGGAGATTTCCCGAACGCCCCGTTGGGGCGAAACGCTCACCGTTCTCACCAGGCCCCAGAACATCAAACGGGCCGTCTTCAAACGCCTTGTCGAAATCTACGACGAAGACGGCAGCGAAGTGGCCGCATTGGATGGACGTTGGGTCCTTCTCGACACGCAGAAGGGTTCGATCCTGCGCCACCTTCCCGAGAATTACCACGAGCTGGGCTTCCCCGATGACGTAGCGCGCGAACTCGACCAGACCATCCCGCGCGCCGCCGACGCCGAACCTGTCTTCACCATGCGTGCAAGCTATTCGCTCTGCGACACGAACAGGCACTTGAACAACACCCATTACGCCGACATCGTCTGCGATGCGCTCCCCGACGATGCGCTTGAGACGAACCGGATAGCGCGCCTTGCCATATCCTTCAAGCGCGAAATCCACTACGGCGCCCGTTTCACCGTGAGCCGCGAGCAGCTCGAAGACGGCACGTGGTGCGTCGAAGGCGAATCCATAGACCCTGAAACCGGAAAAACCATCCAGCATTTCACGGCCGCGGCAACGCTTGCGCCCCTAAGCGATTAGACGAACCCCGTGGGCCCAAGGACCGGGCACGCCGGACATACACCAAAGAAGACCCGGGAAACCGGGTCTTCTTATGGGAGGGGTGAGGTTTTTCACACGCAGCCGAAGGAGGAGGACAGAGGCTGCGCCGAGTTTTACTTCAAGTCAGCCGCAACGGTATCAGCCATGATGAAGCCGTAGATCATGGCCGCATCGAAGCCGTAGCCGTAGCCCTTGCCGTCCTTCTCTTCGATGGAGCCGCACACGTCGCCGGCCGCATAGAGGTTCGCGATGGGCTTGCGGTCCTCGGTCAGGACATGGCATGCGGGGTCGATGGCTATGCCGCCGGTCGTAAGGTAGAAGGTGGGGATGCACGGGCAAACCCACACGCCGCCATGCGTGTTGATCTGCGGCAGGTCCTTGCGGCCGAATTCGTCCTCTTCGCCCGCCAGGGCATGGGCGTTGTGGGTGTCGAGCGTCTGCTGAAGGTTGGTGATGCCGTATTCGTCGACGGCCGCCTGGACGCTGTCGAAGTGAACCATGTCTCCACGGCTGAACAGCGCCTTGTACTCATCAGTCGACCACTCATCGTTCTTCATGGTGGTGATGGCGCCCGCCTCATCGGTGATGATGTAGAACTTGCCGCCGTTGTCGGGATTGCGCACGGCCTTGCTGAGTTCTGCGTGGTTGCGGCCGTTCACATTGCCGAACTGGTCGCCGGATGCGTTGACCATGATGCTGGGCGTGGTGCGGTAGGCGAATGCGATCTCGAAACGGCTGCCGGCCTGCGGAGTGGTGGACAAAAACGCGCCCAGCTCGCGACCCATGCATTCGATGACAGCGCCTTCGCCCTGAGCCAAAACGATGCCGTCGCCCGTGGAACCGGGAGCGCAGTTGAAGTCGAACTCACCGTATTCGGGATAGTGCTCCTTGATCATGTCCTGGTTCGCAGCAAAGCCGCCGGAGGTCAGGCACACGGCACGGGCGTTGACGGTCCATTTTCCGCCGTCCTTGCATTCTGCGACAAGACCCGAGATGGCCCCATCGGCGTTCTTGACGAACTCGGTCACCTTCGCGCCGTAGACAATCTGGCCGCCCAGAGCACCGATGCGATCGACCAGGAACTGCATGGCATAGCCGCAACCGCCCATGTAGCAGCCCGGAGCCAGATACGGGGTGGTGCCGTAAAGCGGATTGACACCCATGGAGAAGAAGCCGACGCCCATGTCATGCATCCAGTCAACCATCTTGCCGGAGTTCTCGTACATGGCCCTCTGGTAGGGGATATCGCCATCGAAGCGGTTGAGCTCGGGGACGACGGACTTCTTCACGGCCTCGAGGCGGGCGTCCAGATTCATGCCCACCTGGTCGTCGAAGCGACCCTGGCTGTAGTTCTTCTGAAGCTCGGAGCCTGCAGACAGGACGCCCGAGTACGTCATGGACATGGAGCCGCCGGGAATGTCGTTCTTCTCGAGCAGCATGACGCTGTAGCCCTTCTCGAGCAGCTTGGCCGCTGCAACGAGACCCGCGGTGCCAGCGCCCATGAACACGACATCGACGTCTGCGGTCTGGGGCTTGCCGTCCTTTGCGGGCTCGGGTGCACCCAGCGAGAAGTCCGCAGGATCGCCGCCCGCATTGGTGATGGCGTCCGCCACCGCGCTGCGCACAGCCATGCTGGTCATCGTCGCACCGGAAACCGTGTCAACGTCCAGGTTGCCGGTTTCCAGAATACGCTGCATCATCATGGGGCCCGCAACGCTGCCGATGCCTATCGTGTCATCATTGCGCAGCAGCTTCGCGTCCACGATCTTGGAATCCGCGACGGTCACTTCGGCGTACAGATAGTCCTTGTGGCCCATCGCCTTGCCCACCCATTTGCCATCGGTGAACGTGTCGGGGGGCGCCACAACGCCCTTGTCCGATGATGCGGCCTCATCTTTCGCGGGTGCGCTTGCCTCCGGCTGCGAGCAGCCGGCCATGATTCCGCCAAGCGCTGCAACGGATCCGACCGCGATGCTCCCTTTCAGGAAATCCCTACGATTGAGTTCCATGTCAACTCCCTCCCTATTTTTTCTTTCGCCGCCAAGCGGCTTAGCGATAATATTGGCGGGATGATCGAACCCGGTCATGACCCATTATCGATTGAATGCGGCGATAACCGGCACTAACCGACCATCGGTTAGACGGTTTCACATGGAGGTTTTCGCTGATGAAAAGGATGGACGCAACCCGCAGAACCCTTTCGGCCCTGGCTGTGGCCATAGCCATGACAATCGGGTTCGCCTCCTACAAGGCGGCCATTTCCTGCTCATACAGGACGGCCATGGGATCGGTCGTTCAAACCTGCGGCTATGTTTCCGATGTCGGGTTCATGATCGTCGTCAACACCGCTTCCTTCATCACGGGGCTGACCATCTACCTTCTTTACCGGAAGGGAATCGTAACCGAGGGGAGAATCGTCCAAAGCCCGGCCATCATAGCCCTCTCCATCGGCATGCTCGTAAGCCGCAAGGAGATGGCCATAGCGCTTCCGACCGAAGTCCTTGTCACCATCCTCGGCGCCGTATGCGGCTTTTCCATCGTGCTTCTGTGCGTCGTATGGATCGACGCCCTCGTAAGGCTCAAGACCATGAAGACCGCCCTGATCATCATCATTTTGGGTCTCTGCCTCAAAGAAGCCCTCTACGCTTGGGCCATCAACTTCGCCGGCATCGAGTTCGAGCTGTTCACCGTCGGACTGCTGCTCCTTTCGGCGGTTCTGCTGTTCTTCTCCACCAGAACCCGCCGGCCTTTCGAACTGTCTCGCACCCCCGATACCGACCGCTACGACTTCGCCAAATCCTTCATCGCATTGTTCATCTTGGTCGGAATCGTCGGCATCATACACACCACCGTCATAGGCTCGAGCGCCGAAAGCGTAGTGGGCAAGGTCGACATGAATCTGGCAGGGGGGCTGTCATCCGTCGTCGCCCTGATAATCACGATCACGATGGGGTGGAACGTAAGCACCTTGAAGGTTGGAAAGGTCGCTTTCCCCTGCATCCTCGTAGCCCTTTCCCTGCTTCCCATACTCGGGGAGAGCAACGGCACTCTCGTGGGATTCCTGTCCATCTCCTGCTATGAGATCTACAGCAAGGTCTTCCTCGTCTACATCCTGTGCGAGTGCTACCGCATCAAATGCTCCGCCCTGACCCTTTCCTGCATCTTCACCGGCGGAACCGGCGGGTCGCTGGCCATCGGCCTTTCGATAGGACTGCTGCTCAATTCGTTCAGCGCCGGGCATGATGTATCCATCCTTGCCCTTCTGGCCGTCGCCGCCGTATACCCCATCGCACTGGGGACCATGGTCCTCTATCGCAGGAGCGACTCATTCCTGCACATAGGGCGCAAAGCCGGCGGAGAGGGCGAGGCTGCAGCTCCGGCCTCACCGGATGAATCCATCGAGCTTGAGGCGGCATGCCGCACGATCGCCGAACAGCGCGGCCTTACCCCCAGGGAGCTTGACGTGCTGATGGTCCTTGCGAAGGGAAGGTCCGCCAAGCACATAGCCGATGAGCTCTGCATAGCCGAAAACACCGCCTGGGTTCATATCAAGAACATCTACTCCAAAACAGGCACCCATGGCAAACAAGAGCTCATAGACCTCGTGGAATCCCTGCGTCAGCCGTCCGCACGCAGTTGACGGCCCTCGCGGAAATGTCCGGACCGCCCCGTTCGCACCTTGCTACAATGATTGATGCAGGTTGTTTTTCCTGAGATTTCCCCAACGGCAGATCAATGCGTGCGGCCCGAAGAGCCGAGCGTCCGCATAGTCGGATGCCGCATCCCGGGCACGGCGCGGCGGCATCGCCCGCGCAGCACGCCGAGAAGATAGGGGCCTCCATGCTGCATGTCGACCAGAAGGTTATGTACGGATGCTACGGCGTTTGCCGCGTTGCGCAAGTCGATGCGTGCATGGAAGGGACCGAGGGCCGTCGCTACTACATCCTTGAGCCCGGCTCGCAGCGCAAAGGACGCGTGTTTCTGCCCATGGACCACGAAGAGCTTGTCCGACCGCTGCTTTCGCGCGAAGAGGTGCTCAGCCTCATCGATTCTTCGAACTCCATCGAAATCGATGCGTTCCGCGACAACAACCAACGCCTCGTCGAAGAGCACTTCAAGAAGCTCCTCAAAACGAAAGACCAGGCCTGCGCCATCCAGGTGGCCAAAACCATGCACGCCCACATCAAAGAGCAGACCGATCGAGGCGCATCGCCTTCGGCCACCTACATGCGGCTGCTCGAGCAGGCGGAATCGCAAGTCGAAGGTGAA
This sequence comes from uncultured Eggerthellaceae bacterium, assembly GCA_937892845.1. GTDB lineage: Bacteria > Actinomycetota > Coriobacteriia > Coriobacteriales > Eggerthellaceae > Slackia. The sequence continues at coordinate 105,694 of CALBGP010000036.1, read as the reverse complement.
TTCTCCGAAGTTTTGGGCATATCCTGCGAAGAGGTCCATGCGCTCATAGCCGAAAGGATGCGCAATCCCCAAGGTGAAAACGAAAACAGCGGGCCCCAGGCCAAACCGGTGAGAACCGCTGCACCCATCACGCACGCAGCCGAAAAACTCAGGCACCTATTCCGCTGAGACCCATCTGCGAAAGCCCATCTGCTTTCGCGAAAGCGGACCCGACGGCCCGCATCCGCTACGCAGGGAACCGCAACACCAGGTAGACGGCGGCGATGGCCACCGTTGCAAGCATGATGGGAAAACCCGTCTTCAAATAGCCCATGAAACTGATGGTGTAGCCGTTTTTAGCGGAGATGTCCGAAAGCACGACATTCGCCGATGCTCCGATGAGCGTTCCGTTCCCGCCCAGGCAGGCACCCAGCGAAACAGCCCACCACAAAGCGGTGACATCCATCCCCGATGCCTCCATGGCAAGCAGGATGGGGGTCATGGTTGCAACGAACGGGATGTTGTCAAGAAACGAAGAGACCAAAGCCGATACGAACAAGAGCACCAGCATGGTCGCAAACACATTTCCGCCCGTGAAATCCATGATGCCCTGAGCCAGCATGCCCATAACGCCCGTTTCGACCAGGCCTCCCACGATGATGAACAGTCCGGCGAAAAATGCCAGCGTGGTCCACTCGACATGGGCCAGACCCTTCTCGATGCTTCGATGGGATATGAGCAACAACGCACCCGCCGCACTGAGGGCCACCACGCTTGATTCGATGCCCAAAGCACCGTGCCCCATGAATCCGGCAACAGTGAAGGCCATGACCACCAGAGACTGGATGAGCAGGGTCTTGTCCTTGATCTGATCGCGCTCATCAAGCTCCATGATGCGGCAACGGTGCTCTTCGTCCACATGGAAGCGACGCCCGTACAGAACATAGAACAGCGCCGTCACGACCAGAAGAATAATCACCACAACAGGCGCATCGACCATGATGAAATCGGCGAAGGTGAATCCTGCGGCACTTCCTATCATGATGTTCGGGGGATCCCCGATAAGCGTGGCCGTTCCGCCGATGTTGCTTGCCATGATTTCCGCCATGAAATAGGGAATGGGGTTCACATCAAGCAGCTTGCACAACGTCAAAGTCATGGGACCCACAAGCAAAACGGTGGTCACGTTGTCCAAAAAGGCCGAAAGCATAGCCGTCAGCGCGACGAACAGGACCATGATGAGCCACGGATCGCCTTTGGCAAGCTTCGCCGACCTGATAGCGAGGTATTCGAACAAACCCGATTGCTTCACAACGGCCACGAACAGCATCATGCCGAACAGAACGCCCAATGTGTTGAAATCAATGTGGGACATGGCCTGATCGAAGGTCATCACATGAAACAGCAGGAGCACTGCGGCACCAACGAGGGCGACAAGCGTGCGATGTATCTTCTCCGTCATAATTGCAATCATTGCCACCGCAAATACGGCAATGGCCATGATTTGACCAGCATCCATTTCAACCTAGTTTCAGAATTCTGCGTTTCCTACGCAAGACTACAAGCTGAGCAACTTTACCACAGCAGAGTGCCTGTGCGGGCTGAGAATCCTTCGTGATTCAGCAACGGCGTGCATCGATGCGCCAGCGGGGGGAATTCGTCTGACACGAGCGCTGGTCGTACCCGCCCGCCAATCGAGCCAAGTCTAAGGTTTGCAGCGCCCACACGGCTCATAGCCCAATTCGATGGCCTTTTCCCTCGTTCCCGTGAATCCCTGCTTGTTCTCTTCTTTCATGTCATCAACCGAAGAGCATTCCGGCCTATGGAATTTCTTGGAGTTGACGTTGAGGATGTAGTCGTAGTGCGATTCATCAAGACCTTCGTCTTCGGCGATCGAGCCATCGGCCTGGCTTTTGCCGGTTGCGTAATCAATGACCACGCCGGGCTGCACGTTGTAGAGGAGCACGTTGAAGCAAACGCCGGCTCCGTCGTCTTCAACCGAAAGCGCCTCAAGCTGCACTGCAGTCGCAACCAGATCATCCCCTGCGTAATGCGGCGTCGCTCGATACGCCACGTGATTGCCCGTGCGCTCCACATAGTCGGCCACGGCATTCTCGTACGGAAGCATGAGATCGACATTGAGGAATCGCGTCCCGGTGATGAGATTGCGCTCATTGGCATTCTCCCCCGTAAGCTGGAACCCAATGAGATGACAGCGGTTGTACAGATACGAGCCATCGACGAAATCATAGCGGGCCATGACCCAACCCGAGGGCTTGATCATGCCAATGGAACCGCGCTCTTCTGTAGGCATGGTTTCAAGACCCACCACCGCAAAGGCCCCTGTCGCCCTGGCAAGAGAATCCAAAGCGAAATAATCTTCGACGCCAAGGGCGCAAAGCTCATCGTCCGAAAAGACCGGAATTCCACCGTTGACCTGGACAATGTCCATCCCGTCATAGGGCGGTGCCTCATCGACGGACGCAGGCTCGCCCGGTGCCGAAGGATCCGCAACGTCCGCTTCGTCTACATGGCTAGCCGATGGCGCCCGCTCACTTTGGGCCTCTTCGATTGGAGCAGCTTCCGGTTGCGCTTGCGGCTCCGGCTGGGAAGAAGACGCGCAGGACTGGATGACCGTCGCACAAGCAAGCGCCAGCACCAGTGAAAGCAGCGACGCAATAACCCTGCCCCGCAAAGTCTTCGCCTTTGAAACCATACCCGCTCCCCTGACTGTCGGTTTTTCGAATAGTACCCGGCATTATCTCATGAGCAGTAGCGCAGCCGTGGCCCACATACGGTACAGTTATCGCGTACAGCAACCGATGCGAAGGATCGCGATGCCATCTGAAGCCGTCACGAAAAGCATGAAGTCGAACAAACGCGCCAACACGAAGCCCGAGCTCCTTGTGCGTAAAAAACTGCGCGAAGCGGGATTGACGGGCTATCGCCTGCAATGGAAGGTGCCAGGGCGGCCGGACATCGCCTGGCCGGGCAAAAAAGTCGCGTTGTTCGTCAACGGCTGCTTCTGGCACAGATGCCCCAAATGCCAGCTCCCCATCCCCAAGGAAAACCGGGAGTATTGGGTGGTCAAATTCGAGAGAAACCAAGAACGCGACGCAGAGAATATGGACAAGCTCGCCTCCATGGGATGGACCACGCATGTCATCTGGGAATGCGAGCTGAAGAAAAAGGTCATCGACGAAACCTTCGCCGCGCTTCTGCCCGTTTTGGCCAAGGAGCTGGGAAAAGAGCTGAAATGAAACAGGCTGCCGATAAACGACAGCCTGAAACAATCTGGAGCCGATGAGCGGACTCGAACCGCTGACCTACGCATTACGAGTGCGTTGCTCTACCAACTGAGCCACATCGGCACATACGCGAAGGCCGAAGCCTAAACGCGAGGATTCAGTATAACGGTTTTACAGGAATTGCGCTAGAAGAATTTTGGGACCTTGCGGAACCCTGGAAACAAGAGAATGCAGCGGGCACAAAAAACAGGCCGAAGCCTGCCAATACGGGACGCCGTTCATCTGGCTGGGCCACCAGGACTCGAACCTAGACTAAAGGCACCAAAAACCCTTGTGCTGCCATTACACCATGGCCCAATATGCCAAAGAACATTCCGCATCCCGGCCAAACAGCCGAAGCGGCGTTCAGAAGTGGTGGGCCGTGAGGGAATCGAACCCGCGACCTTGGGATTAAAAGTCCCCTGCTCTACCAGCTGAGCTAACGGCCCACGTCTCTGAGGTCACGCTTTCGCGCAAGCTAGAATTGTACCTATTGACATGGTCGCGGTCAATGGCAAGCGGCATACTTGCAAAAGAGGACACTCTCCGCACGTTTTCCTGCGCGGAGGGCGTCCTCCATCAAAGGCCTCAAAATGGCCTTCCGTGACAAATTCCTCGCGTCAAACATCCAGCCGACCATGCGGTCCGAAGACCTGCGGCGGATGGCTTTGGACCATGGCCCCTAGGCCTGAGCCCCGGGATCAGCCACCGTCACCTCAGCATGATCGAGCAGCCACTTGTTCGCTTTCATCCTTTCGGCCACTTCGCGCAAGGCGAACATGCTGCCGCTCTGCTCCGCCATCTGCTTGACCATTTCAGGATTCTGCGCATTCATGCTGCGGCAGGCCGCCATGACATCTTCATCGGTCAGCTCCATCTTCTCGTGGCGGAACAGCGCGTCAAGAGAATACCCCTGGACCACCATCTGGCGCGTCTGCAGCATGAGCATCATGCCGAATTGCTGCTCGCCGCCCTGGCTCTGAACGAACTGCTCGAAGGGAATGCCCTGCTGACCAAGGTTCGCCCGAAGCTCCGAAACCAGCTGACCGCGCACGGCTTCGTACACCTCGTCTGCGATGCGGCCCTGGAAACGCTTGGACAGCTCGGTGGCGGCTGCCTGAAGCTTCATGGATTCAAGCTGGGCCGCACGCTCGCGCATGATGTTCGCCTCAATGCCCTGGCGCATAGCCTCAACGGAGCGGTACATTGGCATGTTCGCGGCAACCCATTCGTCGGTAAGCTCCTGGGTCTCCTTCTTGAGCATCTCCTTGATGGTGACGGTACCCTCCACCGGCGCATCCTTGCCCGGCTGAGCACCCGGAAGCGAAAAGGTGAATGAACGGGTTTCGCCGACGTTCATTCCCAGAACGTTGCTTTCGAACTCCTCCGGAAGGAAGCCTTCGCCCATGAGATACATGCGCTCGTCGGTGCACAGCGCCTTGAGGGGTTCGCCCGCCATGGTTGCCTCCATGGAAAGCTTGAAGGCATCATGCTCTCCCACAGCATGCGGCTCATCGGCAACGTAGCGCGCGAAGCTATCCTGGATCAGGGCAATCTGCGCGTCAATCTCCGCAGGAGACACCGTGACGGGAGGAACCGTGATGCTGACCGGTTCATAGGAGGTCAGCTCGTATTCGGGCTTCGGCGTCACCTCCAGGGAGAAGCTGAAGGTCTTGCCGCGGCGCAACGGCTCGTCGGAAACAGGCTCCGGCGGAAACGCAGGAACCAGGTTGCGCTTGTCCAGCGCATAGGGAACCAAAAGCTCGATGACCTGGGGACGCACGATGGCATCCAGATCCTTCAGGCCCAGCTGCGCTTCAACGGATTCGGCCACGGTTTTGCCAGGCGCTGGAAACACGTTCATGCTCTGGGCGAAGGCGCGATGAGCGGTTTCAAATGCCGCACTCACCTCTGCGGTCGACGCGATTGCATCGAGCCGGATACGGCCGTCTGCCAGCTTCTTCTCGGTTACTTTCATGCGAGCCCTTCCTTCGCTTCGACGGCACGCATGCAATGCCTTTCCATTGCCGCGCAAACACCGTCCTTCTTTGTGCGATACGTTCGCTATTGTAGACCAACAGTCAGCGAAATCACCCACGAAGCCGACCCCCGCAGAAGCGGCAAGGCCGGCCGCGATATGTGCGCAACCGGCCCTGCTATATGAGGCCTTAGTCTCGTTCGAATTCGGTACAGTCTGGATTCGACTTCCCTTCTCGGACAATCAGGCCATGAATTACCGCCCCGCAAAGTTACATAAGACCCATCATCTGCCACACAGGAACACTGATGAGGCAACCCGCCAGATTGGCAGCCATGAACAGAACGTTTGCAGGGACGCAATTCTTGAACGACGTCATCTCGCCATTCGTCAAGCTATACGTAGTCATGAACTGCGCACTTGAGAACTCGAAATGAAAGCACAGAGAGGACATGTAGCAAACCCATGCGATAACCCAGGGGTTAATGCCCGCAGCCAAGCCGATTCCGCTGAGAGCAGCATAGAAAATGGTGACCGTAGCAACCTGAGACACGATGACCAAGCGCACGATATAGGTGAGAATGCAGAGCGCTGCGACGAAAATATACGGATTGGCAGTGATCGGAGCCAGCACCGGAGCAAGAATCGGGGCAATCCAAGCATCGATATGCAGAACCGAAATCATACCCGCCAGGCAAAGGATGCCGCCGACGAAGAACACCATGGGCCAGCTCATCTTTGTCACGAAGTCCGTTACGGTGAAGTCACCATGAACCACCATCGGGGCCATGACAATCAGAGACCAGACGCCCGCATCCAGGCCGAAGTTGCCGCCGATGCACCATCCGGCAAACGCGAGAACAAGCCAGAAGATCGCTTCTTTCTCCCTCTTGGACATGGGGCCCAACTCGTCGAGCTGCTTTTTCGTGAAGCCCTTCTCAAACACGACGGCATTATCGCCCGTATCGCGCTTCGGGTTGTAAATGAGCACGATGCCGATATACGCAAGGACGAACATCACGACAAGCCACAATGCACACGCCTGAAGCCACGAAGTCCACGTGAACATGGCCTTATACTCGGCCGGAACGAACCCGAGCACAATGAACACGATCAGGGACCCCGAGAAGAATGCATTGCCGAAAATCTGAGAGCCGAAGAACGCGGCATTGAACATACCGGAAATGCCCTTTGAATTCTTCTTGTATCCCAGTGCGCTCGAAACCTGCCGAACAAACGGGGTGATGATTGCCGTCTTAGCGGTAGTGCTGGGAATCAAGGGGCTTGTAAGCAAGCAAGTTACCAATATGCCGCCCACCTGGCCAACATAATTCTCCGGGAATTTGCTCAAGACAATCAGGGCCACACGCTTCAAAAGGCCCGATGCACCGATAACCGCCGCAACGCCGAAAACACCGATGATTGTCCAGATGGTGCTCCCAGCATAGCTGGAAAAGACAATGGCGTATTCCTTGGACGTCGAAAGGGTGCCCGTCGGATCGGCGACGCCAAGCAGCACGCAGAGGGTGCAACCCGTGATCACTGCCATCCAGGTTGGCAGAGCGTTGAAAATCAGCCACAGAACAACCGCCGCGAAGACACCGATAAACTGCACCGCACACGTTCCCGCCAGCGCGATTTGCCCAACAGTGGGATCAGTGACAGCACTGCCGAGAACAGCCACACCAAGCCCCTCGGGCGGTGGAACCGAGGCAATGGCAATGCCCGCTGCCGCAGGAATCAAAATTTTCAACAGCTTTTTCGCCATCGAATTGGCTTTTTCATCAGCAGACACAGAAGCCCCCTCAACTCTTCTACCAGCAAAGCAATTCCTCCGGCACCGAGTCCCTGAGTCCGCAAACAACCGATCCCCATGCTGAAGACGTCCCATAACTCGAGCCTGGCATGCGCCCTAAAGTAGCATCCCCTTGAGATGCGGGTATCCTTATCTAATGGTTATATTTCCGTTTTAGAGTCAGCGTCATTTCAAAATATGACGCCCGGGCATACTTGGACGGCGGCGCACTACGCCCATCCCCATCCGCCAAAATCATCCCCGTCGTCACGTCAAACCAATCGACTGCGCTGAGCTTGACGTCATCTCCGAGCAATCAAAATGCCCTCCCAGCTACCTGACGCAACTGGGAGGGCGTAAGTCCCGCAAATTAGTTCTTTCATTATGCAGCGGACCCCTCTAGTTTGAAGGCCCTTTCATTTCTCAGACTTGAGCGCAATACAGCGGCTACTTCAAGCCGGCCTTTGTCTTATCGGCCGCCAGAGCCGCACGCGCCTCACCCATCTGGGCCTCCACTGCGCTGTGCCCCGTGCCGCCATACGTAGTGCGGGCGCGCACGATCGCCTCGGGATCAAGTGCGCCGGCAATGTCTTCGCCGAACAGATCGCAAGCTTGCTTCAGCTCCTCAAGGGTCAAGTCCTCAAGGCCCTTGCCATGCTTCTCGCAATACAGCACCAGGCCACCCACCACTTCATGGGCCTGGCGGAACGGCATGCCCTTCTTCGCCAGATAGTCTGCCACATCGGTTGCAGCGGTGAAGCCCTGCACCGAGGCCGCCTTCATGACCTGGGGATGCAACTCCATGGTGGCTATCATGCCCTCCATGCACACCATGCAGTCATGCAGCGTCTTGGCGGCGTCAACCGCACCCTCCTTGCATTCCTGCAGGTCCTTGTTGTAGGCAAGAGGCAGCGATTTCATGGTCACCAGCAGACCCACCAGATCACCCACGACACGCCCCATCTTGCCGCGCGTCAGTTCCGCGAAATCCGGATTCTTCTTCTGCGGCATGATGGAAGATCCCGTGGAGAACGAATCGGACAGCGTGATGAAACCGAACTCGGTAGTGGACCACAAGATGATCTCTTCGCACAGGCGCGACAAGTGCATCATGGACACGCTGCACGCATATTCCAGGTCGAGCAGGTAATCGCGGTCTGATACGGCATCAAGCGAATTGGGGATGGGGTGGTCGAAGCCCAGCGCCTCCGTGGTGGCGAAACGGTCGAGCGGATAGGTGGTGCCCGCCAGTGCAGCCGATCCCAGAGGGTTGGCATCCGCCGCCTCGAGCGCATGTTCCAGACGTTTGCAGTCGCGCGTGAACATCCAGAAATACGCGAGCATGTGATGGCTGAACAGCACCGGCTGGGCGTGCTGAAGATGCGTATAGCCAGGCATGATGACGTCGAAGTTTTCGGCGGCCTTCTGCACAAGCGCCTCACGCAGCGCACAGTTGCCTTCGATCAATTCGGCAATCAGGGATTTCGCATGCAGCCGGATATCCGTTGCCACCTGGTCGTTGCGCGAACGGCCGGTGTGAAGACGCGCACCCGCCGTTCCAATTTCGGAAATCAGCGTTTTTTCGACCGCCATGTGGATATCCTCGTCGTTGACGTCGAAGACGAAGACGCCCTCATCCATCCTGGCCTTGATGTCCTCAAGTCCCGCCTTGATGCTGGCTGCATCATCGGCGCTGATCACGCCCTGCGCAGCCAGCATCTCCGCATGCGCGATCGAGCCTGCGATATCCTGCGCGTACATGGCTTTATCCGCCTCAAGCGACGCGCCGAATTCCTGCGTGAATGCATCCACGCCATGCTCGAATCTCCCTGACCACAGTGCCATTTGAAACCTCTCTATCGCATAGGGCCGATCGTTTTGCCGACCGGCCCTTTCCCATCCATTTTGCGGCCGCCTTCGGCCTTCAAGTCATTTCGGCATGACATCAAATCGAAACCACGCCGCAGCGCAGGCAACTCGCCGTACTAGCAGGCAATCTGCTCCGAACCCGCTTCGATATCCTGCTGGACATCTTCGACGGAATCATTCTTAGCGGCGACTGCGCCGGCACCGCCCTGCTTGGCAGCCCAGACGGTGGTGGGCAGACCATGCAGGGTGATGAAGCCCTTTGCGGATGCATGGTCGAAGGAATCTTCGGCACCGTAGCTTGCCAGGCTGAAATCGTAGAGCGAATAGGGGCTGCGACGTCCCACCACGGTGCAGCTGCCCTTGAACAGCTTCACCTTCACATCACCGGTGACGAACTGCTGGGTGTTGGCGCAGAACGCATCCAGGGCGTTCTTCATGGGCGAATACCACAGACCGTCGTAGACTGCCGTGGACCACTTCTGCTCCACCACGTGCTTGAAGTGAAGCGTGTCGCGATCGAGGCACAGAGTCTCCAGGGCCTTATGCGCGTTGATCAGCGTGAGGCTTGCGGGGACTTCGTAGCATTCGCGGCTCTTCACACCCACCAAACGGTCTTCGATCATATCAATCTTGCCGTAGCCATGCTTGCCGGCAATGCCGTTGAGGGCTTGGATAATGTCATAGAAGCTCATCTTCTGGCCGTTGAGGGCACAAGGCACGCCCTGCTCGAAAGAGATCTCAACATACTCAGGCTCATCAGGGGTTTCCTCCACGGGAGCCACGATGGTCCAGATGTCCGCGGGCGGCTCGTTCCAGGGGTTTTCCAACACACCGCATTCGATGGCGCGGCCCCACAGGTTGTCGTCTATGGAGTACGGGGACTTCTTGGTGGTAGGCACGGGCACGCCATGAGCCTCCGCCCAGTCCATCTCCTCTTCGCGGGAGTGCAGATCCCACTCGCGCACCGGTGCCAAAATCTCAATGCTGGGATCGATGGCCTTGATGCTGGTTTCAAAACGGACCTGGTCGTTGCCCTTGCCGGTGCAGCCGTGGGCGATGTACTTCGCGCCGTATTTATGAGCCGCTTCGACCATGTGCTTGGAGAGCAGCGGGCGGGACAGAGCGGACAGCAGCGGGTAGGTGTTCTCGTAGAGGCCGTTTGCCGCCAGGGCCTTCGTCAGATAATCCTGGGCGTATTCCTCACGCATGTCCATGGCTTCCGCAGCGATTGCGCCCATGGCCAGCGCCTTTTGCTTGATGGCGTCCAGGTTCTCTTCGTCCTGGCCAACATTTCCGCAGATGGCAATGACATCGAGGTTCTTTTCGACCTGCAGCCACTTCAGGCAGACAGAGGTATCCAGACCGCCGGAATACGCGAGGACCACCTTCTCCTTCGGAGTGTTCTGAGTTGCCGAGGCTTCCATTTCGATGATGTTGTCAGCCATTTTCGTTCCTTACCTTTCGCTGTGCCGGCCGCCCATACGGCCATGAGTGTTTCGATTTCGATTCTTCGAGATTGGGTCATGCCAGGTGTCGTACGCGCTGCCTGACAAAATAAAAAATCCGCCAGCAAGCTGCGACGGACACGAGTGCCGGAAACCCGGCTAGTTGCCATGAGGCTATTTCTTACGCAGGAATCACCCAGCGCAGACCGCAGACAACACACATGCCCTTCGCAGCGTGCTTCGTCGGTCCTGGCGTCGAAATGCAGTCATCAGCATGGTGGTATCAGTCATGGTGATCACTCCTTTCCGACAAGGGTCGTTTGCGTTCAATATGCTCTCCAGCTGTCCGGTCACCTTCAGTGGCGCAATCGCGACTGCGCGCCTGCGATGCCAGACTCCATTTGGCTAAAGCGATTTGAATAAAATAACTGTCAATGCAGAATTATGCAAGCACTTTTTGAAAATATTCATCATTTCGAAGTAGGCGGTGTTTACCAGCCTGTCTATCTGCGCAAACAAGAAAGGGCTCCAAGGCCGTATGCAACCTTGGAGCCAATGGAATTTGCTGGTTACGCCTCAACTGGCTCGAAGAACTCTCTCCCCATGCCGCAGATGGGGCACTTGAAATCCTCTGGCAGGCCATTAGGATACCCGTATTCGATATGGCCACAGATGGTGCAGCGCCACGCCTTCGGTGCACCGGATGCCGCTGCGCTTTCGCCGGATGCCGCTGCGCCTTCACCTTGATCCGCCGCCGGCTCTTCGCCACCCTTGGACGCCGGAGCCTCCCCGTGTGCTTCAGGCGCTTCGAAGCTGGATGCCTTCGGAGGCGTCTTTCCGCCTTTCACCACGTGATAATAGGCATAGGTCATGGGAGGCTCGGGCGCCAGCACCTCGGATTCCACCACTTCGCCCATCACGTACATGTGAGTACCCAGGCCAAGGGTTGCCTTCACCTTCACGCAAAAATGCGCGACGGCATGCTCGGCCACAAAGGAAACGCCGTGGCCGTCTTCGGCCATCACGGTGTCGGTGTATTTATCGGTATCCGCGCTTGAGTGGAAACCGAAGCGCCCGATGAGCTCCATGGGCGCGCTTTCCGCAAGGACGCTCACTTCGAACATGCCTGCTTCAAACAGAACGTCCGTGGTGCGATTCTCTTTGTTGATAGCAACGCTCACCTGCGGCGGCGTGCTTGTGACCTGCTGAAATGTATTGACGACGCACCCGGCTCGACCGCTTTCGGACTGCGCCGTGACTATGTAGAGCCCGTAGGACAGACTGCGGAACGCTTTGGTGTCAACCATGAAAACCTCCTGAGGATGCGCTGCAAGACGACACCGCGGTCCGCCTTCCGGCTCGCCGACGATGCATTGGACCCCATTTTAACCCAGAGCGTCGTGGTACACTCATTGCGCACTCCGATCAACCAAATGATGCGACGTTTCCACCTGTCCGCGAACAGCGCCTCAGCTGCCTCGGACAGTTTGCGTTGCACGAAAGGAACCCCATGAAAAAGCTGCTCATTGTTGTGGACTATCAAAACGATTTTGTCGACGGCGCTCTTGGATTCGATGGCGCAGAAAACCTGGACCAGGCCATTTGCGCCAAGATTGAGGCCTACCGCGCGGAGGGCGCCGACGTGGTCTGCACGCTTGACACCCATGGAGCTCCGAAAGAATACCTGGCGACCTCCGAAGGGCGCAACCTGCCCGTGCCCCACTGCGAACGCGGCACGCACGGCTGGCAACTCTACGGACGCACCGCCGAACTGCTTGAAGGAGCACGCCGCTTCGAGAAGCCCGCATTCGGCTGCACGGACCTGATCGGGTTTCTGCGCGAAGGCGCCTATGACCAGGTAGAACTGTGCGGTCTGGTCAGCAACATCTGCGTGATCAGCAACGCCGTCATCGCCAAGGCGGCTTTACCCGAAGCCCAGGTGATCGTGGACTCCGCATGCACCTCCTGCTTCGATCCCGTCGCCAACGAAGAGGCGCTGCGCGTGATGGAGGGCGTGCAGGTCACCGTGCTGCGCTAGCGCGACGGACGGGGACGGGCGCCCTACGGCCGATTCGCCCGAACCCGCCCATGATGCGGCGTGACGGGGCCGAATTCGCCCACGGCGGGGCGTGGCGGGCCCGAGTTCGCCCACGGCGGGGCGTGGCGGGCCCGAAAGATTGCACTTCGAACATCGATTTGACCACTTTTGGTCAAATCGATGACTTTTCGGTACTTTGAGGGGGCTCTTCCGCGACGACGAAATCCGCGACCTGGGGAAACGTCACAACTCCTCGCCTAAGCACGGGCGAATGGTCAAACTTGCGAGTTTTCGGTACCGAAAACTCGCAAGTTTGACCAAAAGTCGCGGAATCCCGTGCACGCACCCGCGACAACGCCTAAAGCGACGGCCCGGACACGACAGCAACGCAGGCCTGGCCAGGGCAGGGCGAGCGCAGCAGGACGAACCGAACCCAAGCGGATGCGGCGCAGCTAGTCGCTATACGGATCGGAGATATCCACGCCGGCGGCTATCAGTTGGACGTCACGGGCTATTTCGGCTTCTTCGTCCGTGGGAATGACCAGCACTTTCACCTTGGAATCATCCGTTGAGATGACGCGGTCAGCACGCCCCACCTCCATATTGCGCTCCTCGTCAATGCGGATGCCGAAGGGTTCGAGCCCGCGGAAGATGAGGCGACGCGCATAGGGGTCGTTCTCGCCCACGCCAGCGGTGCACACGATTACATCCACACCGGCTAGCTCGAAGAAGTACGCACCGATCATGCGGCGGATGGATGTGAGGAAAATGTCGTAGGCAAGCTCCGCCTGCTCATTGCCGTACTTGATGACCTCTTTAAGTTTGCGCAGGTCACCGGACACACCCGACACGCCCAGCAGGCCGCTTTCGCGGTTGAGGATGGCATCCATCTGCGCCGGCGTGAGATTCTCCCTCTCCATGATGGCCGTGATAATGGCAGGGTCCACCGACCCGGAGCGCGTGCCCATCATGATGCCATCAAGCGGCGTGTATCCCATGGTGGTATCCATGCTGATGCCATGGTCGATGGCGGCAAGAGAGGCACCGGAACCAAGGTGGCACGTAACCATCTTCAGGTCGCGCGAACTCTTGCCCAGAAAGCGCGCGGCACGGCGCGAGACGTACTTGTGCGAGATGCCGTGGAAGCCGTAACGGCGAATGTTGAGCTCTTCGTAATAGCGGTACGGAATGGGATAGACGTAGTTGCGCGCGGGCATGGTCTGGTGGAATGCGGTGTCGAAAGCGGCAACCTGTAAAGCATCGGGCAGCAGCTTGCGGCAGCGGCCGATGACCTCAAGCGCGCTGGGATTATGCAGCGGAGCCAGATACGAATAGCGCTCGATTGTTTCCACCACGTGGTCATCGATGGCAACCGAGCAGTTGAAGACTTCGCCACCATGGGCCACACGATGTCCTACCGCCTCAATCTCCTCAAGCGAAGAAAGCGGTGCACCAGGCTCCACGATAGCAGAAAGCACCAGGTCAAGCGCGTCATTGATATCCGACGCTTCCACCAAAAACGAATCTCGTCCGCGGCCGTCTTCGCGAATGAAACGAGCATTGCCCGTACCCACGCGCTCGATTTCGCCCTGAGCCAACGCGGTCTCGGTATCCGTGGTGAACGAAACGCCCTCAGACTCGAACAGCTTGTATTTCAGCGAGCTGGAGCCCGCGTTGAGAACGAGGATCCTCATGCATGCACCTCTCGATCGTAGACCTCATCAAGCAGGCGTATGACCTCGGCAAGCTTCCCGTTGTCCACGGGCTTCACCAGGTATCCCAAAGGCTCGACGCCGAAAGGCTCATCCATGTAGTCGCTGTAGGCGGTCATATAGATGAGCAGCGGGCGCTTCTTGAGCGTGGGCAGCATCTCAGGCAGCATGGCCGTTCCGGCGCCGGCTATATTATGGTCGATGAACGCGACGTCTATATGGTGCGTCCGCATCTTCGCGATGCCCTCCTGCAGGCAAACCGCCTCAGTGACAACCTTGACGCGGCCGGTGCGCTCAAGCTGGCTGATGAGCTCGACGCGCGCAGGCGCCTCATCATCGACGATGATCGCTTCGAAAATCATACGGGATCTCTCTCTGAAACGGGTTCTTCCCTGGAAACTTGGGCTGACATACTACCACGACGCCGAGAAGCCACCCCGCGAGACATTGCCGAAAATAAGAACGAACGCCTAAAAATCCCGCTTCAGGTCGAATTCTGCGGGCGTGGTCACGCGCACGTCGACCTCTTTGAGATACCCCGCACCCGTTTCGTCGTATTCCGCCACGTAAAAGCCTATGCCCAGCTCCATGTCCGGAACAAGTGCGCGCAACCGCACAATGGCCGTCACGGGGAATTCCACGTAGCTTCCGTCGGACGAATCCTGCGAAGGCACACCCCATCCGCCAAGCAACGCACGCACTTTGATGGCGTCAATGCCGAAAGCCTTGGCTGACTTGATGAAATAATCTTTCGCCGAAGCACTGCGGATGCCGTCTTCGTGAAACCCCATGTTCTGCAGATAGATCTGGCCGGTGAATTTGTTCTCAAGCGAACAATAATGGACGCCAAGGCCCAAGCCCTCATCCGCAGCGAACTCCAGCAGCTCCAAACACGCCTCTTCGCTGCCGGCAATGGGAAGGCCGCCAGCGTACCAGTAGTCGTAGAGCACGCGCATGGGCCGCCGCTTGAGCTTGAGCCCTCGACGGGCGAACGCCTCGACATTATGCAACGGGAAGCACAGCTCGAGCAGGTTGATGCCGTTCACTCCCAGGGAATCAAGCCTCCTGAGCAGGGCTTTCATGACTTCAACCTCCTCGGGGATGACAGGCATCTCAACCATGACGTGGGGAATGTACGCGCGCGCCGCCTCTATGCGGGCGAAGGTCACGTCCTGCTGAGCCGGGGAGTCATCGGTCTTGATGCTGAAGCGGATCTCATCCAACCCAACATCGCGCAGGCGGCCGAACATCTCCTCATCAAGATACGAACCGCTGGTGTACAGCCGCGTATAGGCGTCGGGATACAACTCGCGAGCTCGGGTGTAGAAGCGGATGACCTCGTCTTTATGCAGAAGGGGCTCACCGCCGGTCAAGGCGAGGTCGGCATAACGCGCGCCTTGGGCGTAATGGCTTTCAAGCTCGGCGACCACATCATTGGTCTCCTGCTTGAGACGCTCATAGTCGACCTGATTGGGATTGAAGCAGAACCAACAATCACGCGGGCACTGGGTGGAAATCAGAAACGTCGCCGTGCCCAGACCCTTGCGGCATGTCAGGCACGCCGGCGATATCCATGAACGCCAGAAACTCTTCCCGTCATTTTCGACATTGATGCCATGCGCAGTCGGATCGCACGCAAACCGTGCGACGAAATTGCAGCCGGCGCATGCGCGCGCCCCATCGCGGTACGCTTCCGCAGGCGAAGGACCGGATGCTCCGTCAGCGAATTCCAGCCCGAACTCGGAAACCCGCTCCAGGAAATCCGCCTCACGCTCCGCGTAGGCTTCAAGATAACGACGAAAATCCGAATTCTTCACGTCCGTTGTAGCGTTGAGCATGCAGCACCCTTCCGTACCCACCTGCGCATAATTCCGAAACATCATATACCAAGCCCGTCGAAGCTACTCCATGCCATCGAGCTCTGCATCCAGATCCGCCATGCGGCGGACCTTCGGCTTGTCCACAAGCACGCCGCGCACCATGACCTTCTGGACATAGCGAAGGACGGTCAGATCATCGAGCGGGTTTGCGCCCAACACGATCATGTCCGCCGATTTGCCCGGCTCAACCGACCCCGTTTCGTCCCCAAGACCTAAAAGCTGAGCTCCGCGCAACGTTGCCGTATGCAGGGCAAACGAGCTGTCAACTCCCACATGCTTCTGGAAATACACCACTTCGCGCCACATGTCGTAGTGCGTGACGTACGGGCACGAAGCGTCCGTGCCCAACCCCACGCCTATGCCCGCCGCAAGCGCCTGCTTGGCCGCTTCGACAATGCCTTCGAACACAATGCGCCCGTTGACCTTTTGAACCGCAGTGGAGTGCGTCTTTTCGGGCGGAAGCTCAGCGAACGGAATGGCTGGAGAAATGGTGCAGGTCAGAGACGAGGCGCGTCCAAGACCGTTGCACGCGAACAGCTCCACGGCCTCAGGGCTGAGCGCAGCGCCGTGCTCGATGGTGTCCACGCCCGCCCGAAGGCCCACGAGCACACCCTCGGGGCTTTCGATATGCGCGGCGGTATGCATGCCAAGCCGATGCGCCTCCTCGCAGGTTGCCTTCGCTATCTCAAGCGACATGCGCACCACACCGGGCTCGCCTTCGACTTCGGCGTCGAACACGCCGCCGGTGATGAACAGCTTGATCAGGTCGCACTGACGCTGAGCGCAGGCCTGCACCACCTCGCGCGCCTCTTCAGGCGTGGTGGCGATGCGCGCGAACAGTCCGGCCCCATGCCCGTTGGGTACCGTAACGCCCGTACCGGACGTGAGCAGGCGCGGCCCCACGTAGGCGCCGGCATTGATTGCGTCGCGCACGTCCACATCCGCGAAGCCAGGATCGCCCACCGAGCGCACCGTGGTCACACCGCTCATGAGCTCTGTCTGCGCACTGCGCTTGATGCGATGGCGCAGATACGCCCTGCCCACGGGGTTTTTCACGGCGAAGTCAATCAACCCGCCTGCGGCGCCCGCACTGGTCGGCCGACCGTCGCCGCACAGGTGGACATGCATGTTGACCAGGCCAGGAGCAAGGTAGCACCCCGAAAGGTCCACTTCTTTCGCCCCTGCGATCCTGGCGCTTGACGATGGAGCCACCTGGTCGATACGCCCCTCTTCGTCCACCACAACCGTCATGTCGGGCTGCGGCTCCATTCCCTCGGTACCGTCCAGAAGCGTTGCATGGGTGAATGCGTATGCCATGGTTCCTCCCAACCTCACAATGTCTCGTTGCGCACGAAGAACGCGTGCGCGTTGCCGAAGCAGATTGCGTCGGCTATCTCCCGCCCGAATTCACGGGCGAACAATCCATGCAGTGCGCCCACCTTTTCCGCAGGGTCAAGCCACGACGGCACATCGCAACCATCGTAATCGCTGCCCAGCGCCACCACGCGCTCCCCGCCCAGACTGAGCATGCGGTCAACGTGGCGCAGCACATCGTCGCGCGTGGGATCGGCGCCGTCCTCCCGCAGGAAGCCGCGGCAGAAATTCAGCCCCACGATTCCGCCCGCATCGCAGATTGCGCGGAAACGGTCATCGGTGAGGTTGCGCCTATGGCCGCACACAGCTCGCAGGTTCGAATGAGACGCGGCAAAGGGGCGGCGTGCGAAACGGACGAACTCGTCGAACCCCGTGTCGTTGAGATGCGACACATCCACCACGATGCGGCGCTCTTCGAGAGCGCCCACCATATCGCGGCCGAAGCGGGTGAAGCCATCCGTTGTATCATGCCCGCTGGCCAGGGCATTCTTCCCGTTCCAGGTGAGCGTGAGCATCTTCACGCCAGCCGCGTTGACTTCGTCCAAACGCGAAAGTGCAGCCGCGGGTCCGGCCTGGCCGTCGAAAAACGATCCGCCCTCGACCGTGAACACGGCCGCGCATCGCGGGCGCGCGTCCGAGTGCTCCAGCCCCGTAATGCGCGCGATATCGCGGGCGTCACGCACCTGCTCGATGGCGGAAGCATGCTGCGCGAGCTGCTCCTGCAGGTAATCGCGCACCGCCTCAAACACCCGCCAGGAACCCTGCGCCCCCAGGCCATCGGGGATGAAAGCCGCGAAGCACTGGCACCATGCGTAGGATCCCATCCGATTGAGTGCTATATGCGCATCGTTATCGTACAGAGAGCGCATCCGGTCGGATGCAACCCCCGCATCCTGCGCCACGAAACCGGCCTCAGGAATACGCCCGTGCAGAGCCAGGCGGTCCAGCGTATCGCAATGCAGATCGAACAGCGGCAGGCGGGCTGAAATCTCATCCATTTTTGAACCTTTCATCAAGAACACGGCGAAAGTATACGCCGTCCCTTCCCCTCAATGTGCGGACGCCGAAACGCACGCTGGCGAAGGGACGGGGCAGCGGCGTGAATTCGCGGGCACAAAACCCCTCGGGCCATTCGCCCTCCGAGGAAGGGTGTTTTCGGGCGATTATGCCGCAAATCCCAAGTCTTTCGGGAACTCTGGAATTGCAGGCAAAGTAGTGATTTACATTTCCCCAGTTCATAAAGGCATATTGCTCATTATCGCCAGCATGGGAACACGCTCGCCCGCATTCCGAACCCCCTTCGACCCGAAACACTCAAGATTTGAAGCATGTCTGCGTAATTTCCACAGGCGGCATCAGACGAACCCCGTCAAAACACACGCGAGGCGCCCAGCGGGACGGCGACCTTGCCCCCAAAACGAAGAAGGACCGGCGAACCGGTCCTTCAAGAATGCGCTCTTTGCGGTGCAGCCGCGTCGCAAAACCTAGTGGCTGCAGGCTTCGTCGGCGGTCATGACGGGCACTTCGCCACGGGCCACCAGGGCCGCCACGTCGGCAACCTGCGGCGTCTGATTGTCGAAATACACGGTGATGCCCTGCTGGTTGAAGCCCATCAGGGGACGCATGCCCATGCCCGCGGCAACAATGGCGGTGGCACCGGCATCAGCCAGCAACATGACGGGGCGCAGGCAGCCGCCTTCAACATGGGGCGGGTTCTGCACGATGGTGCAGCCCTTCACTTCGCCATCCTCGATATCCACGACGGTGAAGCAATCCGCATGGCCGAAGTGACCTGCGCGGACAGCATCCATCCCGCCTTCGCCCGTGGAGGGCACCGCCAATTTGATGTGCTCGCTCATGATGTTCTCCTAACTCTCATTGCTCTGACTCCGCCATTGTATGCCTTCCAACCAGCGTTCTCAACGATGATTTCTGACATATGTCAGATTATTGGGTCAAAGTCGGGCTTGCATGCGCTTTTCGGGCCGAAGGCGACGGCAATGGGTACAATGCTTCCGACGGAAAACAGAACGGAGTGACATGAGACCTGAATTCGAATCAATCCCCAAATACGGGTTCGGCTGCATGCGCCTGCCCCTGACCGACCCCGACGACCAGACTTCCATCGACATGGAGCACTTCAAGCGCATGGTCGACGCTTTCATGGCAGCAGGATGCACGTACTTCGACACCGCCTTCGTCTACCACGACGGCGCTTCCGAGACCGCACTGCGCGAGGCCCTGGTCAAACGTTACCCGCGTGAGTCGTTCACCATTGCCACCAAATGTCTGGCATGGTCGGCGCCGGACGCCGAAACCGCGCAGAGCAACCTGGCCACCTCCCTTGAGCGCCTGGGGACCGACTACGTGGATTTCTACCTGCTGCACAACGTGGGCGGAAAGCGCACCGCCAAATACGACGAATACGGCATGTGGGACTTCATCGCCGAGCAGAAAGCGGCCGGGCGCGTGCGCTACGCCGGCTTCTCGATGCACGATGATGCCAAGGCGCTGGACAACCTGCTGACCGCACACCCGGAAGTGGACTTCGTGCAGCTGCAGGTCAACTACCTTGACTGGGAAGACTCCGTCATCCAGTCGCGCCGCCTGATGGAAGTTGCCGAAAAACATGACATGCCCGTGATCATCATGGAGCCCGCTCGCGGCGGACGCCTGGCAAACCTGCCTGAGCGCGTGGCCGGCGTCTTCAAAGCCGCAAAGCCAGAGACAAGCCCTGTGACCTGGGCGAACCGTTTCTGTTGGAACCTCCCCAATGTGGTCACGGTCCTCTCGGGCGTCTCCAACATCGAGCAGATGGAGGAGAACCTGGCCGAATTCGCCGCGAACAAGCCATTCACCCCCGAAGAGCAATCCGTCTTCGACGAGGCGATCCGCCAGATGCACGCGGTCCCCACGGTGCCCTGCACGAACTGCGGCTACTGCGTGAAGGGCTGTCCGGAAGGCATTGTTATCCCCGACATCTTGAACCTGCTCAACCTTGAGATGTTGACCGACGATCGCGCTTTTGCCGCAGGCCAGTACACCTGGCGAGCGGCGGCGGGACCTGCGTCCAAATGCATCGGGTGCGGGTCATGCGAAGACATGTGTCCCCAGAGCATCGACATCGTGCACCAGCTGGAACTTGCCGCCGAGCACTTCGAGGGAGAATAGCCGGCGTCACCGGACACGGTGGACCCGTAGCGATGAATCACGCCCAATACCCGGGCGATCTTCAGTGTACCCGCCCGCTTCTTCGCGCAAAATAGGCCGATCAGGAAACCCCGATCGGCCTATTGCGTGGTTGGATTGCGTGTTCGCGGCCCCGTTATGCCTGGAAGTTGAACTCGGGACCGGGATTGAACAGGACGCCGTCGTTGAGCATGGCCTCAGAGAGACGGACGTAATCGAGCGCCGGGTATGTGCACATGTCGAAAATCTCCTGCTCGGAAAGCTCGCGCTTGACCTTGCCCGGCACGCCCACGATGAGGCTGTTGTCGGGAAACTCCTTGCCCTCCGTGACCAATGCGCCTGCGGCGACCACGCTGTTGTTGCCTATTTTCGCCCCGTTCATGATGGTGGCGCTCATGCCCACCATGCAGTTCTCGCCGATCTGGCAGCCGTGCAGCATGGCGTGATGGCCAACGCTGGAATTCTTCCCGATGATGACCGGCATGCCCGCGTCTTCGTGGATGATCACGCCCTCCTGGATGTTGCAGCCATCGCCCACGATGATCCTATCGTCATCGGCGCGCAGGTGGCAGCCGGCCATGACGGAGACGTTTTCGCCGAGCGTGATATCGCCCACCAGCGAGCACGACGGGGAAATGCGCGAAGTGGGATGCGCCTTGACCTGGTGATAGTCGAATTCGGTCGGCGACCAATGGACATCGGTGTTGACAGTCATGGCAAACCTCTCTTTCGTTGGGGGCCTCCCGCTGCCGTGCGCCCATGCGCAGATGCGCCCGAACACGCCCGTATACGCGACGGCGCGGCATGGCCCGTGACGCGATGCTTGCCTCAGTGTAGCCGAAACAAGCATCCATCCGCCAGAGCCATACCGCGTCGCGAAAAGGATTGCAGGCAGATTACTTCGCCGCAGCAGCCTTGCGGATCTTCAGCAGGACCATGACCAGGCTCACGCCCAAGATGATGTGGCCGATTCCAGCGATGCCGGAGATGGCGGCATCGGCACCCGAAGGCAGCGCGGTGCCCAGCACCTGCAGCACGCCGCGCACCAGCAGCATGATGACGGCCAGATTCAGGCCCACGTGGTATCCGATCAGGACCTTGCCGGTGTCAACGCCGCCCAGCACGCGGTCGATGGCGAACAGCAGCAGGAAAAACGCCATGCCAAGAACCAGCCAGTGCGTGTGCACGACGCCCAACGCAGTTGCGCCCTCGAAGCCGTTGAACTTCGTGAATTCGCGGAAAAACACGCCGCCGGCAAGTGCCAGGATGGCATAGACAATGGACCAATCGATGTACTTCTTCATGTTCTCCTCCAATATCGATATTGAACGAGTGTCAGTATATCGCTTTTTGTGAACACCGTTCAGAAATGTTGCCGACTCCTTGCACGAAATCCCGCCAGCGGTCTGCGCAGGCAATTTGCGCCGCGCCACAGAAATTTGCCGCATTTCCAACTTCATTTGCTTGGCGCAAAGCCGTCCCTCGCCCACAATGGAGACACCCGGGAACACACGTAACCAACCAGCACTGAACGCGAGGAGAACCATGCTCAACGATAAACTGCTCGCCCTGCGCAAGCACGCAGGCCTCAGCCAACAGGAGGCCGCGTCCGCGCTGGGCGTGACACGTCAGACCATTTCGAATTGGGAGACCGGCCAAGCCGCCCCAGCACTGGACAAAGCCATCGCGCTGGCGGCGCTTTACCGCATCAATCTGGACGACCTTGCGCGCGATGAGGTTGAAGTGGTTGTCGGCCGCGAGGGGATCACCCCCGAAAAGCGCCGCGACCTGCACGTGCTCAAACAGGCGATCGGCAAGCAGTGCAAGCTGGTCTGCGCCGATTCCGACTGGATGCTGTACGGCCACCCCGGAGGCACCGTCACCGTCCTGGACGCGAATGAGGACTGGGTGCGAATAAGCTATCGCCGCCGCAAAGAGACCAATCCGCTGAAATCTGAAACGGCAGTCCAACTGCTCGACACTTCGTCGATATACACCGTGAGCATCTTGGGCGAAGCCGAAAGCGAAGAAGCCCAAGCCTCCGAAGAAGGTGATCGCTGATGGACGGCGCAACGATGCTTGTAGCCCTTGTCGCAACCGTCGCCCTGACGGTGATCGCCTATCAGCTCTGGGTGGCCAACACTCCTATCCGCGCCCAGCGCAAAGAGGCCGACAGCACAAAGGAGGCTGAGATGGATTCCCTCGTGGCAAGCCAGATTCACCACCTGAGCGGGCAGATGGTGCAGGTCACGCTCAAGTATGAGGCCATGATGCTGGACGATTCCGTGGGCGCGAATCCCCTCAACGGCGACTTGCGTGGAATTCTGGCTGACGCCGACGATGACTGGATAGCCCTGGAAACGGACCGCAAGGGCATCGTCAAACTCATCCGCATCAGCCAGATCAAGCAGCTGACCGGCATCCAGCGATAGCGCCGCCCTCAAGCGCGAGGTCGCAAACCTCGCCTGATGCCGGCGACTTCGCCGGGGCGCCGCTGGCTAGTTGGCCATGGCTCCCAAGCTCCAAGCGTCTATGTCTTCCACGCGAATCACGCTGGCAACTTCGCGCACCACATCGAGGGCCTCAAGACCCTGGATGGCAGCACGCAGCGCGCGCTCCTCGGCGGCATGCGTCACATACACCAGCGTGGCCAGACCGTCCGCTCCGTCATGCTGGCTCATGTTAGAGATGGAAACGCCCTGCTCAGCGAACACCTTAGTGGTCTGAGCCAGCACGCCCGTGGTGTTTTCCACCGTCAGGCGCATGTAGTAGCGGGTGCGCAGGTCAAGGATGTCGCGAATAGGCAGATTGCGCTCGAAGGGCTCGCTTTCGGGCACGGGCGCCATGCCGCGGGACATGGGGCCCGCCAAGGCCATGATGTCGCCCACGACGGCGCTGGCCGTGGGGAAGCTGCCCGCACCGGCGCCGTAGAACATGGTTTCGCCCACTGCATCGCCCACGACGAGCACTGCATTCATGGCTCCGTCGACGGCGGCCAACTGGTGGTTTGCGGGGATCATCGTGGGGTGCACGCGCACATCCACACCGCTTTCGGTGTTGCGGGCAATGGCCAGCAGCTTGATGACGTAGCCGAACTCGGCGGCTTGCGCCATGTCTTCTGCCGACACATCGCGGATGCCCTGCATGAACACATCGTCGGTGACGACACGCGTGCGAAAACCGATGGAGGAAAGGATGGCGATCTTGGACGCAGCGTCGAAGCCGTCAACGTCGGCGGTGGGGTCCGCCTCGGCATAGCCCGCAGCCTGCGCGGCCGCCAGAACCTCATCGAAGCCCAGCCCTTCGTTCTTCATGCGGGAGAGAATGTAGTTGGTGGTGCCGTTCATGATGCCCGCAATGGTGAGGATGCGGTTGCCGATCAGGTCGTGCTCCAGCGCATGCACGACAGGGATGCCACCGGCCGCCGCGGCCTCGCAGCGCAACTGGACGCCATTCGCGGCCGCCATGGCGGCGAGGTGCTCCACGTGGCGCCCCAACAGCGCCTTGTTGGCTGACACCACATGCTTGCCCGAGGCGAAGGCGGCTTCGAAAATCTCAGTCGCGGGATGTTCGCCGCCAATAAGCTCCACCACGATGTCAACTTCGGGATCGGCCACCACATCGCGCCAGTCAAACGTGAACTGTTCGGGGGAAATCCCCAGTTCAGCGTTGCGATCATCAGTGCGCGAGCAAGCGCGCTTGATACGCAGGTCTATGCCGTGGGCTGCCAGGTAGTCATCATGGTGCTGCGAAATCAGCTTGATGACGCCGCCGCCGACGGTGCCCATGCCGATGATGCCGATGTTGATGGTGCGCATGTTGCCTCCCTTGGATTCGCCGCAAACGGCCTGAAGCCCGGCGCGCAGCCCGCAAGCCGCAACCGCCGGTGCGCGGTCTTTTCGCCATTGTACGGGATTGGGGAACCCCGCACAGCCCGAAACACCCTAAGCGCCGAAGCTGAAGGGCGGGCGGAACACCCCGCGGTCGGTGATGATGCCGCTGATCAACGGCGCCGGCGTCACATCAAACGCCGGATTGTACACGTCGGCACCTTCGGGAATGCAGGCGGTCACCTCGGATGGGTCGCGGTGCTCGATGGGGATGAGCGACCCTTCCGCAAGCGACGCATCGATGGTCGAAAACGGCGCGGCCACGTAGAACGGAATGCCGTGATGGGCCGCCAGCACCGCCACGCCGTACGTCCCTATCTTGTTGGCCGTGTCTCCGTTGGCGCAGATGCGATCAGCCCCAACCACGACGGCGTCGATTTCGCCCGCCGCCATAAGGCTTGCAGCCATATTGTCGCAGATCAGAGTAACGGGAACGTCAGCGCGCCCCAGCTCCCACGCCGTCAGGCGCGCGCCCTGCCCCACCGGACGGGTCTCATCGGCGTACACCCGGGCGATACGTCCCTGCTCATGGGCGGCGTAGACCACGCCCAGCGCCGTGCCGAAAAACGCCGTGGCCAAAGATCCCGCGTTGCAGTGCGTGAGCACGCGCGACCCCTCCTCAAGAAGCGGTGCGCCGAAAGCGCCGATGGCCCGGCATGAGGCCTCGTCTTCGTCACGGATGGCCTGGGCCTCGGCGGCAATCGCCTCCGCAATGCGCGGTGCATCCCCGCCGGATTCGGCAGCACGATGCGCGGCGGCGCGGGCCCTTTCCGCACCCCACGACAGGTTCACCGCCGTCGGACGTGCGGCCGCCACCTGCTCTGCCACAGTGTCGATGGCGGTCAGGAAAGCATCGATGCCGTGTACGCCGCCCTCCTGCGCACGCTTCGACAGCAATTCGGCCTCACGCGTCGCAAAAACCGACAGCGCGCCGGCGCCGGCAATGCCCAACGCGGGGGCGCCGCGAACCGCAAGCCGCTTGATGCAATCGACCATCTGCTCCCACATGCCCACGTCCACCATGCGCAGCTCCTGCGGCAGCAGCGTCTGATCGACGATGCGCACGGTGCGCCCGCCGTTTAGAATCTCTATCGTCTTCGGAAGACGCTCAACGCCCATTTCCGTCACTTCCCTTCGATCCCCATCAGCCAGCTCCGGGCGCCGCGTCACGCAAGCAGACTTCGGTCCAGGCCCAATCCGAGCGCTTCGTCCAACGCAACCAGCTCTTCGGCACCCAAGCCGTGCCCGAATCCAGACGCCGCGCCGCACGCCACGGTGCTCCCAGGGTCCGACGCCGCGCCGCACGCCATGGTCCGCAGCGCAATGTCGGCCGCTTTCTCCAGCGTCTCCACCAGGCCATACGCCTCATCAAGCGAAGGCGAGCACACCAGCACGCCGTGCGACGCCCACATGATGGCGTCGTGGTGGCGGGCCAGTTCGGCCGTGGTGCGGGCAAGCTCAAGGCTGCCCGGGATCAAAAAGCCGACCACGCCCACGCCCGCCGGGCAGAACATGGGGCACTCGGTGAACGTCGACCACAACGCGCGCGTGAAATGCGCCGTCTCCGGTGCAACCACGTGGGAAAGCGCGATAAGCGACGGCGTATGCGCGTGATAGACCACGCTCGCTCCCGCAAGCCCCTCAGGCCCGGCAGCCCCACGCGTCCGGGCTCGTTCGAGATGGACCAGAAGATGGCTTGCAAGTTCGCTTGTCGCCCTGCCGCCGGACGAAAACCCCGCAACCACCTCATACGATGCGCCCGCCTCGACGATGCGAATCAGGCCAAGAGATTCCCCTGGACGCCCCGCAACGTTGCGCATGAAACAACCTGTTGCCGTGACCAGGAAGAATGCGCCATCCAGTTCGGGGATGGGCCATGCCAGCGGAAAGCGCCGCAGCCCGGATACCGCACCTCCAACGCAGGCCCCTTCGCCCATCCGAGCGAATTCGTCGGCCGCCGCCTCCGCTTCGGCGGCGCCAAGCCACACGCTCACGTTGCCGCCGTTGCGCTCATGCCAGCCCCGCATGGCTGCGTCATGGCAAAACGCGGCGATCGAGGCCACCGCCCCGTTCGATCCGGCCATCTTCACCTCGCATTCCCCGCGCCCATGCACGGCAATCAGCGTCTTGTGGTCAAAACTGAGAGTTTTCGGTACCTAAAACTCGCAGTTTTGACCACCGAGGGACATTCGAGGGCGAAATTGACTTGGCGAATCAGCGTTTCCCCAGTTCAGAGTCTCTCGACCTCTTCGCCTTCGTGGGGGAAAGTACCGAAAACTCGCGATTTTGACCAAATAGGGTCATTTTTCTGTGCGCGGTGCCTATCCAAGCTTGGGAAACGCCCCTTCGCCCCAGTTCGCCCCCGATATGCAAAGCACCCCGCCCGGCAAACCGGACGGGGCACCCGATAGAGCGATAATCAGGCTATGCGCCTAGTCCTCGGCGATCTCCGTGATGCAGCCCATGGGGCACTCATCAACGCAGTCACCGCACGCGATGCAGGCATCTTCGTTCTCAACGACCACGACGCCACCGGAAATCTCCAGAACGCCCTGAGGGCATGCGTCGACGCAGATTCCACAGCCGATGCACTCATCGGTTTCAAGCACAGGATGGGGCATAACTCTCTCCTACTCTCTCATTGCAAGAATAAGGCCACGAGAACGCGGCCGCGTTTCCAAGCACGCAAGATACCATGACTCACCGTGTTTGCAAGGCTGGTTTGGAAATTCCTCACGAATGGTTGCCATTCCGTAAGCACAGAGGCTTCAACGGAACAGGCCCCGCTTCTTCACGATTCCGCACAGCTTGCACGCCTGCGCGCAAGCGCCACACGCATCGCATCGAGCGGAATCGATCACCGCCACGCCCATCTCGTCCAAAGCGATGGCCCGCTTCGGGCACGCGCGCACGCACGCTCCACAACTCCGGCAGAGTTCGCGCGTGACCTCGTATTTCACAAATCTCAACAGCAGCCTCCATTGCCCCCGGTTCACCTGTTCGACCCAGCTCGGACGAGGCGCACGACCCGCCCGCCCGCTCGACCCTGCTCGGCCGCACCGCACGACCCGCCTGCCCGCACGACCCGCCCGCCTGCTCGGCGCACGACCCGCCCGTCCGCACGACCCGCCCGTCTGCTCGGCCCAGCTCGGCGCACGCTCCGCCTGCTCGGCCGAGGCGCCCGGTCCGGCCAAACGCACATGAAACCCTGCCAGCATAGCACAGGCCCCATCGCCGACGGCGAGGGCAGCACCGCGGAACCGTCGACGGCCTGCGTAGCGCATTGCTCAGCTGTCGAAACAGGCGCCGCACACCGCCAAACGAACAAGACCGTTGCGGGCATTAAGTTACTGTGGGATACTTAGCGCCATCAGAAACCATTCGCTTACCTGCACACCAATCACATCACAGGCGAAAGGACCGGCCGCATGGCTACCAAACTCGCAAAAGACCGCTGCCCTGTCGAAACCACGCTTTCCTACCTTTCGGACAAGTGGAAGGTGCTCATCGTCCGCGAGCTTCTAGGCGGCACGAAGCGCTTTGGCGAGCTCAAGAAATCCATCGGCAGCATCTCCCAGAAAGTGCTCACCAGCAATCTGCGCTCAATGGAAGAGGACGGTCTGCTCACCCGCGAGGTCTTCGCCGAAGTGCCGCCGCACGTGGAATACACCCTCACCGAAAAGGGCGAAAGCCTGGCGCCGGTCATCAAGGCCATGCGCGCATGGGGGAAAAAGAACATGGAGGATTGAGGGCGCGGCAAATCACCTGATACGGGACCGGCAAAGCCAAAGAGGCCGCACCTGATCCCCGCCTCAAGCGCCCGACAGGCGCTTATCGCTTAAGCGACTTCAGCAAAGACCAGTCGCGCTGCTTCATCTTCGGATCAGACAAATCGGCCTCAAACGAAGTGAACGCAACGGCATCGCGCCCGAACACGCGGCTATGCGCATCAAGGGGAATCTGGCAGCGATACGTCTGACCTATCAGCCCGGCGGCCAATTCGTCCACAATGATCAGGACTTGCGCATCAATCCCCTCCACGCAGGAGAACAGGGCGCGCGCACCGTCATCGGTGGCGAAGGCCCCGGAGCAGTCCACATACACCGTGGTGTGCCCAAGGGCGGTGCATGCCGCATCCACCGCAGTGCGAACCGGATCGGGCGCAGGCCCGTAGCAGACCACGCACGCGGAAGCATCCATATCGCCGTCGAAAGCCGCAGCGCACTCTTCGAGGTCCGCCGCCTTCGCCTGCGCATACATGTTACAGCTCACTGGATTTTTCACACCGTTTCCTTGAATCCGCTTTACTTGCCCTGAACGCTTGCAATAATAGCCAAAAAGCAACCGAACCGCCATGCCGCAAACGGCAGCGGAAAGGAGAACCGCATGTGCACCAACGGAATCAACACCGCCCAGTTCGAGCAGATGATCGACCAGATCGATGACCACGTGAAGCTGGAGCGCCGCTGGGCCCACAACCTGGGCCACCAGGCCGAAGACGCCGGCTACGCAACCGTCGGAGCCAAGCTGCACGAAGCCATGGCCCAGCTCGACGCCGTCCGCGCCCTGCTCGACGAGGCGAAAGACGCCCTGGAAGACGATGCCGAAAACGCCAGCGGCGTCACCGTCGAACTGGTGTAGGCCATGGGCCAGGACCTGATGAGGTTCTCGGTCGCAATGCCCGAGGACCTGCTCGTCCGTTTCGACGCGCTGGTAGCCAAGCGCGGCCTGGCGAAAAACCGCAGCGAAGTCATCCGCGATCTGGTGCGCGACGCGCTGGTTGAAGAAGAGTGCGCGCTTCCCGGCGAAGAGGTGATGGGCACCCTCACCATCGTGTTCAACCATCACGCCGGCGACGTGCGCGACAAGCTGGACCGCATCCAGCATGAGTTCTTCGGCCAGATAATCACCAGCCTGCACATCCACCTCGATGCGCACACCTGCATGGAGGTCATCGTGCTGCGGGGCGAAAGCGGCGTGATCCAGACCATCTCCAACATGATCCTGGGCACCAAAGGCGTGTCGCACGGACACTTGACCATGACCAGCACGGGAATCGACACATTCGGCGCGAAGCGCGAAACCGACCACGGCTTCCCTTCGCTGTCGCACGGGGTATCAATATGATAGAAGCTCTGGACATCGAGGTTCACGGAGTCGTTCAAGGGGTGGGATTCCGCCCCTTCGTTTACCGTGCAGCCAAACATCACCTCATCTGCGGCTGGGTGCTCAACGCCACGGCAGGCGTGTTCATCCATGCCGAAGGGGAAGAGCGCGACCTTGACGATTTCGTCATCGAGCTCTCCGAAAACGCGCCGGCAGCAGCCTGCATCACCGAAATCGACCTCAAAGAGGCGCCGCTCGAAGGCTTCGACACCTTCACCATCCGCTATTCGGACGAAGGCGAAGCAACGAAGACCACGCTGGTCTCGCCTGATCTGGCCACGTGCGATGACTGCGTGCGCGAGCTGTTCGATCCCGATGACCGGCGCTTCCACTACCCGTTCATCAACTGCACGAACTGCGGGCCGCGCTTCACCATCATCGACAAGCTGCCCTATGACCGCGCGCACACATCCATGGCGGCGTTTCCCATGTGCCCCGCCTGCGCGGACGAATACGGGAATCCGGAAGACCGCCGTTTCCACGCGCAACCCGACGCCTGCTTCGAGTGCGGACCGCACATCTCGTGGTTCGAGCCCATGCATGGCGAAGATGAATCCGAACCCGCGCACGTGACCTGGGGAACGGACCGCCAGGCAAGCGACGCCATCATCGAGCGCGCAGCAGAGCTCCTGCGCCAAGGCGGCATCGTTGCCATCAAGGGCCTGGGCGGGTTCCACCTTGCCTGCGACGCGGAAAACCCCGAAGCGCTGACGAAGCTGCGCAGCCGCAAACGCCGCGAAGGCAAGGCGTTCGCCGTCATGGCTCCGTCCATCGAAGCGCTCGAAGAGCGCTGCCTGGTCAGCGATGCCGAGCGCAAGCTGCTCACCGGCGCGCAACATCCCATCGTGCTTCTGCGCAAACGCCCGGAAGCCCGCTTCGCCGCAGGACTGGCCGACGGACTTCCCGAATTGGGCGCCATGCTGCCCTATACCCCGCTTCAGCACCTGATCATGGCCGCATTCGGCGGGCTTCTGGTGATGACTTCCGGAAACCTGCACGACGAGCCCATCCAAACCGATGACGCCGAAGCGTTTCGCGCGCTGCACGAAGTGGCGGATGCGTTCGTGGGCAACAACCGCCCCATTCGCACGCGCTTCGATGATTCCGTGGCCCGCGTGATCCGCATCGGAGGCGAAGAGGCCGGGGGCGCGACCCTCGCTGCCGCGAAAACCGGCGCGGATGCGCCCGCAAACGCAGCCGACACTCCCGCTGCCACCGCCGCAACCTCTGCCGCCACCAGTGCGCCCATCGACGCCGTCCAGATGATCCGCCGCGCGCGCGGTTTCGCCCCCATGCCCGTGGCCGTCAAGGCCTGCGCCGCGCCGGACGGCGCGCCCATCTTGGCCGTGGGACCTGAGCAGAAGAACACGCTGTGCCTCTTGCGCTGCGACGAGGCATTCGTCTCCCAGCACATCGGCGATATGGAAAACGCGGAGACCTTCGACGCTTGGCTGCAGGTCAAAGGCAAATTCCAGCAGCTGTTCGACATTGAGCCCGCACATATCGTGCGCGACCTGCATCCTGAGTACCTGTCCAGCAAGTGGGCCGAGGAAACCGTACGCGGCACCCGCGACGAAGCCTCCCCGAATGGCTCGCCGGCAGATGCGCCCCGCACTGCGCCCGCACTGCATGCCGTCCAGCACCACCACGCCCACATCGCCGCGGTCATGGCCGAAAACGAACTGACCGACGCCGTGATCGGCTTCGCCTTCGACGGCACGGGATACGGTGCGGACGGTGCCATCTGGGGCGGCGAGGTGCTGCTTGCCAACCTGCAGGATTTCGAACGCATGGCGAATTTCGCCTACGTGCCCATGCCAGGCGGCGCAGCAGCCATCAAACGCCCGCTGCGCATGGCCTACGGCGCGCTGGACGCGTTCGACCTGCTGGAGCACCCTGCGGCCGTGCGCGCACTGGCCGCTCTCGGCGACGAGGCGTCCGTGTGCGAGACCATGATCGAGCGCGGCATCAACTGCCCGCCCACCTCCAGCGTCGGCCGCCTGTTCGACGCCGCAAGCGCCATTTTGGGCGTGTGCACCCAGCCCGCCTACGAGGGCGAAGCCGCCATCCTGCTCGAAGCCGCCCTGTACGGCGACGATACCGCAGGCAAAACGACCGGCGAGGGCGGCGTCCCCGGACCCGAAGGCGCGACCTGGATCGATGGCGAATCCGCAGCCGACACCGCCGCCCGCTACGCCATCGCCATCACCAAGAACGTTGCTACCGAATCCAGCACCGCGCACGACACCAGCGTGCTGCTGCTGGACGCCGCACCCACCTTCGCCGCACTGCTTGATGACATGGAAGCCGGAGTGCCCGTTACCGTGATAGCGCGCCGCTTCCACGATGCGTTCGTGCAGGCCATCGTGCAGATGGCACAGCTCACCAACGCGCTTTACGGCATCTCCACCGTGGCGCTGGGCGGCGGCGTATTCATGAACCGCTATCTCACCGAGCACGCGCTTTCCGCCCTGCAGTCGGCCGGATTCACCGTTGCCCTGAGCCGAGAGCTTCCGCCCAACGACGGCGCGGTATCCTACGGCCAGGCCGCCGTGTGCGCCGCCCGCCTTGCTGCCGGCATCGACGATGCAGCGGACGCAGGGTCTCGCACCGAAGCCGCGGCCGACGCCGCCCAAACCCCCAACCCAGCAGACAACGCATAAGGAGCCCCACCATGTGTCTTGCAATCCCCGCCCGCATCACCGAGATCGACGAAGACCGCCTGGCCACCGTCGACATCCTGGGCGTCACCCGCACCATTGCGCTCGACTTGACCCCGCAGGCCCAGACCGGCGATTTCGTCCTCGTGCATGCCGGCTTCGCCATCGAAGTGGTCTCCGAAGAGCACGCGCAGGAAACCCTGGAGCTCATTCGCCAGTTCCCCGAGCTGGCCGATATCGAAGGCGCGTAGACCATGGCTGCCGAAAAGAATGCCGCAACGGTTGCCGGCTCGAACCCTGACGCCGGCCGCGGTGCCGCCGCATCCGCGCCCAGTGCCGCCGCGCTTGACCCCAAAGCCTTCAAGGACCCGGTCCTGGCACGCGGACTGATCGAAAGCATCCAGGCGCTGGCCCCTGAGCGCGCCACGCTCATGGAGGTATGCGGCACCCACACCGTGGCCATCGCCCGCAACGGCATCCGCGACCTCATGCCCGAAGGCTGCCGCCTTGCCAGCGGTCCGGGCTGCCCGGTGTGCGTGACCAGTAACCGCGACATCGACACCGTGATCGCGCTTTCCCGCATCCCGAATGTGATCATCGCCACCTTCGGCGACATGACGCGCGTGCCCGGCTCAACATCGTCCCTGCTCAAGGAACAGGCCGCCGGCCGCGATATCCGCATCGTGTATTCGCCGCTGGACGCGCTCACCATCGCGCGCGAAAACCCCGACCGACCCGTCGTGTTCGTAGGCGTGGGCTTTGAGACCACCACGCCCCTCGTGGCCATGGCCATCAAGCGCGCCGAGGCCGCAGACCTTGATAATTTCAGCGTATTCGCCGCGCACAAGAACATGCCCGGCGCCCTGGACGTGCTCATGCGCGACCCGGAGCTGAAAGTTGACGCGCTGATCCTGCCCGGCCACGTGAGCACCATCATCGGCGTTGAGCCCTACCGCTTCCTGGCCGAAAAGTACGGCATCCCCGGCGTGATCACCGGCTTCGAGCCGCTGGACGTGCTGCAGGGCATCGCCATGCTGATGCGCCAGCTGCACGAGGGCCGCGCCGACATCGAGAACGCCTACGCGCGCGGCGTCATGCCGCAGGGCAACCCCGTGGCGCTGGCCGCCATCGACGAGGTCTTCGAAACCTGCACCGCCACCTGGCGAGGCCTAGGCCCCATCGAGGGCAGCGGCTACAAGATCCGCGAGCGCTTCGCCCGCTTCGATGCCCTGGTGCGCCACGAGCCCGAAGTGGAACCCACCCGCGATCCGCGCGGCTGCCGGTGCGGGGATGTGCTGCGCGGCATCATGGCGCCCAGCGACTGCCCGCTGTTCCGCACGGTGTGCAGCCCCGAAAATCCCGTGGGTCCGTGCATGGTCAGCTCCGAAGGCAGCTGCGCCGCCTACTACCGGTATTACTGAGCGAACGCCGTTGGCCCTCGGCGCCGCCGGCCAACGGAGCCGAAGGCCGATGCCCAGCGAATCACAGGACTTTCGACAGGCCGCGGCAATCGAATGAGTTGCCGCGGCCTCCGCATTCTTCGAAGGACGAAAAGGCCACAGCCTTCGGATCCGGCAGCGGCACTGTCGCCCCCTCCAGCACTTCAACAATACCTCCGAGAATATCGAGGCTTTCCTCTCCGATACCGTCGATCTCGGTGTATGCGTACGCTTCCTCCATGTCACGGATGCCTTCAAGCAGGGTGTCCGCCCCAGCATCATGGTCATGTAGCAACGACCTCATGGCGTTATAAACATTCTCATCGAGATAGCTGAAATCGGACTGCTCAAAGGAAGGAAATTCGAACAAGTACTCGGGGATCACTTCGAGAACCCTGTCCGCCCACTCGTCCCAGAAGACCCCCTCATCGCAGATGGACCAGAGCAGCTCAAAGAGAGGCCGCCAATCACGATCGGGGTGAGTCACCGTAAAATAGGATTCGGCGCACATGATCGCATAGCTGATTCGGCCCAAGAGGGAAATCCCCTCGAATTGTTTCATGTCCATATCGATCCTCTCTAGTTGGTCCAGCCAGAATAATTTCCTTTAACTCTTCCCCTGAATGTATACGTGCAATTTCTGCACGCGGGCTTATTTGCGCCGAAATGCTTTTCGTCTGCGGAAACGGTCATGATACGCAGATTGCCGATGCTCGCACCATTGTTCAGCGCTTGATTGACGGCATCAACTTCGGCGCAGTTCCCCACTTTGAGATGGTTAAGCGACATTTGCGGAAGCAGACCGGTCGCATCATCGGAACCAAACAGGACGGGATTCTTGGGGGCATCCGCAAGCTCGATTCCAGCGTTTCGGCCATAATACTCCCGCCCAGTCTCCACATCATACGCAATGCATGCGGTGTTAAACCCTTTTCGCTTTCTCTTCGAAATCCGGGAAAGCTCGTCTGCTTCTCGTCGACACCAACTTTCCAAGCGCTGCTTCATAATCCGGCTATAGTCACCGGCACGCCGCGCCTCAAGTAACTCACCGCGAGTATTCCTGTAGGAATCAATAATACCGCTACCCATTATGGCCCCTCATTCGGCTCGTCCAGTCCTCATAGAAGACAAATTCAGTCATCGACTCGAGTCCGCTGAAAATCCTTTCGGGATACGAACCGTAAGAAAGAATCATGCGCGGGTGAATGCGCTCTATCACCGCAATCAAACCCGCACGGAAGACGTCCTGGTCGGCATAGCTTTTCACGCAGCCATAAGGACCTATTCCGACGATCGAACCCTCACGAACACCCAACAGAGCGAAGGGTTCGGGCAGCTCAGAAGTAGTAAAGCTGCGCTCATCTCCCCATCTAATAAACGGAACGACATTCACGCCATTCCTCTGGAGGTAGCTCCCCGTAAGCCGCGATTCGTACACGTTGGTGATCTGGGCCGAAAGCGGAGCGTTGCGGTAAAGAGAAAGGTCGGGCGAAAAGACCGCAGAATACCCCCGAAGCTCATCAATAAACATATCGGGGTTCTCGATGAGTTCCTGGAATTCGCTTTCGTGCTCGTCAAAAACCAAAAGTTCACTCTGGCCCTCCGAACGAGAGCGCTTGGAAAACGGAATCGCAACCGCAGGCGGTTCGCTCATATGAGGGGCCTCAATGAACGGGATTTCAAAAATTCCGTCGAAGGTTGCTTCTGTTGCCAGTCTTGATCGGCGCAGGTCGTCTGGCTGACTTTTGAATCTCGTCTGCTTTCTGGTCATTTTGCTCCAATCGTTTAAGCGCAGGATTATTCCTACTTGATGCAGAGCTTAAATCTAGATATGATGTGCAACTAGTTACATGATTTAGTTAGGAGCGACCGATGGACGCAGATAACGGGCTCGACCTTCTGGATGAGCCTATCGAATCGAATCTGAAATTCGTGTTCTCATCAATCCCGATAACGACAGGCATTCGAGTGCCAAATCCTCCCATATGGACAGGAGGCGAGGGCACCATGAATTACTTCGATGAATTTGGGGCCAGAAAAAAAACGGCACCATCAGAGAAGGATTTGAAGAGCTGTTATTTTTGCCTCAACCTAAATCTCATAGATGCAGGACGAAGCCAGAAAACCGTCGAGCTGCCCGAGGGCTTTTACTGTCGCGAATTTCTCGAACTCAATCCAACCGACATTCAAGAGTTTCTTGCATTCCAGCGAAAGTACGGATTGATAACAGGAGCCCGCGAACAAAAGCCGTACGGAACGGAGGCAAGGAAGAGACTCCGCCCCGAACCTGATCAAAATGTTTTCTCCGGAGCGAATGCGGACCTTTACCGTCGTCAGATGGAAGGCATTCTTGCTTCCGCGGAACTCTACGATTCCGTCCCAAACCGAGAATACGTTGACGATATGGAACTGCTCAAACTCAGCGCCGTATCATTCCAAGAAGCAATATTCGCAGTACTCGACGCCCAGAGCGCAATCAGGAACACAACCAGAGTGCTTCGCGACGATCTTCCAGCCATGACCAAGCGAGAGGCTGCTCTAGCGAAAATATCCTCGGAATATGTAGCCCATTTTCTCCCCAGGCTCTTTCCGAGCATCGAACTGATTTCCGTCAATGACGCAGGAGTCAGCTCCCACTCTTCCGTAAGTGATCTAATTACCGCCATATTTGCACAGCTTGCCCGAGGCCTCCTAAACAATGAAGCTTATCGAACATGCGCAAACCCAGAGTGCGGACTTCTGTTCACTCCGAAGGAAATGGGAAGAAGACTAGATACCAAATACTGTTGTTCAGAGTGCCAAGAAAGAGCCAAACGACTTCGATATACGGCCAAACATTCCTGATCGCACTGAATGGACTCTGTGCAATCAGGAATGTTTCTCGCACTCGTTATTCGACGAATTCATATCCCGCGATAACCGCATGAGCCCTGCCTGCTTCCACGGAGCATAGATATAATCTGAGCGCCAAAACCCCGGCCGCTCTGCGCCGAACCTATACGGAACCTAACCAAGAAGGAGCCACCATGACCGCACCTGACGGAACCGCATCCAACCATACCGCGCGCCACGCCGCCGCGCCGCGCCGCTTCGACACCTTCATCTTCGATTTGGACGGCACGCTGTTAGACACGCTTCCAGACCTGGTCACCATGACCAACATGACGCTCGCGCACCTCGGCTGGCCCGAGCGCACGCGCGATGAGGTGCTGTCCTTCGTTGGCAACGGAGCGAAGGCCCTCATGGTCAAGGCTGTTCCCGCCGGCCTGCCGGACGAGCAGGTGGAAGCAGCGCTCACGCACTGGAAGAGCCTCTACGCCGAACACGGCCACACGCTCACGGCGCCGTATCCCCACGTCATGGGCATGCTGGCCGAGCTGCGCCGCCGCGGATGCAAGACCGCCATCCTGTCCAACAAGTTCGATGCGGGCGTGAAGGATGTGGAAGCCCGCTACTTCCCTGGGCTCTTCGATATGGCGCTGGGCGAAGGTCCCGTGCCGCGCAAGCCCGACCCCGCCGGCCTGCTGCACGTGATCGCGGAGCTGGACGCGAACCCCGCGTGCGTAGCCTACTTCGGCGATTCCGCAGGCGACATGGCCACAGCCCATGCGGCCGGCGTGTTCGCCGTGGGCGTGACCTGGGGATACCAGCCGCGCGAAGCCCTCATCGAAGCCGGCGCCGACATGCTGCTGGACTCCGCCGACCAGATCCTGCAGCTCGCATAACGCTCAAGCGTAGAGCAGCTCCCTCAAGGGGCCGCCTCCTTCCCCGCACCCCATCCACCCCGGAAAGAACAAAGCCGAGGGGGCAAAAACGCAATCAGTTGTACCATGGGTCCAGATTTTCGGGATCTGAATCCAAATTCGCAACCTTTTGTACCAACCGGCAGAGACTTCCCGGGAATGCACCGGCCTATTCCAGGCAGGATAGCCCAGTCAGGAAACCGCGACCTGGGAAAACGCACAACATATCGCACCCGGCCAAAAGGCGCACCAACGCCGCACGCAGCAAATCCTCTTTTTTTCGGTGCCCGATGGTACAACAAAGTGAAAATTTGGATTTCGAAGCATGTTTCGTGGACCCGTGGTACAACAAACGCGGTTTTTGCCCAGATTGCGAATCACCGACCGCACCGTTTAACCGGAACAGACGCGCACGCCGAACACGGGCGGCGTTTCGCGTAAAACCCCGCGTTTCGCCGACCGCGCGCCCGTGCTTTGCGCGACAATGACCGCGAACGATCGATAGGGCGCCCGCAACGAGCGGAACCACCCCGACGCGTCCGCACTCCGCCGCATGGAGCCCGCAGGCGCGAACCCACACGACACTTTCAAGGAGAATTCCATGGCTGATGAAACGGTACTTCTGGGACACGGATCCGGCGGAACCATGATGAAGCGCATCATCGACGATGTCTTCGCCGCAACGTACGGCAGCGAAGAGCTGGCACAGGGCAACGACGCCGCCGTGCTGCCCGCCCCCGCACCCGGCGAGCGCCTGGCCTTTTCCACCGATACCTTCGTGGTGACCCCGCACTTCTTCCCCGGTGGCGACATCGGCCGCCTTGCCGTATGCGGCACTGTCAACGACGTGGCCACCAGCGGCGCGGACGTGAAGTACCTGTCCGTGGGCATGGTGCTGGAAGAGGGCTTCCCCATGGAGAGCCTGCGCCGCATCTGCGCCACCATCGCCGAAACCGCACGTGAAGCCGGCGTCCACATCGTGACGGGTGACACCAAGGTGGTCAACCGCGGCCACGGCGATGGCATCTACATCAATACCGCGGGCGTGGGCTTGATCCCCGAAGGCCGCGAATTGTCGGGCGCGCTGTGCCGCCCGGGCGACGCCATCCTGGTCACGGGCACGCTGGGCGACCACGGCATCACCATCATGAGCCAGCGCGAGAACCTGAGCTTTTCCACCGACTTGGAAAGCGACGCTGCACCGCTGAACCATCTGATTGCCGAAGTGCTCGAAGCGGCCCCCGATACGCGCTGCTTCCGTGACCCCACCCGTGGCGGCTTGGCCTCCACGCTCAACGAACTCGCAGGTCAGAGCAACGTGGACATGGTCGTGCGCGAAGATGACGTACCCGTGAAGCCCGCCGTCCTGGGCGCGTGCGAGATGCTGGGCTACGACGTGTTCCAGGTTGCCAACGAAGGAAAGATGGTGTGCGTGGTGCCCGCCGAGCAGGCCCAGGCCGCCCTTGCCGCCATGCGCGCCAACCGCTACGGAACCGACGCCGCCATCATCGGGCACGTTGAGGAAAGCAAGCCCGAACGCGGCAACAAAGTGTATCTGGAAACCGGTTTCGGCTCGCGCCGCATCTTGGACATGCTCGTAGGCGAGCAGCTCCCCCGCATCTGCTAGCCATGGGAATCGCCGACTCCCTGCGCGCGGCCACCTCCCGCCCCATCACGCCCATCCCGTTGCGTCGCTTCGGGTGGGCGTTCCTGCTTGCATGGGTGGCCTGCATCTTCTACACCAACGCGGTTGCAGGCTACGGCACTGCCGCAGACGAAATCATCGAGCGAATTGGCGGGGGCTTCGCCATGTCCCTGCTGCCCGTAGGGTCTTCGGTTGCCATGCTTGCAGTCATCGTGGCCCTCGAAAGGAAATTGGGGTCCCCCCCTTTTCCATCCGTTCGCGCTGCCCGCTGCCACGGCCGCTACGGCGCTTTCCACCCCCTTGCTCTACCTGCATGTTGGATTTCCCCAGATAGATGCGTTGATTTTCGTTGCCGGCGCCGTCCTTACCGGATTCGGCAGCGCACCGCTGTGGGTCATGTGGGGCGAATACTATGCCAGAATCACGCAAGCGGAATCCGAATTTCTCGCTCCCGTATCGGCCATGGTTGCCGCCATAGCCGTGCTTATCGTCTCCGCGATGGACGGCTGGGTTGCGATTGCCACAGTCACGTGCTTCCCTTTGCTCTCAGGCCTTTGCCTGGCGCTTTCCCGCAACGACGTCTCCCGCGAAAAAGGGGCCGGGGAATTCGCCATTGCCGCCGACATGGAAGCCCACGACGCCGCGCACGCCCATGCCCGCCAAGACCTTGGCCACGTGCTCCGCTCCATGGGCACCGCAGGGTTCGGCATTCTTGCAGCGTGCCTGTTCGTCTGCATCGAGGGATCGCTTTGGGCGCCTCCCGAAGGAGATTGCGGGCATCTGCAGTTCGCTCTGGCCATGGCCATGGCCTTCATGCTGGTCATCGGCTATAGCATCACCCGAGGCCCGAGACGCGTTTCGCTGTCTTTCCTCCATCGGTGGATGTGCCCCGTCCTTGTGGCCGGATTCGGCGCCATCGTCGTATTCGGGCTCGCGAACGGCGGCGGCATCGCCCATGCCGTTTCCATTGCCGCCCGCTTCATATTCTGCCTGATCACGCAGATGTATTTCGCCCGCTACGCCATCATGGGCGTGGCCACTCCCGTGCAAGCCTACGGTCTCGGATGGATTTTCGTGCATCTGGGAGACCTGCTGGGCGTGGTGGGTGCCAACGCCATAGACACCGGCATGGCCGCCGGGTTCTTCACCATGGACCAAGCCGTCGCTGCCTGCATGGTGATGCTCGTTGCCGCCACCATGCTTGTGCTCAACGATCGCAAGACCTTCGCGGCCGACACGAGGCCGGGAAGCACCCGAATTCACGCCGACCTGGCCGAATCCCGCGAACCGCATGCCGCGGAATCCGACGCCTCCTCCCCTACGGCCGATGACATCGACGCTCGAATCCGCGAATTGGCCCGCACCGCCGCACTCACCCCGCGCGAAACCGAAGTCTTCGACCTTCTAGCCCGCGGACGCTCCATCCCTTACGTGCGCGATGCGCTGGTGATTTCAAAGGAAACCGCCGCGACGCATGCCAAGCACATCTACGCCAAGCTGGATGTGCACTCGCGCCAAGAGCTCATCGACCTGGTCTCACCCCCTGCCGGCCCCTCCGCCTGACATGCAACGCAACGCGGGCGCCCGAAGGCGCCCGCTTGGGGAGGGGTGATTTGTTTCGACCGGAAGCCGTCAGAGCCTAGTCGATGCCCAGCGCATGCTTGGCGGCAATGCGGGCGAAGGTGGCGGTACGGCCCGCGTTCATGCCCGTGAAGTTCGACGGATAGTTGTGCGGGTAGAAGCCGCCCTGGTCGTTGCCGCACACATACAGACCCTCGATGACGCTGCCGTCTTTGCGCAGCGGCTGGCTGTTCACATCCGTGATCACGCCATGGATGGTGACCAGCAGCTCGCCGCCGATACGTGCCGCGTAAAACGGGGGCTCGGTAACGTCGGACAAGCGGTAGGCAGGCTTGCCGAAGTCGGCGTCTTCGCCCGCCGCCACAAGGCCGTTGTAGCGCTCAACCGTGGCCTTGAACGTAGCCGCCTGCTCAGCGTCGAAATGCATGGCCTCGGCCAGTTCGTCAAGCGTGTCGCACTTCTTCAGAGCGCCGCTTTCAATGCGGGGCTCAAGCCAGAAGGAATCCAGATGCTCCTTCGACATGGCTTCGCAGTCATACACGTCGGCGTTGAACGCGGTGCCCGCGGGGGCGGGGTACAGGCGGGAGCATCCAGCGGTATCGAACTGCTTGATGTCATCCCAGTAGTTGCCGTCCCACACGATCCAGGAGAAGTGACCGGGCTGATTGGCGCCTGCCGCATAGCTCATGGGATAGCACTGGTCTTCGTTCATGAAGCGCTCGCCGTTGGCGTTCACGTGCAGGAACGGCTGGCTGCCTGGCAGGAAGATATCGCCGCCCATGTAGGAACCATCGAACTCGGTGTCATCGAACAGGATTGCGCGGTTCCAGATCATGCACGCGCCGCCTGCTTCAAGCTCAGCGCCGGCCCACAACGCCATGCGGATGCCGTCGCCCGTTTCGGTCACGCTGTCGCGCAGTGCACACCAGTTGGAATTGCCGGGGCACAGATCCTGCAGCATCTCGTCGTTGGCGCCGTAGCCGCCGGTGCAGATGATGACGCCCTTCGACGCGTTTGCCTGCAGCACCTTGCCATCGTTATCGACGGCGATGACGCCCGTGACCTTGCCGCTTTCGTCCTGAAGCAGCTGCTGGGCCGGAGTCATGAAACGGATTTCGCCACCCAGTTCGGCGAAGACCTCATTGAGCTTTTCCAGGTGCATGTAAGCGCCGTAGTTCGGGCCTTCGGGGTTGTATTCGTCCAGGCAGGGGTTGTAGCACATGGCCGGATAGTAGGCATGGGGATCATCGGGCTTGTGCCACTCGAACGGGAAGAGCATTCCCTTGGGCTCCAAGGTCTCCTTCATCCATTCGATCATCTCGCCGGACTTTTCCGCCCAGGTCTTGTACATGAGCATGTTGGCGTCGCCGGACTGCGTCATGTTGGCATGGTTGAGCAGCGTGGGAACGTCTTCCTTATGATCGGGCTCAAGTGCCGAATTCAGCGCGGCAATAGCCTCGCGTGCCGAAGCGATGGCGCCGACCTTCTCAAGCACCAGGACCTTCGCACCGTTCTGCGCAGCGGTGGTCGCCGCAACCAAGCCGCCGTTTCCTGCACCGACCACAACCAAGTCAACGTCTACGGTCTCATCGATGGTCGCAGGCATTTCGGGCTTCGTGCGCCACGAGGTCTTAGCCTCATCGCCGCCCTTATCGGACGCTTCGCCACCCGCCTGGGGCGCGCAACCTACCAGCGCACCTGCGGCCGCAACGGCGCTTGCCGCGCCAAGGCCGGCAAGAAAGCCACGACGGCTGATTCCGCTCTTCTCCATGTGAATCCCTCCTCATTTGATTTCCCTTCATGCACGCCGCTCGGATGGGCGTGCGGCGCAAGGAGCGAATCGCTGCCTTGCATGTCTGCACAATACGGCACCCATCCGGCCCGCACATCGCGCGAACACGGGTATTTCAACGGCGCCGGTTCGTCCCGCAAAGCCATACCCTAGTTCAGGGTATGCGCCTCTGACCTGGTATTTCTTTACTCCTGTCTGCCGTCTCCCGCAACACCCCTTTCCGCTGCTTTCATGGTATATGCGCCTCAACCATGCACTGACCTGGCCTTCTTGGTACAATCGAGTCAAAGTGGCCTGCTGCGCCGTCGCGTGGCGGGCTTTGCCCTGCCCTGGGGCTAAAAGAAAGGAACAATCGGCATGCTCATCGGCGAAGTAGAGAAGCTCTACCCCTCCGCTAAGACCCTGGTACGCGAAAAGGTGGCCAGCCGCATCCATGCCCAGGATGCAACGCTGTACTCCTTCGACCCCGAGGCCCAGGCGTGTGCGGAGAAATTCATGGGCTGGTCTACCCTGGCCACCAAGCCTCCCTTCCCGCTCAAGGAGATCCGCTCCTTCGCGGCGCAGGTCCGTGGCGAAGGGTTCGACACCGTCATCCTGATCGGCCAAGGCGGCAGCACCCAAGCCCCCATGACCATCACGAAATACAACAAGGACGACCGCAATCTCATGGATTTCAAGGTCGTTGACAGCGTTTCGCCCGTGCGCGTGCGTACCATCCTTTCCGGTGTGCACCCCGAAACCACGCTGGTCTTGGTCAGCAGCAAGTCCGGCGGCACCATTGAGATGCGAAGCGTGCTGGCTGCTGTAGTTGAGCACTTCGACTTCTACATCAAGAAGGCCGATATCCCCAAGCATCTTGTGGCCATCACCGACCCCGGCAGCGATCTGGCCATCCGCGCCAAAGAGGAAGGCTGGCGCGCATGCTTCCCCGGCGAGCCCACGGTTGGCGGCCGATTCAGCGCGCTGTCCGTCTTCGGTCTTGTGCCGGCGGCCCTTGTGGGCATCGACCTGTCCAGCTTCATCGGCCATGCAAAGGATGCCGAACGAGCCTGCAGCGAAGATTCCGTCGACAACCCCGCAATCATGCTGGCTTCGTTCCTCTACGACAACTACATCCACGGCCGTGACAAATTCTGCTTCCTCACGCCCAAACGCGGCCGCGTCATGGGCCTGTGGATAGAGCAGCTGGTTGCCGAAAGCCTGGGCAAAAACGGCCTTGGCATCCTGCCCAACATCGAGCTGGATTCGCTGCTGCTTTCGCAGGATCCCAAAGACCGCAGCATCATCATGTACCAGACCAAAACCGACCTGTGGGACGAGCGCAAAAACTTCGAGATGAGCCTTGCGTACCTGGATTCGAAGATCCCGCGGCTCAACTTCCGGATTGAAAACGTCGCCGAGCTGGCGGAGCATTTCGTCATGTGGGAATACGCCATAGCCATGTGCGGCTACCTGATGAAGATCTGCCCGTTCGACCAGCCCGACGTGTCCTCCACCAAGCAGGCAGCGCTCAAGATTCTCTCCGAAGGCCAGCCGAAGCCTGACTTCTGCCAGGAGTTTTTGGGCGATATCAACATGGGCACCGCCGAAATTACCATGGCCCCCCAGCTTGCCGCCGATAACTTGCACGATGCGCTGCGCAATTTGTTCGGGTCCATCAAACCCGGCGATTACTTCGCCGTGGACGCGTTTCTGCCCTTCGATGGCGAAGGCAGGCGCGAAGCCCTTGAGACCATCCGCCACGACGTGGGCGAGAAGTTCCGTGTGGTCAGCTGCCTTGAGATTGGGCCGCGCTATCTCCATTCCACCGGCCAGCTGCAGAAGGGCGGCCCCAACAACGGCGTTTTCCTGATGCT
Organism: uncultured Eggerthellaceae bacterium; assembly: GCA_937892845.1. Taxonomy (GTDB): domain Bacteria; phylum Actinomycetota; class Coriobacteriia; order Coriobacteriales; family Eggerthellaceae; genus Slackia. Next base: position 61,376 of record CALBGP010000036.1, on the reverse strand, counting down.
GTCCGCCGACGAGCTCAAAGACATCCCGCTGTGCAGCAGCTTCGAAGCCGAAAGCCTGGGAGCGCTGGCGAAAGCCCAAGCCGCAGCCGACCTCTCAATCCTCATCGAGCGCGGGCGACGCTGCATGCATCTGCATCTTCCCGACAACGCAGGCGTCACGCTGCGTGCACTTGCCGATGCAATCGTCGAAGTGCTGCGAGAATTCCCCGACGCCGCAAAAGAGGCGTAAACGGAGAGGCCGCTGCGTCCAGGATGAAAGAGCACAACGCCGGCAGATTCGCAGGTTCGATGCCACGGGATCAACAGCGTCAACCCGCCTAACAGAAAAGCCCGATCCGCGAACATTCACGGGTCGGGCTTTCGTTTTGCTGCGTTTCAGACCTTGGATTGCGGCCTTGCGCGCAGTTGGTTTTTACGAGTCACAGTCCCAATGCCTTCTTCAGAGCGCTGACGCGACGGCGAGAAACGGGGATCTTCTCATCCGTGCCGTTGAGGGAGAGCTGCAGCGTGCCGCCGCTCATAGGTTCCACCTCTTCGACCAAAGACAGGTTCACCAGATAACCGCGGTGCACGCGGAAGAATCCGTGTCCGTCCAGGCGCTTTTCAAGCTGGGCCAAAGACACCGTGGAGAAATAACGCTCCTGGTCGGTTTGCAGATAAGCGTAATCATCGCGCGCCATGACGAAGCGAATGGTGTCGATGGAGATCAAGATCTTCTTGCCGCCCTTTTCGACAGGAATGCGCTCAGACTGCGCCGCCTTCATGTGCAGGCTCACGTGCTCAGCCGCGCGGGTGACCGCCTGACGGAGGCGATCGGTCTCAACGGGCTTCACCAGGTAGTCAACGGCGTTGACCTTGAAGCCCTCCAGGGCATGCTCGCTGTAGGCAGTGACGAACACCACAGCGGGAGGATTCTTGATGCGCTGCAAAGCTTCGGCAAACTGGATGCCGGTAACCTCCGGCATGCTCACATCCAAGAACAGCACGTCTGCCGGGAACGCCTGCATCTTCTCAATGGCCTCGCGGACGCTTGCAGCTTCAGCCACAATTTCAACACCGCCCACTTCGCCGAGCAGATAGCGCAACTCCGAACGTGCCGGAGCCTCATCGTCAACAATAATCGCCCTCAACAAAACAAACCGTCCTTGCTAATACAACGTGCCATGGCATGAGTCCACAGTCCTGACATTATCACATAAAGCATCAGCGCAAGGGAACCCAATCACGAACAATTCGCGAATGCCCTCACACCTATTCCTCGGATTGCGTCACGCCATCAATCGTCTTTCAGGGCGTCTTTCAAAATGAGGTAGACCTTCGTGCCGTTTCCCGGCATGGATTCGATTTTCATGCTCGATTCCGTTCCGAAGTAACCGCGCAGGCGCTCGTTGATGTTCTTCATCGCAATGCCCAAGCCCTTCGAAGCTTCGGGCATCAGCAGCTTGCGCGTGCTTTCGGCATCCATGCCGATACCATTGTCGGACACCGAGATGATGGCATCATCCCCGTCGCTTTCCGCCGTGATGTTGATGATCAGACGCCCTTCCTGGGGCATGGCGTGACGGACGGCGTTTTCAACCAGCGGCTGCACCATGAACGCGGGGACGTAAAGATCTTCCAGCCCGGGCTCGATGTGGACCTCCATACCCAGGCGCTCCTCGCCGAAGCGCGCAACCTCGAACGTGAAATAGCGCGAGGTCTGTTCGATTTCACGCACAAGCTCAACCATATCGTCGGAGTTCTCCAACGTCCGGCGGTAGAAGATGGCGAATTCTCGCAAAAGCAGGCGCGCACGGTCTGGGTCGGTGCGCACCAATGATGCGATGGTGTTGATGGTGTTGAACAGGAAATGCGGGTTGATCTGGGACTGAAGCGCTTTGAGCTCCATGGTTGTCGCAAGCTTCGTCTGCTGCTCAAGCTCGACGGCGGCAATCTGCGTGGAGAGCAGCTCGCCCAGGCCTTCGGCAACCGCATACTGGGTCTCATTGATCTCACGGGCGCGGCGGTAATACAGCTTGAGCGCGCCGATGATCTTGTCGCCGCGGCGAAGCGGCACCACGATGCCCGCGCGCAGCGTTTTGATGGTACTCGGAAAGCCGATCTCCTCAGGCGTCCACAACACGCGCATCTGTCCATCGTTGAGGGTAGCATGCGTGGCCTTCGTCCTGATGGGGCTGCCGCCGGGGTTGTAGAGCTCCTCGAGTCCGGCGTAGCCCATGATGTGCTCACGGTCCGTGATGGACACCGCGGACGCTCCCGTGGCGGGCAGCAGCAAGCGGCAGATCTTCTGCGCGCTGGGAATAGTCAGCCCCTCCTGCAGGCAGGCGAGCGTTTCGCTGGCAATGCGCAGCGTCGCGTCGGACTGGCGTGCACGGACGCTGTCCGGATTCAAGCGGACGAAAATGATGAGGGCAAGCGAGACGGTGAACGTGACGCCCGCCACAACATTGAGCTGCCCGATGGCTTCGGGTTCATAGAGCGAAACCACAAGCACGGCACCTGACAGCACGAGCGTCGTGAATAGCAGCAGATCGAGAACGCGGGCAAAATGGCTCTTTCCCACAGCAATCACCCCGGAAATCCGATTTCGTTGAGCACAAGCATGACGGCGGCCACCGCAAGAAACCCTGCGAACAGGAAGCGAAGCAACCGCTCGGGCACGTATTTTACCAAGTTGGCACCCAGAAGAGCCCCGGGGATGGAACCCACCGCCAACGCCAGACCGGCCACAAACTGGACATTACCGAATACGGCTTGCTCGATGGCGCCGGGAATGGCAATCAACATGACCGCAATCAGCGAGGTTCCGCTGGCCAGACGCATGGACACACCCAGGACGGAGATGAACAAGGGCACCATGATGAATCCGCCGCCGACGCCCACGTAGCCGCCCAAGAGGCCCGCCACCAGGCCGATAGCCGCACCGATAACCAGCTTGCGAGCGGGCAGATCGGGCACTTCGCCTGCTGCCGCAGAACCGTCTGCCACCGAAGCCTTCGCCCCGCACGCACCGGGCTCCCCGGCGTCCTTCGCGGGCGCGACGCCCTTCGCGGGTGCGGATCCCTTCGCGGGCTCATGCTTGGACCCGCCCTTCGCGCCGCCCGTAGCCAGGGCCTTGCGCAGCATGCTGGCCGATGAATACAAGATCACGCACGCCGCCGCAACCATGATCAGCCAATCAGGCGAGATGCTTGCCAGAACCACGCCCACCGGCGACATGACAGCACCCGCCAAGCCCGCCGCAAGCCCCAGCTTGAGCACGCAGGTGCGGTTGCGCAGATGGGTGACCATACCCGAAATGGACGTGGGAATGATGGCGAACAGCGATGTTGCCGTCGCTTCGATGGGCGACATTCCGAACACGAGGCGAAACACCGGCACCATCACCGTGCCGCCGCCTATGCCAAGCAACCCGGACAACACGCCGACGAGCACGCCCACCGCGGCCGCCGCAAACATCAATTCCATCCCGAACACCCTCGAATCTTTCTGGCGGCAGACGCCGCATCACTCATTGGCGCCCATGTCCAGATGAATCTGCATGGTCTTGCCCGCATCAAGTTGGCTCGGCGCCGGACGAGCCGGCAACGGAGCGGCAACGGCTGCGGGCCGCGGGCCCTTGGACCCGCCGGCCGCGGCGATACGCTCTTCGGCGCTTCGGGCGCCATGCGCCCTGCGTCGGCTATCGGACTCCAAAAGGGCGTTCTTCAGCATGGCGTCGCGCTCTATACGGGCCATGATGGCAGGCCACTTGTACTGGAATTCGAAATACTTCATGCAGTTATCTTCGGCATACTTCTCCGCTTCGCCCGCAACCGCCTTGGCAGCCCGACGATACCCGCGGCCATCAGGACGCCCGATGGAACGCAGCAGCGCGGTGCGACGAATGCGCTTGTGGATGCCCTGCTCCAAAAACGGCCCAGGGTAGGGCTGCAACGACGCAGGCTTGATGGGCTGCAAGTCAATCTGCGTGCGGCCGTACTCGATCTTGCGGAACTCGTAGAGCCAGCGGAAAATGTCCTGCCTGAAGCGCAAACCCTCACTGAGCTGGTTTTTCTCCGGTGGAAGATGGCGCATGAACCACTGGTTGTCAAACCAGATATCGCTGCCGTAAATGCGCAGGTTGATCATGTAGTCCAAATCTTCGCCCCGCGAAATCCAGGGGTCGAAAGCGACACGGCGCAGCGCTTCGCGATGCAGCGCCATGCACCCGCCGCACACGTGGCTGGAGCGAGACAGACGCGGACCCCGCATGGCGCCGGTGATCCATTCGTTGAACGCAGCGGCTTGGTCCCAGAAACGGTTGTACCACTTGCTCTTGTGCCGGGACAGATAGCTGTCCTGGTCGTTGAGGTAGAAGCCCGTCTTGGCCAGGATGGGAATGCCGCGCGGAGTCAGTTTCCCCAAACCATACATGGCTTTCTCCAGAAAGCCCTCATCTTCGATCACGGCGTCGTCATCAAGGAACACCACGGAGTCAAAGCCCAGCACGGCGGCGACGATCAGACCGACGTTGCGGACGGCGCCGTATCCGGCAAGCGCAACTTCACGTCGGCACGGGATGCCAAGCTGCTCCATCCGCTGGGATATGAGCGCCATCTCCGGCGCGCCGATGACGGTGATGTCCAAGTCGGGGAAACGATCGGCTATGGCGTATACCTTGCCGGCAGCCTGGTTCTCTATCCCGCCTTCGGCAACGGCCAGGATCACGATGTGCCCAAGGCCGCGCACTTTGCGGAGCGAGTCGAGGCACCGCGGCAGTTCGCCATCCTGGGACAAGGGCGTCGCATGGTCGTAGGTGGTCAGGACAGGACCCGCGCCGTTGCGGCGTCGGGAGCTCAAGTACACGGGAATGATGACTACGGGATCCATCGCCGAACTCCTTTCCAACCTGTCCATTATACGTGAAAGGCCCGACACTCAAGGCCGGGCCATAAACGGAACACGCTCGGAACCGACGCGGCCCCTACTTCTGCCACGACTTCGGCAGCACACGCGCGAGCGCTTTCGACAGCGGGTAACCCAGCACATAGATTACAACCGCTTGGCCGATTCCAGTGGCGACCAGGCCAAACAGGTACATGAGCAGGTACGCGCCATCCAGGCTGATGGACGTGAATGGAATGGTGTAGAAACCCAGACCCTGCAGGATCAGCGGCAGATACGCAGGCACGATCAGGGCGTTCGCCACCACGGGTCCCAAAAGCGCAAGTTTCGGTTTTGCCGCCAGCTTGCTGCACCACAGCGCGCCCAAGAAGGTTGCGAACGAGCCGAACACCACGTCGAGCAGGCCCAATGCGCCGGTGCCGTTGATGGCCATGGAGACCAGGTTCGCGATAACGCAACCGATGGTCAGCCCGGGCACCGCCGCGGGCGTGAACAGCGCCAGCACCGTGAGCGCCTCGGAGATGCGGAATTGGACGGGGCCCCAGGCCAGCCCCTGCAGCATGAACATGGCGACGAGGGTGGCGGCCGCATAGACCGCAGCGATCATGCCGGCTTGGGCCACGTACGAAGTTCGGGCGGTTTTGCGCGCACGGGCAGGTGCGGTGCCGGGCGTGGCACCGGGTGCGGTGCCGGATGCAGGTGCGGTTCCGGGCGCGGCACCGATTTCCGACGTGCAGACAGGGGCGGAAGCTGCCGAAGACATGCCGGCAGTTCCGCTTTTCGCGGTTTCGCTCATGATTTCTCTCCTTCCACATGCGGCCAGACGCCGCACGGGCTATGGGCAACGGTCAGTCAAGCGAAACGCAGGGCCCAACGATGCGATTCGCGCAGCCCATTATAGCAGAATCCCGCACAACCAATGCGGCTTCGGACATTCGGCACCCTTTTCCGGCACAAAGCGGGACATTCGAGGGGCATTTGGCACAGATTGCCAAACAGGCCGCCGAATGTCCCGCGAAGCCCGCCCGGAGGGGAAAAGGGAAAGCCGCGCCCGGAGGGGAGGGCGCGGCTCGGAAAGATCGCCTTGCAGCGGGCCGTGCGGCCGTGCGGCTCGATTAAGCGGAAGCCAGGCTGGAGGCGTACTCGGTGGCCTTCTGGCCGCACAGGCGACCCAGAACCGAGTAGCCGCTCATGACGCACCAGTAGTCGCCGTTCATGATGCCGCCGGCAGCGCCGGGAACAGCGAACAGGCCGGGGATGGGAGCGGCGTCGATGCCCATGACATGGGTTTCGGCGTCGATCTTCAGGCCGCCGAAGGTGGCCATGATGCCAGCGACCACGGGGATGGCGTAGAAGGGACCGGTGGCAAGCTCGGTTGCGGGCACGGTGAAGACATGGGGCACGTCCATGGTCTCGGCCTTGCCTGCGGCAACGTTGGCGTTGTACTCGGCAACGGTCGCGATGGCGTTTGCAGCGTTGAACTCTTCGCCACCATGGGATTCGGTCTTGATCTTGGTCATGAGCTCTTCGATGGAAGCAGCCTCAATGACGGGCATGCCCTTCTCCTTCATGGTGTCAATGCGGTCGCCGCCGGAAACGGCTGCCATGAAGAACGGGGTGTTGCGGATGACCTCACGCATGCCCTCGTCGAGGATGAGGTAGGCGCGAGCGTACTGCTGCTGCATGATCTCCTGGTTGACCAGGGAGGATGCCAGACCCTCGTTCACGAAGCGCTTGCCCTGCATGTTCAGATACACGCCCAGGCCCTGGATCGAATGCTCAGTGGTTCCGTAGAGCAGCACATGCACGTCGTCAACGTTTTCGACAGCCTCGTAGCCGGCGGGGGTGTCAACACCGTTGAGGTAGTGGGTCGGCCAAGGCTGGGGATGGCCGTAGAAGGAACCGAAGCTGCGGGACAGCTGAGCGCCGACTTCGACACCCATCTTGATGCCCGAACCGTCGAGGTACGGCACGCACTGGGCCATGGACAGATCTGCATGGCGGGAGATGTACTTCGTGCAGAACTCCTTGTTGCACTGCCAACCGCCGGTTGCCAGAACGACGGACTTCGCGTTGATCTGGTAGATGCCCTCAGCGTCATGCACCAGGACGCCGGTCACAGCGCCGGACTCGTCGGTCACCAGCTTGAAGGCGCGGGTTGCGGTGATAGTGGTGCCGCCCTTGTCGGTGAAGAGCTGGCCGAACTGCTGCAGGTACTCATCGGTGTAGGACTTGGAGCCCTGCTCGGGGCCGCGCTTGCCGCCCATCCACACGTAGGCGCTGTTCTTGGCCAAAGGCTCGGTGGTCAGACCCATGCCGGTGATCCACTCGAGGTAGGAGTCCCAGTTCTCAACGACCAGCTTGCCCAGCTCGGGATCGGACATGGGAGCCTTGGCGTAGGCCTTCTCCCAATCCGTGCCGAAGCGGGGGCCGAAAGCGCCCGCAGCAAAGCGGGACGTACCGCCGACCTTGTTGGAAGCCTCGACCAGGATGACCTTCGCTCCGGCCTCGGCAGCAGAAACGGCCGTAGCCAGACCGCCGATGCCTGCGCCGCAGACCACGACGTCGCACTCATGCTTGACTTCGAAGCTTGCAGCCTCTTCGGAAGAACCGGCGCAACCGACCAGGCTTGCAGCACCGGCCATAGCGCCCAAACCGGCAACGATACCGGCACCCTTGAGGAAATCACGCCTCGTAGATTCCATGCTATTCTCCTCTCCTTGCGGATGACTCCGCGTTGTATTCAGCACACCATCTGCCCGTGCCGTCCCTTCGGCACCGGGTCCCCGATGATGGTCTGCCCGTTTACACCTCGTGACAGGTATTGCACTCGTACACGCCCGAGTGGTGGCAGCTGACGCAGGTCACCTCGGCGGCGATCTCTTCGCCATGCATGCTGTGACAGCTGGAGCAGTCAAGCTCGCTGTGACCCTCGGTCTTGTTCAAAACGTCATGCGGGTTGACCATGGTTCCCTTGCTGTCCACCAACGCGGTGTAGTCCGCAGTCAGAGCCAGCATCTCGTCGCTGCTCAGATCATGGCAGCCGGAAGCCTGGCAGCCCGCAGGATCGATCTTGGTCTTCTTGAGCTCCTTGGGCATGGTGTCGGTTGCCGATTTGCCCTCGTGGGCCTTTGACAGCCCGGCCTCGTCCGTATGGCAGCTCACACATGTGATTTCAGGCGACTCGGTCAGATGGACGCTTGCATCATGGACGCCATCGGTCATGGTTGCGTTCTGCGTTTCATGGCAGACCGCGCAATCCATGGTGGGCGACCAAGTGATGGAAACCTCCTCTTGCGCCGCGGCGTCGTTTCCGCCGTTGTCTGCGGGTGCCGCCGTCTTAGGAGCGCACCCCGCACACGCCGCGCCCAGCACCAGCGTGCAGGCGAACGCCGTTACGATCAGCCCCTTATGTTTGTGGAATGCTTTGCTCATGTTCCCTCCCTTCATTTCGCATTGCCCTCCGCAATGACACCGAAGCCTACGCAAAGTCGCTGCGCTTGCCATCGAAGCAAAGCTGTGAAAAGATGTTCTGCGAGGGAATTCCCATGCCAAAAAACCTTTTTTGACGTGGGCTTTTTTATTTGTGGGCAAGAAAATCACCACTGAGTGGTGAGGTCTGAGGGGGCTGGTCCATGTTTGATAAGAGGCTGAATTCTCATAAAAATCAGCTTTCCGAAGTCGCAAAGCGCTTCGACGCATCAGTTCGCAGCGCAAGCATTCCCATGGTCGTAGGGTTCGGCCTGTGCCAGCTATGGATATCGCTGTGCTTTTTCGCTCCGCAGCTTTTCCCGGAGAATTCCTCGGTGATGGTCTATGAGATGTCGCTGGTTCTTTCTGCGATTGCCCTGGTGCCCTGCCTCGTCATGGCCAAGAGGATGGAATGCTTCCTGAGCAACCGGACGGCACTGTATGCCTTGGCGGTGTGCGCAGGGATCGGCACGTGCATCATCCCGATTTCGTCCGGCGAAAGCCTTGGGGCGTTCATACTCCAGGTTCTCGCCGCTGCCCTGACCGGCGTTTCATCAGGCTGGCTTTTCGTGGCGTGGTACCAGGCTTTCTGCCGCGCCGACGACCTGCCCGGCTTCGTTTTGAGCGTGGTGGCGGCAAGCGTCTTCATGTACCTGATCACCGCTATCGCCCTCATCCCCGCCATCACGCCATGGATTTTCGTCCTCGTTGCCAGCGGCATACCGGTTGTTTCGGTCTACTACCTCGTGAGGAGTCCACGCAGCGACAATTTCGTTGTCGAGTACCATCTGCCGAAACGCCACACACTCCCTTGGCGCATTCTGGCCGTTTTCTGCGTGAGCCTGTTCACTGTGAGCTTCATCGACGAATTCATGCGCAATTACTATTTATGCGGGACCGACCTGGCCTTTTATTCGGGCGGACTGAACCTTGCCCTGCAGCTCCTCAAAATCGCATGTTCCGTTGTGATGCTATCCGTCATTTCAGAGCGAGACATCTCCGGCCTGTACAAAGCATCGTTTCTGCTCACGATGATTGCCGTTCTGTTCATCCCGTACTCGACCATATCGACCGAGTTCTTCTACGGCATCACGAATTTCGGCGCCTTCCTCTTCAAGACCATTGTCATTGTCGTGGCGTTCAACTACTTCCGCCATTTCCGCACGGCGCCCGTCATAGTGTTTGCGCTCACCAGGCTGACGCTCTCGCTGGACCTTCTGTCAGGCTTCGCGCTGCACGAGGTCATCCGATGCATCATGGCGTTCGACGAGAAGTTCTTGGGCGTCACGTCGGTGATCATGGGCCTAGTGCTCATAGCCATCTACCTTTTCGTCTTCACCAAGGAAAATACGCTGCCGCCGCTGACCATGCGCACGGCCGCCGGGACGCCCGTGCGAGACATGCTCCCCTCCCGGTGCGCGCGTCTTGCCCGCATGGGCAAGCTTTCGAAACGCGAGACAGAGGTGCTGGGGCTCATTGCAAAAGGCCGTTCGACACCACGCATCATGGAGGAGTTGGGCCTGTCGAAGAACACCGTCAACACCCACACGAGCCACATCTACCAGAAACTGCAGGTTCATTCGCGCCAGGAGCTGCTTGACCTGCTGGAACATTCCGCACCCGAAGAGTCCGAAGAACAGCAATAGATTCAGCGTGCGAGCGGACCGGCGAATGTCTCGCGAAGCCCGCCCGCCGCTCCGAAGGCACAAAATAGCCCGCATCCCTCAAGCGAGATGCGGGCCTCATCGTTTCCGGGAGCGATTCCTTGACCCCGGAAGCGCAACGATTGCGGATGCTACTTCTGGTCAGCGGCTTCGGCAGCCTTTTCCTTGGCGGCTTCAAGCTCCTGATGGCTGGCTTCCTTCGCAGCCTTCTTGGCCTGGTCGGACTCCGCTTTCAGCTCGGCGATGGTCTTGGGGGCCTCGGCGGGAGCGTCAGCTTTGGCTGCATCCTGCTTGGATTCCTCGGCAGCCGACTTGTCACCGCCCTTCTTGAAGCGGCTGAAGAAGCCGTTCTTCTTGCGCTCTTCCCTCTTTTCGGCCTTTTCCTCTGCAAGCTGGTTTGCGGCCTGGGTTGCGCGATAGTTCTTGGCAAGCTTGGGGTTCTTCTTCAGCATCTCAGCCTGGTACTTGCGGCGAACCTTGCGGATCTTGGCGAAGTCGATGTACAGAGCGCCGATGATGCAAGCGTAAGCCAGGACCAACGTGAAGATGCTCATGCCCTCAGGTATGATGTCGCGGGCGAAGAACGAGATGGCCGTAATGATGATAGCGGCAATCAGCAGCACCCACCAGATGCGACGGAGGTTCTTGTACTCCTGGGTGGGCGGGTTGTAGTACATACGGTCAAGCTCGCGCTGCTTTGCCTGCTGCTGCTTGCGGATTGCCTTCTTCTCGGCCTTCGTCTTACCGGCAGGCCTCACGTACACGCTTGCGGCGGCCTTCTGCTTGGGCTTGGCGGAGGCGGCAGACTTCTTGGTCTGGCCCTTCACCTTGTCGGTCTGATAGCGATCGTTCATCGGGTTGCGCTGTGACACTTATCCGGTTCCTTCCATTGCCAATGTATGTGCAGCGGCCGCAGCACGCGGGCAATCGGCGCCCACGGCGCAAACGGCCGGCATTCTTGAGTGCGCGCCCTCATCCGAAAGAGAGCAGCCTTGCTATTATCTCATTAATCGGCCCAAGAATCAGCACCCTTTGGTAACAAATGAACACGGCGAAGCGCCCGGCCGTCCTCACGCCAGGCACGGCCAAGCGACCTTCGTCGGGCTACTTCCTGCCCTTCGCGTGACCCTTGCCTTTGCCCTGCTGCTTTTTCGCGCCTTCTTGACGGTCCTTGAGTGCCTTGATGCGCTCATAGTCATACAGCGGGATGAGGATGGTGAAGCAGGCGCCCTCGCCCTTCTTGCCTTCCACCTTCACCCAGCCGCCGTGGCGGTCCACGATCTCTTTGACCACCGCAAGACCAACACCCAAGCCGCCGCTTTCACGTTCACGGCTCTGCTCGGCGCGCCAGAAGCGGCTGAACACCATCTTGCACTCCTCCGGCGACAAACCGATACCCGTATCCTTGACGGCGATGGAGGCCATGATGTCGCCCTTGGACACCTTGACGTCTATGCGGCCTCCAGCGGGCGTATAACGAACGGCGTTGGAGATGAGGTTCGCCGTGGCCTGGCGAATCATGTCGCAATCGCCGTAGACCATGACGTCATCTTCGGCTTCATAATGCAGCTCAAGGCCGGAATCGGCGACGAATGCCTCGTGGGAAAGCACGAGCGAGCGAATGAGCTCTCCCACGTTGACCACTTCCTCGCGCATGGGCGTGGAGCGGTTTTCCAACCGGGAAAGCTTGAGCAGGGCATCAACCAGACGCGACAGACGCTGGACTTCGGCATTGACCGTGCCCAGCCGCTCCTCGTCGGGCTCGAACACGCCGTCGACGATCGCCTCGACCGTGGACTGAATGGCCATAAGCGGCGTGCGCAGCTCATGCGCCACGTCTGTGGTCAAGCGACGCTCAAGTTCGCGGTCCTTCTCCACGCTTTCCGCCATGGCATCGAAGGTCTTGCCCAGCTCGGCGATCTCATCACTGCCCTCAAGGTTCGTGCGCGCCGACAGATCGCCCTCTTTGATAGCGGCGGCGGTCTTGGTCATGCGGTTGATGGGGTTGACCAGGCCGCGGGCGAACAAGAAGCCGATGCACGATGCCAGCACGATGGACAGTGCGGCCGCGAACACCATTGCCTGGTAGCTTTTCGCGCGGAACTCCTGGTCGGACTTCGACAGAAGCAGCTCGGAGCCGTAGACCCACATGCGCACGGTTCCTATCTTCACGCCGGCCGCCTCGATGGGAACGGACACGGCCGCAGACGGATCGGGCGGAGCCAACGTCTGATCGAGCATGAGGGCGCTCGGGTCGCCGGCCGAAGCCTCCACCAGCGAGGAGTCGTAGATCACAGCGCCCTCGGCATTGACAACCTGGACGCCGATGCCCTGGGAAATGGCGGCAGCGGTGCGCGCCGAGGAGATATCGTTGATGGTCACCGTGGGAACGGCGGGCTTGTCGTCTCCGGTCGCCTGCTCTCTGCCTTCAGCGGAAACCGACTCTTCGGCAGATTCGGCGGGCGCCTCATTCAGCCCCTTGCGGGCGGTCATGTAGTGCGAGCTGATGTTCTCCGCCGTCTTCTCCGCCAGAGTCTGCACGTTTTCGCGCGTATAGACCTGGAAATGCTGCTCCCACACATACGACAGCACGCCGACCGCAACCGTTGCGGTCATGACGGCGATCAAGGCGAAGGTGACCGTCACGCGCGTGGTGTAGGAGAACCCGTAGAGACGGTCTTTGAGGCTCTTGAAAAAGCTTTTCTTCTGCTTGTCAGGGCACATGGTTCGTTCCGTTTCGTCGAATCCCGGCGTAAACGCGCCGGCCCGCGCAAGGACGGGCCGGAAGAATTCATCGCTGGTTTGCAGATCCTACTGCTTGGTGGGGTCTTCGAAGCGATAGCCCACGCCGTGGACCGTATGCAGCCACTTGGGATTGCGGGGGTTATCGCCGATCTTGGCTCGCAGGTTCTTCACGTGGGAGTCGATGGTGCGCTCATAGCCCTCGAAGTCGTAGCCCAGGACCTTTTCGACCAGCTCCATGCGCGAATACACGCGGCCGGGATAGCGGGAAAGCGTGGTGAGCAGCTTGAACTCACTGGCGGTGAGGTCAATCTCTTCGCCATTGACAAGAACCTTGTGCCCGGACACGTCAATGGTCAGCTCGCCGAATTCCAACACTTCGCGCTGGGGCTCATCGGCCACATGCACGCGGCGCAGCAGGGCACGGACACGGGCAACCAGCTCGCGCGGGGAGAACGGCTTGACCAGGTAGTCATCGGCGCCCAGCTCAAGGCCGATGATGCGGTCTTCCACTTCGCCGCGGGCGGTGAGCATGATGATGGGCACATCCGAGTTGTCGCGGATGGCACGGCAGACGCGTTCGCCGGAAACGCGGGGCAGCATCAGGTCAAGGACCACCAGGTCGAAGTGATGCTTGGAGAATTCATCGAGCGCATCCTGGCCATCACCCACGGCGGTGACCCAGTAGTTCTCGCGCTCAAGATAAGCCGCAACGGCGTCGCGGATGGCCTTTTCGTCTTCAACCAGAAGGATTCGACGGGTTTCATTGCTCATGGCAGGTACTCCTCTGTATCTGGGGGCGGGCCCCTCTTGCGTTCGTACCCTCATCGGGATGGCCGTCTTGGCAGCCGGCCGCACCCCGTCCGGGATTCTTTCCCCATTTGCGTTTATTGTAACTATTGGGGACCGTTGCTAGGAGAAGCGGCGCGAAAATGACACAATAAGCCGCTATGAGACAGAATACACCCACACCGCGCAGATCGACGTCCGCAACACGCAGACAGTCCGCCGCCCGCAGCCGCAGCGCAAGCCGCAGACGGGCCGCAGCAGGTGTGTCCAAAGCAACCTCCCCGCGCCCGGTCAGAAGCGGCGCATCCCATAATCCGGCCAGGTCCGCGGGACGGCGCGGCGGCTCCGTGCACGTTCGTCCCAGCGCCGAGCCCACCCCGCGCACCCGTACGGCGAAGCACAACCGCAAGCCTGCCTCCGCCCTTGACGCGCAGGTGCGCATCCCTCTTCCCGACAACGTGAAGATGACGCTCACGCGTCGCCAGCTTCTCTTCGGAGCGCTGGGGCTCGGCGCCGTCGCGGGTGTGGCCGCGGGCGGTGCGGCATTCATGAAGGCCTCCGAACCCGAAGAGGAGATTTCAGTCCTCACGGTTCCCGAAGACGCGGTGTTCACCACAGCGGATTGCGCCACGCCCGACGCAGCCGACTGCATGGCCCTCACGGCGCAGTTCGAACTTCCGTACGGCACGCTCATCTGGGCAAACTCCAACGATTACGCCGCCTGCCTCATACCCACCGACGTCGCGTCTCCTCTGACGGAGGGCGCCGTGCTCATGCTGGGATCGGGCGACTGCGAAACCATCCTCCCGCACGCTGTCAGCGATGACGGCGGATTCGAGATCTACGACATCCGCTGCAACGGTTCCGGCGTCATCTGGACCGAAGCGGATTGCCTTGCCGGAACATGGCGCGTCTACCAGGCCTCTTACAGCCCGGGAAACGGAATAGGCACGCCGCAGAAGGTGGAAGAGGGGGCAACGGATTTCGAGCCGCCCCATATAGCCATCGCGGGTTCGCGCGTGTTCTGGCAGGTGCTGCCCAACCTCAACGGCGATGCGGCCACGCAAGATTCCCTGATCAAGTGCGCGACCATTGGATCGTCGGAGGTTCAAGAGGTGCTGCGAAGCCACGGTCGCCCGGCTTCGCCTCTGTATGCCTGCGAAGATGCGATCATCGCCACGCCCCGCGCCGATACGAGCGGCGTCTACCACGTCCTGTCACGCATCGACGCGAATTCCCTGGCCGTGACCGACACGCTGACCCTGCCCGCATCCATGAAGCCGCTTGAAGCGGGCTTCGGCAACGGTCGCTTCGCCTTCTGCTTCGATGCGATCTACGACTACGGCGGAGGCATCGCCAACCTGGGCACCTACGTCCCCGCTGCAGAGGGAGACCCCGACTCCGTGTCATGGTTCCGCTTCGACCGCACCCCCACCGCCGCGCCCGCTTGGTGCGGACGCTGGTTCATGGTGAAGTCCTCGCGTTCCGTTTCGGGCGTGGATGCGGAAGGCAGGCAGGCGTTTTCGCTGGGCGCCCCCGACGGCTGCGACGACTACGGCGATTACCTTGCCACCAGCGGGTCCTTCGACAACGTGGTCACGTATAGCAACATTGACACGTCCACCAGCACGACCACCTACCAGGAAGGAACCTGGGACGAAGAGACCGGCACGCAGGAAGACGGCCAGTACGTCACCACCACAACCGAGGTCCGGCACACGCTCGTGCGCGTATGGACCCCCGTTGCCTGACCCGGTTGCGCCATGTGCGGTCGTTTCACCATGCTTTCCTGGGACGAGACGAACCAGGTTGCGCGCGCCATAGAAGCCTCGATTCCGTTCAACATCCAGCCCGATTGGCCCGCCGTCGCGCCGCGCTCCGACGCTTTTCCCGGATCACAGGCGGCAGTCGTGATGGCTGACGACGGGGGCCACATGGCAATTGAGTGCGCCATTCCGTGGGCAAGGCTTTCCGTATGTGCGATGACCTGGGGTTTCGCCGCGCGCGAAAACCTCGGCGGCGGCCAGCGGGCCACACGCGGCCCCATTTTCAACACGCGGATCGAAACTGCCGCCACGTCTTCGATGTGGCGGGATTCGTTCGCGTCTCGCCGTTGCATCGTGCCCGCTGGCGCTTTCTTCGAACCGCACCGCAACGCAATGGGCCTTGCCGATAGCGGACGCAGGGTCAAGCAGGTCTACCGCTTCACCGACGAGTGCGGATTTGCACTGCTGCTTGCGGGCATCTGGAAGGGCGATCGCTTCTCCATCTTGACCCGCGAACCCGATGACGTGGTTTCTCCCGTGCATGACCGCATGCCCGTCGTGCTTTCGCCCGCCGCGGCGCGACGTTGGCTGTTCGAGTCGCACTCCGCCGCGCCGGAAGCTATCGGACTGACCCTGCGTGCCGAGCCCGTCTATCCCGCCGCCCCTGAATCCGGGCAGCTGTCGCTGTTCTGACGGCCCGCCCTTGGCAGGATTCGCCTCATGCCACCTGGTGACGGGTCCATGCGCGCCAGGCAACAGGGATGCCCGCCGCCAACACCGCGCCGTACACCAGCACAACCATACCGGCCAGATCGAACACCACCGGCCCCAGCGGGTACGAGAACATGGATACGAACATGTCGAACGGAGACTGAAGCCCCATGGGGAACAGCGTGAATATGTGCTGCAAGACGCCGATTCCACCCGATGGGAGCATGCCGCTCACGAACAGCACGATGACATCCGTCACGACGATGGCAAGCGTGGACTTAAGACATGCCGACAGCGCCAAAGTCAGCGCAAGCATGCCCAGCGCAACCATGTAGAACAAGCCCAGGAACAGCATTGTCGCTTGAATCATCGTCAACGAGTAAGGCGACGCAAGGGCATAGTTCTGGATGGGAAGGTCCGCACCCCCGGCTCCGTAGAATGCCAGCGACATTCCGCAGATGATGAGCGCTCCAAGCGCAAAGAGCACCGTGGCATACGCAACGGCCGCGATCAGCTTGGCCGCAACAAGCCTGCCCCGTCCGTTGCGTGACGAGAGCAGCACGGCGTCCGTGCCTTCTCGATACTCAGACGCGAACAGAGGGGTGACGGTAACGCATATGGCGAAGATGACCAGTACCAGGAAAGCGGCGCAATCGAGGATGTTATCCCAGCCGCCCGCCCAGCCATACGATAGCGGCTCCGAGACATTCGCTTCCTTTTCGGTCCAGAAGGCCCGCTCGGCTTCGGAGTAGACCCATGCACCTTGCATGCCTTCATCGAGCCTGGTCTGCAGGCTTCCGGCAAGGGCGCCGTAGAAATCCAGAGCCATCTCGGGCGTCACGCGGGAGGCGTACTGATAAGGCTCCTGTCCGCTGATGGCCCATGGCTTGAGGATGGTATTGTAGTAGGGGTCGTAGAGCTCCTGGCGCGTTTCTTCATCGTACGCTTCGGCAGCCGCCTCGTATGCGGCCGCATCGGACATCTCCGCCAACTCCACGGGATCAAGCTTTTCGTAGGCCATCTCCTGGTAATGGGCGATATCCGCCGCTATACGCTCAGGTGTCAGCTCGCCCGCATGCGCTTGGGCCACTTCGCAACGGTGGGCAATGGCCTCCGGACCGGATAGGATCTGCCCGATGTTGCCTTCGGTCTTGGTCTGGACCACGTTGAGGCACATGACCAGCGCGAGCACGACGATCACGCCAACGTTCACCACCACCGCAATGCGGCGGGACAGCATCTTCTTGAGTTCGAACTTGATCAGGCTAACCATCAAGACCACCCCCTTTGCGGACATTGCCGCGTCGCAAAGCGCGAAGGCGGGACGTTTCGGCCTCTGGCGAAGGGGCCTGCGAAATCGCGTCGCCGCTTTCGTTGAACACGTGCAGGTACAGATCCTCGAGCGTCGGCGCCGCAGGTGCGGCGGCAAGCTCCAACGCGGGCGCAGCCTCCGAAAGGAATCGGACCAAAGCCGCGCCGTCGGACGCATAATGGACGTTCACCACCGGGAAACGCGCTGCAAGCGCTTCGACCTCAAGCGCAGGGACGCGGGCCTCCCATACCTTCCCTTCGATGCTGCGCACCACTTCGGCGGGAGCTCCCTGCATGATGATGGAACCTGCGCGCATCATGAGAATGCTGTCGGCGATGTATTCCACATCCGACACGATATGAGTGGAGAGCAGCACCACCTTATCCGTGGCGAAACCCGCGATCAGATTGCGGAATCGCACTCGCTCTTTGGGATCAAGACCAGCGGTAGGCTCATCGAGCACGAGCACCGCCGGGTCGTTGAGCACCGCCTGCGCTATGCCGAGTCGCTGCTTCATTCCGCCAGAAAACGTGCGGATGCGCCGACGCTCTTCGCCCGCAAGCCCCACGCGTTCCAGCAGCTCCAACGAGCGGGTGCGCGCATCATGCGCATCGATGCCCTTGAGGGCCGCCATGTACTCCATGAAGTCCAGCGCCGTGAACTCGGGGTAGTAGCCGAAATCCTGCGGCAGGTATCCGAGCCGAGCCCGATACCTATCCCCCAAATCCGCTATCGAGCGCCCGTCCAAACGCACCTCACCGGAAGTCGGACGCAAAATGCCGCACACCATGCGCATGAGGGTGGTCTTTCCAGCCCCGTTCGCACCCAACAACCCGTATACGCCGGGGCGCAAACGCGTGCTCACGCGGTCAACGGCAATCTTTGAACCGTATTGCCTCGTCAGCCGATCGAATTCCAATTCCATTTCGGCCTCCCTTCGTCATCTTCTCGAAACATCGCCATCCTTGGAGTCCGCACCTAGATGCGCTGAACGCGCGGCTCAAGGACGAAGCAGTCGGCGCTTGCCGAAATCCAAGCTCGCACTTCGGCAATGCACCAGGCGCAGGCACCTGCCCAGGCAAGGCCCCACACCCCGGCCGCCATCGGCGCATAGGCCGAAGGCGCCACGAAATACAGCGTTGCCGCAATTGCCACCACGCCCGAAGCCCAGGCTATTGCGGCAGACCGCGCATCCGGGCTTTGAACGCGCCTGGCGCACATAAGGCCTCCGGCGCACGACACCAGATACGGTGCGCCCATCCACATCAGCGCCTGCACGATGCCTGCACCCTGCATGCCCGAAGCCAAGGCCGCGACAACCAAGACAAGGACGCTTGTACCGCCCATCAGCAGCAGCCTTGCAAGCACGACCGATACCGCATTGAATGCGCATGCCCCTTCCAGCTCGGCCATGCCGAAGGACTTCGCACGCGTGACGTCCGCCAGGCAAACGAGTGAGAGCAGCGCGCCCGCAGCGGAGAGCGTCTGAGGTACGGCAGCCATACCTTCGCCCACCGCGCACCCTGCTGCGGCAAGCAGGGCAACGAGGCCGAATGCAACCCAGGTCCCAACGCGCACGTTCCTTACCTGGGAACCCATGAACGCCATGGCCCGCAGGCGCGAAGCCTTCGCGGACCGCTCGGTGCGGGCCTGCGCTTCGCACGCATCCGCGCAGACAGCCGAGCACGCATCGAGGGCACCCTGCGGCGCCTTTTGCCCAGCGCGGTCCGAGCGATACAGGGCGCCAAGATCCCGTTCAATCGCGGTACGATGAAAACCTCTCATGGCCTCTCCCCTCTTCCTGCCTCCATCTTCCGCCCGAGTTCGGCAAGCGCTGCATCCATCCGTCGCTTCACCGAAAACCGGCTGATTCCCAGCACACGCGCGATCTCCGCATAGCTGAGTTCCTGGTCATACCTGAGTTCGAGCAACTCCTGCGCGTCCAAAGGAAGTGTCGCGAGCGCACGCCTCAGCGCTTCCCGACCATCAAGCTCGTCAGCTCCGCAGGCCTCGCCTGGGTAGATGGACAGGCTTTCGGCGCTCAAGACGTCATCGTCAGGCAATGGCGCGAACTGCCGCGACCGTGCACGAGCCGCGTCGATGCATGCATTCCGCGCGATTGTGAGCAGGTACGCAAGGGGCTTGCCGGCATCACGGTAACGGTCAGCCGAGCGAACGAAGCGCAGGAAGACCTCCTGGGTGACATCTTGCGCCTCCTCCGATGTGGGCAAATGGCGCCGACAATACGCATACACGTCGTCGTAGTGCGCCTCAACCACACGCTGCACGTCCGCGTGCGTGAGCTTGCTTACCCCAAACGCCACCCGCGTCACCTCCTTTCGCCCCAGATAACGAAGCAGGCGCCGAAGATGAGCGCCTGCACACGGTTTCTCCACATTATTCAGTTTCGCGACCCACGGTTCCCGCCACCCGCGACCGCCGCCCCGCGACCCACGGTTCCCGCCACCCTCTCGGCCTTGCGACGCCCGCCGCCTGCCACCCACGGTTCCCGCCACCCGCGACCCTCACGGCCTTGCGACGCCCACCGCCCTCGCGACGGATGGGCGCGCGCAGCCAAAAGCTACCTTGTGGTCAAAACCGAGAGTTTTCGGTACCGAAAACTCGTGATTTTGACCATCTGACGCCTCTCGGCATCCATGCGGCAACGTTTCCCCAGGTCACGAATTCCGGCCGTGCCCAGACCCGCCGCCAAAGTACCGAAAACTCGCGACTTTGACCAAAAGTGGTCAAAACTCGCGCGAATGTCCGAAATGGCAACCGGCGGGCTGAGCCGGAAGCCCAGCCAGCTCGCGTTCGAGCTTAGGCCGACGGCTCCTGCTGCGTGATGCAGTGGATGTTGCCGCCGCCGTAAACAACCTGGTCAGACCGCACTCCCACACACGTGTAGACACCTTCGCCCCACTCTTCGTCATAGATGGCCTGAAGAGTCGCAACAGCCAGGGCGTCGTTTTCATCCCCATACTGCGGAACAATGACACCGTGGTTGGTCACGAGGTAATTCATGTAGGACGCAATCAACGGCTCGTCAGCGACGCGGGGCTCGGCATTCTCGTCGGCGTCGATTGAATCGCAGGACGCCTGATCCATGAACAGCGGGCTTGCCGGCATGGGCAGCTTGTACACCTTGAGCGCACGGCCTTTGGCATCAACCGCGCCCGAAAGGGTCTCGTAGGCGGCGCGGCACTGCTCGTAGAACGGGTACTCAGGATCGTCGGTCCAGATGCAGGCCATAACACCAGGAGCGACGAACGTCGCGACATCATCGATGTGGCCGTTGGTCTCCTCAGGGTCGATGCCCTCCCTGACCCAAATGACCTTTTCGACACCCAGATAGTCCTTGAGATGTTCGGTCATATAGGCGCGAAGCTCTTCGCTCCACGGCTCGAAGCGCCTTATGGCCTGGGGCCAAGCGGAATCGTCATCGGCCTCGAACTCAAACAACGCCGAACACGTACGACCCGGAGAAAGCAGGCACTGATCGGTCACTACCGCGGTCCCTTCGCCATCCACGGTGATGGAGCCGCCCTCGAGGATCATGGCATCGGGACGATAACGGCGGCACCCGGCAAGCTCGGCCATCTTGAGAGCGATCTGCTCATCTTTATCCCACGGCGCATAGAGCCCATCGATGAATCCGCCGTACGCGTTGAAGTGCCAGTGACAAGCGCGTTTTTCGCCCTTGCCGTTCACGACGAACGTGGCGCCCGTATCGCGGAACCATGCATCATCGGTGGTCATCTCAATGACCGTGACGTTTTCATCCTGCTCGAAGGCTGCCTTGCAGTTGGCGTAATCCGCCTGGTTTGCGCAAACGGTCACGGGGGTGAACTCGGCTATGGCCCGGGCTATTGCTGCGTACTGGCGCTGCGCGGGCTTGGCGCCATGCGCCCACGTGTCGGTGCGATGGGGCCAACCCATCCACACGCGATCTTGCGGGGCGAATTCGGCGGGCATGAAAAAGCCGTCCACTCTGGGAGTTGATTCGGACTCGTATATGGTGCGCATTGCGGGCCTTTCGTTCGGGGTTTCCGCTCCATCATACTTGATTGGCGCTTGAACGAAAAAGGCTGCGGCGTACACCGCAGCCTTTCGCCATATCCCTCACGCGCTTTCGAGGCTTACGCCACAGTGCACGAATAGCCGTCCATGATGTCCAGGTCGATGGTGACCTTGCTGCCTTCAAGGACATGTCCGGCAATCATCTCGTTGGCCACACGGTCCACGATCTCACGTTGGATCAGGCGACGCAGAGGACGCGCACCGTAGACCGGATCGAAGCCGTCAAGGGCAAGCTGTTCCATGGCGGCGGGTTTGACCACAAGCTCAATGCGGCGCTCGGCCAGACGCTCGCGCACCTCGGAGAGCTGAAGCTCAACGATGGGCTCCATATCGGCCAAGGTCAGAGCCTTGAACGTGATGATGTCATCGATGCGGTTCAGGAACTCAGGACGGAACGTTGCCCGCAGGGCTTCGTTGACCTGGTTCTGCAGCTCGGCAAGGCGCTTTGCCGCCTTCGTGATATCACCCGTCATCATGTCCTCCATGAGCTGGCCCATGGACTGACCTTGCTGCTGGGGCTGAGGCTGCTCCTCGCGCAGCTTCTCCTCCTGCTGCTCCTGGCTGCCGTAATCGCGGATGTACTGGCTGCCGACATTGCTGGTCATGATGATGATGGCGTTCTTGAAGCTGACCACGCGGCCCTGACCGTCAGTCAGACGGCCGTCATCGAGAACCTGAAGCAGGATGTTGAAGACATCCGGATGCGCCTTCTCGATCTCATCGAGCAGAATCACACTGTAGGGCTTGCGGCGCACCGCCTCGGTGAGCTGGCCGCCCTCGTCATAGCCGACATATCCCGGAGGGGCTCCTATCAGGCGCTGCACGCTGAATTTCTCCATGTACTCCGACATGTCGATGCGCACCATGGCACGCTCGCTATCGAAGAGATACTCCGCCAAAGCCTTGGCAAGCTCCGTCTTGCCCACTCCCGTGGGACCCAGGAACAGGAAGCTTCCGATGGGACGGTCGGGATCGGAAAGGCCCGCACGGTTGCGGCGGATTGCGCCAGCTACCGCATGCACAGCCTCATCCTGACCGATGACGCGCTCATGAAGCTTCGCCTCAAGGTCAACGAGCTTTGCCATCTCGCCCTGCATCATCTTGGACACGGGGATGCCGGTCCATGCGCTCACCACTTCGGCAATCTCCTCTTCGGAGACCTCCTCCTTGAGGATGGCGCCATCTGCCTGCTTGTCGTTCACAGCCTGTTCCGCCTCGGCAAGCTTGCGCTGCAGCTCAGGGATGCGGGCGTAACGCAACTCGGACGCGCGGGACAGATCGCCCGCACGGGTTGCCTGCTCCTCCTCAAGCTGAGCGGCTTCAAGCTCGACTTTGATGGACTGCACGCTTTCGATGACGTCTTTCTCGTTCTGCCATTCGGCCTTACGGCGATCAAGGTCTTCCTTGGCAACGGCCATGGTACGGCGAAGCTCTTCCAGGCGCTCTTTGCTGGCAGGGTCTTCCTCCTTCATGAGGGCCTGCTCTTCAATCTGCATCTGGGTGAACTTGCGGTCAGCGGCGTCGATCTCCTGGGGCATGGAGTCAATCTCGATGCGCAGGCGGCTTGCCGCCTCGTCCATCAGGTCAATGGCCTTGTCGGGCAGGAAGCGGTCGGAGATGTAGCGATTCGAGAGCTCAGCGGCGGCCACGATGGCTCCATCCGTGATGCGCACGCCATGGTGGATCTCATACTTCTCCTTCAGGCCACGCAAAATGGCGATGGTGTCCTCCACCGTGGGTTCGCCCACCAGAACCGTCTGGAAGCGGCGCTCCAAAGCGGCATCCTTCTCGATGTACTTGCGGTACTCGTCAAGAGTGGTGGCGCCGATGGCGTGCAGCTCCCCACGGGCAAGTGCGGGCTTGAGCATATTGCCGGCATCCAGCGAGCTATCGCCCGACGCGCCTGCACCGACGATGGTATGCAGCTCATCGATGAACAAGATGATCTGGCCGTTGCTCTCCTTCACTTCCCGCAGCACAGCCTTCAAGCGGTCCTCGAATTCGCCGCGGTACTTCGCGCCGGCCATCATGGCACCCAAATCAAGCGCGATGATGTCGCGGTCTTTGAGGCTGTTGGGCACGTCGCCTGCGACAATGCGCTGGGCCAAGCCCTCGACGATAGCCGTTTTGCCGGTGCCGGGCTCGCCGATCAGGCACGGATTGTTCTTCGTGCGGCGAGACAGGACCTGGATGGTGCGGCGAATCTCATCGCTGCGGCCGATGACCGGGTCAAGCTTTCCTTCGCGGGCGCGCTGGGTCAGGTTCTGCCCATAGGTGTTGAGCGCGTCGAGTTCGGGCTTGCTGGCCTGATCGGTGACGCGGGTTGAACCGCGCAGGTTGTCGTAGGCCTCTTCGACCGTCTTGCGGGTGACGCCCGCCATGTTCAAGATCTTGCCGGCCTGGCCGTTATCCTCGGTCAGGGCAATGAGCAGGTGCTCGCTTGTCGCGTAGCTGTCGCCCATCTTTTCGGCCGCCTTCACGGCGCCATCGATCACCTTCATGAGGTTTTGCGTGGGCATGGGCATGCCCATCACTCCCCCGGTGACCTTCGGGCCGTTCTCGATGGCCTTGTCCACCTGGGATTTCAACTGGACGGGGTCCGCACCGACGCGCTTGATGATGGCGGACAGATTGTTTTCGCCCGTATCGAGCAGCGCCTTGAGCAGGTGGATGCTGTCGACCGACGCCGTTTCGGCATCGCCGGCAACGCTCATGGCATTCTGGAACGCCTCCTGCGCAGTTATTGCAAGTTTATCCAAACGCATATCTATCGTCTCCTTCCGTTCATTCCGGCAACGGCTTCGCCGCTGCGGTTTTCATCAGGCGAAACGCTCTAGGCGCACGCCTGATCGCTATTCGCCCAACCGGTGGATCATGCTGCCTTCGGGCAACATGAGCGCCGTGACGTTCGCGCGCGTCTCAAGCTCATGCACGCGGTCTGCAAGCCTGCGCACCTTCTTGTGCAGGCTGTCTATCTCTTCGTCCCTCTCATCCAGACGGCCCTTGAGGTCCAGGATGCGGATGACGCCCGCGAGGTTGATGCCCTCGCCGGTCAGCTCGTTGATCAGCTCAAGCCGTTCGATGTCCGCCTGCGAGTACATGCGGGTGTTTCCACTTGTTCGCTGGGGCGTGACCAGGCCTTTCTGCTCATAGATGCGAAGGGTCTGGGGATGCACGCCAGCAAGCTGAGCGGCGACGCTGATCATATACACCGGTCGTTTCTTATCGTCCATCTTGCTATCCTTCCAGCGATGCACGTACGTTTTCGCCAGCCAGCTCGGTGGCGGCCTGGAAATCTATCATGGCCTGCTCCTGCTGGGGTGTCATGGATACGGGAACCGCTACATGCAGCGTGACCAGCAGGTCTCCGCGTCCCTCGCCCTTCACGCGGGGCGCACCCTTGCCACGCAAGGTGAGCTTCGCCCCATCTTGGGTTCCTGCGGGAACCTTGAGGCGAACCTTGCCGCCCTCGGGAACGGGCACTACCACGGCGGCACCGAGCGCCGCTTCCGCCACGGTCACAGGAACCGTCATGTGGACATCCGCCCCATCGCGCGAGTAGATGGGATGCTCCGCAATGCGCGTCGTCACCAGAAGATCGCCGGAGGCGCCTCCGTTCGAGCCTGCTTCGCCTTTGCCGCGGAAGCGGACGCGGCCGCCATCGACGGCACCGGCAGGGACCTTCACGTCAAGCGTTTCAGTGCCTGCAGGCGTTTTGACCGAGACCTTCTTGGTGCAACCGTTGAACGCCTCCTCGAACGTCACCGTCAACGTCACGTTCATATCGCGGCCGTTCACGGGACGCGGGCCCCTCGGCGCACCATACGGGGCTCCGCCCATTCCGCCGAAGATATCGCCGATGTCCCAATTCGTGCCGAAGGCACCTTCACCACGGCGGATGCTCTCAAGGATATCCGCCCAGCTGCCAGCGCCCGCAAACGGGTTCTGGCCGCCTGCCGCCCCGCCCCATCCGTAGGGGATGCGTTGCGCATCGGCTGTTCCGTACTGGTCGTAGAGCTGGCGCTTCTTCTTGTCCGAAAGCACCTCGTAGGCTTCGTTGATCTCCTTGAACTTCGCCTCATCGCCGCCCGCATCGGGATGATGGGTACGCGCAAGCTTGCGGTACGCCTTTTTTATCTCGTCCTCCGTGGCGTTGCGGGAAACGCCGAGCGTTTTGTAATAGTCAGGCGTGGTCTGAGCCATGACAACGCCACCTCCCTTCTAAAGCAAGCGGGCCCACACAACTGCAAGCCCGCCCGATACTACTTCGTCTCTTCTTCGGTTTCCGAAGGCCGCTTCGGGCCGCCCGTCGAAATGGTCACCATCGCAGGTCGGATCACCTTGCTTCCCAGCCTGTAACCCTTCTGGTAGACCTGCGCGACGGTCTCGTCGAACACCGACGGATCGTCCACCTGGCCGACGGCCTGGTGCTCAAGCGCATCGAATGCCTCCCCGGCAGGATCGATTGCCTCAAGCCCATGTTTGCCAAGCACCCCCGACAGCTTGCTGCTGATGGCTTTGACACCATCAAGCAGGCCCGCTTCGCCATTGGCTTCGGCATGCGCCACCGCACGCTCGAAGTCATCAAGCACCGGGAGCACGTCGCCCATCAGGCGCTCGGTTGCGCGGCGCCGCGTATCCTCTGCCTGTTCAGCTGTGCGCTTGCGGAAGTTATCCCACTCGGCCTGCAGGCGAAGGTACTTGTCGCGCATGGCGGCCGCTTCGGCCTTGGCCATTGCCAGCTCATCTTGCTCAGCCGGCTGGGAATCGGCGGCCTGCTCAGCCTCTGCCACAACGGCTTCGGCTTCCGCCACAACACGCTCCTGCGCATCCTGGGCTGCAGCGTCTGCCGCCGCATCTTCGGGGACGGAGCCGCACACGGCCCCGTCCTTCGTCTCATCAGCGTCTTCGATGGCAATCTCCCGGACCTTAGGGGCGACCCTCTCTTTGTCGTCCGCAGTCATGGTTACTTCCCTTCGTTCTTATCGTCGACAACCTCGTAGTCAGCCTCGATGGGGCCGTCATTCTGAGGTGCAGCGGCTGCACCCGCAGCGGCGGCGTCGGGCTGCGCCGTGCTGTACGCAATCTCGGCCAGCTTGTAGCCTGCCTGCTGCAGCTTTTCGGAAGCAGCGCGGATGGCCTCAACATCGGTGCCTTCCAAAGCGGACTTGGCCTCGGCGATGGCGGCTTCAGCATCTGCCTTCTTGTCAGCGGGAACCTTGTCGCCCAGTTCGGCAAGCGTCTGCTCGGTGGCGTTCACCAGGGAGTCGCAGTTGTTGCGGGTCTCAACCTCTTCCTTGCGGCGAGCGTCTTCCTCCGCATGGTTTTCAGCGTCACGCACCATGCGATCCACTTCATCATCAGAGAGTGCGGTGGAGCCGCTGATGGTGATCTGCTGCTGTTTGCCGGTGCCCAGGTCCTTTGCGGACACGTTCACGATGCCGTTGGCGTCGATGTCGAACGTAACCTCGATCTGGGGAACACCACGGCGGGCAGCGGGGATGCCGGAGAGCTGGAACTTGCCCAGGGTCTTGTTGTCTGCGGCCATCTGGCGCTCGCCCTGCAGGACGTGAACCTCAACGGATGTCTGGTTGTCAGCGGCCGTGGAGTAGATTTCAGTCTTGCGGGTGGGGATGGTGGTGTTGCGCTCGATCATCTTCGTCATGACGCCGCCCATGGTCTCAACGCCCAGGGACAGCGGGGTGACGTCCAGCAGCAAGATGCCGGAGACATCACCGGAAAGCACGCCGCCCTGAACAGCTGCACCGATGGCCACAACCTCGTCGGGGTTCACGGACATATTGGGCTGCTTGCCGGTCATGGACTTCACCAGATCCTGCACGGCGGGCATACGGGTGGAGCCGCCGACCAGGATGACCTCATCGACGTCGCCCGTGCGCAGGCCGGCGTCCTTGAGGGCGCGCTCAACAGGCTGCTTGCAGCGGTCGAGCAGGTCCTTGGTGATGCGCTCGAACTCTGCGCGGGTCAGCGTGTAGTCCAGATGCTTGGGGCCGGTGGCGTCTGCGGTGATGAAGGGCAGGTTGATGTTGGCCTGCGTGGTGCTGGACAGCTCCATCTTCGCCTTTTCAGCAGCCTCCTTCAGGCGCTGCAGGGCCATCTTGTCACCCTTGAGGTCAATGCCGTTGTCCTTCTGGAACTTTTCAGCCAGCCAATCGATGACGCGCTGGTCCCAGTCGTCGCCGCCCAGGTGGTTGTCGCCCGCGGTGGACAGAACCTCGAAGACGCCGTCGCCGAGCTCCAGGATGGACACGTCAAAGGTGCCGCCGCCCAGGTCGAAGACGAGGATCTTCTGGTCCTTGTCAATCTTATCCAAGCCGTAGGCCAATGCCGCAGCCGTAGGCTCGTTGATGATACGCTTCACTTCCAGACCGGCGATCTTGCCTGCGTCCTTGGTTGCCTGACGCTGAGCGTCATTGAAGTATGCAGGCACGGTGATGACGGCTTCGGTGATGGGAGCGCCCACCTGCTTTTCAGCGTCCGTCTTCAGCTTCTGCAGGACCATTGCGGAGATTTCTTCGGGGGTGTAGTCCTTGCCATCGATATCGATGACGGCACGACCGCCGGCGCCACCGCGAACCTTGTAGGCCACGGTCTTCTGCTCCTCGCTGGTCTCGGCGAAGTTGCGGCCGATGAAGCGCTTGACGGAAGAAACGGTGTTCTCAGGGTTGGTGACAGCCTGGTTCTTCGCTGCCTTGCCGACGACGCGTTCGCCGTCCTTGCGGAAGCCTTCAACGGAAGGCGTGGTGCGGTCACCCTCGGCGTTGACCAGAATGGTGGGCTCATTGCCCTCCATGACAGCCATCGCGGAATTGGTGGTGCCCAAGTCGATGCCCAAAATCTTTCCCATATGTATCAGCCCTTTCTGTTGCGCGGCCCCTTGCGGGGGCGCTGGCGGCGCTGCGTTTCCTCGCGCACCGCCGACTGTTGTTACCTATTGCACGTTGGCAAATATAAAATCTAAGTCGAGTATTGTCAACTTTATTCACACTATATCGCGCATGTTACTTAGATGTTACTTTGGGTGATTTCCTGAACGGAGGCGAAGGACCCCAGCCGAAACGAAAGGCGCACGTCCCTGAAATCCCCGAGCACCCCAAAGCCCGCGCCCGTACGCCAGCGGGCGGGTCTTTTGACGCCCACGAAAGGCGCACGTTGAAAACCCCAGGCAGCGCATCTTGCTGACCTGGGGTTTTGCGATTTGCTCTCTATTGCCGACCAGCGGCCGGCGAAGGGCTGGAGCTAGCTCACGTATCCGTCCGGATTGCGGGACTGCCAGCGCCAGCTATCGGCGCACATGCGGTCCAGATCGTATTCCGCCTTCCACCCGAACAGCTCATAGGCCTTCGCAGGATCGGCGTAGTTGGTGGCGATATCGCCCGCACGGCGCGGTTTGACAACGTAGGGGATCTCGTGGCCGCATGCGCCCTCAAACGCGTGGATCACGTCAAGCACGCTTGAACCAACGCCGGTGCCCAGGTTCACGGTCTCCACGCCCGTACGGCCGTCCATCCAGTTCAGGGCGGCAACGTGGCCTCGCGCCAAGTCCACGACATGGATGTAATCGCGCACACCGGTTCCGTCAGGAGTGGGATAGTCATCGCCGAACACGCCGACAGCCTCAAGCTTGCCCACCGCAACCTGAGCCACATAGGGAACCAGATTGTTGGGGATGCCCTTGGGGTCTTCGCCGATCATCCCGCTCTCATGGGCGCCGATGGGATTGAAGTAGCGCAACAGCACGATATCCCACTCGGGATCGGCAACGTGCAGATCGGTCAGAATCTGCTCGATCATCCACTTCGTCCAGCCGTAGGGGTTGGTGGCGGGCTTTTTAGGAGCGCTCTCCGTCAAGGGCACGCCGTCGGGCTCACCGTAGACCGTGGCGGAACTGGAGAACACCAGGGACTTGCACCCGTGCGCGCGCATGGCTTCGCACAAGACGAAGGTCCCGGTCAGATTGTTGTGGTAGTACTCGAGAGGCTTGGCCACGCTTTCGCCGACAGCCTTGAAGCCGGCGAAATGGATGACCGCATCAATGCTGTGCTCGTCGAAAACCCGGTCGAGCGCCGCGCGGTCCAGGATGTTCAACTTGACGAAGTCGAGGCGGTCCTGAGCCCCAACGGGCGCAAGGCCGCGCTCGGCAGTGTCGGCGACGATTGCCCGGACGCGCTCGATGGCCACCTCGCTGGAGTTGGACAGGTCATCGACCACCACAACCGAATAGCCGGCCTCTAGCAGCTCCACACAGGTATGGCTGCCTATGAAACCGGCACCGCCTGTGACCAGGATGGTTTTGCCGGTGCCGTCTGCGGATGCGGCGGCAGTAACGTCGGTATCGCTCATTGGATGCTCCTAACGGCAGCGTTCCTGCTCGTGGTCCGCAACGCGGACCGCAGAGCTGCGGGTCGGTTTATTCCGTGATTCATTTGAGTCCGTTCGATGGCGGGCTTCAGCCGATTCCGTGCACGGCCGCCTCTATTCTGCGGCAAGGCGCGGTT
Organism: uncultured Eggerthellaceae bacterium; assembly: GCA_937892845.1. GTDB lineage: Bacteria > Actinomycetota > Coriobacteriia > Coriobacteriales > Eggerthellaceae > Slackia. Next base: position 31,435 of record CALBGP010000036.1, on the reverse strand, counting down.
CGGCGCTGGCGTCAAGTATAATGGCGGCGAACCGAACGGATGCAAATTACAGCACATCAGCAAAGGATGACCATGGCCTACAGGAATTTCGACCCGGATTTCCGCGAACAACTTGCCCATGACCTGGCTGCGGGCGTGAAAAGCCCCTATAGAACAGATGATTCCGAAGCGATTCGGCGCAATCCTGCGCGCGACATGTCCAAGCGGCTCCACCGCCCGGCCTTCGGCCGCGATATAGACAAGATCCTGCACCTGCCCGCCTATAACCGCTACACCGGCAAGACGCAGGTGTTCAGCTTCGTGCGCAACGACGACATCAGTCACCGCGGATTGCACGTACAGCTTGTGGCGCGCACCGCCCGCACCATCGCACGGTTGCTTGGACTCAACGAGGACCTGACGGAAGCCATAGCGCTCGGCCACGACCTGGGCCATACGCCTTTCGGCCATGCGGGCGAAAAGATCCTTGACGGCCTGTACCGCAACCACACGGGACGAAGCTTCAACCACAACGTGCACAGCGTCCGCGTGCTGGATGTGCTCTACGCGCGCAACGTCAGCCTGCAAACCCTCGACGGCGTGCTGTGCCACAACGGCGAAGCGAGCCAGCGCGTCTTCCGCCTGGGCGATACGCATGACTTCGCCGCCTTCGACGAGACGGTGGAAGCGTGCTATGCAGACAGCGCCGCCATCGGCAAGCTGCGGCCGTCCACGCTCGAAGGCTGCGTGGTGCGCATCAGCGACATGATTGCCTACGTGGGAAAAGACCGCCAAGACGCCCTCAACACGCACTCCATCGCCGACGACAGCGATTTTTCCGCAGGAAACCTCGGCATCCAGAACGCGGAGATAGTCAACAACCTGACGGTGGACATAGTCCAAAGCAGCTACGGCAAAGACCGCATCGAGATGAGCGAGGAATCGTTTCGCAGCCTGAAGAAGGCGAAGGCAGAGAATTTCGAGCGCATCTACCTGACCGACGCGCAGGCGCAGGTCTACGATGATGAGATTGCGCCCATGTTCGAAGAGCTCTACGAGGCGCTGCGAGCGGATGTGGTTGCAGGTAACGAGTCCTCGCCCATCTTCAGACACCACATCGAGCGCATCGAGCGCACGCACCGCATCTACGAAGCCGAAGGGTCCTACAGGGACGAAGACCCCGATCAGCTGGTCACCGACTACCTGGCAAGCATGACGGACCGCTACTTTTTGGCCGCCCATGCGTTCGTCTGTCCGGACAGCCGGCACTCCGTTGAATTCCGCGACTACTTCGACGGCATGGACTACGCGCCGTCGCCGAGAGGATGAGCATGCCCAACACTCCCGAAACAACGCCCCAGCGCACCGACGCGCACTGCGACGCTGCAACGGAATCCGCAAACGCCCGGACGCAGGATGCGCCGCAGGGACGCACGCGTTACAAAGCCGTGCTTGTCGGCTGCATCATTGCGGCGGCAATTATCGCCTGCATTGCCGGCATCGTGCTGACAGACCGCGCGCTGCAGGCGAAATCCGACATCGCAAGCATGACCGCCCCCGTGTACTTCGCCAGCGACGGGCAGACGGGACGTTTCACGGTCGACATCGAATACGCTGTTCCCGCCAGCTCCGACGGGCAGGACCAGAATCCCGACGGCGCACAAGGCGAAGGGGATGACGGCGAAGGCGCGGCCCAAAACGGCGGGCAGGACGAAGGCGCAGATGCGCAAGGCATGGGCGAAAGCGGCAGCGAGGACGCAGCCGAGACCGTCTCCATCCAAATGACCTGGGACGACGCATGGTTCTTCGGGAATTCCTCAATGAGCAACGACCAGCTTGCCTTCGCCTGCAAGGTCATCTCGGCCGCCGCCGAAGCCCAATTCGCCGCTGATACGGACGCCGAGCAGACCTCCGCATTCATGGAGCACGTCTTCGCCACGCTGGGCTTCGGCAATGCCGAAACCGTCCTCGGCGACAACGGCGCCGGCTACACCGTCGCCACGAAAACGATCATGTCGGATGACGGCGAGGAGAAGTTCGTGGTGGCCGTCTGCGTGCACGGGCTCAAGCCGACGGAAAACAACTCAACGGGCCTTTTCCCAACTGCAAAAAGCGCCTCCGAAGACAAAATCCATGCGCAGCTTGCTGATTCCATCGTCGAAACGCTGAAGCAGCGCATCGGGGTCAGGAGCAGCTCCTCGGTTGCCCTGCTGTTCTGCGGACAAGGGGCCAACGGAGATGCCGCGCAGGATGCGGCTGACGCAGCGCGCGGCACCGCATCCGGTTCGCTCAGCATCGCCCCGGCTGAAAGCATCTTCGTCTACGCCAGCGAAGCGCCCTCCGGCGAAGACCCCGCGAACAGCGATTCCTCCCGGAAAGCAAACGCCCCCGATGGCGCATCCGGAAACGCGGGCGAGCCATCAGGGGCTTCCAAGGCGAATGATTCCGCCGAAACCGAAACGCAGACCGACTGAGCTTGCAGGCTGGCCGCCCACCTCGCCGGGCAGTCAGCCATAACCCAGAGGCCGTCGGTTCAAATCCGGCCTCCGCGACCAAACGTTACAGCAGGTCAGCTAGTTTTTTCAGGCGGCTTGCCTGCTTCTTTTGTGCCCCGGATTGCTCCTACTGGAGACAAAGTGGAGACATTTTTTTCATCCTTCGTCTCCACGCCCTCTGAAGGCGTTTCGGCGGCATTTTGCTGGTGGGCGCATCGGTGCTGTCCTCGGTCAGCTTCGATGCGAGCAGGCTGCCCAGGAGGTCTGCGGCCTCGTGGTCCTTCTCGGGGATGGCATGAACATACCAGCCAACGTGATGCTGGCGCTGGCATGGCCCAGGCGGGTCTGCACGGTCTTCACGTCCACGCCGTTGGCGAGCAGCTGTGTGGCTTCGACGGGACGAAGCTCGTGGAGCTTCATCCCGTCGAAGCCGTGCTCCTTGCGCCATGCCCACCACCAGTTTTCGAACGTGTCGACGCGGTACCAGCTACCCGTGTCAGAGCAGCACACCGGGATCTTGCCCGTCTGCTCCACGCCAATCTTGGCGAGCTCAGCCGCCTGGCGCCCCTTCCGCGTCGCGAGATGTGACGCGGTCATAGCATCGATGGCGAGGGTGCGGATGCTGGCCTGGGTCTTAGTGCCCTCGGTGCGCTTCTGCGCACGGACGCGCTTCTTGACGGGCTTGCCTTTCTCGCCGAGCAGGACGTTGCCAGGCTCGTCTGTCTGCTCCACCGTGTAGCCGATGGTGATGCGCCACCTCTTGGGGTTGCAGCTGCGGCCGTGGGGCTTCAGCACCTCTGCTATGCTTCCGTCTCCGTTTCTCATTGGTTTACCTCCTCTCTGCTTATCCGAGGCGATTCTTTATGACTATCGCTTCGCCCTATCGGGCGATGGCGGCTTGTTGCTCACGCATGGCCTTCCTGAACTTCATGACCTGGCTCTCAAAGGGCTCTTCCTCTGGTTCCTCCTCGGAATGCGCACGCAGGTACATGACGCGGCATGAGTCGCTGCAAAACTGGCGAGTCTTACGCTGCTGCTCGAAAAAGCGGTGGCAGTGTTTGCATACGCTGATCGAACCGGCACCCTCATCCTTGCTGAGACCGTCAGCGAAGTAGGACCAAGCGGCCGACAGTATGGTATGCGAGTAATTGTAGGTGGTTAGGTCACCCTCGTTCATCATTTTGCGCTGATCCGACATGAGCAAACCGAACGTTGAAACAACATACGAGCGCACTGCACTCTCGATGCTTTCTGGAGCGTAGAGATGCATTTGGCCGATTGCCATATGGGTGTTGAAGCCCAAGAGGGTGTTGCCGGTGTTGTTCTTGAGCTTCTCGTAATAGTCGTGCAGGAAAACAGGCTCGTCGGCATCGAAGAGACGCAGCTTGGCCTTCTTGTCCCCGGCAGGCAGACCGTGTGCAGTTTGGAAGTCCGTTTTACCTAGGAGCCATGCCATGAGCAGGGACGCATGACGGAGGTCCTCCCTTGCCTTGATAATGTCCTCGAGTGGCGTGAACAGGTAGAGCATGCTGCCAGGTTTCCCGTTGATTGTTGGAGTGTACTTCGGCTTCGCTCGGCCGATGCTCCAGACGGCAAGTGCCTCGCGCGTCTTTTCCAGGGTAGTGCGCGTGGGTTTGTCGTCGCCGAACCATTCGCATACCTTCTCGGCGAGGTCCCCGCTGGTGCCGGCAGGCCTGTGATTCCCGGGAAACAGGTCGGAGATGAAGTCCGTCATCCCAAATTCTTCGTAGAGGTCGTCGAGGGCGACCATGAGCTCCGGCAGGGTTCTGGAGTTAACGTACCTGATGAACGGGCTTTCCTCGCTCATGCGCTCGTTCTTCAGCAGGGCGCGCTCGCCGTAGAACTCGCTGAACACCCCTACAAGGTCACCCAGGTCGCCGAGCGCGACGTGAGTCATGATCGGCTCCATTTGCTCTCCTTTCAAAAATTAACGGTAACTTGCTCTTGTACCGAATCTTTGCACAAGGGTACCATGGTGCACGTACAAAGGCAAGCACAAAGGTTTCCTTAATAAAACTAGTTAGCGAAACAATATAAGAGGAGGAGCAGATGACGCGAGACATGATACCGGTGCGCTCGAAGGGCGTGCGCGAGTCGCTGAACCTCAGGCGCGCGCAGGTCGCCCGCGAGGCGAAGATGCAACCCGGCGTGCTCACATGGATTGAGGAGGGCCGCTTCATCCCCTATGATTCGCAGCTCGAGAAGATCGCAGGCGTCTACCGTCGCCACGGCTGGGAGGGTACGACGGACGAACTACTCGAGGAGGTGGGCTAGATGGCGTTGTCGGCGACCCACCCTGCCAAGGGTTCTCTGGCTTCTTCGCCGGCGCAGGCGGCATGGCCCAAGCCCCTGGCAAAGTACGAGAACGACCTGTTGACGGTGGACAGCATGGCCGAGGTGTTCAACACGTCCTCGCGCACAATCTACCGGCTCGTCGAGAAGGGAGAGCTTCCGCACGTGAAGGTCGGGCGCTGCCCCTACTTCCCCAAGCGCCAGATCATCGAGACGTTGCAGCTGGACAAGGCAATGTAGATGTTTGCGCAAAGGAAAGCGCCCACCGTTCCGGTCTATTGGCATGGACGAGGCACGGCGGACGCCGTAGGTGAGGCCATTGCTGGCCACGCAGTGAAGGATAGCATGCCGTCACATGGCGGTTGTGATTGCGCCCTGAAGCGTGGCCTATTCGGGAACCAGGCGGGGTTGCATGGCTGCGGTTAGCGACAAGACAAACACGCTCGACGAGGCCCTAGCGGCGGTGGGATGCGGGTTCGCGGTATTCCCGCTGCATCCCCGCACGAAGACGCCTGCAACAGAGCACGGCTTCAAGGATGCTACGACCGATGCGGGCAAGATCCGCTCGTGGTGGTCGAAGAGCAACCGCCCACAACGGCAGCGCGGCTGGCCCACAGAGAGCCTTCCTCCGACACTTTCGACGACAACCGGGCGTGACGGCACCCACCTCTACTACCGCAGCACACAGCCGCGCAAGAACACGACCAACTCCGAGAAGAGCATCGACATCCGCGCCAACGGCGGCTACGTGGTCGCCCCGCCGAGCGTGCACGAGAACGGCAACGAGTACCGCTGGAACATCCCGTTCGACGCCGAGACAATCGCAACTGCCGACGGCAACACGCTGGCCTTCGTCGAATCGCTCTACGTGAAGAAGGGCCGTACTGACGGGCACGGGGCGCCCGAACACGTGGACAGCGGCGGCCGCAACGAGAAGGAGTGGTCGCGCGCCTTCGCCAAGTGGCTCTACGGCAAGGTCTGTTTCGTTCCCGAGGGGAGGGGCTGGCGCTACTGGGATGACAAGCACTGGGTGAAGGACGGCGACGCGCAGCGCATCAACCGACTGTGCAAGCGGTTCGTGGACGACCTCATCGTGTACGCGCAGACGTCGGCCAGCATCGCCGAGGAGATGCGCCAACAGTTCGTCACCTTCGTCAATAAGTACAACAAGCTCAACGAGCGCAAGAAGCTCATCGAGGACACCAAATGCGAGGTCACCGTGCAGCGGTGGCGCTTCGATGCCAAGACCACCTTACTCAACCTGCGGAACGGAACGCTCGACCTGGAAACGCTCGAGTTTAGGGAGGGGCACGATGCAGCTGACCTACTGAGCAAGATAGCCAACGTCAGCTACGACCCTTACGCTACCTGCGAGGAGTGGAAACGCTTCATCGATCAGTCGCTCACGGGCGACGAGGAGACCATCGCCTTCCTCCAGGTGGTGCCTGGGCTTGCCCTCACCTGCGATACGAGCGTCGAGTGCATGTTCATCCTGTTGGGACCGACACGCAGCGGCAAGTCGACGACTGCCGAGATCGTGCAGAAGATACTGAACCCCGAGGACGACGGCTACGCCTGCGCATGCAATCCAGAGACGTTCGCGGTGAAGAAGTTCGACGATACATCTAGGCCGTCGAGCGACGTGGCGCGCCTCTCCCGCAGGCGCTTCGTGGTGACCTCGGAGCCGCCCAAGAACATGCTGTTCAACGCGGCTCGCCTGAAGCAGCTGACCGGCCGTGACATGACAACCGCCCGCTTCCTGCACGAGAGCGAGATCCAGTTCTACCCGCAATTCACACTGGTGATGACAGCCAATAATGCGCCGCGAGTGAACGACGTGACCCTGTTCGAGTCCGGCCGCATCCACGCGATACCGTTCAACAATCACCTTGACGCTGACCAGCGCGACCTGGGGCTGAAGGACCGACTGACCGAGCCTGCGAGCCCGTCTGGCATCCTCAACTGGTGCCAGGATTCGGGCTACCAGGCAGAAGGAAAGCAGGCGTTCTACCGCGAGCTGCGCGAGCGCAAGATCATGGTGGACAGCTGCACCGTCAAGAGTGTCACCAAGCGCAACGTGATGCCCAACCGCAAGCTGGCCGGAGGCGTCTATGCGTAGGATGCCGTGCGGTTTGTGCATTTCTTCTCCGTCATTCACGCGAGGAGTCGTTCTAAGGGACAACGGAGGGAAACTGTACATTCTGCACAGCAGGCCGCTGAACTGGTGGTTTGCATGAGCGGATGGACCACCGGGCAGAACGACGTGATCCGCGAGCTCGGGCACAAGGGCGTGCAGGCCGTACATGACGCAATCCTCGACCGCTACGGCGTGGAGCACACCCTTCACGCCATCGAGGCGCAGGCTTGTCGCATCCATGCGTCGCTGAAGGTCCTCGACGAGTGCCCCGAGTGCCACGCGCTGGGCGTTCGCATCAACCGGCAGAGCGGCATGTGCAGACGCTGCACCGAGGAGACGCACGTGGCCGAGGAGGAAGCTTTCAACCAGCTTCTTGAGGCCGAGGCTTCAGGGTGCGACGGCGGGCCCGAGTACGACGAGCTCCATCGCCGCTGGGCACAGCTACGACAGAAGAACTCCCGCCTGATGCGCAAGCACAATCTCAAGGGCAAGCGAGAGCGCCTGTAGGTTTGTGACGGCGTGGGACGATCCCCCCTGAACAAGAAGCCGAGAAGGAGAAATCGCCCCATGTGAAAGCCCAAGCTCACGTACAGGATGGTCGAGCAGGCCATCGAGATGAAGTCGCACGGCATGACCAACGCCGACATATGCCAGGGGCTGGACATCTCCGAGACGGCCTGATGCAAGTGGCTCAAGGACCCCGACACCAAGGTGAAACTTGCGTTAGTTGAGGGCATCAAAAAGGCGGAGGCCGAATACAAGGAGACGCTTCTGCAGTCCATCATGGCTACGGCCACCCGCGAGAAGAACCCGCAGTGGACGGCGGCCGCATGGCTGCTCCAAAGGAAGTATCTCGACGAGTACGCGCAGACGACGAGGAAGACCGAAGCCGATGCCGACGACACGCCGCACATCACGCTCGGCGTTGAGGTGCGCGTTGCCGGGGGCGATGGCGATGACAACGACTAACGCTGCGGACCCGGTAATTCCCTCCTTTCACGACGTGCTCGGTGACATCTTCGCGCATGGGCACACGCACTATTGGCTGCATGGAGGGCGCGGCTCGACGAAGTCTTCCTTCATCAGCCTGGTGATTGCCCTTCTCATCGTGCATTTTCCCTACGCGAATGCCGTTGTAGTGCACAGGTTCGAGAACACGCTTCGGGACTCGGTTTACCAGCAGGTGCTCTGGGCAATCTCCTCGCTCGGCCTGGAGGCGTATTTCAAGGCGAAGCTCTCGTCCATGGAGATCACGTACCTTCCCACCGGGCAGCGGATCGTGTTCCGGGGTGATGACGATCCGCTGAAACTGAAGGGCATCAAGCTCACCAAGGGGCACCCGGCCGTGATCTGGTTCGAGGAACTGGATCAGTTCGACGGCATCAAGGCGGTGCGTTCCATGCGCTACACGTTCTCGGGGTGCGCCTTCACGACGATCGACTTCCGGGGCTTCAACCCGTCCACGCTCACGGAGCTGTTCTACGCGTTCTCGGGGTGCTCGCACATGACGACCATCTACGCGGACAACACTTGGGCGCTGCCCACGGGCGGCATCACAGGCTCCCAGTGCTTCTACTCGTGCTCCACATCTTTGGTTGGCGGAAACGGCACCGTATGAGCAAGCAGCAAGACTGCGTATGCCTACTTCCGCATCGGCACGGCGAGCACGCCGGGGTACATCACGGTGGCCCAGCTGCTAATTCTTGTGAAGTAGCTTGTGAAGTGAGCACGAGAGCGCCTGTGACGTCGTTCTACAGTTGGCTTGCACTACTTCGAACCGAACGAATGAGGTGATACAGGTGAACGACAGGACTGCAATGGCCGAACAGCCAAACGAGGGCGGCAAGCCAAAGCCCACGCACAAGCGCGACGTGTTCCATGCGTGGATGCTCGACGGGCTTGACTTCTCGCGCCCGTGGGACATGCCAAAGCTCGAAGCGGTGGACGCGCACCCAACGGCACTGGTGCCGTTCTCCGTTGCCATGCACGAGCGATGGCATGACTACGGGTGCTTCGTGCACTTCTTCGAAGATGACTTCCGCTTTGGGCGCGTATGGAACGAGCCGCGAAAGTACCTTCCCAAGCTCTCCAAGTTCGAGGGCGTCATCATGCCGGACCTCTCCACATGCATCGATTTCCCCAAACCGCTCAAGATGTGGAACGCCTATCGAAACCAACTTCTGGGCGCTTGGTTCCAGCACCAGGGGCTCGTGACGCTTCCCAACGCCCGGCACCAGCCGGGATGTGACTGGCTCGTCGAGGGACTTCCGCAGCGTAGCGTCATCGCGATATGCGGCCGCACGCTCACCAAGGACGTGACTGAGCGCAGACGATTCGTGCGCGACGCGAGGACGACCGTGGACGCGCTCGAGCCCACGGCGATCGTCTACTACGGTAGCGACCTCTACGGCGTGATGGACTATCCGCGAAGCCTGGGCATCCCCGTGTGGGTGTACCCGGGAGCCAACCGCGGGGCGTTGGATGGAGGCAAGAGTGGGCAGCGGGGATAGCGGGTACCGCGAAACGCATAGCGGCGGTGGCACGTCGGGCAGCCACGATGACGGCTTCCGTACGGTGAATGGCTTCACGACCGAGCTTCATGACGGCGCACAAGGGAAGCATATCCCCGGGCACAACAACTATAATCCAGACGCTGGGAAGAGCATCTTCCACGGCAGTCTTGCGCACGCGCAGGAGCTGATTGAGCAGTTCGCGGGCAGCGGGACGTGGCACGGAACCAACAAGGAGACCGTCGATTTCGGTGAGGCCATAGGGACGTGGGTCAGCCCCGACGGGTCGGAGCGTTTACCCACGACGCGCGGCACGATACACTACGGTAAGCACGGCGCGCACATCGTGCCGTCGCATCCAGAAGGAGAATAGGCCATGGAAGAAGAGTACGAAGAGATTATCAAGAACATCGCCAGCTACTGCGCAAGACATCTCGGTGCGACCTACGAAGTCGGATTTTCTGATGGCGACTCTTACCTGTGCAAGTTTGCCAACAGCGAATACGAGGATAACGACGAGGAGCTTGATTCACCTGCGTACGAAGAATGGTACGTCGTCGATTTCAAGATTGTCGACATATTGAAGGATGGCCCCAACAGGGACCCGCGCTTCGAGTACATCACCATCTCCCGTAAGCGCATGCCATCGTTCGTGACGCGAGAGGGCGAAGTCGTCTATCAGGCGGAGTGAGGGATGCGCTCATGGTCGGTTTCGGATGCAGGTTGATATAGGGAAAGGGCCTGGCCTCATCTCCTGAGGTCGGGCCCAATTTTGCCCCTTGACAATGTCCTGCTCATATTAGAAGGGCCCCGACCTGAGTCAACGCCCTTATATGGGACACACTTTTTGTCCTATAACCCTCGAAGAACTAGGCTTGCGCCATCTGAGCCTTCATATCCTTGATCTTCTGGCGGGCATTCTCGCAGCCCGTTCCCAGCATCTGCACGGCCAGAATCGCGGCATTCTTCGCCCCGTTGATGGCCACGCACGCCACAGGCACGCCCGAAGGCATCTGCACCATGGACAGAAGCGAATCGAGACCGCCCAGGTCGCTGGTCTTCATGGGAACGGCAATCACGGGCAGCGGCGTGTAGGCCGCAACCACACCGCCCAGATGGGCGGCCTTGCCGGCAGCAGCCACGATCACCCGGATGCCGCGCTCTTCGGCAGACGATGCCCACTCGTGGACCTCGGCAGGCTTGCGATGGGCGGAAGCAACTTTGACCTCATAGGGAACGTGGAATTCATCGAGCTGCTTCATGCATGCCTCCATGGCGGGCATGTCGGACTCGCTGCCCATGATGATGCCTACGACGGGATGTTCATGATCGCAAGACATTGCGTCTCCTTTCAAATGCTGCGACGGCATCTCGCCGCCGCAAGGCGTTGCGCATTTCGGTTTGCGAAGCCATTGTAGCGTCGAAGCGCTCCCCATGGGCCGAGAGCGGCCCATCACCCCATTTCCATCGCATCCGGACGCATGGGGCATTCGTCACAGGCTGATACCCGCCGTCATGTGCGTCATATAGAACATGAAGCGCATGACGAAGATGCCGGCGAACGCCAGCATGGCCGCCGCCACGACGGCAATCCGCAATCGTCGGGAACGACCCTGCGCACGGACAACCGCCGCCGCATCCAGGGCTATCGCCATCAGGCACAGCGCTGAAAACAAGACGATGCCCGCCCGGTAATCAGGAGCAAGCTGAACCGCCGTGACGATGCCGTTGCCCATCCCCTCGAGAATGCCCGCCTGAGCGACATAGACCGCAACGTTGGCGACCAGGGCCGCAAGGGATGCAATCGAAAGCGCAAGCGCACGGCGGCGCGTCCCGAATCCCGAAAAGGCAAAGCCCGCAAGCGCAAGCAAAGGCCCGCCGATGCACGCATTGAGAACCAGCGCCGCAGGCACAAGCGGGGTGTACCAGGTCATAACCGTTCGGCTGGCGTACGCCATCGCTATGCTGGCCAGAAAACCCATGCCGGCAATGACCGCCGCAACGAGCAGCGCCTTCCCGAGCCAGGGGCGCGCATGCTCGGCGAACTGGTAGAGCCACTGCAGCCCCGCCGCGCCCAGGAACGCAACGGCCGCGGCCACTTCGGTCGAAAGAGGGCTTGATCCCACCTTGGCGAAGACATAGAGCGCGTTGTCCGGATTGCCCAGATGCGTCGCCGACGCCACAAGACCTCCCAGGCACACCAGGAAGGGCATGAGCAGCAGCGCGTTGAGCCGCTTGGCCCGCTCCCCATCCGCTCGAAGAAGCGTCAACGCCATCAGGGCATACGCCACGATGCCCGAGGGGGCCAATGTGGTGAACAGCACCAAGGTGATTTCATTGAGAGCCGTCTCGAATCCGGTCATGGGGCATCCACCGCAGCGCGCGATCAGCGGTAGAAACGAGGTTCTACGACGTCGACCGACAAAGCCTCGCGAATCCCCTCGAGGCTGGAGTCCGTCAGCATGGCCAATCCCCGGTAGAACGGATGCTCTGCGGCTTCGGCGAATTCATGCAGGAAGTGCGGAGCCCAGGTAAGCAGATGCAGGCGCAGATATTCGTCCAAAAGGCCCGTGTGCATGCGGGCGACATGCGCCATCAGGGCGAGCATGAGACCTATGTGGTCTTCCGGCGTACGCTCATCCGAAAGACGCGCGATGCCGTTATCGCGCATCCAGGCACGCAGGGCAATCGTGCTTTCTCCGAAAACCACGCACTCGCGGTCCGTATACACCGATCCCCAAGGAGGAGCCGGTTTCGGAGCGGGCCCTATGAAGAGCCGCCTGTACTCGTCGACCAAGGCGTCGTCGGCCATAAAAGCCTTCTGCCCTGTACACGGGGAGACGCCCGTGCAACCGGCCAATCCCTCGGCCATCAGCGAGAACGCGCAGAGGGCCTCTTCCCGGGCGGCAAAAGGCCACTCGGAAGCCGCATCCTGCGGGTTGAGCGCCGCCATGGCGGAAAACACCGCCGAGGCATCCCCCGTGCGGGGATCGTTGAGATAGAACGGCGCAAGCGTTTCGCCGACGAAGGCTATGGCTTCGGCCGTCGCGATACGCTGTTCGAATTCGTTATCCATATCGGGTTTCCCCTCTCTTCCCTTCATGTCGGGCCGACAGGCCGCCAGCCCGTCGAAACCGGCTGCAGCCAGCCGCATCCGCACCCGAGGCGGTCAGCGCACCAAATCGCGCAGATTGTTCACATGGGCCTCTTGCCTCACCCGGCCGTCCCCGGCGCGTCCGAAACAGGCGGGGGGATCGACAACCAAGTTCGGTTCCGTCTCCGAGAACTCAGGCATGGGCGGAATCGAAACGCGGGATTCGGCGCCTTCGCGCAGCTCATCGATGGGACCGAACCCCAAAGCGCGCAGCGGACATGCCGCGACGCATATCGGCCGCAGGCCTTCGGCAACGCGATCGGTGCATCCGTCGCACTTCACACTGCATCCGGCCGAACGGTCGACCTTGGGCGCGTGGTACGGGCACGAGAGCGCGCAGTAGCCGCAACCTATGCAGCGACGGCGGTCGACGCTCACCAACCCGCGCTCATCGCGGTGCATGGCTCCCGTCGGGCACACCTCTATGCACACCGGGCGATCGCAGTGGTTGCATGCAAGCGAAACATAGTACGCGAAGCAATCCTGCTCCCATGCTCCCCCCTTGTGCTCCCAGCTGCCGCCGGCCATCTCGTAAATCTGACGGAAAGCCAAGTCGGGACCGAGGTCATGGTAGTCGCGGCACGCCATCATGCAGGTTTTGCAGCCCGTACAGCGCCGCGCGTTGAATCGAAAGCCGTACTGAACCATTCGCTCCCCCTTTCCCTTAGGCCCCCATACGAAAGCGGGCGCCGCCGTGCTACGGCGACGCCCGGCCTTTGCAGCTGTGCTAGATTTTACGCAATTTCACGGCTGTTGAGCACGGTGCCTTCGCCGGAAGCCGCCTTATCCGACGGCGTGATCACCAGGTTGGGGCTGGAGATGGAGGGATCGGCCAAAGGCGCCACGACGGCAAGGTCGCCATGGGCGGCACGCAGCTCGTCGATGGGACCGAACTCCAGAGCGCGAAGCGGGCAGGCCTCGACGCATACGGGCATCTTGCCCTCAGCGACACGCTCGGCGCATCCGTCGCACTTCTCGTAGGTGTTCTTCTCCTCGTTATGCTTGGGTGCCTGGTAGGGGCATGCTTCAGCGCAGGCGCCGCAGCCGATGCAGGTCTCCTCATCGATGACGACCAGACCGGTCTCGGGATCTTTCGCGATGGCGCCCTGCGGGCATGCACCGAAGCACATGGGGTTATCGCAGTGGTTGCAGGCGATGGAGATGGGGTAGGCGAAAACGGTGTTGCTCCACGTTCCGTCCTCGGCCTTCGTCCAGGAACCGCCACCGCATTCGTAGACATTGCGATAGGAGATCTCGGGCGTGAGGTCCTTGCAGTCCTTGCAGGCCAGCACACACGTCTTGCATCCGGTGCAGCGCTGACCGTTGAAATAGAAACCATACTGAGCCATGGTGTCAGACTCCTCTTTTCTCGGTACGAACATGATCGGTCGCCAAGCGGACGCACCCGTCAGGGGAGGGATGGGTGCGGGCGCGTCCGCCTGCAAAGGGATGGCGTTAGGCCTTCTTCACCTCGACGCGATTGGTGTGCTGCGGGTTGGCTTTGGCCAACGGCGAAGGACGATGGGAGGTCAGCGTATTGATGCAGCCGCCCTTGTCGATGCGGTCGCCTTCCATGTCGGCATCATGCCATGCGCCCTGCGGGATGGCGCATACGCCCGGGACGATACGCTGCGTGACCTTGGCCACGATGCGCAGCTCGCCGCGGTCATTGAACACGGCCACGGTATCGCCGTCTTTGATGCCGCGCTCGTCGGCGTCGACGGGGTTGATCCACATCTCCTGCGGATTGGCCTGCTTCAGCACGTCCACGTTGCCGTAGGAGGAGTGCGCACGGGCCTTGTAGTGGAAGCCGATCATCTGCAGCGGATAGCCTTCGAAGTTCGGATCGTCGAAGCCCTCGACACCCGGGCAGTACACGGGCAGAGGGCTGATGTAGTCGCCTTCGGGCAGCTCCCAGTCGGCCACGTTGTCAGCCAGAGCCTGAGAGTAGATCTCAATCTTGCCCGACGGGGTCTTCAGCGGATTCGCCTCGGGGTCGTTGCGGAAATCCTCGAACGCCACGTGATGGTTCTCATCCTTCACCTTGTAGACGCCCTGCTCCAGCATGGCTTCGTACTCAGGCAGATCGGGGTTCTCTTCGCGGGCGCTTTCGTACATGGCCTTCAGCCACTCTTCCTCGTTGCGGCCCTCGGTGAATTCGTCCTTCTGGCCCAGCTTGTCGGCGATGTCGGTCAGCGAGGAGTACAGGGTGCGGCGCTCGAACTTCGGCGTAGTGGAAGCGAGGCTCATGATGCCGTAGGGCATGTTTCCGCAGTATTCGCTCGTGACAACGGCAGGCTGCTCAAGGGTCATGGCATCAGGGAGCAGGATGTCGGCATATTTGGCGGAGTCGGTCAGGAACAGATCCCACATGACGATGAATTCGCACTTGGATTCGTCCTGCAGCACTTCGTGCGCATGGTTGATATCGCCGTTCTGGTTCGTCAGGCAGTTGCCTGCATAGTTGAACATGAACTTGATGGGCACATCGAGCTTCTCCTTGCCGCGGACGCCGTCGGCGGTGCGGGTCATCTTCTCGCCGAAGTCGATCGCATCGATCCACTTGAAAACGGAGATGGACGTCTCGACGGGGTTCTCCCCGGAAGGCACGCTGCCCAAAGAGATGTAGTTGTTGTCGGGGTCGGAACCGGTGCCGCCGCCGTGGATGCCCACATTGCCGGACAGGATGGCCAGCATGCAGATGGCGCGGGCGGTCTGCTCGCCGTTGGACTGGCGCTGCGGGCCTTTGCCCTGATAGATTGCGCACGGCTTGGTGGTCGCGATTTCGCGGGCAAGAGCCTCGATGGTTGCCACGGGCACACCGGTGATCTCCTGGGCCCATGCAGGGGTCTTCGGGGTCTTGTCGGCGCCTTCGCCCAGGATGTAGGACTTGTAGGACTTGTTCTGGCCCTTCGCCTCTTCGGGCATGGAGTCCTCATCGTAGCCGATGGTGTACTTGTCCAGGAACTCGTGATCGACCAGGTCCTCGGTGATCATGACATAGGCCACGGCGTCGACCAGGGCGGCGTCGGTACCGGGGCGGATGGGAATCCACTGGTCGGCCAGCGCAGCTGCAGTGTCGCTGTAGCGGGGATCGATGACGATGACCTTCGCACCGCCCTGCTCAAGAGCCTGGCTGTAATGGAAGGTGGGGCCGGCGCCGGCCATCTTGGTTTCGCTGGAGTTGTCGCCGATGAGCACGACCAGCTTGGAATTCACCAAGTCGGAGGCGGAGTTATCGTTGCGGGCACCGTAGAGCCAAGGCATGGCAGCGCTGATCTGAGCGGAGCTGTAGCTGCCATAACGCTTCAGCGCGCCGCCGTTCATGTTGATCAGACGGCCCAGGAAGCCGCCGATGTTGTTGGCGCACACGCCGGTGGCGTAGTTGTTGTAGATGGCTTCAGGGCCGTACTGGTCCAGAATGCGCTTGTAGTTGTCGGCGATGATGGTGGTAGCCTCATCCCAGGAAATCTGCTCGAACTTGCCCTCGCCGCGCTTGCCCACGCGCTTCATGGGATACTGCAGACGATCGGGATGGTTTGCGATGCGGCGAATCGAACGGCCGCGCAGACAGGCGCGCAGCTGATGGTCGCCGTATTCGTCGTTGCCCGTGTTGTCGGTCTCCACCCAGGCGATCTCATCATCCTTGACGTGCAGACGCAGTGCGCAGCGGGTTTCGCAGTTCACAGAGCAATGTCCCCAGCAGACGCTCTCTTCCGCCTGCGGAGCTTCGGCGCCGCCTTCGCTCTCACCGGCAGGCGCGCAGCCGAACATAGATGCGCTGCCCAGGGCGGCAGCGCCCAGACCCGCAAGCGCCGAACCCTTCACAAAGGTGCGGCGGGAAACTGCATGTTCTTTCATCTCCGTCATGACCCCTCCTCTTGCATTTCATGTCTCGTCTTATGACTTCGATTTCAGCCCCCAACGCCCCTGCCGAGACGTGGGAACATCGGGCATTGTATGGCCGCAGGCCTCCAAGCGTGTTACATAAAACGTGTACATTTTACGTTTCCCCAGGTCACAGGCTTACCCATATAACACATGCAACCACTTTGGCACAGCGGACAGCCCTAAGAGAGGATATACTGACCCCCATGAAAATACAGGGGAGACTCAATGGGGAGGGAAACGTCACCGTGAATGCGGCAAACGTTCTGCGCGCTTTCAAGCCGAACGCAACGCTATTCGGATACGCTTCGTTTCTGGCCGTCAACGCGGCTGGTGCATGGGGCGGCGTATTCCCGTTTCTTCCCCTCTCGATTCAGACGCCCGCTACGCTTCTGTGGTTCTCGCTTGCGCAATCCGGAGTCTTCGCCCTCTGCTTCCTGGCAAGCGTCATAGGCGCCTACCACATTCCCGGACCTACGCGCCAGCTGATCGTGAGGCTTTCCTCCATCCCCTATCTCATAGGCTGGCTGTGCTTGATAGGCGCCATGTACCTTGACGAATGGGTCATGCCGCTCATGGTTGCAAGCGGCGCATTCATAGGGCTCGGATCGGCGGGCTTCTACATGCTCTGGCAGCGTCTGTTCGCCGCGCAGGAATCGGACACGGGAAACCACAATCTCATCCTGGGGACCGCCTACGCCTCCATCCTGTACTTCGCGCTCCATCTCATCCCACGCGCGGTCACTGTCTACCTGATCCCCCTCGTCATCATGCCGTTTTTCGCCCTGACCATCTCTTTGGCCGGACGGCGTGCCGATTTCGACCAACCCATGTTCGAAGACATTCCGAAAAACAACACGGACGTATACCGGCAGACCTTGCAGCGCCTTGCCCGACCGGCGCTCTGCATCGCATCGCTGGGGCTGTGCGCCGGGGTCATGCGCGCCCTGGCCATCGACGACCCCTCGATGGGGGCCTTGGTCAACACGCTTTCCATGGCGGCTTCCCTTATCGCCGCCGTCGGGTTTTTGGTCCTGTGGCAGTTCAAGAACGTGCGCCTGAATGTGACATCGCTGTTCCGCGTCGTATTCCCCGTGGTCATAACAGGATTCGTGATGCTGCCCTTTTTGGGCTCCCGTTACGCGCAATGGCTGGCGGCCCTGCTCTACGCCGCCTACAGCGTTTCCATCATGCTGATGATGATCCATTCCGCGCAGACCTCCCGCGATCAGGGGACCAATCCCGTTTTCGTATATGGGTTCTTCGGAGGCGTCGTGTATTTGTTCCATGATGCGGGATTCATCGGGGGAACGCTCGTGGGCCAAGTGCAGGTGGCAGGCCTTTCCACCCACGCCGTATGCGCGCTGGGCGCGATATACATCCTCGGTTTCATGTACTTCTTCGGACAGGGCGGATTCCAGCAGGCCATGCGCGACGCCAATCGCACCGTTCCCGACGTGGAGCTGGTATCCCGGCGCCTTGTCGCCGCAGACAAGCCCGACCGGGCGGCCAAACCCGCCAAACAGGAAGCTACCGGCCGCAAGCCGGCTGAGCCGAACCGCAAAGCAAACGGCTCCGGGCGCCCTGCAGCACCCGAAGCCGTCTATCTGGACCGCATCTCGAAACAGATTGCCGCTGTGCGGGCTGCGTACCGGTTAAGCGCCCGTGAAGCGGAAGTGGCCGAGCACATCGTACGAGGAAAAACCGTGGCGCGCATCGCCGAGGAGCTCATCATCTCCGAGAACACCGTGCGCATGCACTCCAAGCGCATCTACGCGAAACTCGACGTCCACAAAAAGCAGGACCTCATCGATCTGGTCGAATCGTTCCGCCCGGCCGAAGCTCCCGGGGATTGAACGCCGCAGAGACCGGGATCCACGGGAGCCGGAAGCACGGGAGCCGATGGTCCGACCCCGCGGTTCCGGCAATGGCTGCTTTTCTCGGTGCCGCCTCTTGCGGTCAGATAAAGTGCCTGGAATTCACCATGGCATCGAAATCTATATACGGAGGGATTCGTCAAGCCTTACCAGCATGCCATCCTCTTCTCGCCTCATGATGTCGATTAATTCTTCCTTACTATGAATCCCTATTTTTCGATAGATATGCGCGCAGTGGGTTCGCGCCGTTCCTTCAGATATATGCAATTCCTTGCAGATTTGAATACGGGTGCGCCCTACGGCCAACAAAGCGAAAACCTCTTTCTCTCGATCGGTAAGCCCGTAGCGCTTAGCGATGGACCCAACCGCAATCGCATGGCCTTTTTTGAAGATTTACGCGCGTTAGCTATAACGGTTTCGGTCTGCTTTTCCTCAACGGTTGAAAAACATTCATAAAGACTCAGCCCCATCGCTAACACCGCCGCAACGATTACGATACATTCAATGGATGCCGGCCCAAGAAAACTGGGCATCGTTTCAATCAACAATTGCGAGACAAGAGAAGACACCGCAAGCGCGCCGGTGACGATGGCCTTTTCCGAAAACGCAAGGCTCGCTTCATCCATTCCCACTTTCAGTTTGAAGGATGATAGCTGAATGATTGATAGGTACATCCAAGAAAGCCAGGCGATGGAAGGCGAGACAAATCCAATCAAGTATTGAAGATTACCGATGTCGCACAAGGGAACAATCAGCAGGCACGAGAATACGAACGGAGCGAAAGCGACGAGCGCATTCGAGGGTTTGTGCGTGCGAATGTAAAGCGCCACTGTAAATAACATTGCGATGATGACAACGCAAAGGAGCTTACTCGCCTTGGGCGCATAAGCGATGGCCCCAGAAAAGGCCAATGAAGTGCCAATGCAAACTCCGAAACACGCTCTTACGGCATAGAACACCACGAGGTTTCTGTGCGCTTCTGGACGAAGCTGCCCCTTTTTCACGGGAATTACGAATTCAGCTGCAAGGAACGGGATGACAGAGAGCATAAGCAAAACACTTAGGACAAAATCAATAGAGAAAGGAAGGACGGCACACCCAACCATATATCCGATCGCCCCAACAGCAAGAGACGAAAAGGCAACTTCTTCGGATGCCTTTTTATCGAGCGCAGCGAAGTTCAATCCCCAGAAGAGCACATATCCCCCGCAAAACCCTCCACGCAGAATCGAGAGCGTCAACGCTTCGGCGATACCGGGCGCCGGAAGCAGGAGAGAGCAGGCAATATAGATTGCATTGAGGACAAGGGATCCGATAAGCAAAGCACGCTGAAAGAACGCGCTTCGGAAAGAATCAGCCTTGAGGAACGCCACTGCGGCAACGATTGCGACAACGACATGGGGAGTGTTCGATATGAGAATGAACAGCTCGCTCGAATCAGATCCTCCGATTGCACATGGCAGAACGCCTCCCCCCAAACATGAAAGCAGGAACGAAGCAAAATACAGACCCATCCCCAAAGCCATAAAACGGGACGACATGGCACCTTTGGCATCTGATCTTAAAAAATGCCCGGACGGCAATCTCCCAGTCATACTCCCCCCAACTATGCGCCAAACGGATCCAAAAAAACGAACCTGCTTGAATCCATCATCCCCGAAGTATGATTTCCCCCGCCGCCATCAGCGGCGATACCCATTATAACCCCCTGGATGATTGAGGCCGCCAAGCAGGTATATAGACTTTATGGCGTCGGCCGGACAAGGCCGATTGACCAATTGGACGGAGAGTCGGTTGGGACGGAACTCGCGTCAACCAGTTTCATGAGAGAGAAAGGGGATATCATGGATTGCAGTGCAATGGCGCCGACAAGGCGCAGCTTCCTCAAGCTAGGGGCGTTTGTCGGCCTTGGCGCCTTGGGCGCCGCATCGCTGTCCTCATGCGCACCAGAGACATCTGGAGGATCGCCATCTGGAGCTACCCAGGCAGAGGATATCGCTTGGGATGGCCAGTTCGATGTTATAGTCATTGGCTTTGGTGCCGCAGGTGCATCGGCAGCAATAAGCGCAGCAAAAGCCGGAGCGCATGTCCTCATCATCGATAAGGCGCCTGAAGGCCATGAGGGAGGCAACAGCCGTTATTGCGGGCAGCTGTTTCTTTCTGTCGAGGAACGTGAGGCTGGGCTGGAGTATCAGAAGGCTTTGCGCGGTGACTTTGATACGCCCGACGATGTCTTGGAGGCGTACGTCGATGGCCTAGTCTCCGTTAAGGACACACTTGCTTCATGGGGGCTTGACACGAATAGGATCGTGTCTTTTGAACCTGAAACGCCCGGCGTCGGCATCGAGTTCCCCGAACTGCCAGGTTCCGATGGAGTTCGCACCAACGCTATCGACGCCGTCGGCAAACAGACGTTGTGGCGCTTTCTCAAGCAGACGGTAGTCGATAATCGAGACATGATCGACTGCTGGTATGAATCCCCTGCCACGGCGCTCATACAGAACGAAAGCGGCATAGTGGTTGGCGTACAGGTCGACCACGAAGGCAAGACGGTAAACGTCGCCGCGAAAAACGGTGTGGTCATGAGCTGCGGCGGATTCGAAAACAGCCCAACTTATCGACAGACGTTCCTCGGATACTCAAAGATGTATCCTCATGGGTCGCTCTACAATGAGGGTGACGGCATTACCATGACATTGGCAATCAACGCAAAAATGTGGCACCTCGCAAACTACGAAAGCCTCGGTGCCGGCTTGGCATGTGAAGGAGACCGGGTCAGAATAGGGGGGAAAATTCCCTTCTTCACCAGCGGGTCGACCATCCTTGTCGGAGGCAATGGGCGCCGCTATGTGGCCGAGGATCTCACGCAACGCCATGGTCATGTCAATATTGGCGGCACATGGATGATTCCCCGTCGTCCCGAACGAAACATCTTCATCTGGGACGACTCCCACGCAAAGGAAGTCAATCCTCCCTACCCCAATTGGAGCGCAGGGTGCGTCGACGAGGTCAAATCTGGCAAAGTCGTTACCGCCAACAGCCTTGCCGAGCTTGCCCAAACAATTGGCATCGACGCCGATAGCCTCCAGGAAACCGTCGACCTGTACAATGAAAGCGCCCGAAGCGGCAGAGATGCTTTCGGCCGTACTCCCGAAAGCATGAAGCCAATCGAAAAGGCCCCATTCTATGCGCTCGAGACTTGGCCGACCGTCCTCAATACCCAAGGCGGTCCCGTCCGCTCGGCCAAGGCGGAAATCCTCGACACAAACGATAAGCCCATTCCCCACCTTTATTCCGCAGGCGAATTCGGAGGAGTATATGCCGGCCAATATCAGGGCGGCGGCAACATTGCGGAATGCATCACGTTCGGCAAAATCGCAGGTGAGCAAGCTGCGATGGAAAAAGAAGATGCCTTCAGCGTTGATGGGTCACTTGAATTCACGCCTGGTTGCGGAACGCAGTCCGTTTACGACCAGAGCCCAGACGAGAGCAGCCTTTCTGAAGGGCAGGCAATTGGTGTCGGACTCGGCATCGGCGGTCCGATCTGGGTAAAGATCACCTCTGACAACGGGAAGATTACTGGCGTCGAAACGCTGCTCCAGAATGAGACGGAGGGTGTTGGTACGGTTGTATTCGAAGACGGCAAGCTGCCTTCCGCCGTTATAGAGGCTGGAACCGCCGAGGGCGTCGACGTCGTCACAGGCGCTACGCTTTCGAGTGAGGGATACCTTAACGCCATCATCGATGCCGAATCGAAGCTTTCATAGAATTTCTCATAGCGAAGCCAGCCAGGGACCCCTCCCATCGATTCCCTGGACCGAGCCTGAAGAAGCGACCCCACACCATCAGGGTCGCTTCTTCGATGCCTCGGAATTCGATAATCAAGTCGACGAAACGGCAACGCTGCCTTAGTAGCGGCTGTCGAAGATGCGCTTGGTCTTCTTTTCGGAGCGGGGCAGCTCGCCCATGGGAACGCCTTTGGCCTCCGGGGTGCAGCCGATCTTCGCCTTGAAGATGGCAGCGAGCTGAGCCTCGCAGCGTTCGCGCTCCTCTCCTTCGAGCGGCGTTTCGAACAGCACGGTCAGCACATCGCGTCCGTTGATTGCCTCGATCATGACCTGGTATTCGGACGACGTGCCAGCCGTGAATTGGATGACCTCCTCGATCTGGGCGGGGAACATATTGCAGCCCTTCACCTTCACCATATCGTCGGTACGCCCAGTGAGCGTATCGATGCGAGGATGCTTGCAACCGCAGGCGCATTCACCCGGAATGATGCGCGTGAGATCATGCGTGCGGTAGCGGATGAGCGGCGCGCCCTGCTTGCGCAACGTGGTGAGGACCAGTTCGCCCACTTCGCCATCGGGCAGCACTTCACCGGTTTTAGGGTCGATGACCTCCATGTAGACGAAATCGCTCCAGATGTGCATGCCCGCGTGCTCGTCGCAGGATATGCCTATGCCGGGGCCGTAGATTTCGGTCAGACCGTAGATGTCGTAGATCTCAACGCCCAGTTCCTGCTCGATGCGGGTGCGCATCTTCGCCCCCCAGCGCTCGGAACCGATGACGCCCTTGCGCAGATGGAGCTTATCGCGCAGGCCGCGCTTCTCGATCTCTTCGGCAAGCAGAAGCGCATATGAGCTGGTGGCCGTGATGACGGTGCTTTTCAGGTCCTGCATCATCTGGAGCTGCTTGTCGGTGTTGCCCGGGCCCATGGGGATGGCCATGGCACCCAGGCGCTCGGCACCCAGCTGGAACCCGATGCCCGCAGTCCACAGGCCGTATCCCGGCGTGATCTGGATGCGGTCGCGGTTCGTGATGCCGGCGGTTTCGTAGCAGCGGGCGAACATCTCAGCCCAGTCCAGCACGTCTTGGCGGGTGTAGGGAATCACCACGGGCGTGCCGGTGGTGCCGGAGGATGAGTGGATGCGCACCACCTCTTCATCGGGCACCGCCTGCAGGCCCAGCGGGTAAACGGCGCGCAGGTCGTCCTTTTCGGAAAAGGGCAATTTCTCGAAATCCGCCTGCGAGCGCACATCGGACAGGTCTATGCCGTCGAACTTGCGGGCATAGAACGGCGAGCGCTCCTTGAGTGTGGCAAATTGAGTTTTGATCAGGCTGAATTGCTCGGTGGTCATCTGCATGGCTTGCTCCTTGGATGGTTTGGCGGGTGCGCCCCGGCAAAACTGTGCCGGCGCCCGTCCGCCACGGCTCTGCCTTGGCGGACGGGCTGGAAAGGATGCGGCGCGAATCCCGCGTAACGGATACGGGATGCAGGGCGCTTCAAGCTTACGGCTAAGCTTGAAGCTAAAGCCATCGACCAGCCAACGCGTTGCGCGCGGCTGAAGCGAAGATGATGTGAGCCAGATGTTTCATGGGCGCTATTGTACGCTAAAGTGTCGCCAGCGCAAGAGGTAGGCCCGCAAGCACGGCGAACGGCAAAACGAGCGCTGCGGCAACGCCAATTCCAAATTCGCAGCCTTTTGTACCATGGGTCCGGAAATGAGGCCCCGAAATCCAATTTCGCCATCTTTTGTACCAAAGTGCGGCAAAATCCGAAGGCCTCAGGGCCGAATAGCAGATCGGCTTAAATCTACACGACCCTGTGACCAGGCGAAACGCGAAGCATTATGTGCCCTCCAGTCAACCAAAGCGAAAAAAAACGCCTAACGAAAAGGGTTTCTTTGCCTCCCCGTGGTACAACAAATCGCAAATTTGGATTCAGACACCCCATTTCAATCCCGATGGTACAAAAGATGCGATTTTTGCCCCTCGGAGGGGCTGGCAGCTGGCGTCACCGCAGCAAAGACGCTGAATGCAGATGAGCGCTACGGACGTTCTGCAAGCTTGAGCACCGCATCGCCGAGCATGCCATAAAACGAAGAGGAATCCGTCATGCAGTCGTTTTTACGCGCGTTGATCAAATCCGCCAGCTCCCGCAGGTGCGCCGCCTGTGCAGAGGCAGCCCCGTCTCCAGCGCCGTCGAGCGACCGCGCCATCATGCAGGCAAGGCGCTGGCACACCTCCGCAAGCCGCAATGGACCGTATATCGCGGGCTCCTTCTCAAGACCTGCGGCTGACGCGGCCATATAGACAAGCAAATCGAAGAGCTCGTCGCCGGCAAGTGAACACTGGCCCATCGCGCACGGCCCCATCGCACCCGGCAACCGGCAACCGGAAGGCTGGGCGACGGGAGCCTCGTCGCCCAGGGACTCCGAAGACCCGACGCGGTCACGCCCTTCGCACAGAACCTCCGAAGGATCAACGTGGTCGCGCCCTTCGTTCTGCACTTCCGCAGACCCCCCACCAGCAGACCATGCGTCCCTGAAAACAATCTCATCGAAGCCCTTACGGCGCGGCGTGCGGGGTTCATGATCCGGATAGCCAAGCGAAATCAGGAGCTCAAGCTCAATGCGCTCGGGCAGCTGGAGAAGGCGACGGATCGCAGGCTCGTTGTAGGACTTGATGGCGCACGTGCCAAGCCCCAGGGCGTGCGCGGCAAGCATGATGTTCTGGGACGCGTAAGCCGCATCAAGCCGCGCCATGCACTCGGCGGCGAATTCGCCACACCGCTCAAGGGCGTAGCGGCGATCACTGCACACGGCTATGATGGCCGGCGGATTGCCGCCCATCCCTTGGCTGAAACGGTCCACGGCGCGAACTTGCTCCGGATCTGTGACCAGGCCGAATTTCCACGCCTGCACATTGCTGCCGCTCGGCGCCATGGACGCGGCCTCGATGAGGGTACGCAGCGCCTCTTCCGGCACCGGACCGGACTTGAACTTGCGGACGCTGCGGCGTCCGTTGATGGCTTCGAAAAGCTCCATGACCCATCCTTTCAGGCAAGCACCGCGTCGATGGCGGCCAGATTCATCTCTGCAAACCTCGGCTTCACGCACGCGGCGACTGCGGCCTTGAGTTCATCGACGCCGATGCCCAACAGGCCCTCCCGCTGCGCCGCCGCCAGAAGAACCACGTTGAGCACACGCGGGCTTCCGGCTGCGGCAAGAAGTGCCCGGTCGTCGATGATGACCGCATCGGGCACATGCTTGCGGATGGCTGCAACCGCCGATGCGCTCGAGTAGTCGCTGCCGGCCAGTGCGGCCGTCACCGGCTGAATGGCCGAAGACGCCGAAAGCAGCGTTCCGCCCGACGCGAGGTACGGAAGCACGCGCAATCCTTCGGCGGGCTCGAATGCGATGATGACATGCGCTTGACCTGTAGGAATGAGGGGCGAATGCACGCGCGATCCCGCATCGGCCATGCGCACATGGCTGATCACGCTGCCGCCGCGCTGGGACATGCCTATGGTTTCAGCCGTGCGCACATGGGCGCCGCGCGCCTCGAACGCCTGGGCCAAGATCTTGGCTGCCAGCACCGTCCCCTGACCGCCGACGCCCGTAAGCATGATGTTCAGCATGCGTCTCCCCCTTTCCCGGGAACCGACAACGCACCGAACGGGCATACCTGAACGCACAGACCGCAGCCCGTGCACTGCGCCGCATCGATTGCCACCTGACCGCGCGCACCGCTCTTCGGGCCTGCGGCGGTGCGGTCGAAGCCGATGGCAGGGCATCCTATGGCCGTAATGCACTTGCGGCAACCCGTGCACGACTGCGCATCGAACCGCACCGCAGCATCGCGCTTGACCAGATTGACGCAGGGAGCACGGAAGACGACCGCAGAAGGGCCCTCGAAATCGACGGCGCACGACACCGCCTCCACGCTTTCCGCCACATTGTGCGGATTCGCGCCTACGATGCAGCGCACGCCCAGCGCCTCAAGCGCCGCTTCGATGGAAAGGGGCTCGGCCTCAGCGCCCATGAGTGTGCGCCCAGTACCGGGATGCGGCTGTCCGCCGGTCATGGCCGTAGTCGAATTGTCCAGCACGCAAATGGTTACGTCATGCCGGTTGTACACGGCATTCGCCACACCCGTCAGTCCGCTGGCGAAGAATGTGGAATCCCCTATGAACGCAAGTTGCTTGACGCCTGGCTGCACGGCGGCAAGCCCCTGCGCCATGGTGATGCCGGCGCCCATGCACAAGCACGTGTCCACCGCATCCAGCGGAGCGGCATTGCCCAGGGTGTAGCAGCCTATGTCTCCGGAGAAGATCGCAGGCCGACCGCGCAGCGCCTGCTTCGCCGCATAGAACGCCCCGCGATGGGGGCACCCGGCGCACAGCACCGGCGGGCGGGTGGGCAACCCCTCCACAGCTGCTGATACGGCGGGACGGGTGATGCCTGCGAGGGCAGCTATCGCATCGGCCACGATTTCGGCCGAAAGCTCGCCGGCATAGGGCACATGCCCGGTCAGTTTGCCGAGCACGCGCGCCGGCGCACGACCGGCTATGGCACGCTTGCCCATAAGCGCCAGCAGTTCGTCCTCGATGACGTGGTCAAGCTCTTCGAACACGATCACTTCTTCCAGCCCTTCGACGAACGCATCCGCCGCAGCCGAAGGGAACGGGTACGGCGTGCCCACCTGCATGAAGCGGCACTCAGGGGCATCCGGCCCCAAAAGCGACAGGGCCTCGCGCACGTAGGCGGCAGAAACGCCGCCGCATGCAACGCCGAGCTTTGCGGGGCGCGGCGCGCTGCCCTGCGGCACAACCGTGAAACCTCCCTGGAAGGCGAAGTCCTCGACCGGATTGAATGCCGCAAGCGGGCCTTCGCAGAATTCGTGTTCGATGGCCCGCAGGCGGTCGCGGATCTCAAGATGGCCGCGATACGCACGGGCGGGAAATATCACCCAGCGCCCATCTTTCTCAAACCCGCTGACTGAGGCGGCCTGGGTCGTTTCGGCCACTTCGACATAGGTGGACGAATGGCACACGCGCGTGGTAGGTCGCACGATGACGGGGCATCCGTGGGCCTCTGATAGCTCGTAGGCCGCCGCAATCATAGCGCAGCCCTGCTCCACATCCGCGGGATCGAAGACGGGGATCTTCGCGAACGAAGCGAACCGCCTGGTGTCCTGTTCGGTTTGCGAAGATATGGGACCCGGATCGTCGGCGACGTAGATGACAGTGCCGCCCTTCGCCCCCACGTAGTTGAAGCTCATGAGCGGATCGCTTGCCACATTGAGGCCAACCTGCTTGCACGTGAACAGCGTTCGCGCCCCGGCGTACGAAGCACCGGCAACCACCTCAAGCGCCGCCTTCTCGTTGGTCGACCACTCCACGTGAACGCCCTGGGCCGAACCGGACGCCACGCAGCCGGCGACCGTCTCGATGACCTCGCTTGACGGCGTGCCCGGATACCCGGCCACCACACGCACTCCCGCTTCGAGCGCAGCATGGGCGAACGCCTGGTTGCCCATCAACAGTTTCCTCATGTTCCACCTGCCCATCAGCCGTTTCAGATGCAGCCCGCATGATTTCGGCCGCGACCCGCGGATGCGGCGCCGCGCCAACCGTGATGAAGGCGTGCTCGAAGGCTTACAAGTCAGCGACGGTTCCCTGAAAGCAGCCGTTGCCGCCATGGCGGGAACCGCAACTTATGTATGCTGCAAGCAGAAGCCAGACGCTTCTGCAGTTCGACCCATTATCACACGGCGCTGCTCGCCCTCCGTTGCAAAGGCGTGAAATGTCCAACATACTCGATTACCTCGCGAAAGATTTCACCCCGTTTGAATCCAGGCCGTTTGGCCCGGTGGATTCGCTCGTGCTCTCAGAGTTCGCCATGGTCGAGCTCGAAGACATACTCGCCGATATCCAAGGCGCCGCCGAACTGGCCGACCCCGGCCGCAAGAAGCGCTTCGGGTTCCTCCCTGTTCGTGATCTTGACCTGCGATTCTGCGACCTTCTGCGCGCAGAGCACTTCGACGGCATGTTCACCGGCTTCGTCCCCGAAAACAGCATGCGCCTGCTGGTGGCCCTGGCCGCAAGCCCGCGTTTCCGCACCATGCGCATCAGATCGTATCGCGGCATCCTGGACGCCGAACGCCACGTGCAATTCGCCGCCGTGACGCTATCGTACAAGAACCTGTTCACCTATGTTGCCTTCCGCGGAACCGACTGCACCATAGCCGGCTGGCGCGAGGACTTCGAGATGGCATTCGAGCATCCCGTCCCCGCGCAGGAGGAGGCGGCGCTCTTCTTGGCGCAGACGCTGGCGAAGCTGCCGAAGAATTCCGGGGAGTTCTACGTGGGCGGCCACTCGAAAGGCGGCAACCTGGCGGTCTATTCCGCCCTCCATGTCCCCGACGAACTGGCGGGGCGCATCACCCGCGTCTTCGACCATGATGGCCCCGGATTCATGAAGCAATCGCTGCCGGAGCATGCACCTGTTTTCACGAAAATCCACAAGACGGTGCCGCGCGAATCGTTCGTGGGCATGCTGCTTGACTCACCCGTGGCTGCACACGTGGTGGAAAGCAGCGAACGCGGGCTTCTGCAGCATGACGGCTTCAGCTGGCAGATCGACGGCGGGGATTTCGCCTACGCCGACGGGCTCACCGATACCGCGCAAGCCGCGGACCGCGTGATGGATGCCTGGCTGGAGTCCTGCTCCGACGAAGAGAAACGCGCCGTCGTAGACCTGCTGTTCAAGACGTTGGAAGCATCCGGAGCCGACAAACTCCCCCAGATTGCCGCCGACTGGAAGACGACGATTCCGCTGATGGTTTCCGCAGTAAGCGAAGCAGACGGATCGAAAGCCCTGGCCTGGAAAGCAACCATGGCCCTCTCGGATGCCGTTCGGCGCGAGCTTGGCAGGAAGCGCTCATAGGGCAGAAAGCGACCCTGGGGCCGACGGCGCCCCTAGGCAGAAAGCGCCCCGGGACCGACGGCGCCCCTAGCGTGCTCCGCCGCCCACACCGCCGAAGCCGCCGCCGGAAAAGCCGCTGCCGCCGGAGAATCCTCCGCCCGAGAAGCCGCCGCCGAAGCCGTCTGCTGAGGAAAAACCGCCGCTTGCCGCAGAGATGGCCGCCTGAGCGCTTCTCGCCGTGTTCGCCGACATTTCCGAAAACGCATCGATGACCGCAGCACCCGCGCCGGCGCTGCCCGTATGGAATCCCGGCCCGTACCAATACGAACCCAACCAGATGTTGATGGGGATGAAGGCGCCATCCTGCACCACCTGCGGCATACGGACCGAAAGCGCTTTCAGGGCCTCCTTGGCCACGCCGAATATGTAGGCATACACCATCAGGTCGCCCCACACCTTCACATCAGTCGGCAAGCGCTCATCAAGCGCGCTGAAATCCTTGAGCCAGTTTCGCAGCGCCTCGCACTTCGCGTGGATTTCCGCCGCCTGCGGGCTACGTCGCCTCATGAACGGCGCAATGATGAGAAGAGCCACGCCGGCGAACAGACCGGCTGCAGCGGGGACCCAGCTGAGCATGACGAAGGCGGCGGAAGCGCCTCCCGCGATGAGGAGCGCACCGAAGAGGAGGAACGCCGTGCGATACGAATTGCCCTTGGCCTCGAAAAAGCCCCGATTGTTGACCTGGGCCGTCACCACACCCTGCCAGTCGGCCATCTGATCGACGTAGCTTTCCGGATGCGTTTCTCCGTAGCTTTTGATATTGCCGAACCACAGCGAATCCCGGCCTTCCGCAAACACCCCGAACACCACGTCCATGGCCTTGCGGTCGATGGGATCGCCGGCAACTTTGCCCTCCCATCCCGGCAGGCGCGTCAGGTAGTAATCGCGCACCTCGCAGCCATCGGCACCCTGATAGCTACCGGCGTCGATGCGGATGGCGCCGATGTGCGATAGATGCATGAGCGTCGCTGTAAAATCCACCGCGCTCTCGTCGCCCCAGCGCCATAGGCGACCTATGACGGCAGGATGATCGGCAGGACTGGGCACGTCGCGCCAATAATCCCCCGCAAACTGCGGCGCGTGCTCCCGTCCGTGACGGCGGAACATGATGAGCGCCCAGACCACAATACCAGCGGCAAGCAGGGCGAATCCGACGTACATGGCCAGCGCCAGCATGCGCTCCCGATTGGCGGCGTCGGCCAGCGCAGCTTCCTGAGCCAGAATATCCTCAAGAGCCGGCTGCCCGTGGATGTTCGCCCCATCTGAAGGCAGCGCCGTCAGCCACGCGGCCGGAAATACCGCGCGCACTTCGGCATACCCCCCGGCGGAAACGTTCGGAATCACCATCGACACCTCATCACCGGACACGGCAATCGAGCCGTCCAAAGGCCCATGCGCCCATGCGCGCAGCGCAGATTCCGGCGCATCAGACCCAGATGCGCCCGATTGCCCCGGAAACGCCACCTCCACGGTCACGTTATCGCTGTCAACAGCCCAACCGTGTCCGATGAACTGCCAGTACAGCTCAGCGGTATCCGACCACACCTGGACCATGCCGTCTATGCGATACGACAACGACATTTCGACACGTGCGCTGTCGTAGTCGAAGAAGGCATAGACCGTAGAGCGCTCTTTGTCGAAGGAGAATGCATCGACGCCGGGTCCGCCCGCCTTGCGCCAAGCAGGGTCGAAGGAAACCTCGGGGACGGCAACCGACTCGGGCGACGCGTCTTCGGCCAGATCGTATTCGTTGTAGGCCATGCCCTCTATTGAAAGCCGGGTTCCATCGGGAAGGTCATCGAACGTCCACCATACTGCGGAAAACGGGCCGTCGAAATCGAACATGCGATGCTCGGTCACGGAAAGCGAACCATCCGCATTGACAACCGCCTCTATGTGCACCGACGGACAGCTGTAGGATTTCGCAAGGGCAGACGCAGGCTGCATGGCCGCCGCTGCCACGGCCACGGACAATGCGGCCAGAGTTGCGATCAACACGCGCGCAAGCAGCGGCATCGCGCCGAAACCCGGTTGTGAAGTGTTCGTAGCCGTATGCATAGTAACTCCTTGCATTACGCACTCATCAACGGTATCATACCGTTCGCACTGTTTTTGGAGAGCTGACCGAGAGGCCGAAGGTGCTCGCCTGCTAAGCGGGTATACCCCAAAAGGGTATCTGGGGTTCGAATCCCCAGCTCTCCGCCAGTCGAATTGTACGGCACCCGCGTTCTTGCGGGTGCCTTTTTCTTTTTCGAATTCGGCTTAGCGGACAAAATGTGTGTCCCGTTTCGGGCGCTGGCGCAGGTCAGCGCC
>CALBGP010000035.1 GCA_937892845.1 uncultured Eggerthellaceae bacterium | reverse complement strand
CGAAGAGCGTTGCTGCCTAGGCTAGCCCCTTGTCACACAAACTACCGAAGCCTCCGCAAAAGACTTCCAAACGCGGCATTGGAGGGGGACCGCATGGAAGCCTTTCCAGGTGGTGGTGGGCTCGCTTATCGCCACCTGGAACATCACGGGAACTGGTTTTAGCTGCTTTCGCTTCCATGCGAGGTTCGACAACGGACCGCGGTGCAGGTGGACTTATCTCACTAAATGGTAAGAAGCGCACTTTGGAGTGCCTTCTTCTCGATTGAGGGTTTGTCCTTGACAATGAATCGGAGTACGGATATTTCGGCGAGTGCCGAAATTATGAGTGCTGGCGGCGACGCCAGAGTAAGTGAGGGGAAGATAATGGGATCTTACGACAAGCTTCTTGAACCTATTAAGGTCGGTACCCACGAGTGGAGAAACCGCATGGTCAAGGCTCCGTCCTCTGCCATGTCCTGGGGACCGTATCAGGAGTGCAACGATGTGATCATCGGTCTTGATGAGGCTATGGCCAAAGGCGGCGCTTCCGCCATCATCCTGGGCGGTATGATTTCCGACGATCCTAAGATGCTCATCGACGACAATGCAGGTGGCGTGTACACGGTTGAGACCTATCCCGTAGGCGGCCTGTACGACGATCGCTTCATTCCGGGCTTGGCCAAGCTCGCCGATGCCTGCCATGCGCATGGCTGCGAACTGATTGCCCAGATCTTCCAGAACGGTGCCGCTATCAAGACCATCGGCGGCGCATGGTGCTCCTCCACTCTGACCGAGGAAGAGCTGCCCAGCCCTGCACCTTACTGCCATCCCACCCGCGGTCTGTCCCTTGAGGAAATCGAAGAGTGGAAAGAGCGCTATTTCGCTGCTGCTGAGCGTGCCAAGAAGGCAGGCCTGGACGGCATCGAAGTGCATGCCGCCAACGGCTATTTCCTGCTCTCCTTCGCTTCCCGTGTATGGAACCACCGCGACGATAAGTACGGCTGCCAGAGCATCGAGAACCGTACCCGTCTGCAGTGCGAGATCATCCGCGGTGTCAAAGAGCGCTGCGGCGAAGACTTCATCGTCGGTGTGCGCACCAACGGTCAGGAATTCGGTCATCCCGATGCCATCACCATCGAAGAGGGCGTTGAAATTGCCAAGTGCTACGAAGCTGCAGGCGCAGACTACATCAGCGTCACCGGCTACGGTTATGGCCCCGTGCCCATGCAGTTCGCCGTCGACTACTGGATGTATCCCACCGCTGATGAGGATATGAAGCAGTTCCTGCCCCGCCTGGATGCTGAAGGTCTGGTCGTTCCTCCTGCAGAGGCTATCAAGAAGGCTGTGAACGTGCCTGTCTTCGGCGTTGGCTTCGCCACTCCGGAAAAGGCCGAGTCCGCACTCGAGAAGGGCATGGTCGACCTTGCCCAGTTCGCACGCGCTCTGTGGGCCGATCCCGATATGCCCAACAAAATCGCTGAAGGACGCCCTGAGGATATCCGCCGCTGCAACCACTGCTCTACTTGCGACCAGCTGCGCATGAACGAGCCTGTGAAACGTCGCTGCCGCGTGAATCCTGCGTTCCTGCGTGAGACCGAGCTTGTTTCCAAGCCTGCCGAAGTGAAGAAGAAGGTTCTGGTCGTGGGTGCAGGCGCCGCCGGTCTGGAAGCAGCCCGCGTTGCTGCCGAACGTGGCCATGAAGTCACCCTGTGCGAGAAGGAATCCCTGCTCGCCCTTGAGCTCAACCTTGCCACCATGGTCAAAGGCACCGTGTGTGAAAACGATCCTGCGCTGATTGACTGGCTGACCGGCCAGGCGAAGAAGACCCCCAACCTGACCATCAAGATGAAGACCGAGGTCACGCCTGAATTGGTCCGCAAGATGGCTCCCGATGCGATTGTGGTTGCAACGGGCGGCGTGTACGGTGTGCCCAATATCCCCGGTATCGATCTGGGTATCGTCTCCACCGTTCCCCAGCTCACTCGTTTGGCAGAAAAGCCGTTGAAGCTGTTCGGTCCCACCGCCATCAACAAGCTTTCCCAGATTGCCCTTCCCGGCATCGGCAAGAATTGCGTTGTGCTCGGCGGCCAGATCGAGGGTGTCCAGGGTGCCATCTTCCTGCATAAGCGCGGCAAGAATGTCACCATCCTCGAGGATCTGGATACGGTCGGCGTCGGTCTGCCCCCGCGTTATCACAGCCGTTCGCTGAAGTACCTGAACGAAAACGGCATCGAGGTCAAGACCGGTGTCGAGTACAAGTCCATCGACAAGCACGGCATCACCTACGTCGAGAACGGCGAGGAGAAGTACATGAAGGCCGACAGCATCCTGGTCTTCAAGTCTCCCGGCAAGGGTCTCGGACTTTATGAACAGCTCAAGGATCTTGCTCCCGAGGTCTATGCCATCGGCGCTTGCCAGGGTCCCGGCAACACGCTCATGGTTGACGCTGTCAGCCAGGGTCGCGAAATCGGCCTGAAGCTGTAAGACGTTTCAGTCAGCTGGGCGGATCTGCATCGAAAACAAACCGAGCAGATCCGCCTTCCCTTTAATTCGAAAACGTATCAACGAAGGAGTGTTCTTGTGGGCAAGTATGACAAGCTCTTGTCTCCAATCGAGATAGCGCCTAACTTCGTCATGAAGAATAGGATGATCAAGGCGCCGCAGTCGTCTTGGCGTTGGAATCTGGACAACACCGCTGATGACAGCGATGCATTGGCCATGTATGAGAACATGGCCGCCGGCGGTCTGGGTGCCATTAATGTGGCGGCAATTCTTTGGGAGCCCGCACCTGGTATCTACCTGGGCGCCTATGATGATAAATTCGTCCCCGGCATGAAGGAACTGAATGCCGCTATCCATAAGCATGATTGCCGCACCATCGGTCAGCTGCACCACATCGGCCCGTCCGGCGGATTGGGGCCCAATGGCGAACTGCCTGTCGGTGCATCGTCCATGAGCGCCGATGAGATTCCCGTTCCCGCCCCCTGGTGTCATCCGGTTCGCGGCCTGAGCAAGGATGAGATCCATGAGGCCCAGCGCAAGCAGATCGAAGCTGCCGTCCGCCTGAAGGAAGGTGGATTCGATGCCGTCGAAGTCCATGTTGCGCATGGATATTTCCTGAACAGCTTCGTCAGCCCTATCTGGAATCATCGTGATGACGAATACGGATGCCAGAACGTTGAGAACCGCACCCGCATCGTATGCGAAATCATCCGCGGCATCCGTGAGGCATGCGGCCCTGACTTCGTCATCGGCTGCCGTCTGAACGGCCGTGAGTATCATCCCACGATGAAGGGCATCACCCCCGAGGATGCTGCAGAGAACGCGAAGGCCTTCGTTGAGGCCGGCGCCCAGTATATCAGCGTGGCCGGCTATGGCTACGGCCCCACGCCGTTCCGTTACTGCCCGGACTACTTCGCCTATCCCGACCCGTATGAGTTCATGGAGCCTTTCATGGATGAATACCGTGATAAGGGATTGTGGACGGCAAACGTGCGCACCATCAAGGATGCCGTTGACGTTCCCGTCATGACGGCCGGTCGTATGGATGAGAATCTGGCGGAGCGGGTTTTGGAGGAAGGCGATGCCGATATCATCGCTTTGGGCCGTACGCTTTGGGCCGATCCCCATTTCGCTCGCAAGGTCGCCGAGGGCCGTACCGATGAGATCATGCACTGCACTCGCTGTGCAAGCTGCGAAGATCCTGTTACTCAGCCCCGTATCTGCCGCGTGAACCCGACGCTCGGCCAAGAACGTCAGCTCGCAGCCAAGCCCGCTGAAACCAAGAAGCGCGTCATGGTTGTGGGCGGTGGCCCTGCCGGCATGGAATGCGCGCTTACGCTCGCGGAGCGCGGCCATGATGTCACCCTGTATGAGAAGAGCGGCGCGTTGGGCGGACGCACGAAGCTCGCCGCGATGATCAAGAGCGGCGGCTGCGAAGAGGTCATGCACATCTACGACTACCTCACCACGATGATCGGCAAGTCCGACGTCAAGGTTCGCCTCAAGACCGAAGTCGATGAGAGGCTCATCCGCAAAGAGGCTCCTGATGCCGTTGTGGTGGCGAATTCTTCGCCGTACTTCATTCCCGACATCCCCGGCATGGATCGCAAGAACGTGTTCACCATTCCCATGATGAGCAAGCTCGCGCAGGTTCCGCTGAAGATGTTCGGACCCGACACGCTCGCCTCCATGTCCGAGAAGTTCTTCCCCGTGGGCAAGAAGGTTCTCATCTGGGGTGCCGGTGCGGAAGGCGCCCAGTGTGCCGAGTTCATGCGAAAGCGCGGCAAGGATATCGTGCTTGTTGCGGAAAACGATGACATCGGCGGTCTGATTCCGCTTAAGTACAAGGAGCGCATCCTGCCTTGGTTCGAGCGCAAGGATGTTCGTATCGTCCGCAATTCGACGGTTGTGGAATTCAACAAGAAAGGCGCTGTCGTCCGCGGCGCCGATGGCTCCGAAGAGCTCATCGAGTGTGATTCCATGATGGTCATGCTTCCTGAGAAGCGCGCCCCCGAGTTCTTTGAAATGGCTCGCTCCATCGTCCCTGAGACGTACGAGGTCGGCTCGACGCTTGGAGGCGAGAATGCGTTCTTCAAGCATGCGTTCGCCGACGGGCGTCGCATCGGATGTCTGATTTAAACGGACACGTTCAACGCATAAGGGTTCATCCCAAGCGTAAATAGTGCTTGAAAAGGGGCTGGGCCGGGTGCTCAGCCCCTCTGCTTATCGGAAGCCCATGGTCAATGGGAACGGAATGGTTTTAGGGAAGTGCTGAAAATGGAGCAATACACGAATCTTCTGTCGCCTGGTTTCGTCGGAAAGCTCAAGCTGCGAAACCGCATGATAGCTACCGCGACCGTCACGGATATGGCAGGAGAAGACGGCCTTCCCACCGAGCAATTCATTCGCTACCACGAAGAGAAAGCTCGTGGTGGTTGGGGTATGGTCATCACCGAGGACTATGCAATAGCCGAAAATGCCAAGACGCATGTGCATCTGCCCGGTTTGTGGAGCGACTCCCAAATTGGCCCGCATGCTGAATTGGTTCGGCGGGTGCATGAGGCGGGCGGTACCATCTGCGCCCAGTTGTTCCATCCGGGCCGCGCTGCCTCGAAGGTGTCTGCAGGAGAGGATCTCATGGGTCCTTCGCCTTTGCGCGATCCTGTGATGCCGGAGACCCCGCGCGAGATGACGCTTTCCGACATCCATGAGGTCATCGGGCAATTCGCCGCCGCCGCCCGCCGCGCGAAGGAATGCGGATTCGACGCGATTGAGATCCATGGCGCCCACGGCTATCTGATCAATCAATTCCTTTCAGGGTTCAGCAACAAGCGCTGCGATGAGTACGGCGGCAGTGTGACGAACAGGGGCAGATTCGCCCGCGAAGTGGTGCAGGCTGTCCGCGAGGCCGTGGGTCCCGACTATCCCATTTCATTTCGTTTCAGCGTTTGCGACCATGTGCCGGGCGGCATCGGAGTCACCGAGGCATGCGCCTTTGCCAGGATGCTGGAAGAAGCTGGCGTCGATCTGTTGAACTGTTCGCAGGGCATGCCCAGTTCCCGTGGTGTGATTACACCGCCCGCTTCTGTTGAGCCCGCTCATTATGTGCACGATGCTGCAGCCATCAAGAAAGTGGTCGGAATTCCCATGGCGGTTGTCGGACGCATCGCCGATCCTGATGTGGCGGAAGAGGTGATAGCTTCAGGCATGGCGGATTTCGCCGGAATGGGCCGTGCTGCCATCGCCGATCCCCATTTCGCACGCAAGGTTGCGGAAGGCAGGCCCGAGGATATCATCCAATGCATCGCCTGCCTTCGCGGATGTGCAGGAGAGAGCCGTCGCGGTCATACGGTGCATTGCGCGCTCAATCCCCTGACGGGGCGTGAAGTTGAATATGCTGAAAAATTCGCTGACGTTTCCATTGAGGCTAAGCGCATCATGGTCATCGGCGGCGGCATAACGGGCATGCAAGCGGCTTTGACGGCTGCCAGCTTAGGGCATGATGTGGAATTGCTTGAGGCTTCGAGCAGCCTTGGCGGGCAATGGTGCATGGCAGCCATGCCCCCGGGGAAGAATTCGATGTCGTCGTTTGCGGCATGGCAGAAGGTTCAGCTGCGCAAGCACGGCGTGAAGGTCATGATGGGAACTCCCGTAACGGCTGAAATGGTGCGCGATGCCAATCCTGATGCGGTGATCGTGGCAACAGGCAGCGTTTCCTTTGTCCCTTCCATTCCCGGTCTGGCCGAATCTTCCAAAACGGTGGATGCACGTGACGTTCTTTCAGGTGTTGCGGCGCCACGTGGCCGCGTCGTCGTTTTGGGCGGCGGCTTGGTCGGCGCCGAGACTGCGGATCTGCTGGCTAGCCAAGGATGCTCTGTCACCGTTGTGGAGATGGGGCCGCAGATCGCTCCGGATGCCGAACCCATCCCCCGCGCCTATCTGATGGACAGCTTGGCTGAACGCAGTGTCTGTTTGCGCACCCAGGAGAAGGTGCTGAGCGTCGAAGACGGCGATATCCGCACCGATAAGCAAGACCGGCTGCCTGAGCTCAAAGGCTTTGATGCGGTGGTGACCGCATTCGGGGCGCGCAGCAATGCAGCGTTGGCCGAAGAGCTTGCCGCAGCGGGTTACGAAGGCAGGGTATTCACCGTGGGAGATGCCCGTGAAGTCGCGAATGCATTCGAGAATCTCAAGGACGCCTATGAGGTTGCAAGGGCGCTTTGAGGCCCATAGAAACAGCGGCCCCGCAAGGTCTTACTGAAAGGTAAGCTGCGCACTTTCAAGTGCGTTCTTGGGGTTATTCGGCAACCGTACGATACTTGAAGCCAAAGGGCATGCAGCGGCTGCGTGTGCCAAAGCTCCATGAAAGGAAGGGGTAAGTATGATTTCCAGGATCAGCTTGCTGAAGTGCAAGGAAGGTGTTTCGGAGGAAGCGTTTCGCGATGCGCTGGTGAAGGGTCTTGAGCCCATTGCTGCAGAGATGACCAATCTGCGGAAGTGCGATGTCAACCTCGTCACCGACCGTCAGCAGCGTTCTTGGGCAGGTCGTGGCGTGATCGATATCGACGGCTTCGTGGAAATGTATTTCGATAGCTATGCCGACATGGCAAAGTGCTTCGACGCCAAGGGCGAGCAGATCTACGCTCTCTTCGCCGAAGTTGCCGAAGCTCCCGTTTCCGAATTCGTTTCCGTCAGGAAGGTCGACACCCCGGTACCTGCTTATCTGCAGAAGAAGGGCACGATCAAGCGCGTTTCCTTCTGCGATCGCGGCGAAGGCGTGGATGCCATGAAGTTCCACAGCGAGTGGTGGTACACCCATTCTATGCTCGTGAAGCATATGACCGGTTATTGCGGCTACAACCAGAATCTGGTTATCGACCGCCTGGTCGACGGCAAGCATGCGAGCTATGACGAGCTTCCCTTCGAGGGCATGGTTGAGTTCTTCTTCCAGGATATGGATGCCTTCGATGAGTGCTATGGCACTCCCGGCTTCGAGCGTCGCGCAAGCCCCCATGCCGCTGAATTCATCGGCACCGTCACGACGTACTTCGTTGAACCTGTTGCAGTGAAATAACCGGCGCCATCAAAGCCGCGTTGCCCGGTTGAGCAGCGCGGCTGTTTCTTGCAACGGAATTACGCGCATCCCTGAGAATGCGCAGAAATGAGGAGGATGTAATGAAATCCGCACGTGGAGCATTCTTCGACGAGGCCATCGTTTCCGGCCCCGGCCAGAAGGAATTCGAAGAGAAAATCTATGCCGAGTCCCAGGCGAAGCATTGGCCTCGCGTGGCTGAGGGCACCGGCAAATTCGAGGGCCAGGTTGTCATCGTGACCGGTGCTGCCGGCGGCCAGGGCGAAATCGAAGCTAAGATGTTCGCTCAGCAGGGCGCCAAGGTCTGGATGGTCGACATCGTCGAAGAGGGCATCAAGCGCGTCGAGGCGCAGATTGCCGAAGATGGCGGCAAGGCCGTAGCCGTCACCATGGATGTCGTCGACGAAGAGGGTTGGCAGAACCTGGTCGCCCGCATCAAGGAAGAGGACGGCCGTCTTGATGTTCTGGTCAACAATGCCGGCATCTGCCAGAACGGCAGCGTTCTGACCGAAACCCGCGAATCCCTCACCCGCATCATGGATGTTGACTGCTGGGGTGTCTATAACGGCATGCACTACTGCGCTCCCGCCATCATCGAAGCGGGCGGCGGTGCAATCGTCAACACCTGCTCCTATCAGGGCAATCACTTTGGCCCCGGTAACTTCGTCGGCTACGCCATGGCGAAGGCTGCTGCAATGGGCATGACCCGTGCTGCCGCCACCGACCTGGGCACATACGGCATCCGCGTCAACTCTGTCAATCCCGGCCTCATTCTGTCGGGCATGACTCTGCCCCGCGGCCAGAACCGCAAGGGTCTCAGCGAAGCTTCG
The DNA here is from genome assembly GCA_937892845.1 of uncultured Eggerthellaceae bacterium. Taxonomy (GTDB): domain Bacteria; phylum Actinomycetota; class Coriobacteriia; order Coriobacteriales; family Eggerthellaceae; genus Slackia. Next base: position 31,163 of record CALBGP010000035.1, on the reverse strand, counting down.
TCCATGAAGCGTTACGGCATGCCGGAAGAGATCGCATCTGTCGTACTGTTCCTTGCATCCGATGATGCAAGCTTCATCAACGGTGAGTTCATCTCCGCTGATGGTGGTGCGACGACGTATCTCCATCTTGCAACCGCTGACAAACAGTAATAAGAGCTGGCAAGCAATAATGCAATCAGTCGAGCCCTGCTTCGGCAGGGCTCATCAGGCTCCGGGCCCGCAAGTGGCTCTGGGTTCATCAATCCATGATGGAGACGCAGAAGATACGCCTCCGAATCACCTCAAGATTGGAGTTCGGTCATGGCAAGGTTTGATGGGAAAGTCGTTGTAGTCACCGGTGCGGCAAACGGCATCGGACGCGGTATGGTTGAGCGTTATCTGGAAGAGGGCGTCCAGGCCGTCGTTGCTGTCGACCTTGAGGAAGAGACGCTGCAAAAAGTCTATGAGGGCAACGACCGCGTTCGTACGTTCGCCTTGGACATCAGGGATTACGATGCGGTTCACGCGATGGTTGACGCAGCGGTTGAGGAATTCGGCCGTATCGACATCCTTATGAACAATGCGGGCATCTCCATCAAGGACAATGACAAATACGGCATGCTGAATTGCCCGAAAGAGGCATGGGATGCTGTCATCACCACCAACGTATGCGGTTCGTTCTATGTTGCTCAGGCCGTGGCGCAGGCCATGGTGGCTAAGGGCACCAAGGGCGTGATCATCAACACGTCCTCGAATACGTTCCGTTTCATTCCGAAGTATTTGGGCGCCTATCCGGCATCCAAGGCCGCTATCACCATCTTCACGAAGCAGTTCGCCAAGGAGCTTGCTGAATACGGCATCCGCGTCAACGCATTCGGTCCCGGTACGGTGAAGACCCGCATGAGCGAGCCCACCCGTCTCAACCCGGAGATGAACGAGGCCTTCCTGAAGGCTATCCCCACCCATCGTTACGGAGAGATTCATGAGGCTGTCAGCCTGGGTCTGTTCCTTGCGTCGGATGAGGGGTCGCTGCTTCTGGGCGAGACCGTGTTCGCCGATGCCGGCCAGAGCCTGTAGGCAAGGCCATGAATACGCTTGCAAGCGAACCGCAAACAGGTTTGCTTCAGACTTGATATCAATAAATTTCTGGAAGGGAGATTTGGTATGGAAAAAAGGTTTGTTGACAAGATTGCCCTGGTCACCGGCGGTGCAAACGGCTTTGGCCGCGGCTTGACCGAGCAGCTGGTCGCCGAAGGCGCCAAGGTTGTCATCTTCGATATCGAAGACGATACCATGGAGGAAGCATTCGGCGGCAACGAAGACGTTGTCTGCATGCATTGCGACGTCCGCGATTACGACCGCGTGCAGGAATGCGTGAAGGAGATCATCGATCGCTTCGGCCGCATCGATATCCTGCTGAACAACGCAGGCACCGTGCATCGTCAGAGCTTCCTGGACTGCACCAAGGAGGGCTGGCTCGAGGTTATCGACACCAACCTGAACGGCGCCTTCTATGTTGCCCAGGCCGTGTGCCGCACCATGGTTGAACTCGGGGTCAAGGGCCATGTGGTCAACACCTGCTCCAACAGCTCCCGTACCACGCTCAGCAATGTGACGCCGTACGGCGTTTCCAAGTCCGGTTTGAAGATGCTGACCCAGGTTATGGCTCGCGAGCTTGCCGAATACGGCATCCATGTCAATGCCATCGCCCCCGGCACTTCCATGACCCGAATCACCCTGGGTACCCGCAATGACCCCGAGCGCAACGCCAACTTCCTTGCGAAGATGCCGTTCCACCGCTACGGCGAAGTGCGCGAGATGGTGGATGTCACCCTGTTCCTCTGCTCCGAGGCAGCATCCTTCATCACCGGCGAGACCATCTATGAGGATGGCGGCTTCAACCTGCAGTAATTCGCTGTTTGCGATTCCATCTATCGAAAGGGGTGCCTGATGGCTACTTTGGAAGAGCTCGAGAAGAGGATTGCGGCCCAGGAGGATCTGCGTGCCATTGAACGGCTCCAGGCCAACTATTGGGATTACCTTGACTCCAAGAACTGGGAGGGTCTCCGCTCCATTCTGGTTGAGGATTTCGTATTCATCAACAATACGACCGGCGGTCGTTACGAAGGCCGCGAAGGAATGCTTGCCACGATGCAGGGCAAATTCTGCGACGGTGTCACTTCCAGCCATCAGGGACATCATCATTGGGTTGAGTTGGTTGACGAAGATCGTGCCATCTCCCATTGGTCCCTCGAGGATGATCTGTACGACGCGCGTAACGGCGGCGAATTCTTCGGCCGCGCCCACTATGACAACAAGTATGTGAAAGTGGATGGCAGTTGGTATTTCGAAGAGATGTCTTTGACGTACCTTCGCGGCCAGGCCGACATCAAGAAGGTCGGCGCTGACTGTGCGAACGCTTACAAAGTGTTCATGATGTAGTTCGAGTCCGGCTCGGGACGCACCGCGTCGCAGCGTAAGGTTCCGAGCCGGATTTTGCTGTTTGGGCGCATGAGCATGCGCCTTGCAATACCAAGGAGGAAAAACATGATTGTCCGTTGCGGTCTCGCCAAGAAGAACGACAACCTGACCGACGAACAGTTCGCCGAACACTGGCTGAACGTCCATGGCCCGCTTGCTGCAGAGATGAAGAATCTGCGCGCCTACAAGCAGAATCTGGTCATCGACCGCGAGCATCGTCACCCCATCGGAGGCGGCAACGTTGATATCGACGGCCTGTCCGAGCTCCATTTCGATGATTTCACTTCCATGATCGAGGGTGTGGAGTCCGTCGATAAGGAAACCGGCAATGCCCTGCTTGATGACGCTGAGGTTCTGCTGAACAAGCGTCTGTGCGACATTCTGGTATTCGACCGCCGCGTCGTTCGCGAAGTGCCTGAATACCTGCGCGATCGCGATGACCTCATCCATCGCATCGCTTTCATCCGCCGTTCTGGAAATGTGACCGCCGCTGAGTTCCAGCGTGAGTGGTGCTACGCCCATGCGAAGTTGGTCGAGGCTGTTCCCGGCCATGCCGGCTATGCCCAGAACCTCGTCATGGCGCGTTACGTCGATGGCAAGCCCGCTACCTACGATCAGCTTCCTGTCGATGCCATGGTTGAGTTCTATTTCGAGAACTGGGATGCATTCAACTGCTTCTACGCTTCTGAAGAGTTCAAGCGCCTTGCTGCCCACGGCTCCAGCTTCATCGGCACCATCGACACCTATCTCGTGAAGACCACGAATGTCGTCGAGCATCCTGCCGACGGCGGCTACTGGATGTAGCGATCCGCTGCCCTGAAGGCAGTGCGGGCGGTCAGAACCTTTCTCAATGGCCGCATTGAAATGAGATTACCGAGAGGCCGCCTCCCCAGAGCGGCCTCTTTTGCGTGTATCGGCGTTGGTCCGTGCTCCTTCGCCGCGGGAATCGATCTGATCATCCAGGGTGTTCGCATGATGGCGGCGCCCGATCCCCGCGAGTGGTATACGCCGCTCGACCGTGGTGAATGGACGTGGTCCGAGTGATGCCTTCGTGTCTGTTCGCTTGCTCAGACTGGCGGATGGTATGATGGAAGGCTGAAAGGCAGCGCCTTAACGCATGCGCAACGCAGCGAAAACGGAGAAGGGCATCGTCGGAGGGCATCATGGCAGTCGACAAGAACAATTACAACGAGAATCCCGTGCTTCAGAGCACCACGGGCCGTCAGCTTCCCAATAACATCGAAGCCGAGAAATCGGTCCTGGCCGCCTGCATGCTCAATCCTGAAGCAGTGGATGATATAGCAACGAAGCTCCAGCCGGAAAGCTTCTTCCGCCCCGCGCATCAGCGCATCTTCGAGGGGATCCTCGAACTCAATGTCCGCCATGTGCCCATAGACCAGATCTCTCTGGCGGAGCGGCTTGCGGCCATGGGGCAGCTTGAAGCCGTCGGCGGCCGTCCGTATCTTGTCGAACTTGCGAACAACACCTTGGCGCTGACGAACTGGCGCAGCCATACGGACATCGTGGCCCGTACCAGCATGCTGCGCGAGCTGATCTACGCGTCCACATACATCAACGCCATGGCCTACGACGCCCCTGATGATTTGAACGAGGTGATCGGTGAAGCTGAAAAGACCCTTTTCAGCGTTACGCAGAAACGAGTCTCCTCTTCGTTCCAGGGAATCAACGATCTGCTTCAGCAAGCTTTCGACGACATCAACGAGCTGGTGAACAACCGCAGTCATATGGCGGGTGTCCCTACGGGTTTCACGGATGTGGACAAGTTGTTCTGGGGCCTTCGAGGAGGCGACTTGCTTATCCTCGCGGCCCGTCCCGGTGTCGGCAAAACGAGTTTCGCTTTGAATCTTGCCACGAACGCGGCGAAGTCCGGTGCAACCGTGGCCATGTTCAGTTTGGAGATGGGTGCCAACCAGCTTGTCCAGCGTATCCTCTGCTCTGAGGCGCGCGTGAATCTGGGTGCCCTTCGTGCCGGCAACCTGCAGGAAGGCGACTGGAATTCCATCATGCAGGCATCGGCGGCGCTTTCCGACCTGAACCTTTACATCGATGACACGCCGGGCTTGACGCTGACGGAGATGCGCGCGAAGGCACGCAGGCAATTGCGCGGATGCGAGAAGGGCTTGATCATCGTCGACTACCTCCAGCTCATGCAGCCGCCCAGCTCAAGGCGCGACGGCAACCGAGCCGTCGAGGTTGCCGAAATCTCCCGCGGTCTCAAGGTCCTGGCGAAAGAGCTCAATGTTCCCTTGCTGTCCCTGTCGCAGCTGTCTCGAGCGGTCGAGCAGCGCACCAACAAGCGCCCGCAGCTTTCCGACCTCCGTGAATCGGGTTCTATCGAGCAGGACGCCGACATCGTCATGTTCATCGACCGTTCGATGGATGAGATAGAGGCGGAGTCCGATGGCCGTCCGCCTTTGGGTACCGCTGAGCTTATCGTGGCGAAGCACCGTAACGGCGCCACGCGGGACATCACCCTGTCCTTCAACCCGGAATGGACCAAGTTCGGCAACTACATCGACGACTCCCGCGTCATGTGATCGAATGCGGGAGCGTGCGATGCCGGGCGATGAGCTGACTTTCATCCACTCAGGGGATTTGCATCTGGGTGCGCCGTTTCGCGGATTGCGCGCCCTGTCGAAGGGCTGGGCCGACCGTTTGCTGGAGGCCATCCCCCAAGCGTGGGGCCACGTAGTCGATGCGTGCGTGGACAACCATGTCGATTTTCTCTTGCTCGCAGGCGATATCTTCGACACCGATCAACCTTCCTATGCGCATTACCGATGCTTTGTCGAGGGGCTTGAGCGGTTGCATGACCACGGCATCGCCGTTTATCTGTGCGCCGGCAACCATGACCCGTATCCCAGTTGGCAAAGGTCGCCGGTGGCGCTTCCCGACAACGCCCGCCTTTTCGCTTCGGATAAACCGGAGTTTGCGATCCATTGCAAAGACGGCCGGCCCCTTGCCCTCATAGGCTGCCGTGGCTTCACCACGCAGTACGGAGATGGTTCGATAGCCGATGGCATCACGCGCGCAGCCGCCGAACGGGCTTGCGGCCGGAAGGCACCCTTCGCTGTGGGAATGCTGCATTCGGGATTATGGATGGATCCCCGCAAAGCGCCGGTCGATGAAGGCGTGCTGCGTGCAGCTGGGATGGATTATTGGGCTCTTGGGCACATACATAAGCAGTATGTGGACAATCCCGCTGATCCGAAGATTGCGTATTGCGGCTGCATCCAGGGCCGTGACATCAAGGAGACCGGGGAGCGCGGCTGTCTCAAGGTCACCTTGCGCCAGGGCATGCCCGCCCGCATCGAACCGATCCCTACGGCGTCGGTGGAATGGCAGCGCATCCAGGTCGATGTGTCGAAGGCCGGCAGCCTTGGCGATATTCGCGCGGCATGCGTGAGGACCATGTTCGATTCCGCGGAATCGGCCTGTGAGGAAATGGTTGCCCGAATCGAACTGGTAGGCGCCACAGATCTGCACGGGGTTCTCGAACGTGCCGACGTTTTGGAGGAGCTGCGCTGCGAGCTCAATGAAAGCTATCCGGACTCATTGTTCTGCGACGCCTTGGTGGATGGTACCGCCGCCCCCGTCGACAAAGCCGCCCTTGCCGAGCAGGGCATGTTCCAAGCGACGTTTCTGAGCGTGGCTGCTTCCGCGCGCGATGATGCACAAGCGCAGATGGAGCGCTTGAGGGCGGAGGCGGCGCGGCGCCATGCAGGTCTGCCGGAGAACATGGAGAAAATCTATCCTGAATTGGTCGGACGTGCGGAAGACTTGGTCTTGGGACTGCTTGGAGGCGAAGCGTGATGGCGTATCTGGAGCGGATCAGGATTGACGCCTTCGGCCGTTTCGCGGATAAGACGGTCGGCCCGTTTTCGCCGGGACTCAATGTGGTGTTCGGGCGAAACGAGGCAGGCAAGAGCACGATGTCGGCTTTTGTCGACGGCGTGCTGTTCGGGTGGCCGGAGGCGCGGGGCGGCCGCAATACGTACAAGCCGAAGAATGCCGAACGGTCGGGAACGTTGTTCTTTCGCGATGAGGAATCGGGGAGGGTTTCGGAGCTCTCCCGTGTACGAAATGCCGACGGCCTCAAGGCGGTTCCCGAACAGGCGGCCGACCTGATTGCGGATGTCGACAGGGATACGTTTCGCACGCTGTTCTTCCTGACAAGCGATGAGCTCAGGAAGCTGTCTTCCACTACTGTGGCAGACCAGCTGCTCACGGCCGGCAGTGGAACGGGATGCTCGCCGGCTGAAGCGCTCAAGCAGATCGATGATCGGATCTGGGCGTATACGACGCGCGCATCTTCGTCCGATTGCTCGATTCCGAATCTAAGGATGCAGATGGACGATTGCCGCATGCGCTATGCGTCATACAGGGAAGAAGCGGACTCACTGAGAGCAGAGGATGCGGAATTCGCGACTTTGGCGGCCGAGCTGGAACAGCTGAGGGATCGCATGGCGGGTGCCCATGCGCAATCCGACCGCCTGGCGCGAGCGCAGGCCGGTGCGGCGGAGCTCATCCGCCACCATGCGGCACGCCGCGCTGATTACGGGCGTCTTGCCGATGATCTGCTCCAGGCGGATGCCTCTCTGGAGGCGTACAGGGCGCAGCATCCTGATGCATGCGTGTTGTCCGAGGTCGAGGAGCGGTCGCTGCGCGATAGGCTGTCGGCGCTGTCTCAACGTGCCGAAGAATCGCGGCGCCGTCAAGAGTATGCGCAGGACGCATACGCGGATGCGTATGCTGCCGAACAGGCCTTGCTCGATGGCGAATGGGCTGTCCAGACATCGCATCGCCTTCGCAAGGAGAGGACGCGCAACAGAGTGGTCGCATTCGTGCTGCCTGCGATATTCCTGTTGGCGGCGCTTGCTGCGTTCTGGCAGGGTGCAGGAGCTTCTTCTCCGGCTCTGGTTGTCGCAGGAGGGGTGTTCGCCGCCGCGGCTGTGGCGTTCGGCGGGATCGGCCTGCATCTGCTGGGCCGACGCGATAGGGGCGCAGGCGATCTTGATGAACGTCGTCGCGATGCCCACGAAAAGACGCAGAGCGCCCGGGCTTTCCTGATGTCGTGTCGGAACCGGTGCGAGTCGGATGCTGAAGAGCTCCAGGCGTTTCTTGCCTCGACGGTCCTTGCCCCTGCATCAGGATCAGCGGCGGTTGCTTTCGAGATGCTTGACGAGGCGGCCGGGATGCGCACCGCCCGTCGTTCGCATGATGAGGATGTCCGCCGCCTTAGACGCGAGCGGGAGTCGTGCGCCGATGACCTTGCCCGTACCGAAGCACGCTATCTTGAGATGTTCGAACGTATGGGCATTGCCCTGGCGGATGATGCCGCCGAACCCGATCCTGCCGACTTGGCGCGTATGGACGATGCGGCGGATCGATGCAATGAAGCCCGCAACGAGCTGCAATCCGAGCTCGACGCAAAGGCGAAACGTTATGGCGAATTGAAGCATAAGCTTGAAGCGGGTCTGCACGCAAAAGCGCTTGACCAGGTGAAATTGGAGCGCGCCCAGCTCAATACCCGTTTCGAAGATGCCCAACGCGATCTTGCCTGCCTGATGCTTGCCCGGCAGATGCTCACCGACGCCGTGGATGCATGGGAGGTTAAAAGCCAGCCCGAGGTCTATGCCCGCGCTTCCGAACTGCTGTCCCTCATGACAGATGGGAGATGGGTCGAAGTCCGGGCGTCTGAAGATGGCGGACTGACGGTGAAAAGCGCGGTTCATGAGGTGCTTGAGCCAAAGAATCTCTCACTTGGGACAAGCCAGCAGCTGTATCTTGCGATGCGCATGGCTTTGCTTATGACGGCCCGGGATGCCGGCCGCTCCATTCCGGTGCTGGCTGACGATATCCTGGTCAATTTCGACGCATCCCGGCGCCATGGTGCCGCGCTTGCCTTGAAGGAGCTGGCTAGTATGCGCCAGGTCATCGTGTTCACCTGCCACGAAGAGGTTGCAGACCTCCTTGCCCAGGTGGCACCCGGCCATACTCTCATAGAACTGTAGGCTCGCTTTGCCCCAAGGCGGGTGCATATCCCGCCTTGGGTGAATTCAGAGCCGAAGAAGCTATTGCATCTTGCTGGATGCGTCGAGCAGCAGCTGCTGGATTTGGTTGAGCGCATCCAGATAATAAGCCAGTTCTTCCGTGCTCATCTCGCTTTGGTCGAGCTGCTCGAACTCTTGGCTCATCGTTGTGGATTTCTCCATCATGTCAGCCAGCTTCCCGATAAGCTCGAGGTCCGTCGGGTTTTCGGCATAGGCGACCATGAAATCGTAATACTCCTGGAAGAAGGCCACGTAGCTATCGATGGCTTCTTTGAATTCGGGACGGATGCCGTCGTCGGTTCCGGCCGGTTCGGCTTCGGGCGCAGGCTCGCTGACGGCTTCGTCGCTGCCCGCCTCGGGTTGGGATGTCGCTTCGGTTTGGGGCAGCGCGTCAGGGCTTTCCGTTTTCCCTGTCGCTTCGTCCTGTCCGCAGGAAGCAAGGGCAAGGGCCAGCGCTGCAGTCAGTGCGCCAAGGGCGATCGTCTTGATGAGGGTGATGTGGGTGGTCATGGCATTTCCTTTCGATGGTATGCTGTCTTTGAGGTTGGGTCAGGCGTTGGTTGTCCGCTCGGCGGCAGCGGTGGCCTTCGCGCGATGTTTGAGGATGAAGAGCCATATGGCGCTGGCGATTACGAGGATTGCGCTGATGAGGTAGACCCATTTGGCTATCCCCCAGTCATATGTCGTGTTTGGCAGCATGCCGCGGTCTTCGAAATCCCAATTCAATAAAAGTACGGTGGACATGTTCAACATGGCGAAAATCGCCGCAGGCGTTGCTTTCCGGAGCAGGGCGAACAGCAGTGCGAGCAGCGCGGTCAGCGCCGCTGCGCCGATGACCGCAAGATAGATGACGGCAATCGGCCCGAAGGCGGATTCTGTCTGGCCAGCGTAGATCGATGCGTATTCGAAAAGCGAGAGGTCGACGACGTCTGCATTGGAAAGGCCGAGTTCCTTGTCCAGGATAAGATCGGGATACGCAAGCAAGTCGGCTCGATACTCATCGCGAGCTGCCGCATATGGCAGGAAGAATGCGATGATGAGCAGCAATGCGCCGATAATGGAGGCTATTGCTGCAACCGTGGTGGGCGGCACTTTGGTTTCGTTCATTTCCCTCATGGTTTCCTTTCTTTTCGGATCGGTATGTTCTGCATCAGATTTGATGCGGGAACGCGTTGCTGGCTCCGATGAGCCATTCGACTACGCCCTCCCCGAAATGAAGCGTGAGGAGGATGGGGGAGTATCCGTGGGAGAGCCATTCCTCAATGCAATGTGCGAATGAGGTGCGGCTGAGGCCTTTGAACAGCCGGGCGATTTCGCCGTGCCATGCCGTCAATGCCGTCTGAGCGTCGATGGAGTCGGGGCGATGTCCATGCGCCCAGACTCCGACCAATCCGGCGAAGGATGCTTTTGCGGCTTGGAACGAAAAACCGGCATCCGCATCGAGGACGGCCGCCCCGTCTGCTTGCGCCAGGCAATCGAGCAGTTCCTCGATGATCAGCCCGGCCAATCCGAATTCAGTCGATTCGCCGGAATGCTCGCGCTCCTTCCCGTTTGAGCAGCGGGCGGCATGCATGGCGATTACAAGGCGGGCCAGTTTGATTTTGCGATCGATTTCGGCGCGCTGTCCGACAAGGTTGTCGATATGGTCGAGTATGGTTGCAAGCGCATCGTCGGTCGTGCTGCGTGTGATGCTTCGAAGCATGCTTTGCGATAGCCCTGAGTCCTGACCAAGCCTGATCATGGCAACTTCGAAAAGTGAATGGATGTCATAGGTGCGGTAGCCGTTCTCGGGGTTTTGGCTCGCTGCTGCGAGCATGGCCCCCGTTATGGGATTTGGTTTCGTTTTCGACCTGCGGCAATCGGGCTCCTGGCTCCAGTTCTGCAACGTACGCTTGCTGACGCCGGTCAGCTTGCTGAATTGCCCTGTTGTCCACATACGGCCCTGCCCCTCGGTTTTCGCCAACGATAAACCGCGAAGGTATTTCGCGGTCAAGGTGCGGGCGCAGCCATTTCGGTCGAGGTTGGAATCAGCCATGAAAGACCTCCTCTGGTTAGCGCGGAGGCTCATTCCTCCGTCAGAGAAGGGCTTGTGAATTTCGCGAATCAACCGCTCGCATCGATACGACGCGGACGATGCGGCTAGGTGCGGTGCGTTGTGGCGTTTTGCTGTGCATGTCCGCGCTGTGCCCGTCTGCTGCTTTAGCGAGGGTGTATTCCTTGAGTGAATTGCTATAATCAAAGGGTTGTATATTCGCGAAAGGTGAAGACATGCCTAATGTGGTATTGGTAGGTGCCCAGTGGGGCGACGAAGGCAAAGGCAAGGTCACGGACCTTATTGCCCGCGACTTCGATTACGTGGTGAGGTACCAGGGCGGCAACAACGCCGGCCATACGGTCATCCATGGAGAGAAGAAGCTTGCTTTGCACCTGATTCCTTCGGGCATCATGTACGAGCATGCGGTGCCGGTCATCGGCAATGGCGTCGTGGTCAATCCCCAGGTTCTGGTCGAAGAGATGGCCATGCTGGAAGGTGAGGGCCTGTCTTGCGAGCGCCTGAAGATCTCGTGCGATGCGCATGTCATCATGCCCTACCATATCGAGCTGGATAAGGCTTCCGAATTCCGTCTGGGCAAAAATGAGATCGGAACCACCAACCGCGGCATCGGTCCCTGCTATCAGGATAAGGCTGCGCGCAGCGGCATCCGCATCCAGGACCTGCTCGATGAGCATGTGTTCCGCATGAAGGTCGAAGCTGCGCTTGAGGTGAAGAACGCCATCCTCGAGAAGGTGTACGGCAAGCGCACGTTCACCGTTGATGAGATCTGCGAAGCCTATCTGCCCTATGCGGAGATCATCCGTCCCCATATGGCCGAGACAGCCCAGCTGCTCAATGACGCGCTGCGCGAAGGCAAGCGAATCTTGTTCGAGGGCGCTCAGGGTACGCTCCTTGATATCGATCACGGAACGTATCCGTTCGTGACCAGCTCCTCGTGCTGCGCCGGCGGCGCCGCAACCGGTTCGGGTGTCGGTCCCACCGCCATCGACCGCGTTCTGGGCATCGAGAAGGCCTATGTCACGCGCGTCGGTGCCGGTCCTTTCCCCACCGAGCTGCTCTATCCCGAGAACGGCGGCGAAGGCCAGGATGCCATCGATGGCGATCTGCTGTGCTCCGCCGGCCACGAGTACGGCGTGACCACGGGGCGCAAGCGCCGCTGCGGCTGGTTCGACGCGGTCATCGCCCGCTACGCTGCGGAGGTGAACGGCCTTACCGATATCGCGCTGACCAAGCTCGATGTCCTTTCCGAATTCGAAACGCTCAAGATCTGCACCGCATACGAATGCGACGGCAAGACCTATGATTACTTCCCCATGCAGCAGAGCGTCCTGTTCCACGCCAAGCCCATCTACAAGGAGATGCCCGGCTGGAAGGGTCAGGACATCAGCGAGGCGAAATGCTTCGAGGATCTGCCGCAGGCAGCCCAGGACTACGTCGCCGAGATCGAGCGCCTTTCCGGCGTCAAGGCGACCATCGTCTCTGTGGGCCCCGACCGTAACCAGACCTTCTTCAGAGGATGGAGCGAATGAACGTATTGATTCTCGGCGGCGGCGGCCGCGAGCACGCGCTCGCATGGGCCGTTGCGAAATCCGACCGACTTGAAAAGCTGTACGCAGCGCCTGGCAATGGCGGAACCGCGGCCATTGCTGAAAACGTCAAGCTCGATGCCGAAGACGGCGCCGCCGTCCTGGCTTTCGTGAAAGAACATGCAGTGGACTTGGTGGTCATCGGCCCTGAGGCTCCGCTTGTCGCAGGCGTTGCCGATGTTCTGCGCGCCGAAGGGGTGGACGTGTTCGGCCCCGACGCCCAGGGCGCCCAGCTCGAGGGTTCCAAGAGCTTCTCGAAGGAATTCATGCTGGCCCATGGCCTGCCTACGGCGGCTTACAAGAAGTGCACCTCCGAGGCTGAGGCCATGGCTTATTTGGAAGAAGTCGGTGCACCCATTGTGGTCAAGGCCGACGGTCTTGCCGCGGGCAAGGGCGTTGTCGTTGCCGAAGAGCTGGAAGATGCCCAGGAGGCCATCCGTGATTGCTTCGCGGGTGATTTCGGTGCAGCGGGAGAAACCGTGGTCATCGAGGAGATGCTCGAGGGTCCCGAATGCAGCATGCTGGCGTTCGTGGCCGGGGGCCGTGCCCTTTGCATGCCCTGCGCCCAGGACCACAAACGCGCCTACGACGGGGACCGCGGTCCCAACACCGGTGGAATGGGTGTGTATTCGCCCGTCCCGTGCGTGTCCGCGGAACTTGAGGCGGAGATGCGAGACATCATGGCACGTGCGGCATCGGCAACCCTTGAGGAGTTCGACCATGACTACCGCGGTGTGCTCTATGGCGGCTTCATGCTGACGGCTGAAGGCCCCAAGCTGCTCGAATTCAACGCCCGTTTCGGTGATCCCGAAACCCAGGTTATCATGCCGCGCTTGGAATCTGATGTGCTGGAACTTTTGTGCGCTGTTGCGCGCGGCGATGTTTCCCATCTGGCTCCTGTGTGGTCCAAGCGCTGCGCAGTCGCCGTCGTGCTTGCAAGCGAGGGTTACCCCGGTGCTTACGAGAAAGGCAAGGTCATCTTGGGTATCGAGGAGGCTGAAGAGATGGAAGACGTCGTGGTCTTCCACGCCGGCACCGCCTTCAATGCCGATGATGAGCTGGTCACCGCAGGCGGCCGCGTCCTCAACGTCGTCGCCATGGGCGACACTTTCGAAGAGGCGCGCGAGCTGGCCTATGAAGCGTGCGACAAGATCAACTTCGAAGGCAAGCAGCTGCGCCGTGACATCGCTTTGCGCGCCATTGAATTCAAAGCTGAGGACGCACCTGCTCCCTCGGCCGGCGGCGTGTTCGGCGCTATCGCGGATGCATTCTCCGGACGTGAGGCTTAACGCATGCTTCGTGAACGTCTGCTCTCCAAGGTGATGGCAAGCTGCACCAACCGCTATCTCAAGCTTGACCCCACTGATGAAACCATGATCCCGGGCCCTGTGCCCGGGAAGCCTTACATGCTGTATATGCATGTTCCGTTTTGCGAGCGACTGTGCCCGTATTGCTCGTTTAACAGGTTCCCGTTCAATGAAGAGCGGGCCCTTGCGTATTTCGATAGCCTGCGTCGTGAGCTCATGATGGTCAAGGAGCTCGGCTACGACTTCGATTCCCTGTATATCGGCGGCGGCACGCCCACCATCATGATGGATCAGCTCTGCGACACCATCGATATGGTCAAGCGTGAATTCTCCGTCAAAGAGGTTTCCTGCGAAACCAATCCCAATCATCTCACGCCTGAGCATCTGCGTCAGATGGAAGGCCGCATCGACCGCCTGAGCGTTGGCGTGCAGAGCTTCGATGATGGTCTGCTCAAGCAGATGGATCGTTATGAGAAGTATGGCAGCGGCGAGCAGATCAAGGCGGCCATCAAGGTTGCCGCACCGTATTTTAAATCCCTGAACGTTGACATGATTTTCAACTTCCCCGCGCAGACCGAAGAGATTCTGCGTGCGGATCTGGAAGCGGTTCTGGAAACGGGCACCAGCCAGACCACGTTCTACCCGCTCATGGCTTCGCCTGCGGTTGAGAAATCTCTGGCTCGCACCGTCGGTCAGGTGGATTACAACCGCGAGCGTCGTTTCTATGAGATCATCAGCGAAACGCTGACCGGCATACGCCCCGATGGCACGATTGCGCCCGGTACCGCTCCGTTCACGCATGGCAGCGCTTGGACGTTCAATGCCAAGACCGACATGATGATCGATGAATACATCGTCGATTACGATGAGTATCCGGCCCTGGGCAGCGGCGGAATCACGTTTTTGGGCAACAACCTGTATGTGAACACGTTCTCCGTGTCCGAATACAACAGCAAGATCGCTTCCGGCAGCATGTCGCTCATGGGCAAGGCTTCATTCAGCAAGCATGACCGCATGCGCTACAAGTTCATGATGCAGCTGTTCGGCTTGCGCCTTGACAAGAAGGCGTGGCTGAAGGAATTCGGCGTGTCTGTCGAATCCGGCCTGCGTTTGGAGTACACCTACATGAAGCTCGCGGGTGCTTTCGCCATCGATGATGAAGAGCAGCTGACGCTCACACCCATGGGACGTTATCTCATGGTGGTCATGATGCGCCAGTTCTTCATCGGCGTGAACAACCTGCGCGATCAGGCTCGTGCTGCGCTTCCTGAAGATGAGCGGGCACTGCTTTTCGGCGCAGGCTGCGCGATGGAGTAGAACGGGCGAGAGTCCGGAGGAGAATGCCGTCCGTGAAAGAGAGCGGGCGGTGCTCGATGCGAGGGGGAGGTGACCGTGGCGTTTGAATCGATCCATTCTGCAGTCTTTGCGTTGGTCGCATTCGGCGTAGCCTACGCGCTGATCAAGCCGGTGAGGGCGCTTGCGGTCAAGCTGGACGCCGTGGATTATCCCAATGCCCGTCGCGTCAACACCTATCCCGTCCCGCGCATGGGCGGTCTTGCCATTACAGGCGGCACTGCGGTGGCGTTGTTCTTGGAGCTTGCGACCGAGAAATGGTTCGGCCTTCCGCCTATCGTGCTGGACGGCTCATGGGGGGGGGTCGACCCGATAATCCTGATTGCGGGATTCGTCGCGGCCGTCGCGGTAGGCACGATCGATGACTGCCACGCACTCTCTCCGAAAGTCAAACTTGCAGGTCAAACGCTTGCGGCACTGCTTATAGCATGCTCGGGCGTTCTGCTTTCGGAAGTCAAGAATCCGTTTGGTCCGGGCTTCATCGAATTCGGTGTATTCGCATATCCGATCACTATCGTTTATCTGCTTCTGTTCATGAATGCCATCAATCTGATCGATGGCTTGGATGGGCTGTGCGCAGGGATCGTGGCCATTGCACTGGGGACGCTCATAGTCATTTCCATAGGCAAGGGCAAATTCGAGATTGTCATGCTTTCCGCCATCTTGCTTGGCGGTGTGCTGGCGTTTCTGCGCTTCAACATCAGACCCGCCAGCATCTTCATGGGTGATTCGGGGTCGTTGTTCTTAGGGCTTTCTCTGGGGGTTTTGTCGCTGGTCGGCGTTATGCGCACCCCTTACATTGCCGTTTTACTTGCACCCCTTGTGGTTGCAAGCATTCCCTTGCTGGACACACTCGGGGCCGTCGTGCGCCGTTTGCGCAGGCATCAGCCATTCGATGTCGCGGATAAGTCCCATATCCATCATAGGCTCATGGCAACCAGCCTTTCGAACGAGAGGATAGTCTATCTGCTCTGGGCATGGACGGGTATCTTGGGATGTTTGGCAATCATGATTTCTTCCAGCTCGAATCTGAAGACCTTGATTATCGTGCTGGTTGCCTTTGTGGTGACGTTCGTGGTGTTTTGGCAGCTTGGCGTTTTCGGCCCTGCTTTGACGCATCACTTCGACAAGCGTTTCAAAGGCTCGTCTTCGGTGGTGCGCGCGCTGAACAGATTAGGCTCCGGTTCCAAAGATGAAGACGATGGCGGCGATACGAAGGGAAATGGAGGTGAATGATCATGTTTGAAACAGTGAGGGAGCTCGTGAAGGATAACTGGGCAAGTCGCAGGCGAATTTTCGGCCTAGCCCTGTTTGATCTCAAGAAGCGTAGCCGAGGCACCGTGCTTTCGTACGCATGGCTGTTCATCAGGCCGGCCATCTACATCTTCTGTTTCTGGTTTGCCCTTGATATAGGTTTGCGCGCGGGAGGTGCGACCACAACGGGAAATGCACCGTATTTCGTTTGGCTGTGTGCGGGTTTGATACCGTGGTTCTTCATGCAGGACATGCTGACGAAGGGTTCGAATGTCTTGAGCCGGTATCCGTATCTGGTCAAGAAGATCAAATTCCCTATCGGGGCCATCCCGTCCATCTTCTCAACGGCAACACTGTTGGTTCAGCTCATGTTCCAAGCAGTCCTTCTGACGATATTCGCTCTGAATGGCATGGAATTCGATGTCTATCTGCTTCAGGTGCCCATTCTGCTGGTGCTTATGTATGCGTTCTGGACGGCATTCTCCCTGCTGCTTTCCCATCTTACGGCTGTCAGCAAGGACGTGGCGAACCTCATGGCGGCGCTATCCACTCCGTTTTTCTGGCTTTCAGGCGTGATTTTCGATGTGAAGGCCATTTCGGTCGATGCCATCCAATGGCTTTTGATGTTCAACCCCGTTACGTTTTTCGTCACGTCATTCAGGGGTGCACTATGCGAGGACAGGTGGTTTTGGGAGGACCCCGTTGCCTTCGGTTGCTTTGCGGTGGTGTTTCTTCTGACCGCTGTATGCGCTGTGATGGTTTACAGGCGATTGAGCAAGGAGGTTGCCGATGTCCTCTAGCGAAGCAAAGCCGCTCGGTTCGTCGGGTCAACTTGCCGTGCGATTCGTCGATGTCGTCAAAACCTATCAGCTTTACGGCGATGATAAGGGCAGACTGCTGGGGATGCTGGGCTTTCGGGGCAAATCCTATTTGGGCGAGGTGAACGCCGTCGACGGGCTGTCCTTTGAGATTCCGAAAGGCGAAGCCGTTGCGTTTCTGGGTCTCAATGGCGCCGGAAAGAGCACGACGCTCAAGATGATCACAGGCGTCACATATCCCACGTCAGGTACGGTTGAGGTCAACGGACGAGTCAGTGCGCTGCTGGAGCTTGCGGCAGGATTCGATCCACAGCTGACAGGTCGTGAAAACATTGCCTTGCGCGGGCGAATCATGGGATTGTCCAGTGAGGAAGTGACCGAACTTGAACCTGGAATCGTGGATTTCGCGGATCTGGGTGTCTACATAGATCAGCCTCTGCGCTCGTATTCAAGCGGCATGAAAGCCCGATTGGGCTTCGCATTGGCGGTCGCCGTCAAACCCGATATCCTTGTTGTGGATGAAGCGCTGTCGGTGGGAGACCGGGCATTCAGGAAAAAATGCATCATGCGCATCCGGGAAATCATGAAAGATGAGAACGTGACGGTTCTGTTCGTAACGCACTCCAATCCCATGGCTAAAGAATTCTGCACTCGCGGAATCGTGCTTGAGCACGGTAAGAATGTTTTCGATGGCGGTATCGCCGAAGCCGTAGATTTCTACGAGAAGCGTGTCGATGCGTCTCGTAATGCGCAGGGGGCGAATTGATCGTGGCGAAGAAGAGGTCGATTGTCACGAAGGTCAAAAACCTTCCGCGCCGTGCTTGGGCGTTTGTGTTGAGATCGAAGGGTTTTTCGGGCCAGTCCGCCAAGAAGTGGACCGTGGCTGTGAGGCGCAATCGCAAGATTGATGCCGGTTTCGACGGTGCTCAGAAAAAGCAGGCATACAAGTGGGGCTTCATGCCTCGGGATGTTGCCGCCTTTGCCGTGACGGACAATAACAGGGATTCTTTCATTTCTGAGCGGGATTATCTGTATTGCCATCCCATGAACGGCAAATACGATAAATGGATTCGCAACAGGATATCTGCCCTCAATGTGTTCTACGGTGACAGGGATATCTTCGAAACCTGCCATTTCCATATCATGCGTCGCACGGGTGAAACGCTGCCCATTCCCATGTCCGCGCAAGCCCGCGAGGTGAACCCGTCCATCGAAGGGCTGCATTCCTTCTTGATGAAGCACGGGAGCATGGCGGTGACCAGCACGGCATGGTCAAAATCGAAAAGCTGGAGGATCTCCGCTGCGCCGGAGGGTTTCGTCGTGGAGGGCGAAGTCCTCACGTTTGAGCGGTTTCAGTGGTGGATAGAGCATCTGAACAGGCGTTACGACCTTGTCATCGTGGATGATTCGTTCGACGGCGATTGTTTTGCAGACATCGCGCCCGAGGGTGACGCTACCGTTCGCGTGCTGATGATCAACGGGGACGGCACCAGCCCCCGCGTTGCCCAGGCAATGGTGCAGCTTTCCTGCGATGCGTCGCTGTTCGAGCAGGATTCCTCAGAGATCGCCGATGGCGATGAAACCGATGCGTCCGCAGATGAAGATTCCTCTGCGGCTCTGTTCGCACCGTCGGCGGATGAAGAAAGCGCTGATGGGATCCTGGGAACCGATGCGCGTGGCGCGAATGAATTGGCTGCTGCTGTCAACATATATACGAGTCACATCCAAGGCGAAGAGGATGTCGAATCCTTGGTCGATGCGGAGGAGATGGAAAGGCTTGAGGAGCTGCGCCTGCGTCGTTTGGCGAAGGCCGGCCGTCTGCGCGTGCGCCGTTTCTTCTCATCCGTCGATGCGGACGGTTGCTTCAAGGGCCTGGTGTCCCGTGGGGATGAGGGCCTTGTGCGCGATGAGATGGCGCCTTTCGCTAGTGTCGCCTTCGCCGGCCGCATTCCCGGATGGTCGGAGATAGAGCGTCGCCTCTCGGCACTCTGCCGTAGGATTCCCCAGGTTGAGTTCGCGGAATTCGAGCTGCGCGTATCCAATGAAGGGTTCGTGATCGTAGGCATAAAGCCTATGCCCCAATACAATCGCTGCATCCCGTTTTCCCCCATTGCCGTGGATTTCCTCAAGGCGAAAATTGATGCGAAGCGCGCGGTGTTCGCGGACAATGCGTTGCGTCATCAGAGGTTCTGGCATAATCTGCGCCTGAAGATACGACGTAAATGGGCTTCCGCAATTGCCATCAAGGGCCTTGTTCCCTATCAGAGCATTCGCTGGGTGGGGGATATGCGCCGTGATCTCTTTTCCCGCAACGGCGTAAGTCTGCCCAAGAAGCTGTGGGCGTACCGCTATGGATTTCTGTCCTACCGACTCGATCAGTACGGCATTGCGCCTGAGAACAGGCGCGAGTTCATTTCGGATTTCGAATACCGATGGCTTCGACACATCAATTCGCGGTACCGATATTGGCTCGAAGACAAGATCACGCTCAAATACATCGCATCGGAGTACGGCGAGTGCTTCCCCGATTACTACTATTACACCAGCTTGAAAGGCGGGAGGAACCGTATCATCCCCATGATGGATCTGCCTGAAGGCTACGGCGCTACGGCAGATGACGTGCTGCGTCTTGCCAGGGAGCGCCAAGTTCTGGCGCTCAAGCCCGACGAAGGATCGCATGGTGAAGGGTTCTACCGTCTGGCTTGGGAAAACGGCGGATTCACGCTCAATGGCGAGGACGCATCCGAAGAAGATGTGCTGGCGGTTCTGGAAAATCCTGCGAATCAGTATCTGATCACCGAGTACATCCTGATGCACCCGGACCTGAAACGGATTTACCCGGAGGCCGTCAATACGGTTCGCGTCACGGTATTCAAGCGCGACGGACATATGCCCATCATAGGCAATGCGTACATGCGCATCGGCTCTTCACGCTCGGGGTTCGTTGATAACCTTGCCGCTGGCGGGATAGGTGTAGCTGTTGATGTTGCTACGGGCCGTTTCGGAGATGCCAAGATGCTCGACGGCGTCAACATGGGCAATCTCATCGATTGCCACGTCCATCCGGATACGGGCGTGCCCATTGAAGGCGTGCTTCCGAATTGGGAGTATGCCAAGCAGAAAATCATCGATATTGCGTTGACCATGCCCGAGCTGGAGTATTTCGGTTTCGATATCGCCATCACGGCTGACGGCATCAAGATTCCCGAGATCAACAGGTTCCCGGATTTCCCGCGCATTGATATTTTGACGCCTGAAACCATCGAATATCTTCTTTACAAGCTCGAACGCAAGAAGCATGTGTACGGTTACGACGTCAATCGCACGCATAAGCCCATACGTCTTCCGGAACGATGAGGCGAAACGTGAAAACGGTGTTGATCAATGCAATGCGGGCTGTCTTGTCCGCCCTGTACGCCATCTGCAAACTTTGGCCTGTGGATGATAGGAAGGTGGTCTTTCTCAGCAGGCAGTCATCGAGTATGACTCTGGATTTCCGCTTGCTTGAACAGGCAATTCTTGAAGAATGCCCCGATGCGCATATCGTCGGCATCTTCAATAGGATGCAGCCTGGATGGCAGGCGAAATTCATGTTTGCAATCGATGTGCTGCGCAGCCTCTGGCATCTTGCCACAGCTCGCGTTTGCGTGCTGGATTCCTATTGGCCCGCAGTAAGCCTTCTCAAGCATCGACCATCCCTGACGGTCATCCAGATGTGGCATTCTTTGGGCAAAGTGAAAAGATCAGGGTTGTGCACGGTGGGGTTGCCGGGTGGGCGTCCTGCAGATCTTGCGCGAGCTTTGCATATGCATGAGGGCTATGACTGGATAGTGGCGGGGTCTTCTGCGTGGAACCCATTTTATTGCGATAGCTTCGGCTGCGAGGAATCCCAGATTCTCAACTTCGGTCTTCCCCGCATGGATGCGCTTGTTCCTGCAGCGTTGGAGAAGACTGCGGAATCCGTGTTGCGGCGTTGTCCTGAGCTTAAGCATCGGCGGGTTGTCCTGTATGCGCCCACCTTTCGCCGTACGGGATCGGCCGTTTTCGATGACTTCGCCGAAGCGCTTGCCGACAGGGATTACGAACTGGTGGTCAAAGCCCATCCCAATCAAGCCATCTGCGTCCCCGGCGCTCTGACCTGCGACGGTGTGGCTGCATTCGATTTGCTCAGTGTGGCCGATGTGGTGATCACGGACTATTCTGCCATTGCGCTTGAGGCCGCCGCCGCGAACATTCCCACGTTGTATTACTTGTACGACCTGGAGGAATACCGTCAAAGTACAGGTATGAACATAGATATAGAGAAGGAAATGCCCTCGTGCGTGCACGTCGGCGCGCAAAGCCTTGCGGCTGCAATCTCCGATGCGTTGGAAGGGCGTTATCCGCTTCAGGAGCTTGAGCGGTATCGCAGGAAGTTCCTCATCAGCGACATGGGTCATTCTGCCCCGGATCTTGCCCGCTTCATCGTTGGCAATCTGCATGACAAGGAGTAACGATGAGTGCTTTCATCAAGAGAAACATCAAGCGCGCAAAGCTCGCGTATCTTTGGGTGAACCGCATCTTGTACGCCAAGGGCCACTTCAAGGTGAGCCCCTTCACGAAGCTGTTTCTCAATGTCAGCGGAGGATACCTGGCTGACCAGTCGGTCATCTACGATTTCAAGCACAATGATCGCCATGAGTACCTGTCGGAGTTCGATTGGTATCGGTCTCGATGGATTAACGAACCCTTCGATCAGATGCTGAACAACAAGATCATCTGCGCGGAAGTGCTGGGACATTACGTGCATGTGCCCGCCATGCTGCTTATGAAGAACAAGGGGCGCATCGTGTCCCTTGATCCGGATGCGGCGGATGGTTGGCTGTCTATCGAGAGCGTATCCGATGCCCTTGATAAGCACGGTGAGCTGTTCATGAAGCCTCTCGCGGCAGGCAAGGGGAAAGGTGTGCACCGGCTTGAGAAGATAGACGGCATGCCGGCTATCGACGGGAAGCCCATGGACACCCAGGCGTTCCTTGCCGCCTTGGATGCGGAAGACGGTTGGTTCATCTCCGAGTGCGCCCACCAACATCCGTTTCTGGACGGCATCTACGACAAGACCACAAACACCATCAGGCTCATTACGCTGCGTGATCCCGATTCCGGTTCCTACAAGGTGTTTTTCGCCGTGCAGCGCATTGGCACGAAGGCAACCATCCCGGTGGACAACGGTAGCCGCGGTGGCCTTGTGAGCTGCATCGACTTGGAAACGGGGGAGCTTTCTGAAGCGCGATCCTTGCACTCGATGGAGGTTCACGAGGTCCATCCTGATTCGGGTGCGCCCATCAAAGGCGCGAAGATTCCCGGTTGGGCGGATGTCAAAGAGCAAATGCTCGGCCTGGCGCGCAAGTTCCCCTTCATCAATTTCATCGCCTGGGATATCCTCCTTACCGAAGACGGCATCAGCATCATTGAGGCGAACACCTCATCCGGCGTGAACATCATCCAGCTGTGGGGACCGCAACGCAACGGCGAGCTGGGAGATTTCTACCGGTTCCACGGGGTGATCAAGTGAGTGCGGGAACCCGCTATGTGATCATGGCCAACGGGAAGGGCCGCAGATGGGGCAACCATGGCGGCATCCCCAAACATCTGATAGAGGTCGAAGGGGAAACCCTGCTGCAGCGCACGACGCGGCTGGTGCGGGAGGTGGAGCCTGAGGCCGAGGTGGTCATCGCGTCTTCGAATCCGCTTTGCGTTGCGGACGGGGCGCGTCGCCATGAACCGCTGCGAAGCGCACATGAGCTTGACCGATTCTGCTTCGAGCTTATCGAAGACAACTGCTGCTTTCTGTACGGGGATACGTTCTATACGCCGCAGGCCATCGGAGCCATAGCGGCATACCCGGCAAAGTCCGTGTCCTTTTTCGGGAGCGTGAAGAGCATCGTTGCAGTGAAAGTGGCCGATGCCGGCTTGTTCAGGTCGGCCATCCTCAAGCTCCGTACCATGATTGACCAGGGAGCCATTCCCGATGCGAAGGGCTGGACTCTGCATCACCATCTCGAGGGCATGCCTCTTGAGGGACGAGCCATGGGCCCTGGATTCATTGCGATAGAAGACGGCACGACTGATTTCAACACACCCGAAGAATGGGCGCGGTTCACGGTTGAAAACGGATAGGATCGGTGAGAGATGATAAGGATGTTTGCCCGTTTCGGTGGGAAAACCCACGCGGAGCAAGAGGAAGACGGCCAGGTAGAAGAGCGTGTTCGGGATTGTTCTGAAGGAAGCAACATCGAATACCGCATCAATGACGGGCGCGCTGCCGTTGCGAAGGCGGCATCCGTCCAAGGCGACGTGGTGATTCCGGACCACATCGACGGTGCTCCGGTTGTCGCAATCGGCAAAGGTGCATTTGAGGGCAATGCCGACATAAAGTCCGTCAAGCTGCCCTCCACGGTGGAGATCTTGGGATCGGCGGCATTCAAGGGTTGCACATCCTTGGAGAACGTGGAATTGCCTGTCGACCTGGAGGTTATCAATGCGTCAGCGTTCCAGGGATGCGGCAAGCTTGAAAGCGTGGTTCTCCCGTCAACGCTTAAGCGCCTATGCTCCTATGCATTCGATGGCTGCAAGGCTCTGTGCCATCTGCCCCACCGCGTCAAAGGCGGCGTCAGCTCGACGTCCTTCGTTACAGACCAGATGGAAACCCATCTGCCGATATCTTTGGAGTACATCGGAGAAGCAGCGTTTCGCGGCTGCGCAACCCTTTCCGAGGCGGTGATTCCCTATAAGGTTTCCTCCATTAAGGCTCAGACGTTCGAGGGCTGCACCGCTCTTTCGCGCGTCACCTTCGCCCAAGGTCTTTCCCGGATCAGCGAGGGAGCTTTCGCCGACTGTCCGTCCCTTGGTCGCGTCCGTATCCCTGAATCCGTCCAGGAAATCTGCTCCGGTGCCTTCGATTCCGGATGCAGGGTCATTGCCGAAGAGGATTCGGCCGCTGCAAAAGCTGCTGAGAATGCGGGATTAGAAACCGAGTACCCCATGGCGCTTGCGATGCTTTCGTCTGCAATGGACCCGCATGCGAAGGGGCCGTTTTATACGGCGACCCAGCTGGCTCAAGCCGAAAGCGCCTACGAAACCAGAACGCCCATCGAATACGTTGAACGGGCGCAGGCGTCGCCTGCAGCTGCAGCGCCGCGCTTCGCCATCGATGCAGAGGGGGTCTATGCGTCATTGGGCGAAACGGAGGAGCATCGTGCGAAGATTGTCATGGTAGGCGATCTGATGTGCCGATTCTTCCAGCAGGGTACAGCACGCCACGATGATGGAACCTATGACTTCGAAGAAAGTTTCGCTCAGGTCAAGCCGTATATTCAGGAGTCTGATTTCGCCATAGGCAACATGGAGTCCATGGTAAGCGCCAGCTCTCCCTATATGTCTGAGCTTCGCTATGTTGAAGACAGGCCGCACTTGAATGCTCCCGAAGCGTTTCCGGCCGCTGTGCGCAATGCGGGTTTCGACGCCGTGGTCAACGCCCAGAACCATATCTACGATACGGGAACCAGAGGTATCTTCGAAACGCTCGATGCTCTCAACAGGTGCAACCTCATGCATGTGGGGGTCAGGGCTTCTGCGGATGATGCGCGGTTCCTCTCCGTTGCGGTGAACGGGATTCGCATTGCGGTGGTGGCGTACATGGATCCGGCACGTCAGAAGATGAAGCAGGTGAACTTCACCGAAGAGGGCCTTGACGCCTTGTTCAGCTTCTTCGATGAGACCCGGATAAGCGAAGATATCGCCGCTGCTCGTGCTGCAGGTGCCGAATTCGTGATTGCGTACTGCCACTGGGGCCGCGAATATACGGCTCAGATTACTGCTCGGCAAGAGGCGTTCGCTCGAATGGTGGCGGATGCCGGCGCCGATTACATCTTCGGGTGCCACTCCCATTGCCCTCAACCGCGAACGGTCATCTTGGCGCGTGACGGCCGCCGCGTTCCCTGTGTGTATTCAGGCGGTAATTTCCTCTCGGATATCAACATAGAGCTGCCCAAGACGCGGGACACCCTGATTGCCTCCATCGAGCTTGCGCGAAACGAACTGGGCCAGGTTGAGCTTGTCGATGAGTGCTATCGTCCTGCCCGCATTGTCGCGGAAGGCGGCGTGCGCGGAGGCGTGGTGGTGAGGCTGTGCGAGGAGATGCTCAAGGGTTCTGCGGATGCGAGAAGCGAGGCCGAGGAGGCTATCGTCCGAATCGCCTCCGTGCTCGGCGGCACCTACGCGCCTAGGTTCGATGACGATCCGGGTGTTTTGTCAGGTGTCTCCCATGCAGCCGAGCCCGCTGCCGAATTCGCCATCGCGCATCCTGTTATGGCAAGGATCGATGGGCACGGAGTCCTTCCTTCGTCAGCTTGCCGTACTCCTCGGTATGTCCGTGATGGCGGCGCCTATGCGCTGAGCAGGGCTGCGAGCATCAATGAGGCCAAGATAGCCTGCTTGGGCGAATTGTCCTATGCGGCGCTGCTTGAGCGCGACGCGCAAAACGGAGACGTCTACAATTTCAGGCCGTCTTTTAAAAATGTTCGCGAATGCGTGGCGGACGCGGATTTCGTGATTGGCAATCTGACTGCGTCCTGCGCGGATTTCTACCCTTCCTCTGGGAAGCTCCAGCGTGGCAAAGGGGTGCCTGCGTACAGGAATGCCCGGATCGAATATTTGGACGCAGTGCGCTTCGGCGGCGTTGACTGCCTTGCGGCCGCTTGCCAGCACAACCTGGATTGCGGGGTGGAAGGCGTATTTGCAACGGTTGAAGCCATCAAAGAAAGCGGCATGGTTGCATCCGGCCTGGGATTCGACTCGCGACCCGTGTTCGATGTGAACGGCATCAAGATAGCCGTGCTCTCGTATGTGGCGGACTGGCAGGATACGCGCAACGTCATAACCCATGAGGGAGCCGAAAAGCTGCTCAGCATCTATTCGCCCGCCCGCTTCGAGAGCGATCTTGCCGAGGTGAGGTCCAAGGGCGCTGAATTCGCGCTGGTGTATCTCAACTGCGGTACGGGGGCCAAGGCTTGGAATCTTGAGAAGAGGCGCACCGTGGCTCGGGAGATTGCCGAACTGGGTGCGGATTACATTGTCTGCGTGCGTTCGCAGGTTCTTTCCGCATACGACACCGTCGTGACGTCGCGCGGTGCGAAGGTTCCCGTAGCCACTTCGCTCGGTACGCTGATTTCCTCCGATGGCGAAGATGCGAAGCATGAATCCGCTGCGATTCTGCAGTTGACTATCAGAAGAGATTGCAACGGCGCAATCGAGGTGGAGGATTCGTATATCCCTGCGAAAAGGTTTTCAAGCTATGACGGCGCTCCTCATGCCGTCTTCGCCGCTTGCAAGCACTTCAATTCCTCGTACGCGACGGACCGGTTTGCGGGCGTTGCAGAGGCCGTGGCGAAAAAGATCGGCCCTGGTTTGCTCGCGGACGCAAGCCGAAAGGTGACCATTGGGACCTACAGCAGGGGTCAGCTGACAATCGAGCAGATTTGCAAGATTGCGGGCGCGGAGTTGTCGTCTGCAGACCGCCGGTCTTTGGGGGATCTGTATACGAAGAAGGTCCGCAGGATAGCATCCCGAAAGCAGGATCTTATCGAAGGATGCGTTGCCGTCATGGCGAATTCCAAAGATCCGTTTTTCGTCGCCGATGCTGAGAGCGCCGGTGCCGTGATGGTCATCGGAGGGAAGAAGCAAGGCGAAATCCCGTATCTTGAAGTGTCGGATCCGGTTGGCGTGTACATTGCCCTCATGTCGGCCATCAGGGATATGTACGATCCGGTGACGGTTGCAATCACCGGGACCATGGGCAAGACCACAACCAAGGAACTCATGCACCGTGCGTTTGCGGAGCAGTACGAAACCCTGTGCATCGAAGGTAATTACAACACCGTCCATACCGCGGGGGTGGTGCTGCAGAAGCTCAGGCCTTCGGACCAGGCGTACATCCAAGAGGTGCATGGGGGGACCAAGGGCTGGTGCTCCATGACATCGCGTTTCGTCAAGCCGCATATCTGCGTGATCACCAGCATCGATAAGGGCCACATTCAGCAGATGGGTTCGATTGAGAACATCATCGCCGAGAAGATGTCCATCGTCGACGGTTTGGATGCGGACGGCGTGCTGATCTTGAATGACGACAACGGCTACCTGCATGAGCAGAATCCTTCGGTGCGAACCGTGCGCTACAGCATGAGCGATCCGACGTGCGATTACCATGCGAAAGACATTCTTGATGAAGGTGATCGAATCCGCTTCACCATCTGCTGCGCAGAGGGCGAATATCCTGCTCTGCTGAACATCCAGGGTCTCCATAATGTGGGCAACGCCTTGGCGGTGTTTGCGGCGGGACGTGAGGCGGGTATCCCTCCGCATAGGATCATCGCTGGTTTGGCGCGCTATGCGTCTGACGCCATCAGGCAGAATGTCGTTGATGCCTACGGGTATAAACTCATGCTCGATTGCTATAACAGCAATCCGACGGCGCTTCTGGGTGCGGTCAGAACGTTGTGCGGTCTGCCCTCTCTCGAGGGAGGACGGCGTATTGCCGTCATAGGCGATATGGCTGAGCTGGGCGAAGATACCGAGCGCATGCATTACGAGGTCGGTCTTGAGCTCGGCGAAGAAGACGTTGACGCCTACTTCTGCTACGGACCGCTTTGTCGTCGTGTCGCTGAGGGCATCAGGGAGCTCGGAGGGGTTGCGTACGCATTCGAGGATCGCGCAATCTTCAACGACGCTTTGTCGCACTTCATCAAGCCCAAAGACAGCATTCTGTTCAAAGCAAGTCACGGGGTTCATCTCTTCGAGGAAACGGTTGTTCCCCTGTTCGGCAATATTGCCTGATGCCGGGCGGTCATTGGGAGAAGGTGGAACGGCGTGGTTGAAGAGAGGCTCAAAAGAAGTCTATCCCCGGTCAGCGTGTGGGCGCTCGCCCTCGGCTGCATCATCGGCTGGGGCGCTTTCGTCATGCCCGGTAACACCTTCCTCCCGAAGGGCGGTCCTCTGGGAACGGTCCTTGCCATGGCCATCGCCGCGGCCATCTTGATAGTCATCGCGTTCAACTACCACTACATGATCAAAAGGTATCCCGTGGCGGGAGGCGGGTTTATCTATGCCCAAAAGACCTTCGGCCGAACCCATGGGTTCATCTGCGCGTGGTTTCTGGGGCTTGCGTATCTGTGCATCGTGCCCCTCAATGCAACGGCGCTTGCCCTGATAGGCAGGAATCTGCTTGGGGGAGTCTTCCAAGTCGGTTTTCATTACAACGTTGCAGGATACGAGGTGTATCTGGGGGAGATCATCTTGGCGTGCGCCGCGCTCGTTGTGTTCGCCATTTTGGGTATCAAGAATGTGAAGGCCTCGGGCGCATTTCAGACTGTGCTCGTTTTCGTTCTTGTCGGGAGCGTGCTTCTTGTGGGTGGCGCGGCGGTGATGTGTTCCGGCGCCGATCCGAGCGCACTCGAACCCCTGTTCTCTCCTGATGTCGAACCCATGGCGGGCATCTTGGCAATCGTTGCGGTGGCGCCGTGGGCGTTTGTGGGCTTCGATACCATTCCTCAATCTTCGGAGGAATTCAACTTTTCGGCCAGAAAGACCAAGATTCTCATGGTCGCATCCATCATCTTCGGGGCGGCCGTCTACGCGGTGCTCACGTTGGTGACCGCATTGGCGGTTCCTGAGGGATATGCGACTTGGGCGGAATATATTGCCGCCAGCGGAACCCAAGAGGGTCTGCTGGCGCTGCCCACGTTTTTCGCGGCGCATGAATTTTTGGGTATGCCCGGTGTGTACCTGCTGGGTGCCGCCGTGTGCTGCGCCATCCTGTCCGGAATCGTGGGTTTCTACATGGCGACGAGCCGTTTGTTCATGTCCATGGCTCGCGAAGGGGTGCTTCCCGCTTGGTTCGGCAAATTGGACGCCGTGCACAAAACGCCCCGTAACGCCATATTGGTGGTTTTTGGCCATTTCGCTGATCGCTCCGCTCTTCGGACGCACTGCCCTAGGGTGGATTGTGGACATGTCGTCTTTGGGCGCCGCCATAGGTTATGGGTACACGTCGTTTGCCGCCATGAAAATTGCGTTGCAGAGCAAAGATTACAGCTATGCGGCTACAGGGCTGCTCGGCGGGATCTTCAGCATCTGCTTCGCGTTCTTGCTGTTGGTGCCCGTTCCCGGCTTCGGTTGCTCTTTGGACGCGCAGCCGTATGCATGCCTGTTGGTCTGGACTGCTGTCGGAGCGGCGCTCTACCTGGCGAATGGGCGAAAGATGCGGGCTAAAAACTCGTAACCTATCCGCTGTTTGTGACAAGTGCGAGCGCGACGCGTTTCTGTCGTTCTGGTGCAGGTGCTCAATACGGGTTTATGATTTCCTTCTACAATTGAGCGCGCATCATCCCGAAAGGAGGATGGTGCGTATCGGGTGACTGAAGTGGAGTTGCAATGTCTGAGCATATGAACAACCGTCCTAGAGGCCGGCGAACTGCCGCGCCAAACGGCCGTCCTGGTTCAGCCGTTCCGCCGCAGCCTGTGCGCGCGGATAGATCCTCTGCGCGTCATGCGGCTTCGCCGCGCAATCGTTCTACGCAATCCGTTTCCCAAACGCCGATTCGCAATGCCGCTGCTTCAACCCGTCGTGCGCCGGTCGCTTCGTCGGCTGCTTCGCAGCGTACCGTTCGCATGCCTGCGGGATCGGGTTCTGCTGCGATGCGGACAACTTCCATGCAGCAGGCCAATGGAAGTCAGGGTGCACGCGACGGATATGCGGCTCATTCGCGCTATGCGTTTGAGGCCGAGCAGCATGCTAAGCCGAAGATGAGCAAGGGCAAGAAAATCGCAATCGCGGTGTTTGCCGTCTTGTTCGCCCTGCTGGCCGGTGCCGGTGTGGCCATCGGGATGTATGTGAGCAAAATCAATGCGAATCTCGGTTTTGAGGATGACACGCAGTTAAGCGCGCTGAAGGACGTTCTCGCTCCTGCCCCTGCGAAAGATGAAGCGTTCTACATGTTGGTCATAGGGTCTGATGCGCGTGGACAGGAGACCAGCCGAAGCGATGTCTTGATGCTTGCGCGCATCGACGCGGCTGAAAAGACCGTGCATTTGATATCCATCCCGCGAGACACCATGGTGGATATCGAAGGGTACGGTACCAATAAGATAAATGCGGCATATGCATATGGCGGACCCGCCCTGGCCGTAAAGACCGTGTCGGCATTCGCAGGCGTACCCATCAGCCACTATGCGGAAATCAGCTTTACGGAGCTGGAATCGTTGGTCGATTTGCTGGGTGGCGTTACCGTAAACGTGCCCGAGGCATTCACGTCTAAGGTCACCGGAGTGTCGCTTTCGGCTGGCGAGCAGACCTTGAACGGCCAGGAGGCACTTGCGTTCGTACGTGAGCGAAAGGCCGTGTCTGGCGGAGACTTCGGCAGGGCCCAGGCACAGCGTCAAGTTGCCGAGGCAATCATCAAGCAGATCCTCGCGACCTCGCCGATGGATCTGCCGGGAGTGGTGACCGAAGCCGCCAAGTGCGTTTCCACCGATTGGGGATTGACGGATGTCATCAGCCTGGCAATGGATTTCCAGGGCGGGGGATTGAAGATGTACTCGGCTGCGTGCCCCAGCTATGCCCATAGCGTGGACGGGGTAAGCTATGTATGTCCGAGGTTCGATGAATGGAAGACCCTGATGCAGCGTGTAGACGCGGGAATGGATCCGAAAGATGAGGAGTCAGAGATTCCTGTCGAGCAGCTCAACAATGAAGAGCTCGGCGCGGGCTCGAACTCGCCTGCTCCGCGTGACTATTACGACATAGCCGCAAATGCTATGTCTACAGATGACGTTGCGCAGATTGATGAATAGAAGAATGAGAGGATAGCGGAGGGTAGAGAAAATAAT
This sequence comes from uncultured Eggerthellaceae bacterium, assembly GCA_937892845.1. Classification (GTDB taxonomy): domain Bacteria; phylum Actinomycetota; class Coriobacteriia; order Coriobacteriales; family Eggerthellaceae; genus Slackia. The sequence continues at coordinate 332 of CALBGP010000035.1, read as the reverse complement.
CAAAATACCCTCTTGCGAAACAAAGGAAGAGGAACTAGAATACATATTCGCGCCGAGAGCAGAAATGCTTGAAGCCGACTGGTCAGGTAGCTCAGTTGGTAGAGCAGGGGATTGAAAATCCCCGTGCCGGGGGTTCAAGTCCCTCTCTGACCACCACGAATCTGCAAGCCAGCCTTCGGGCTGGCTTTTCTTTCCAAGCCAACGCGGAAAGATGCAGAGGGCGACACTCCTTGCATATATATATGTAAGAGATGTCGACGCCGGCCCGATCGCCGCGAGGCGGAGGGCCCGCAGCACGGTTCGAAACTTTCTCAAAAAAGTTGTTGACACCG
>CALBGP010000034.1 GCA_937892845.1 uncultured Eggerthellaceae bacterium | reverse complement strand
GCTAGGAAGGCCGGCAGGCGGCCTGCGTTATTCTTATTGCGGAGTCCAGCACGTTGGACTCATCAGGGGCATTTGCGCTGCCATAATGGAATCTGGGTGTCGACGCAGGTTCAGCGGCACTCTTCCTTCCGTGCGTACGACTATGCAACTAAGGCATATAATGCTCATTTCAGTGATTTACGCATGTATGCGACAGAGTGGCGGCAAGCCGTCTTGGATATAGGAGAACAATGGCGAAATATAAAGCAATCGATCTATTTGCTGGCATCGGTGGAATTCGCATGGGCTTCGACAGGGCTTTCGGAAAAGATATCGAAACCGTTTTCGTAAGCGAATTCGATGAGCCTGCTTGCAAAACGTATCGAGCGAATTTCGACGACTCTTTCGAAATCGCGGGCGATATAACCGAAATCGATGCATCCGAAGTTCCTGACTTCGATATATGCCTTGCCGGATTCCCCTGCCAAGCGTTCAGCCTTGCAGGTCAACGCAAGGGATTCAATGATGACTTCAAAGGCCGTGCGCGCGGAACGCTTTTCTTCGATACGTTGCGCATTTGCACGGATCGGATGAACAAGCCCAAAGTGATTTTCTGCGAGAATGTAAAGGGTTTACCTATCCACGATAAAGGCCGGACCCTGAAGACCATCCTCGGCGCCTTGGAAGAGGATGGCTATGTGCCATTTTATAAGGTCTTGAATTCAAAGAATTTCGGTGTTCCTCAGAATCGTGAACGAATCTATATCGTTGCGTTCCGCAAAGATATTGCCCCCGAGTCCTTCGAATTTCCGACGCATGCCGGTAGGAAGAAGTGCATTCGGGACATCCTGGATGACGCTCCCATCAGCTCCCGCTATTACCTTTCGGACACCTATCTTGCCACGTTGCGTCGCCATCGTGCACATCATGAAGCATTGGGCCATGGATTCGGATATGAGGTTCGTGACTTGGATGGTATCGCGGGCACCATCGTGTGTGGCGGCATGGGTCGCGAGCGCAACCTCATCGTCGACTCCCGTGAGCATTCCATGGTGCCTGTTACCAACATCAAAGGCGAAATAAATAAGGAAGATATTCGTAAGATGACGCCGCGCGAATGGGCTCGTCTGCAAGGATTTCCCGATTCTTTCGTTCTTCCCCTTGCTGACACCCAGATTTACAAGCAGTTCGGCAATTCTGTAACCGTTCCAGTAATCGAGGCGATCGCGAAACGGGTCAAGGAGGTCTTAGATGCTGCGGGGGAACAAAGGTGAGTGGAGTGAAATCTATGCGTTGTTCAGCATTCTGTCTGAAGGCAAGTTGGTTGCAGCTGATGCGAATCTGAATGCCTTTGCTGACGGTGCGTCGCTTACGGTGCTGCGCGTTCTTCGCAAGGAGAAGGACCAACCGCTAATCAGCTTCTATGTGAATGATCCAATAGAGGTCACGACAGATGAAGGGGAGCGGATTGCTTCTGTCAGCCGCGAGAGGATGGCGCAGGAGGCGCGGACTCTATTCTACGGCATCGTTGATTTGCCCCATGGATCGGCGACATTCGAGCTGCCCGAAACAGAGGAGTTCATGCGCTCGATAGGCGTGCATGCCCTCAAGGCGCCGTCGAGCGACAAGTCTGACATTGTCTTGCAAATCCACGATTCCCATTCGGGTATCGATCCCGTGTGCGGTTGGAGCATTAAATCTGAACTTGGCAATCCGCCGACCTTGCTGAATGCTGGCAAGACCACCAACTTCACGTTCGAGATCATCGGTTGCACCGATGATTTGATGGACTCGGTCAATTCCATCGATACGCGCTTCAAGGTTCGTGATAGGCTCGCGAAGCTGGAATCGCGGTGTCGGCTCAAGTTCAGTGAAACCGTGAATAAGGTATTCGATAGGAACATGAGACTGATAGACAGCCTGTTTCCCCAGCTGATGGGTCATGCCCTGCTTGAATATTATGCGGGTAGGGGGCCTAGCTGCAGGCAGATTGTGAATAATCTCGAGATGGCTGACCCCCTTCGTCTCGGTGCGGGAATGTATGAGTTCAAGTTTAAGAAGTTCCTGTGTTCCGTCGCTCTGGGCATGATGCCTGCTACCGCATGGAGCGGTCGTGAGGATGCTACCGGGGGTTATATCATCGTCCGATCCGACGGCGAGGTCCTTGCTTTCCACGTGTACAACAGGGACAGCTTCGAAGATTACCTTCTTGAATCGACGCGTTTCGACACGGCATCCATGACGCGCCATGATTTTGGGTATGTGTACAAATCGGAGGGCCGGTACTACATCGATTTGAATCTGCAGGTGCGGTTCAAGTAAGTGACAAGCTGGCAAGCTTCAGGTGTTTGGCCGAGGAGGTTTGTGTCTGATTCAGGACTCTGATCTTTCCTGATTGCCTGGTTTGCGGGATCATGAATCTGTTTCGTAAGCCGGACATGTCGGGGGAGTCATGAGGGTTGAAGTTTCCGAAATCAATATCCTTTCACTCGAGCGGGCTTTCCTCAAAGCTCCCACGGAGTTTCTTCCTGCGTACGAATGGTTTATGACCCATGAAGGGACTGATCCCATCAAACGCCCGACGAGGCAGAGCGGTCTTGCGCCTGATATTCCCATCTCTTTGGTCGCCGGAATGCGCGGTATTCATAAGCCAGCGGGCTGTGAATACGCCCTCTCAGTGACGGATACGGGGAATTCTTTCTACAGCGACCACGTTATCGAGCAGGATGACGGGACCTGGTTGTTCAACTATCGAGCCCAGGAAATGAATGAGGGCTCAACGAAGACCTACGATACCTACAACGAGGCATTGCGGAAATCCATGCGCGACGGTCTGCCCGTAGGGGTTCTCATCAAAGCCGAAGGAACATCCAGCCTGTACGAATGCAAGGGATTGGCATTCATCGAATCGTATGATGCCGGTGTGTTCACCTTGCATGGTCCTGTTAGGAAGGAACAGCCGCGGGATTTCTGGTCGGTGGTTTCCGGCGATGACGTATCGGAAGAATCCAGAAAGATGCTGGAGGGTCTGGATGAGCATGACGAGCGCGTCGTCAAAGCCGTGATGCAGGCGCAGCGCGTCAAGCAGGGCAAATTTCGCGAGGACCTGCTGATGGCTTACGGCCGAAAGTGCGCGGTGACATCATGCGATGTGGTGCCCGTTTTGCAGGCGGCGCATATTAGCTCCTACCGTGGACCGAAAAGCCAGTTTGTCTCGAACGGCTTGCTGCTGCGTGCCGATCTTCATCTGCTCTACGACGCTTACATGCTTTCAATCGACCCCGATGGCTTCAAGGTGAGGCTGGCTCCATCGTTAGGGAATTCGCAGTATAGGGAACTCGCCGGTGCGAAGATTCGCCTTCCCCGTGAGGAATATGCGCTTCCTTCTCCAAGTAGACTGGCAGCCCATTACGAGCGTTTCTGCATGAGTCAGACGGTATAGCTTTCCGATTCGAATCGTCGTTGACCGCACTCGACGGGTTCTCCTGCGGCATGCTTCAAGAACCATTCGCCATGCGTCGGGCTATTGCCATCGGAGGATAATCAGGTATCGTTCTGCTGGTGTCATTTCGTCTGCGTTGTATGCTTCGGCGGTTCGGGGCTCCCGTCCGCTTTGCCTGTTTCCTGAGGGGGTTTCGCATGGTAACCATTTCCGATGCACGCATCGATCAGCTCATAGCCGAGGATGTTCCATATTTCGATCTGACTTCTCATGCTCTGGGTTTGGGCGATGCTCCTGGCCGCATGGATTACTTCACGCGCGAGGATTGCGTGCTTGCCGGAACCGAAGTTGCTGTGCGCATAGCGGCAAAGCTCGGTTGCACGGTGCTTGAGGCCCAGCCTTCCGGTCAGCGCCTCGTTGCCGGTCAGGAGTTCATGGCGGTGCGGGGTAGTGCGGCCGCTTTGCATCAGATGTGGAAGGTGTGCCTCAATGTCTTCGACCACTGCTCGGCGGTTGCCACCAAGACGCGGGCCATGGTGGATGCGGTTCATGCCGCCAACCCGGCATGCGAGGTTCTGACCACGCGCAAAAGCATGCCTGGCGTGAAGGACCTGCTGGTTGATTCCTGCATTGCCGGCGGTGCGTTCCCTCACAGGTTGGGACTGTCTGAGACCGTGCTGGTATTCGACCATCATCTTACTTTTCTTGGCGGATTCGACGCGTTTGTCGAGCAGCTTCCCGTCATTCGCCAACGCTGCGTCGAGAAGAAGCTGTTCGTGGAGGTTGATGCCGAGGGCGCCCGCAGGCTTGCTTGCGTGAATGCGGAAAGCGCACGTGCATGTGCTGAGTCCGGCGGCGCGATTCCGTGGGTCGGTGTCGATGGCGTGCAGGTTGACAAGTTGGGTGCCGATGAGCTGTCCGGGTTGGTTAAGGAGTTGCGGGCAATTGACCCGCGCATGACCATCATTGCTGCGGGAGGGGTCAACCCCCAGAATTGCGCAGCGTATGCGGCAACCGGCGTGGATGGCATTGCGACAACGGCGCCGTTCACTGCCAAGCCCATCGACATGAGCGTGCGGATGCAGGCTCTCTAGCGGCTTGCGGCGCGGCTTGGCGCTCAGCTTTCCGTGCTGCCTGGCGGCCGGTTTTTCGGTCGGCTTCGAGACGGTTCTTTAGCGCAGCTTTCGCTCCAGTTGGCAGTCGAAAGGTTCTTGCTCAACGTGCTTGACGCAGTATTCTTCGGCTTCGACGCATCCGACCGCATGGTAGAACGCCTGCGTCTCGACGGCTGAATGAGACGAGATATAGAGCTTTTCGCCTCCTATTTCGACGGCGAACTCGCACGCGGCATCGAAGAGCGCCCGGCCTATTCCGTGGTGGCGTGCATCCTGGCTGACATGCAGGCTTGTGAGGTCGCGGTACTGGCCTCTGCTGCCCAGGGGGATTCCCTCAACCGAGGCGAACCCCTTGAGCTTGCCGTTCAGGAATGCCGCGCGAACCATGCCGCCGGTTGCCACCGTGTTTTTCAGGCAATCGCACAAAAATGCATAGTCCGCCGCGCTCCAGTCATCCACGAACGGATCGTCTTCGATCATCCATCGGCCATCGCGTTTGCGCCAGACCTTCGTTACATTTTGGGTCCGGACGAATGCGCTGAACAGCTCGGGGCTGATTTCTTCGGCACAGAGGTTGCGGTAGGTGGGGCTTGCTTCTTCGTGCATGTGGTCCGTTGACATATGTGCTCCTGATTGATCGGGCGTGGCATTTCGTTTGCTGCGCGAGCGTTTTTCGGCAGATATTCTTTCGTCTTATGATAGCAATGCGGACGGATTTGGGAATGCTTGACGATTGGACCGAGGGCAGATTGCCGAAGCGGAACGGCAAGGTGTTTGCGCTATCGTGGAGCCATGGACATTGTGCTGACACATCAAACCGCTTTGGCGTTCTGGCGCAGCCCCCATGCCGTTGCGGCCGAGCGCCTGCGGAGGCAGGGTTCTGCCGCGTCGGTGCCCACGGCCCTTGCTCGATTCGATATCGGCGCTGTTCAGCGGCTTGTATCTGTTTCCGGTGACGTACACGTGATGGTGCGGAACTCAGGCGGCATGCATCGACGGGCGGGGGTCAGGGTCCACGCAAGCGGCTGCGACCTTCCTCCTTCGGCGCTGTGTTTCGTCGATGTTGAAAACCTGGGAAGAATCGGTGTGGTTTCGCCTGAGGTGTGCGTGGGGCAGATGGGCCGATCGATGCCGATCGAGGATGTCCTGCTCCTTGCCTTCGAGTTCTGTGGTTGGTATAGGCGCGCGGTCCCGGTTTTTGACGCGGGAACAGGTTCGTTTTGTCGCTACGCTACGGATTTCGACTGTGCGCCGGTGACCTCCGTTGACCGTCTGCGCCATTTTTCGGAGGTTTTGCCCGCTTCGGTCTTCTCCGCTCCCTCTCGCAGGGCCATTCGGTATGCGCTGGATGGGTCGGGGTCGCCTGTCGAGAGCATGCTTGCCGCCCTGCTCACGCTGCCCGGCGTGCGCGGTGGCTATGGATTGCCTGCTCCGGTTTTGAACCCGCCCGTCTCGATACCCGGTCGCAGTGCGGTTCTTGATCCTGGCGGCAGATACTACTGCGACCTATGCTGGCCTGATAAGAAGGTGGCGATTGAGTACGACAGCAACCAGGAGCACACCGGTGCTGAGCGGATCACCCACGATGCCATCAGATACAACAACTTGAAGACCTTGGGCTACGAGGTGCTGATAGCCACGTGGGGGCAATTGCGCTCGGTCCGCGAGACGGATAGGTTGGCGGCTTCTGTTGCCTCGGCTCTTGGCGTGCGTTTGCGCATCCGCGTGCGGGACTATCGGGCGAAGCAACTGGCGTTGCGGCGGGCGCTTGGATTCTGATGGAGCTGCCGTGGACGCTTTCGTGTGCGCCAGGGTCGTCTTTGCGTGGCGAAGATGCTCCCGTGTGCAGGAACCTCCCGTGCACAGGGTTGCCCTCATGTGCAGGACTGCCTCCGCGCACGGGAAACGCGGAGTTTCGGTCAAAATTGCGAGTTTTCGGTACCGAAAACTCGCAATTATGACCATTGAGGGCTCCCGGCGCAATTTGGGGCGGCGTTTGCCCAGGTCGCGGATTTTGGTGCGAGTGGCCTGACGTTTCAAACTACCGAAAACTCGCCGTTTTGACCAGAAGTGGTCAAAACGCGGTGCAAGGTGCCTTTGCGCCCTCGCATCTCGTTCGCTCTGGTCAGGGTCCCGTCCGCAGCCCAGCGGTCCCGCCCGCAGCCCGGCGGTCCCGCCCGCGGGCGGGCCTCGGCGGCGCGTCGGCGGCCGCACGACCCTTTGCCGCAATACGCCCGGTTCTGCTATACTTTGCCGCATAGATACCCCATGGGGGTATATGGCGGCTCCATGCAAGGATGCCGCCGGTTGGAACCGGGTCTTGGAAGGAGACGGTATGGCAGCGGAGTGCGGATGCCACCTGAAGGAAACGCCGCGGGCTGAAGAGCTGCAGGATGACCTGCAGAAACGACTCAATCGTGCCATCGGTCAGCTCAACGGCGTGAAGGCCATGATCGCTGACAACCGCTATTGCGGCGATGTCCTCATCCAGTTGGCCGCGGCTGAAAAGGCCGTCCATCGGGTCTCGGAGCTCGTTTTGCATGACCACCTGCGCAGTTGCGTGATCGAGCAGATCCGCGAAGGCAACGACGAGGTCGTCGACGAGGTGATGGAGCTCCTGCGCCGGTTCTCCTGAGCAGGCTGCACGCGATAGAGTACGGAAGGGTGCCACATGGCTGAAAAGACATTCCGCATGTCCATCGAGGGCATGCATTGCGCGAATTGCGCTTCGAACATAGAGAAGGCGTTCAACCGCAACGAGGCCGTGATCTCATGCGCGGTCAACCTGGCGAACAATACGGGCATGGTGCGGTATCGGGATAATGGTGCCACGCCCGAAGACCTGCTGCACATCTTCGATGACATGAGCTTCAATGGCGAACTCATCGCCGACGACGCGCCGCTGGTGGACGAAGCCCGGCGAGAGCGGGAACGTCGCCATGCTGTCCACGACCTGTGGGTGCTCGCCATGTCCGCTGTCTTCACGGTTGCCATCATGGTCATATGCATGGTGCCGGGTGCGCATATGGCGCTTGGGTCTGCACTGGCCGGCATTCTGTGGCCGGATGCGTCGGACTCCGCGTTTTTCGCCCAATCCATGTTCGCTGCGAATCTGGTAGTGCTCGCGCTGACCGTCCCCGTGCAGTTCGGCTGCGGCGCGCGATTCTATTCAGGCGCCTGGTCGGCACTCAAGATGCGCACGGCGAATATGGATGTGCTGGTTGCTCTGGGCACCACCATCGCGTTCGTCTTCAGTCTCTACATCACGGCGCTGGCACCGCTTTCTGGCTGGGATGCGCAGGCGGCCGCGTCGGTCAATGGCGGCATGCCGTATTTCGAGACGTGCGCCATGCTGATCACGTTCGTGCTTTTGGGCAAGGTTTTGGAGTCGCGGGCGAAGGGTGCGACGGGGCAGGCCATCGAATCGCTGATGAATCTCACACCGCCCACGGCGCGCTTGGTGCTCCCTGCGCTTGCAGGTGAGCCGGAGACCGTGGATGAGGTGCCGCTTTCGCAGGTTGCTGCGGGCGATATCATCGAGGTGCTGCCTGGCGGGAAGGTCCCCGTGGACGGCGTGGTGGTTGCAGGAGCTGCCGAAGTTGACGAAAGCATGATCACGGGCGAATCGTTGCCGCAGGTCAAGCGCGTTGGGGACCGCGTAACGGGCGGGACTCAGAACACCACGGGGTCGTTGCGCGTGAGGGCTACGGCGGTGGGCGCGGATTCGACGTTGGCGCGCATCGTGCGCGCTGTCGAGGATGCGCAGGGGTCGAAGGCTCCCATCCAGCGCCTGGCCGACAAGGTTGCCGCCGTTTTCGTGCCGACCATCCTGGCAATCGCCGCTCTCACGTTTGTCGCTTGGATGGTGCTGGGCTACGGTGCTGACCCTGCCGCTTCGTCGGGCTGGTCGGGCGCCGCGCTTTTCCAGCACGCGCTTCTGGCCGCCATCGCGGTGATCGTGGTTGCGTGCCCGTGCGCATTGGGGCTTGCCACGCCAACGGCCCTCATGGTGGGCATGGGCAAGGGCGCCCAGCTTGGCGTGCTGATCAGGGACGGTGCGGTGCTCGAGCAGATGCGCCGCATAACCGATGTGGTCTTCGACAAGACCGGAACGCTGACTGAGGGCGAACCCCGCGTTGTCAGCTGCACTGTTGCCGATGAGCACCTGCCTGCCGTGGTGGCTCTCGAATACAAAAGCGAGCACCCCGTGGCCCGTGCGGTGATCGAGTACGGGCGTCCGCGCGTGCAGGGCCGCTATCCCCAGGTGACGGATTTCGAGGCCATTCCCGGCACTGGTGTGCGCGGCGTGGTGGATGGCCGGCTTTACGAAGTGGGCGAAACGGTGCTTGTCGATGGCGTGGAGGTGGGTCGTATCGAATGCGCCGACGAGCTCAAGGCCGATGCCGCCCAGGCGGTCCGGGAGCTTCAAGGCGAATTCGGCATGCGTGTGCACATGGTCACGGGCGACTCTGGGGAGCGGGCTCTTGCGACTGCGGCCGAGGCGGGCATCGCGCCGGAGCTCGTGCAGGCGCGTGTTCTGCCCTTGGAGAAATCCCGGGCCGTTGAGGCTCTTCGCGCCGACGGCCGTTGCGTGGCCTTCGTGGGCGATGGGATCAACGATGCCCCGGCGCTTGCGTCTGCGGATGTGGGCGTGGTGATGGCGAGCGGAACGGATATAGCCATGGATGCGGGCGGGGTGGTGCTTCTGCACAATCGTCTCACGGACCTGCCCGTGGCGCTGCGTTTGGCGCGCTCTACCATGCGCAAGGTGAAGCAGAACCTGTTCTGGGCGCTCATCTACAACGTGGTGATGATCCCCTTGGCGGCGTTCGGCATCATCGCGCCGGAGATCGCCGGCGCGGCCATGGCGTTGTCCAGCGTGACGGTTGTCGGCAATTCGCTTCTGCTGAAAAGGTTCAAGGGATAGGGCGAAGGCGGCGTATGTGCATGATGTGCCCTTATGGCGTTTGCGTTTTGTCTTGCCTCGTGTCCGCTCTCGCCGTTTCGGTGTTCGTCGATATGGTGAAGCCCCGCAATTTGGCGGGGCTTCTTCGCGTGTTGCTGGCGTTAAAGGAGGGGATGCGCCAGCGTGTAGAAATGTGGCTTGTATTACAGGCTTGCGGCTGCTGCTTCGCCGGCAATGAGGCCGCTTGACAGGGCGAATGCGTTTGCGGAAGCCATCTGGTAGTACGGCGAGGTGAACAGGTCCGCATCGACGCCCGCAACGTAGAGCCCATCAACGGGGTGTCCGTCCGGATCGAGCGCTTGGCAAGATGCGTTTGACTTGATGCCGCCAAGGGACAGCCATCCAGCGGGCTGGGATTGGATGATGTAATACGGGGGCGTCGTAAGGGCGTTGAGGTATTTTGCGTCCTTGAAGAAGAGCTCATCTTCGCCAGCTGCACATGCAGCATTGTATTCTTCTACGGTCTGTTCGAGATCAGTGAGTTCGAAATGTTCTGCAAGTTCGGCGATGCTGTCTGCCTTAAAAGCCCATCCTTCTTCGATGGCCTTGTCGAACTGTTCGCGCAAATTGCTCATGACCACTTCTGAGAACATGCTTTTCATGCGTGCATCGCCGAAAAAATCACCCGCGGGCTCGGTGCTAAGGCGCTCGATGAATGCATCGTCTGAGATGGCGTAGTGGTATTTCTCGCGGACGAAGGGTTCTGCGGCAAACATGCAACGTTCGCAAACGAAGCCTTCATTAATGAATCGGTCGCCTTCGGCATCTACCATAAGTCCGCCGAAAACCGTCAGGCGCATCGCATCGTTCGATCCCGTTTCGGGGCGGAATGCATAGGTCGGGGTCGCGGCGTCATTTGCTCCGCCGTATTCGTTCATGGAAATGCTGAAGCACTTGCCAAGTTGGGCACCGGCCTCGATTGCCATGTTGATTCCAGCGCCCTTGCACTCTTCGTTGCCCATGACCACGATTTTTGCTCCAGCAAAATGTTCGGCTACCATGTCGGGGTTGCCAAGAAAGCCGCCCGAGCACATGATGATGGCCTTGGCCTTGATATCGAGGACTTTCCCGGATGAGTCGCACTGAACTCCAGTGATATTCCCATCTTCAATGATTGCGTTTTCTGCGGTAGTGGAGAACAGGCATTCAACCCCGGCGCTATCTGCGACCTTCTGAAAAACATCGGCTCGGTCTGCGCCTGTCTGGATGTACCAATGTACACCGCGAGTGTTGATGTTCGCTTGTTCTCCGGTCAGATCGAAGTCGTTGCGGAATTGCATGCCGTTTTCGACAAGGATGTCGATGGCGCGGCCGCTCGCTCCAAGGATGGACCTAAGAACTTTCTGGTTTGTTTGGTAGTTCGTGCCGTTGTTGATGTGGTCCATTGCCTCTTTGATGGTCAGCTGTTCGCCAGCTGCTGCTTTCTGAAGGCTTGAGCCTACGCACCATGCGCCAGAAGTTCGGACATTCGTGGTTGCCGACATGTCGGATCCAGTGTCGATGGCGATGACGTTGGCTCCATTGCTTGCTGCGCCGTATGCTGCCATCAGTCCCGATGCTCCGAGGCCAACGACGAGCACGTCGCATTCTTTGACCTCGTCGGCCGTTTTCAGCTGTGTTGCGGATGCGGTGCCGTTTTCATTATCCTGACTGTTTCCCTTCGGCGAGCAGCCTGCGATGCCCGCTGCTGCGAGAGCGGCCATTGCGCCCGTTCCCGCAAGGAAGCTTCTGCGGGAAACACCTTTGATTTCTGCCATATTATCCCTCCTGATTTTGGCGATTGCCATTCCTCGGTTAAGACTTGTCTGCCCGCTCGATGCTTGGCGAGACGACAGCATAATATGGATAACGCCTGTTCAGGTAATCATCATGAGATGATGATGTGCTCCTTTGCCTTCTTCGGGTCTCAGCAGCCCAGGATGATTTTGCAAAGATCGGTGGAACCGTGTAGGATATCCGCGCTTTAAAGAGGATGGTTCCATCAATGCCGCAGATCGTTGGGCGGCTGATCAGATTCGGGAGATGTTGTACGGTGCAAGATGGGGGCAAGAGACGGGTCGACCATGATGCTGGGTGGCTTTTGGCTACCCTTGGCTTGGCATGTTGCATCACGTCGAAAGAGGCCATTCGGTATACCGCTTTATGGCAGTTCGAGCTCAAGTCTCCGATGCTTCTGATGCTGATGATGGCGATTATGCTGCTTGCATTCACCTTCCTGATGTTTTTCTCCCATCGTTGCAGCAAGCGATTCTATGAGAGCAGACCCGTTGTTTTCGGAATTGCTGCACTGCAGTGTGCCGGGATGGCCGTCCACTCCTTTAGGCTTTCAGGTGCTTTCGTGCCTGAATGGATGGTTCCGGTTTCGTTTGTTGCTATCGATGCCGCACTGCTTTTGCTTGCGGTATATCTTCAATATTTGCTTCGGTTTACGTGGGAGTACAGGGTATCGGTCTTTCTATGGGGAATTGTTGTGGCGGGTTTCATGCAGTTCATGCTCCTGTTCCTGGCTGTTGATGTTGCGCGGGCGATAGTTTCTTGTTCGGCTCTGATCTCGGGCGCTTTGCTGGTGTGCGCTGATGGAAAAAGTCGTGAAGCTGCTCGTGAGGGACGAGATGAGCGGGAGGGCGGTGCCGAAGGGCAGGGCGAGTGGCAGGGCTTTTCCCTCATTTCCGCATTTTGCAATCCGAAGGGATTCTCTTGCTACTGCCTCATAGTGTTTCTGGTTAGCGTTGTTATCATGGGCTCCTATTCGCAATGGCGTGGTCAGCAAGACGGGGAGTTGGTCTCTCTTCTTCTTCAGGCGTGTTCGGCGATTGGATTTATGTTTCCAGCTCTTGCGTTTACGATGCTGGGTAAGAGTTTGCGTGCTGCTTCGTTGTTCCATCTGGGAATCATTGTGGTTCTTCCTGTCTCGATGGGCGCGTTGTATCTAGCGACAATCTTTTCCGGACCCAGCATTTCCCTTGCGGTGTTTCTCTTTGACGCCGCCTACGCAACTGTTCTATTGGTAATTTGGATGGCCCCTCGTGCCCTTGGGAGCGTCGATTCGTTTGAAGCGGTTTGCGCCGGGCTTCTTGCGTATAAGCTTGGATGGTTTGTTGGGGTGATGACCACGGCATCTCTTCCTCAAGACCGGTTTTCGTGGTTGGGGAATGTCGCAACAACCATAGCCCTGCTGTGTTTGATGGTGATCATCGTTTTGTTTCTTGCGAAGAACCTTAGGTTTTCAGACGGGGAGAAAACCGATTCAGCGGACTTGCGTAATGTGGCTGCCGCGTTTGATGCCGTTTGCGACTCATTCGGTCGTAAATATCGGTTGACAGGACGGGAGAGGGAAGTGCTGAGACTGCTTGCGAAGGGTCGCACTGCAAGCTATATTGCTCGGGATCTGGTTGTTTCTGAACCCACTGTGAGAACTCACATCTCACATATTTATCGCAAAACAGCGGTGAATTCGCAGCAACAGTTAATCGATTTGGTGGAAGACCATGGGCGTTTGCAAGGACAGCAATGATGGTTGTCCGATATCTCTTCCCCTTGCGTGGCGGCGTGTGCTAGACTAAACCGTTGGAAAAAATCATTTCCACTCTTGTCGTGCGCTCGTGGCGCGCCGGCGAGTCCCCGAAGGGAGCGCCAAGATTCCCGTGGGAGCAGGATAGGGGTCCCAGTGGGAGAGCGAATGAGCGCCCGGGATCATCGTATTGGAAACTAGAAAGAGGCAGGCATGTCAGGTCACTCAAAATGGGCAACTACCAAGCATCGTAAGGCAGCTCAGGACGCCAAGCGTTCCGCGCTGTTCAGCAAGCTTTCCCGCAACATCACCGTTGCGGCGAAGGAAGGCGGCGACCCCAACCCTGCCAACAACGCCTCTCTGGCTGCTGCAATCGAGAAGGCCAAGGGCTACTCTCTGCCCAAGGACAAGATCAAGACTGCTATCGACAAGGCTTTCGGCTCCGGCAAAGATGCCGCGAACTACGAGACGCTGACCTATGAAGGCTACGGCCCTGCCGGCGTTGCCGTTCTGTGCGAGGCTCTGACCGACAACCGCAACCGCACCGCGGCTGACGTGTCTTCTGCCTTCCGTCACGCAAACGGCAACCTGGGCACCCCTGGCTGCGTTGCGTTCCAGTTCGAGCGCAAGGGTCAGATCATGGTCGAGAAGATCATCAAGAGCGAAGAGAAGAAGGTCGCCGACAAAGAGAACGCCGTCGACGAGGACGAGTTCATGATGACCGTCGCCGAGTGCGGCGGCTCCGACTACGAGGATGCTGACGACGAGTGGATCGTCTACACCGCCCCCTCCGACCTCATGAGCGTCAAGGCCGCTCTGGAGGCTGCCGGCATTGAGACCAAGGGCGCTGAACTCATCATGGAGCCCACCACTCCCACCCAGGTCAGCGTTGCCGACGCCAAGAAGGTCATGCGTCTGATCGACAAGCTGGAGGAGCTTGAGGACCTGCAGGCCGTGTACCACACCATGGAGATCACGGACGAAATCGCCGCTGCTCTCGAAGAGGACTAAGCCGCCGCGGGTGCTGGTCGGCGGGCTTCAGCCTGCGCCTCGTATTCCATCACGCATCGCCGAAGCGCCGCCATCGTGCGGCGCTTCTTGTGTCTGGGAGCTTCGGTTCACATAGCGGCGCCGTCTTTCTCGCATGCGCGGCGGTGTGCTGATTTCTTCGCGTGCACTGCACCGATGTGCATGTTTTTCGGGCTTATATTCTCGAAAAACATGCATATCGGTGCAATAAACTATTCCAGAGTGAGAATATCCTCAACAAAAAATAACAATCATCAGGTACTTCGAAATACACGTAAATTCATGCACCCGAAAAACACGCGATTTCGTGCAGGTTTCCGTTTCGGAGTCGCGCAAGGCGACTTCGTCGATGCTGGCCTGGTGCAACCGCTGGCACATTTCGCCGGCGCATTCCGCCGATGCAACCCGCCGGTACAACCCTCCGGTCAGCATCCCGCCGCCGCTATCCTGCATCCTCGCTCTGCAGTTCCAGGACTTCGAAGAATGAGGTCTCCGGGTCCACCTCCCCCTTCCACATATCGGAAACAAGCACCAACCCCTCAAGGCTTGCGCCCTGCTCGCGTGCGCTGGTAAATGTTGCCTCATAGCCGCTGCCCTCCACGAGGGTGCGGTTGTATATGCCTGCGGGAATGCTGGCCAGACGCATCCCTGTTCCCAGAAGTGCTTCGGAGACCCGCCTGCGAACCGCTTGCTGGTTGTCTTCGTCGAGGATCTGCATCTCAAGGTAGACCTCCCAGCCTGCAGGAGACTGCGTGGGATGTTCGCCGGCTTCGCCAGGCGTGGCGGATGCGCCCGACGAAGCGGCGGTCAAGCGGCAGGGGTCTTTCATGATGCCCTGTTTGTACAGGGGCACAAGGTCGCTTCCAAGCTCGAAGCGGTAGTAGAGGCGCGCGATGGCGTGCACGTAGGCTCGGATGCCCAGTCCCTCGGGCCCTGCAAGGGGGAGTGCCAGGGCAAGGCTTTCCGACCGGTTTCTGACTTGTGGATTGCCGTTTGCGCTATGCAGCTGGCGCTGCTCGTGGATTTCATTGAGGTAGGTCTCGGTTTGCAGGAGAATGGCCTGGGCCTGGCGCTTTCGTTTTATCGCCGAAGCGCGTCCCCGTTCAAGCATGGCTTCCAAGTCAAGCGCTCCGGACGGCTTCCGGTAGCTCTCAAGGTCTTTAAGGGGAATCCCCAGCTCAATGCAGGTGATGATGACGTCAAGTTCCATCATCTGCGTCATGGAATAGTAGCGGTATCCCGTTTCGGGGTTGATGTAGGCGGGATTGAAGATGCCTATGCGTTCGTAGTAGCGCAGGGATTTGATGCCGACGCCCTTGAGTTTCGATACCTCTCCGATCGAGAGCAGTTTGTCTTTCATGGTCGCCTCCGTTGCTTGCAGGGGTGTTGCGTAGGGCTGTGCGTCGGTGCGCTTCAGGATTTTCGTCATACTCCGAAATTATCCATTGACTCTACCATAATGGGATAGTTTATTGTACCGCCCTGCGTATCACGAGAGGGTCGCTCCACGTTGGCGGCCCCGCATATCAGGGAAGGCAACCATGCAAGCGATTCTGTTCATAGGGCTCGCGGTTGTCGCCGAGGTTTTCGGCGACAACATGATGAAGCTCTCCGATGGATTCCGTCGGAAATTGCCGTTGGTCGGCACGGTCATTGGGTATTTGATTGCGTTCTATCTCATTTCGCTGGCGCTCGAGGATCTGCCTTTGGGCCCGGTCTATGCTGCGTGGACCAGCCTGGGCATTGCGCTCACGGCCATCGTCGCCGCAATCGTGTGGAAAGAAGGCTTCAATCTGAAGATGGCTTTGGGCCTTGTTGCCATTGTGGCCGGCGTCGTCGTTTTGAAGCTGGGGGTGTAAGTCATGCCGTATATCCTGCTCACCATCTCCATTGTGATGGAAGTCATCGGCACTACCATGATGAAGCTTTCCGAAGGCTTCACGGTTATGGGGCCCACGGTGCTGCTCATCGTGTGCTATGTGATCTCCTTCGGCCTGTTCGTCATCATCTTGAAGCACATTCCGCTGGGTGTGGCCTACGGCATCTGGGGTGGTGCGGGCACCATTGCCACCACCGTCATCGGGTGCGTGGTTTGGGACGAGCCGTTCAGCCTGTTCACGGGTTTGGGCATGTCGCTTGTGGTCGTAGGTATCTATTTGATGAACGCCGGTTCACAGCAAGCTGCCGAAAAGAAGTTGGCGGAAGTCAACGCCAAGCTGTAGCGGTATAATCCACACAACCTATTGGAGTATGCAGAATCGGGCCTCTAGGGGCCCGTTCTCTTATTTCTGAAGAGATGGGACTTATGTGAAACCTAGTATCCAGAAGATACTGATAGGCGTGATCATCGTCATCGTGCTGGCGTTCATCATCATGCGTGGAGATCAGCTTGTCGAGTTGGTTGAAACCATGAGCCGGGGCGCCATCATCCCCTTGGTCCTGGCAATCGTCACCCAGTTGTGCAAATACTTCGCCCAGAGCTGGGCGTACCATTTCTCGTTTGCCGCGGTGCGAGAAACCATGAATCCGCGTGAGACCCTGCCGCTGGTGTTCGGCACCTTCTTCATGAACACCATCGCGCCGTCGCTGAACATGGCCGGTGCCACCTTGGTGGTCGATGACGCGCGCCGCCGCGGCATTCCCGCCGGCAAAGCCACAAGCGCTGCGCTGCTCATGCAGATGACCATCGAATCCGGCTTCATGACCATCATGGTCATCGGATTCATCTTGCTGCAGATCACCGGCAACCTGTCTCCTGCATGGTTTCTGACCGGTCTGTTCGTGGTCTTCATGGTGGCTTTCATGGGAGGCATCATGGTGGTGGGGCGCAAGAGCCCGGCCACGCTCGTCTCCATGCTCATGCCCATAGAGCGCCTGGTCAACCGCGTTCTGACGAAGTTCAAGAAGAAGCCGCTTCGCCCGTGGGCTGAAAAGGTGGTCGATTCGTTCAGCGATGCCGCCGGGATCATAGCTCACAACCCGAAGCCGGCGCTCAAGGCCTTCGGGTGCTCCATCGTTGCGTCCACGTGCGAGCTTGCAGCGTTCTGCCTGGTGGGCGTTTCCTTCGGCATCTTCGATCCTCAGGTCCTCATCTGCGGGTATGTGGTTGCCACGCTGTTCGCTATGATTTCGCCTGTTCCTCAGGGCGTGGGCATTGTGGAAGCGGCCGTCATGGTTCTCTTTAGCGCCTACGATATCAATTCTGCGGCCGGCATGGCTTCGGTGCTGGTGTATCGCGGTTTGGTGTTCTGGATGCCGTTCCTCATCGGCGCAGTGCTGATTCAGAGGACCAAGACGTTTCGCCCCGAAGACAAGCCTGCCCGCAAACGACTCAAGGGCGGGCGTGAGGCCAAGAATAAGCTCGAAGGTGCAGTTGGGCCTGATCAGGCAGCGCCCAAAGAGGCCTTGGACCCTGTCGGATCCGAAGGCAAGCCGGAGGAGGAATGCGTCCGCGATTGCGAGCCCGGAGCCGCGGCCAAGGATTGACGCTCCGTATCCGCGTGGACTGATCGGGTTGTCGTTGGCCTCAGGCCCACATCTTCCGGAACGTATGCTATACTGCGAACAAATGTTTGCAGTATGAAGCAGAATGGAAGCGGTGCGGTACGGTGCGGAGGGTTCCTCGGATAATACTGGGCATAGACCCGGGACTTGCCAACACAGGCTGGGGCGTCATAGAGCAGGATGGGTCGCGTTTGACCTGCCGCGCCTATGGATGCATCTCTACGCCGGCGGGCATGGAGCTCTCCCAGCGTCTGGGCAAGATCTTCAAGCAGATGTCTCTGGTGGTTGAACGCTATCAGCCTGTTGCCGTGGGCATTGAAACCGTGCTGTTCGGCGTGAATGTCCAGAGTGCATTCGCGACCGGTCAGGCGCGCGGCGCGGCGCTTGTCGCGTGCTCGCAGGCTGGGCTTGATGTGGGTGAATTTCCTCCCGCGAAGATCAAGATGGCGGTGGTCGGAGAAGGCGCAGCGGATAAGGATCAGGTGGCGTACATGGTTGCGAAGATCCTGTCGCTTGATGCGCCCCCTACGCCGGATCACGCGGCAGACGCCCTGGCTGCAGCTATCTGCTATACGACTCACGCTCCGTTGGCCCTGATGGATTCTCTTGCCGAAGAATCCAGAGGCTCTGTATCGGAGTGGAAGGTAGGTTGAGATGATCGCATTTCTTGACGGAACGCTTGCGGCGAAGGGCTCCTCGGTGGCCTTCGTCAATGTCGGAGGCGTGGGGTTCGCCGTTGCCATGTCCGCAACGGATCTATCCCGCTTGCCTGAAAAGGGATCGCATGTGCTGATCTTCACCCATATGGCGGTGCGGGAAGACGCCATCTCGTTGTATGGGTTTCTCAGCCAGGAGGCCAAAGACCTCTTCGAGCGCCTTATAGGCGTTTCGGGCATCGGTCCGAAAGTTGCCCTGGCTGCACTCGGCACGTTTCGGCCGCAGGAGCTTGCTGCTGCCATTGCGGCGCAGGATGTCAAGGCCGTCTCCTCCATACCCGGTGTGGGCAAGAAGATGGCGCAGCGCATGATTTTGGAACTCAAGGGGTCCATGGAGCAGGACGCAGCGGACAATCTCTTCGGAGAAGGGGGAGCGGCTGCGGCGGCAAGGCTCAGAGGCGCGCACGAGGCTCTCTTGGCAATGGGCTTCTCTTCGGCCGAAGCAGATGTGGCGCTTAAGGGAGCTCCCGATGATCTGGATACTGACAGTGCTTTGCTGCAGTATGCTTTGAAGCGGTTGGGCGCATGACGCCTTGTGGTAGATAGATGGGAATCAAGGCATGGCAGATGCTGAAAAGATAGAGGGATTGGTATTCGAGGCGCCGTCAGACGGGGGTCGTCCGGCATCCGCTACCAGCAGCGCGATGGGCTCTCCTCGTGCCGTAGCGCCTGAACTTACCGAGGATGATTTGGTGCTGGATAGGTCTCTTCGACCTAAGAAGCTGGTGGATTATCTGGGTCAGACGCGTGTCAAGGACAGCCTTGCCGTGCTCATCGAAGCTGCCAAGCAGCGCGGTGAATGCATGGATCATGTCCTGTTCAGCGGACCTCCGGGTTTGGGAAAAACCACGCTTGCCACGGTCGTCGCCCATGAATTGGGCGCCAACATCCGCACCACCAGCGGTCCTGCCATCGCACGTCCCGGAGATTTGGCGGCCATCCTCACGAACCTTGAAGAGGGTGATGTCCTGTTCATCGATGAGATTCACAGGCTCAATCGCAGTGTCGAAGAGGTGCTCTATCCGGCGCTTGAGGATTACGTGCTGGATATTGTCGTGGGGAAGGGTCCGGCAGCACGCAGCATCAGACTCGATCTGCATAAATTCACCTTGGTCGGTGCAACTACACGCACGGGTTTGCTCACGGGCCCGTTGCGCGACAGGTTCGGCATCGAGTTTCGCCTTGACTACTACACGCACGAGGAGCTGGCGGATATCGTGAAGCGCTCGGCCTCCATTCTGGGAGTATCCATTGATGCGGAGGGTGCGCTGGAGGTTGCCCGTAGAAGCCGAGGGACGCCGCGTTTGGCAAACAGGCTGCTCAAGCGTGTGCGCGATTGGGCTCAGGTGCGCGGCGACGGCGTTATCGATGAGGATACGGCAGCAACGGCGCTGGGCTTTTTCGAGGTAGACTCTCTGGGATTGGATGCTCTTGACAACAAGATCCTCGAACTGCTCTGCGTTTCCTTCGGCGGTCGTCCTGTGGGCTTGTCTACGCTTTCGTCTGCTCTGGCCGAAGACCCTGATACGGTCGAAGAGGTGTACGAACCCTTCCTGATTCAGCAAGGCCTGATCATGCGTACTCCGAAGGGGCGCCAGGCAACCGATAGGGCGTTTGACCATCTGGGAGTGAAGCGTTCCTGATGCTGCAGCAGGACTGCCTCATGCGTTTGATCTTGGAGTTCGTTGCGGCGGTCAGACGCGTCTTCGAGGCGCCTGACCGCGATCCTCTGGAATCCGCTTTTCTGTCCGAAGCGGGAAATAGCGCCGCATCGGATCTGCGCCTTCGGCAGACTCAGGCCGTGTGTCTGGAATTCGGGATCGATCCAGCGGGTCTGACAACGGCTCATGCTTGGGAAATGTTCCAAAACATGTAAGTCCGATCAATTCAAGTGAAGGTCCCCAAATGATGCGAAAGATTCATTCTGGAGTCCGTTCGCAGTCAAATACTTACCGTTCGCCCCTCTCTGATGTGAAAACTGAAGCGAAGCGGTCACGATGCATATCGTAGTGTCTCGCGCTCATATTCGCGGGTGGCGAGAATTGGTTTACCCGCATCGCGGGTGCTGGACTTCCCGTGAGGGGAAGGGGAAAGAGGCCGAAATGGCAGAAGGTACTGTGAAGTGGTTCAACCCGGAAAAGGGGTACGGGTTCATCTCTCAGAAGGGCGGCGAAGATCTGTTCGTGCACTTCTCCGAGATCAAGATGGACGGCTTCAAAACGCTGGAAGAGGGACAGGCAGTTTCGTTCGAGGTGACCACCGGTCAGAATGGCAAGCTGCAGGCAAGCAACGTCGTCAAGCTGTAGGTCTGCAAGCCGCGTGACGGCAAGCTGCAATGCTTTGATTTGTTGTCGGATTCGCTCGTCGAATCCGTGTCCGGGGAAAGGCGGGGTTTCAGGCCCCGCCTTTCCTGTATATACTGACCATTCTGCATCAGTTCACACCCCGTACGCTTCAAGTGAGGAAGAGGAGTCCACACATGAAAAAACTCGCATCCATGCTCATTGCCTGCTTGTTCGCATGCACCCTCTTCGGATGCTCGAATTCTGGCGAAGGCGACAGCGGCGCCGTTGCGCAGGACAGCCTTGAGGTCATGACCCAGGTTTGGGAAAACTATCCTTCAGCTGAATCGTTCCCCATTGTGGGCGGCGGATATGTGAATTTCGTCGATGGCGCGCCGGGGACGGTCGAACTTTCCGACACCGATTCGCTTTCCTCTCTTCTGATTGTCCCCGCAGATGCCGTGTCCATGCTGGATGGAGCTGCCGGTTTCACCCATGCCATGAATACCAACCTGCTGACCGCGTGTGCATTCCATCTTGCCGATGCGGGTGACGCTTCCGCATTCGAGTCCGCCTACAAAGACACCATCATGTCAAACCAGTGGATCTGCGGTGCTCCTCAGGTTTTGGTGGTGGCGCATCTCGATGGCGGCTATATTGTCTCCATCTTCGGGGATGAAGGTCTTGTCGCACAGGTCAAAGACGGCCTTCTTGCCGCATATCCATCTGCTGACATCACGGTTGAGCAAACCCTGTAGCAGCACTGGACGCGCGCGGTAAGTTCGCCCCATGCTTTTTTCCAGCATCCCGTTTCTGTACTATTTTCTGCCTCTGGTGCTGCTGTGCTATTTCTGCGCACCGAATCGGTGCAAAAACGGGGTGCTGCTTGTCTTCAGCCTGATTTTCTACACGTGGGGTGAGCCCATCTACATTGTGCTGATGCTCGCCTCGATCGTGCTCGCGTATGCCGAGGGCCGTCTTATTGCGGCTGCAGCCACACGGGCGCTGTCCCGAGGCGTTCTGATTGCCTCCGTGGCAATCCATCTTCTCTTCCTGCTGTACTTCAAGTACGTGGATTTCTTCATAGCCAATCTCAACGGCCTGGGCGCGTCCTTGCCGTATCTGCGCGTGGCTCTGCCCATCGGCATCAGCTTCTACACTTTCCAAATCCTGAGCTACTTGGTGGACGTCTATCGCAGGGATTGCCAACCGGAGCGCAGCATAGTGGCATTCGGGGCTTACGTTTCCATGTTCCCCCAGCTCATAGCCGGGCCCATCGTGCGGTACCGCGACATTGCCCTGCAGCTGCGCGAGCGTGCACACACACTTGAGGGGGCGGCTGTAGGAGCGCGTCTGTTCGTCATGGGCTTGGCGAAAAAGGTGCTTGTGGCCAACACCCTCGGCGAACTGTGCGCCATCTTCGGATCCTCCCAGGATGTGTCAGTCGCGTATGTCTGGCTTTACGCGGCGGCTTTCACCCTGCAGATCTATTTCGACTTCTCGGGCTACAGCGATATGGCGGTTGGCCTGGGCCGCATATTCGGGTTCAACTTCCCCGTGAATTTCCGCCATCCGCTTGCGGCGTCCAGCATCACGGACTTCTGGCGGCGTTGGCATATCACGCTCGGGTCATGGTTCCGTGACTACGTCTACATCCCCATGGGCGGCAACCGTGTCTCCAGGCCCCGATGGATCTTCAATATCGCGGTGGTGTGGTTTCTGACGGGCATGTGGCATGGGGCTGCGTGGAACTTCGCTTTGTGGGGGCTGTTCTTCGCCGTGCTGCTGGTCATCGAGAAGGTATGGCTTGCGGAGTTCTTGCAAAAGCACCGCGTGGTCTCCCATGTCTATGTGGTTGTCGCCGTGCTGGCAAGCTTCGTGATCTTCGACGCTGCGAGCGCATCGGAGGCTTTGCGACATCTGCAGATCATGTTCACGGGCGCGGGCTTCGATCTTGTATCGCCTGAGTTTTCGTACTACCTGAAAAGCTATGCCGTGGTGCTTGCCATAGCCGCATTCGGGGCTACGCCTGCAGCCGGCATGATTGTGGGGAAGGTGCGGACCATGCGATACGGCCAAGCAGTGCTCAACATCTTCGAGCCGCTGTTCCTGGTGGCGCTCTTGGTGGTCTGCACGGCGTTTCTTATCCAGGATTCCTACAATCCGTTTCTGTATTTCCGTTTCTAGGAAGAGGGTGCGACGGTGTCTGACCGGTGGAGAGATAGGGTTGCGGTCGGTTTGCTGGCGGTGGTGCTGGCGGCCTTCTTCCTGTGGGCCGCATTCAAGCCCGCGGATGCCGTGTCTGAATCCGAACGCCGCCAGCTTGCGCAGTTTCCGCACGCCGGCCTTGAATCCTTTGCGTCGGGTCGGTTCATGGAGGACTTCGATGCGTATGCGGTCGATCAATTCCCGTTGCGTGAGGGGTTCAGGGCGCTGTATGCGGCCGTCTCCCTTGGCCCCATGGGAAAGTCCGACATCGATGGCCTGTTCGTGAAGGACGGCATGGCATTCAGCCTCGAGTATCCCTTGGATGCCGGGTCCATCGATCATGCATCGGATGTGTTCGCACGCATCTGCGAGCGTTACGGATTGGAAGAGGGTCGCATCTGGGCGGCGGTCATTCCCGACAAAACCTACTTTTTGCGTGACGACCCCTCCGTGCTTACGCTTGATTACGGCGAATTGGCCAACCGGCTTGAGCAGCGAAATCCGCAGATGGAATGGATTGACATTGCTCCGCTGCTGGAGGTGGGGGACTACTATGCGACAGATCCCCACTGGCGTCAGGAGCGAATCTTTGATGTGGCGCAGCACATAGCCGCTCAGATGGGCGTTGCGTTGCCCGAAGGCTTTGAGGAGCACGTGGCCGCATCGGAGTTTCGCGGCACGTACGCCCATCAGCTCTCGGTTCCCATGCCGGGGGAGCCGCTGGTCTACGTTGACGGCGCGCCCTTTGCGGCATGCTCGGCCTACGACTGGCAGAGCGGCCGTGAAATGGGTCTCTACGATATGGCGAAGGCGCAGGGGCGCGACCCCTACGAGATGTTTCTGTCGGGGTCGCTATCGTATGTGACCATAGAGAACCCCGCTGCTGCAACCGATAGGGAGTTGGTGGTGTTCCGCGATTCCTTCGGCAGCTCCATCGCACCCTACCTGGCTGCCGGATACGCGAAGGTGACGCTTTTGGATGTGCGCTATCTTCCCAGCACCGCCATTCCCGAAACTGTGGATTTCGACGGCGCCGACGTGTTGTTCCTCTACAGCGTCTCCGTGCTCAACAACAGCTCCGCGTTGAAGTGAGCCCTGCTTGAGGCGGGGCTCACCGAAGGGCGGGTCTTAGCGGCAGACGGGCAGGGCTTCGCAGATCCGGGCGAAATCCGCCATGGATCCATGCGGCGTCTGCGCCAGATCAAGTCCGCCGTCAACATCCAGCAAGAAGTCGGTCACCAGGAATACGTCGCAGCCGACTTGGGCGGCGGCTCCGTCTTCTTTGGTGTTGTTGCCCACCATGAGGACCTCTTCGCCTGCAAGGCCTGTGGCATCCAGAATGCCTTGGTAGTAGGCTGCGCGAGGCTTGGTGGAACGGCTGTTCTCGTAGGTGGTGATCAGCTCGAAGGCATCGGGGTCAACCTGCGCCCAGGAAAGCCGCCATTCGACTGCGCGGCGCGGGAACATGGGCATGGTGGCGCAGACGAGCCTGTAGCCCTTCTCCTTCAGGGTGCGCACAGCCTGTGCGCTGGCGGGATTGGGCGCGACGTTCTTGCCGATGGTGCCGAAATCCGTTTCGTAATACGGCGCCATGAGGGCTTCGAGCTGTGCGGGATCTGCAGCGGAGCCCAGAGCTTCGCAGAACGCGCTCCAGAACACATCGTGGTTGGTGGCGCTGCCGTCAGATGACATCATGGCCGCCACACCCGCCTTCATGCCGGCTTTACCTGCCTGCGGATCGATCCCGACGCGCTCCATATGCTGCGCCAGGGTGCCGAAGTACGCGCCCATGAACTCATCGAGTTCCATGGGCAGCAGCGTTCCGTCAAGGTCGAAGAACACCGCCTTGTATCCGCCGCGCAAAGAAGGCTGGGCGAAGGATTGCGCGGTTTGCGTCAGGTGCGAGTCGACGGCGGCTTCGGCGCCGTTGCTTTGGGGGTTGTCCGCGGCAGGGGAGTGGGTCATTTGCTGTCCTTTTCTCGATATGCGAAATGGGTTGATGACGGCATGGTAGTATAGACCAGTTTCAGAAAGGTTGGTTGGAATGAAACTGTTGCTCCATGCGTGCTGCGGCCCATGTTCCCTTGAGCCATTGCGCCTTCTCCAGGAAGACGGGCACCAGATCACCATTGCGTACATGAATTCGAACATCCATCCCCGGGATGAGTATGACCACAGGCTCCAAACCATGCTGGACTATGCCCGCAAGGTGGGTATAGAGGTTGTCGAAGGGCCTTATGACCCCCAGACATGGGCGCGTTCGGCAGGCGCTTTGGGCACCGACCCGGACACACGCGAGCTGCGTTGCCGTGCGTGCTACAGGCTTCGTCTCAAGGAGGCTGCAGCGTGGGCGGCCGCACACGGTTTCGAAGGCATTGCCACCACGCTGACCGTGAGCCCGTACCAGTACGTGGACGTGATAGCGCAGGAGTTGGAGCGCGCTGCAGCGGAATACGGACTTGAGGCTGTGTTCAGGGATTTCCGACCCCGATACCCGGAAGCGACGCGGCGCAGCAAGGAGCTGGGCATGTACCGGCAGAATTACTGCGGCTGCGTGTTTTCGAAGATAGAGGCCGCCGAAGAGCGCGAGCAACGCGCTGCCGAGCGAGCCGCGCAGCGTGCCCGCCATCTTGAGGAGACGGCTGCCGAGCGTGCGGAGCTTGAGCGCGTTCGTGCGGAAAACCGCGCCCGCAAGCAGGCCTACGCAGATAAACGCGCCGCCCAAAAGGCTGCGCTCAAGGAATTCAAGCGCCGCGAGAAGGCGCAGACGCAAGATGCGGAAGAAGGACTGGACTGATCCATGAAAACCGATGATTTCGATTACGAACTTCCCGAACGCTGCATTGCGCAGTCCCCTGCTCCCGTGCGCGACCAGTGCAAGATGCTGGTCATGGACCGTCGCACCGGCGAAGTCGAGGACCGCGTATTCTGCGACATCATCGACTATTTGAACCCCGGTGATGTGCTGGTGGCGAACAACACCCGCGTGATGCCGGCCCGCCTGCTGGGCTCGAAGCACGGCACAGGCGGTGCTGCGGAGGTGTTTCTGCTGCGAGAGGTGTTCGGCGTTGAGGAGAAGTGCGGCTCGTCTGCGGTGTGGGAGGTGCTGGTCAGGCCCGGCAAGCGCCTCAAGCCGGGTGCGCTGGTTGATTTCGCCGATTCGCAGGGCAACGTTGTTTTGCAGGCTGAGATCATCGACTGGGCGGCAGAGGCTGCACAGCCCGATGCCGAAGGGTCCGGCCCGGATGCCGCTGCGGCCGAGCCCGCCGCCGATGCGCACTCCGGTCAGCGCGGCGCCCGTCTGGCGCGCCTGACCACCACGCTGCCCTCGCTCGATGAGGCGTTGCATGCCGTGGGCCACACCCCGCTGCCTCCCTACATCAAAGGCTATGCCGGGGATGAGGAGATGTATCAGACCGTCTATTCCTGCAACGAGAAGAGCGCTGCGGCTCCCACCGCCGGCCTCCATTTCACCCCAGAGCTCATCGAACGGATCAAGGCGAAGGGCGTGGAATGGCACACCGTGGAGCTGGAGGTGGGGCTGGACACCTTCCGCATCGTCGATGAGGATGATCCGGAGAAGCATGTCATCCATACCGAGTTCTACACCGTCAGCCAGCAGACCGTGGATGCCGTCGAGGCTGCCCACGCGCGCGGCAACCGCGTGATAGCCGTGGGCACCACCAGCGTGCGCTCCTTGGAAAGCGCCTTCGATGTCCAGCAGGGTCGCCTGCGCGCCCGTCAGCGCGAAGCCACGAGCCTCTACATCCTGCCCGGCTATACCTACCATGTGGTGGATGCGCTCATCACCAACTTCCACGTGCCGCGTTCAACCCTGATGA
The DNA here is from genome assembly GCA_937892845.1 of uncultured Eggerthellaceae bacterium. GTDB lineage: Bacteria > Actinomycetota > Coriobacteriia > Coriobacteriales > Eggerthellaceae > Slackia. Next base: position 17,101 of record CALBGP010000034.1, on the reverse strand, counting down.
TGCTGGTCAGCGCTTTTTCGTCCCGTGAATTCGTCATGGACGCCTACCAGCACGCCATCGAGCAGGACTACCGGTTCTTCTCGTTCGGCGATGCGATGTTTCTGCACTGATTGCCCGGTGGGCTCCGAGGGGTCTCATGCCCTGGAGCCCCGGCTTCGCGCGAAGGCCGGCCGATGCCCGCTTCATCAGGCCGTTGATACGCCTTCGCTCCGTCCGCTGATGTGAGAAAGGAGCCTTTGTGGCCCTCTTCGACGTAACCGTAGATGCCCGCGACGGCAATGCCCGCGCGCTGACCTTCGAAACCGCCCATGGCACGGTGCACACGCCCATGTTCATGCCGGTGGGAACGCATGCCACCGTGAAGGGCGTGACTGTGGACCAGTTGCATGACCTGGGTTCGCAGGTGGTGCTGGCGAACACCTACCATCTCTACATGCGACCGGGCGCGGATCTTATCGAACGCGCGGGCGGCGTGCAGAAGTTCATGAACTACGACGGCCCCATGCTCACCGATTCGGGTGGATTCCAGCTGTTCAGCCTGGACCACATGATGAAGACCGACCCTGATGGCGTGACGTTTCATGCGCGTGACTATGATGGAAGCAAGCATCGTTGGACTCCTGAGACCAACATGGAGATCCAGCAGAAGATCGGTGCCGACATTGTCATGCAGCTTGACCAGTGCATAGGCTATCCCGCGGACAAAGAAGCCGTGCGTGCATCCACGAAGCTGTCCTGGGAATGGGCCGAGCGTTGCTGTGCGGCGCACACGCGCACCGACCAGGCGCTGTTCGGCATTGTCCAGGGCGGCATGCACCGTGACCTTCGACTTGAGAGCGTCCAGCATCTGCTTGACATCGATGCACGCAGCAGGGCTGCCGGACACAAGGGATTTCAGGGCTTCGGCATCGGCGGCTATTCGGTGGGCGAACCCCATGATGTCATGTTCGAGACGCTGGGCGATGTCACGGCTGCGCTGCCCGAGGATCGCCCCCGTTATCTGATGGGCGTGGGCAATCCCACGACGCTTGTGCGCGCGGTGCGCGAAGGCGTGGACATGTTCGATTGCGTGCTGCCCACCCGTACGGGCCGTATGGGCACCGCGTTTTCCAGCGCAGGACGCATGAACATGCGCAACGCGAAATACACCGAGGACTTCGGCCCGCTTGATCCTCAGTGCACGTGCCCTGTGTGCCAGCAGTATTCGCGTGCCTACCTTCGCCATTTGATCAAGCAGAAGGAGATGCTGGGCGGCATCCTTCTGTCCATCCACAACCTGCATTTCCTCATCGACCTCATGCGCCGTGCTCGCGAAGCCGTCCTGGAGGGCCGCTACGAGCAGTTCTATCAGGATTGGATGAACTCGCCCGCCGCCAACGACTACTGATGGGCGGAATCAGCGTGAGATCGGGTGCTTTCGAAGCGGGCGCTTGCCTGAAGACGTGTTCCGCTGCTGCGGAGATTCTTGTCGTGGGGGCGGTTCTGGCGGATGTGGTCTGCTGCGTGCCCCGGCTTCCCGGTGCGGGAGAAGGTGTTGTCGTGACCGAGCGCTCCATGGCGTTGGGCGGATGCGCGTTCAACACCGCTAACGCCATCCGTCAGGTGGGTGGCGCCTGCACGTTGTTCGCCCCCGTGGGCCGCGGCGTCTTCGCCCGGTTCATTTCCGAAGAGCTCGCATCGCGCGGCCTTGCTGCCGTTGATGTGGATACCGAATTGGATTGCGGAACCTGCACGTGTCTTGTTACGCCTGATGGGGAGCGCACCATGGTCACGTCACCCGGTATCGAGCGCGAGTTTTGCCCCGAGTGGTTCGATGCCATCGACGCGGGCCGCTATTGCGCGGGCATTGCGTCCGGGTATGAGATCGAAGGGGTCGGCGGCGATGCCATCATCGGTTTCTTCGAGCGCAACTCCCATGTGAAGTTGTGGTACGCACCCGGACCGCGCATACAGGGGGTCAGCAAGGCGAAGACGGATCGCATCAACGCGCTTGCTCCCGTGTGGCATCTCAACGACCAGGAGGCTTGCGCCTATACCGGCGAGGCTGATCTGGATTGTGCTGCGGCCGCCATCCGGGAGCAATCGCGCGGCGATGTGGTCATCACGCGCGGATCCGCAGGTTCCAGCGTGTATACGGATGGCGGACGCATCGACGTGCCCGCACGGATTGTGACCCCTGTCGATACCATAGGTGCAGGCGATTCCCATGTGGGTGTTGCTGCCGTTTGCCGCGCGGCAGGATTGTCTTGGGACGAGTCCCTCGCCCGCGCCAACGCCTTCGCCTCGGCTGTATGCCTTGTGCCGGGCGCCACCATGACCGATGCCCAGTGCGCCGCGCTTGTCGATCCGGTGCGCTGTCCGCCGCTTTCCTGAAAGGATTCCCATGCCCATCCGCATTCCCGACGCCCTGCCGGCAACCGCCACGCTTGAGGGTGAGAACATCTTCGTCATGACCGAGCATCGCGCGCTGCATCAGGACATTCGTCCGCTGCGCCTGCTCCTGCTCAACCTCATGCCCACCAAAGTGGTCACCGAAACGCAGATCATGCGCCGCCTGTCCAATACGCCGCTGCAGATTGAGGTGGAGCTTTTGCGCATGGCAAGCCATGAATCGAAAAACGCCTCCGCCGACCACCTTGAGACCTTCTACCGCACCTTCGACGAAGTGAGGCACAAGCGCTATGACGGCATGATCATCACCGGCGCGCCCGTGGAAAAGCTTGATTTCGAGGACGTGGATTACTGGCCCGAGCTGGCGCAGATCATGGATTGGTCCGTGGGCAACGTGCATAGCGTGCTTCATGTGTGCTGGGGCGCGCAGGCGGCACTCTACCATCATTACGGCGTGCCGAAATACGCGTTGGACAAGAAATGCTTCGGCGTGTTCGCCAGCAGGCTGCTCAAGCCGTCGTCGCCTTTGGTGCGCGGCTTCAACGATGTGTCCATGATGCCGCAGTCGCGCCATACCGAGGTGCGCTACGAGGACATTGTGGCTGATCAGCGGCTTGAAGTGCTGGCGTATTCGGACGAATGCGGCGTGACCATCGCCAAGAGCACGGACAGCCGCCATTTCTTCGTCTTCGGGCATCCGGAATACGACTGGGATACCCTCAAGCGCGAGTATGACCGCGATGTTGCGGCCGGTTTGCCCATCGATTTGCCGGTGAACTACTATCCCGGTGACGACCCTTCGGCACGCCCGCTTGTCACGTGGCGGGCGGAGGGCCAGCTGCTCTATACCAACTGGCTGAATTACTACGTTTACCAGACCACGCCGTATGACTTGGGCGAATTGAAATAGGGATCCGAGTTCGTCGACTTTCGGGTTCGTCTGAGCTGCGATCCTGACCAGTCGGAGCATTGAGACGCCAGGATTGCACGAAAACGGAAGTGTTTCGGGTTTTGCGGGCTTGTCGGTTCTGGGGTCTTGCGTCAGGAATGAACCCGTCACCACGGAGGGAGCTGCTGACCTGGGAAAATGTATCGGCTCAGTAGCTCCATTCCGCGGCGATGGGGGAGGGGCGTGGTTTTCGACCCGAAGAACTTGGTTTTTGAGGCGATATACGAGGGTTTTGGGGTCTAGGCGTGGGCGTTCTCGGCCTGCGCGCCGGCTTTCTTGTCCAGCAAGTGTCTGCGTGTGCGCATGATTGCGTATGCACCGAATACCATTGCATATACAATGACGCATTCGGCGGCGGCTGTCTTTCCCGCAAGGGCGGGAGGTACCAAGATCATCATCAAGTGCAGGCAGATAAGAGCGTAGAACACATAGGAAAACCGCTGCACCTTCTTCCAAGTTGCTGCATGCATGTGGGATTTGACGAACATAAACGACGTCACCATCAAAACCAGTAGCAATGCGGTGAGAAGAACCGAAACGCCTAATGCGGCGAAAAGATTGGCGGTGAGCCCCGACTTGATGGTGGCTGCGTTCAGAATGCTGCAGATCTGCATGATGTAGATCCAGGCGTAGTAGATGATATGGCAGAAGGCGAGCAGGCAACCGGCGATGGAGAGCTGGCGGCGGATGGGCATGAGCCGTGCCTTGATGGCGGAGCCGTCTTTGAGGGCGCCGATGAACATGACCAGCGTGAGGAAAGCCATCGCTACCGTGCAGCGTTGCATGAGAGGGAGGAAGAACGCCCAGAACCCGCTGCCTATGCCGTTGACCAGGCCGTAGGCATATACGAGATCGGCCGCAATGCAGATGGCGTAAAGCGCGACCGGCGCTTTTTTGATGGCCTTGGTGAAGATGAAGGCGGTCAGAAGCGCAATGGCGATAGCGACGACGAATCTCACTGATACCCCTTTCGCATGCTGACTGTGTGTCTTCTGGGCACACTATCATAGTACAGTGCATTTTGCCATAATGGATTTAATTCGTATTATCCTCTAAGTAGATAAAGCGCTGACGTTGACATATGTAGAGAATGTGGATAGTCTGCGTGATTAGTAACTGTCCTAAGATATTAAGACAACTAGGACAGTTCTTACTTCGTGGACGGGTGTCCGTCCGGGGAAACGAAAGATAGGGAGGGGAAACGTGGATACGATGTTGACTCGACGTAATTTCGTCAAATGGGGTGCTGCATCGGCCGGTGTCGCTTCGCTTGTGGGACTGAGCAGCTGCGCTCCGAGCGGCGAAAGCGAAGAAGGCGGTGACGCGCCTGCTGAGGAGACGGGCACGTGGCTGACCGGCGCCTGCATGAACAACTGCAGCTGCGGCTCTTCGCGCTGCCTGCTGAAGGTGTACGTTGAGGATGGGGTTCCTCTGAAGATCCGCACTGATGAGCAGGATCCTGATAGCGTTGAGGTTCCTCAGCGCCGTGCCTGCCCGCGCGGTCGTGCGCAAATCGGCAATATGCTGTCGCCTGCACGCATCAAGTACCCCATGAAACGCAAGGGCTGGAGTCCCGACAATCCGAACGGTGAGATGCGTGGCCGCGATGAGTGGGAGCGCATTACGTGGGAAGAGGCTCTTGACTACATTGCAGCCGAGATGCAGAAGGCATACGACAACTACGGACCTCGCTCCATTCTCGCTGCAGCATATAGCGACATCGGCGATACGTACTTCGATCCTGTCGTCTGCCTGCTCAATGCAAAGGGCGGCGCCATGCACCATGAGCTCGGCACGGTTTCGCTCGGTTCGTGGCCTATCCCTGAAATCTCGATGACCGGCGGCATGCTTGCTGCACCCGATTCTCTTGCAATCCAGGAAAGCCAGTTGCACTTCCACTTTGGCAACAATTGGATGGCCAACAAGGGCGGCAACACCGCATATCAGCTGCAGAATGCCCGCGAGGCAGGCGGCAAGGTCATCATCGTCGAGCCGTGGCTGAATCAAACTGCCGCCGCCATCGCCGACGAATGGGTGCCTATCATGCCCGGTACCGATACGGCATTCTGCATCGGCATGATGTACCACATGATCGAGAACAACCTGCAGGACCAGGAATTCCTTGACAAGTACTGCGTCGGTTTCGATGCCGACCATATGCCAGAAGGTGCCCCCAAGGAAGACAACTTCAAGGACTATGTCCTCGGCACCTATGACGGCGAGCCCAAGACCCCTGAATGGGCAGAAGCCATCTGCGCTGTTCCCGCGGCGACCATTCGACGCTTGGCCGAAGAGATCGCAAACACCGAGAAGGTTGACTTCTTCGCAGGTCAGTCCACCACCAAGATTCCCGCTGGCGAAATGTTCGCACAGGCTTTCTACACGCTTGCTTTCATGCATGGCGGACTGGGCACTCCGGGTAACTACGCTTCTTGGATCGGCTTGCATGAGGGTATGTCTTCTACCCCGTACTGCATGGCGGGCGATTCCTCCAACGGCGCTGGGCTGAATCCCGTCAACCCGGTTACGCCGCCGTCGCTGTCCACCATTCCCCTTTGGGACCAGATTGAAGATCCCATGTCTTGGGACAAGATTGACTTCACCGAGTGCTGGCAGTCCATTCTGGACGGCGAGTATGGTCGCGATACCTGGGTTGGAGGTAAGCATCCCCTTGATATCCATGTTATCTACTCTGGTGGATATGAGAACTCCCTGAACTCCCTGCCCAACGCGAATGCAGGCATCAAGGCGTTCCGCAAGGTTGATTTCGTGTGGGGTGCTAATCCGTTCTTCGATTCTTCCCGTCAGTATTGCGACATTGTGCTTCCCGTTGCAACGTGGTGGGAAAAGGGCAATCTGGCCTGGATGAACAATTCCGATACCGTGTATTGGGCCGACCGAATCATGGATCCGCTGTATGAGTCGAAGCCTGAGAGCTATATTGCAGAAGAGCTTGCCAAGCGCTTGGGCGTCGATCCCGCTACGGTCAATACCATGACTGATGCGCAGCGTACCTACGCTTCGCTGGCGGGTGCTGCGTACATGACCGACCAGGCGACTGCCGCGTATGCTCCCTTGCTGACCATCACTCAGGAAGATATCGATGAGCTTGGTGTCGAGGGCACGCCGCAAGAGGGCATCATGACCGTCTCCGAATTCAAGGAAAAGGGCTGCTTCAAGATTCCTCGTACCAAGGGAGACGCATTGACCAGCCATCCTTGGGAGGCGTTCTATGCCGATCCTGAGGCCAACCCCTTGGCGACCGCTTCCGGCAAGTTTGAAATCTATTCCATGACCTGCGCCGCTTTGACCAACTCGCTTGGCTTCAGCACCATTTCCCCCATCGCAAAGTGGCAGATCGGCGATCCCGAACAGGGTCAGGGAACCCAGACCGAAGAGTTCCCGCTGCTGCTGTGGACCCCGCATTCCTTGCGTCGCGCCCATACCGTCAACGATAACGTGATCAGCCTTCGCGAGGCGTTCCCGCAGGAGTGCTTCATGAGCTCCGTTGACGCCGAAGCTCGCGGTATCAAGAATGGCGATATCGTTTTGATGACAAGCCCCCATGGTCAGGTTTTGCGTCCTGCCAAGGTTCTGCCCACCATCGTTCCCGGTGCTGTTGCGCTTCAGGACGGAGCATGGATTCGCATCGACGAGGAAACCGGCATCGATTTGGGCGGCGACCCCAACATCCTGCAGGCTCCTAAGTCTTCGGGTCAGGCTTCTCAGTCTTGGACCGGCACTTTGGTTCAGGTGGAGAAGTACACCGGCAACATCGAGCTTCTGCCCGACAAGAATTGTCCCATCGTCATGCCGGTCGGCATCGAGGAATAGAAGGAGGCGGAAACAATGGCACAGTATGCATTCTATTTCGACTCTTCCAAGTGCACCGGCTGCAAGACCTGCCAGGTCGCTTGCAAGGAAACCTACGGCCTGGCGGCCAACGAGCTTTGGCGCCGCGTTTTCGATTACCAGGGAGGATCCTGGACGAAGAACGAAGCGGGAACCTATGTTCCCGAAGGCGTTTTCAGCTATCGCATCTCCATGGCCTGCAACCATTGCGACATGCCCGCCTGCATGGCGAATTGCGCAACGGGAGCCATTGCGAAAGATGATGAGACGGGTATCGTCTCCATCGATCAGGAGAACTGCATCGGCTGCAAGACCTGCATTACGGCCTGCCCCTATGGCGTCCCCGTGTTCCTCGAGGAGACCGGCCTCGCAAGCAAGTGCGACATGTGTGCTGCTGAGGTTGCCAAGGGCGGAAAGCCCATTTGCGTCACTGCCTGCCCTATGCGCGCTTTGGATTGGGGCGAAAAGGAAGAGCTGATTGCGAAGTATGGTGAAGGCGTGGTTGAAATTGAGCCCTTGCCCGAGAATACCACGGGTGCAAATCTCATCATCAAGCCTCATCCTGCAGCCCAGAAGACCGGCGAAGGCACAGGCGCCATGGTGAATCTCGAAGAGGAGCTGTAAGCTGAGAGCATGAATGCAGCATCTGGTATGCTGCATGATGACAACCGATTCGGATTCGCGGGGCGGCGTAAGCCGCCCCGCTTTATACCTAGGTTGAAAATCGGAAGGGGGATACGATGGAACGGTTCAGTGTCGAGGAGATGCGCGCGGCAAGCGTTGCGTTGGGCTTTGCGGCACGTTTGGTGCAGGTGGAGCCTTCAGAGGATTGGGTGCGCCAGTGCATAGACGAGGACATGTTCGATGCGGCGCCATTCGGCGAGGAGGATGAAGCGGTCATTGATGGCCTTCGTCTCATGTCGGAATGGTGTGCCAGTGCGAAAGCGGACGTGAGCGATTACACGAAGCAGATTCAGCGGGAATGGTTGAGGCTTTTCATCGGCTTGGGCAGTCCCGAAGCATCGATCAGCGAATCGTTTTATGTTGAGCCTAACAATTCCCTCTTCAGCAAAACTACCTTGTCCGTGCGAGAAGCATATGGGGAATGGGGTTTTGAAAACACCCGCAAGCTCAGCGAACCCGATGATACGTTGGGTATGATGCTTGCTTTCTGCTCGCAGCTGATGGCGATGACGGCGCATTCGGATGAGACCGGTGATAAGGATGCATCCGACAAAGCTCTGGCGGCATTCGAGGCCTTCTTGACGGAACATATGCTTCCGTGGGCTTCTGCTTGGCGGTTCTTGGTTAAACAGCATGCGGCGAGCGCGTACTATCGCGGAGTCGGTGAGTTCGTGTTCGGACTTGAGCGGGCATGTGCCAAGCGTTTCGGCATAGCGTTCAATGAAGAGGACGGTTCGTTTTCGTATCGCAGGTAGTCGCCTTATGGGCGGGTTCCGACGTTGGGCCATTGGGGGAAGTCCGTGTTCGGCGAATTGGTGATCATGTATCTGTTTCTCGGCGGATGCGGTGCAGGCATGCTGCTGGTGTCTTCGCTTTGGAGTTTTGTGTTCCATGGGTGTATGAGCCGCACGCGCAGGGAGTCCGATGCGTTCAAGGCGTTTCGGAATCGCTGTTTTGTCGTAGGAACCGTGGTGGCTGCCGTAGGGGCAGCATGCCTTCTTGCCGATCTTGGCAAACCGGAGCGGTTCATCTTGCTATTCTTCCGGCCCAATCAGACCTATCTGACGTTTGGGACGTTTGTTTTGACTCTCTTGGTCGGATTGGGGCTGTTTCTCTCGGTGGCGAATTGTCTGTATGTCCCGTGGGTGAAGGCCAGGCTGAAGGCCGTTGCGGAAGTCGCTTGTTCGATTTCCGCTGTCGCCGTGATGGCGTATACGGGATTGTTTCTGCAGGGTCTTAAGGCGGTTGCGTTCTGGGATACGTGGCTGATTCCTGCGCTGTTTGTGCTCTCTGCTATATCCATGGGCATCTCAGCTTGCCTTATTGCGGGTTCGTTGATCAGGGATTCGTGGCTAATGGGGCGCTACGTGCTGTTGTTGCACAAGGCCCATCTCGTCGTCGTTGTTGCGGAAGCGGTTGTGCTGGTGGCATTTCTGGTGATTGCCGCTACCGGACGAGGAGCGGCTCCGGAATCCTTGACCCTGATGCTGAGTGACCCGCTTGTCTGGTGGTTCGGTCTCGGTGTGGTGTTGTGCGGTCTTGTTGTTCCGTGTGTCGGAAGTGCTTCAACGCTCGTCAGACGCGGTTCGTCGACGTTTCCCCTTGCTGATGTGCTGTGCCTATTCGGCGGATTTGCCTTGCGATTGTGCATAGTTTCAGCGGGCCTTCATTGAGGTGGTGAATGTCCAGCAGAAGTTTTTTTGGCATGCCCGCTTGATTTTGCCTTATGGAGGCGGTATGGCTACAATTTACGTGCTTCGATTCCAAACCCCATCCCAATGACAGGAACCTCGCATGCCTGAATTCAAACTCGACGAAACCTCCGGATTGCCCGTGTGGGTTCAGCTGCGCAACAGGTTCATTTACCTTATCAAGACGGGGTATTACAAGCCGGGTGAACAGCTGCCGAGCGTGCGCAGCCTGGCGGCTGAGATATCCATCAACTACAACACGGTCAGCAAAGCTTATGTTGACCTGGAGCATTCCGGATATGTGGTGTCCGTGCGCGGTCGCGGGGTCTTCGTCCGCGAGACCACTGAAACCGTGCGCGAGGATATGCTGTCTGCCGTGGATACCGTGCTCGAGGATGCCATCAGACGCTGCATGGCCATGGGTATGTCCCTTGATGAGGTGCGGTTGCGTATTCTCGATGTGGCTCATGCCATGAAGCAAGAATCGGATCCGAAGATCCGATAAGGAAGGACTTTCATGAAAGAAGGAAAGCAGAGCCGGTCGTCGGCAAGGGATCGCAAGGCCTCCTCTATCGAGAAGTACAACTCTCGCAGCGATAGGCGCACTTCGCAAAATGGCGCCATGATGTTTTCGGCGTTCGTTTTCACGGTGGCATTTGGTTTGGCCTCAGCTGCGGGCTGGGCTATTGCCGGAAAGCCTGTCGTGTGGGTGTTCTTGGTTGCGCTGGTCATTGCCGTGTTGGCGGTCATGTCCGTCCATATCGCCATGCAGTGGGAGAAGGTTGTCGTGCTTCGTCTGGGCAAGTTCAGCCGAACGAAGGGACCCGGCATTTATTTCACTATTCCGTTCATTGACCAGATTGCCTTGTGCGCTGACCAACGTGTGATGGTGACCGGTTTCGGGGCGGAGTCCACCCTGACAAGCGACTTGGTTCCCATCAACGTTGATGCGGTTCTTTTCTGGATGGTGTGGGACGCCGAAAAGGCTGCTCTGGAGGTTGAGAATTACTACAACTCTGTGAGTCTGGTCGCTCAAACCGCCTTGCGTGATGCGATAGGCCGTGCGAGCGCATCTGAGGTTGCTGTGCGCCGCAACCAGCTTGACGAGGAACTCCAGGAGGTCATCGAAGAAAAGACCAGCCAATGGGGCATCACCATTCTTTCGGTTGAGATTCGCGACATCGTGATTCCCGAAAGCCTGCAAGAGGCTATGAGCGCCGAAGCTCAGGCTGAACGGGAGAAAAACGCCCGTATGGTGCTCGCCGAGGTTGAAAAGGATATATCCTCCATGCTGGTGGAGGCTGCCGATCAGTACCAGGAAAATGATGTTGCCCTGCGGTTGCGCACCATGCATCTGCTCTATGAGAGCGTCAAGGGTTCCGGCGGCACCGTGGTCATTCCAAGCGCGTACAGCGAAGGTTTCTCTGACGCCTCCCTTGAGAAGATGGCTCGCGAGCTCAAGCGCTGAGGCTGTCGAATGATGGGAGGTTTTGCCCGCAGGCTGCGTGAAGCGGCCGGCGCGCTGTTCGATCCTGTTGCCCCGGTGGCGGCCCGCATCGTTGCGTTTGCACGCCGGGAGCCGGTGCTTTCCATAGCCGCATTGCTGGCGTTGGCGTCGTTTCTGCTCAATCCGCCCACCAATGGTACTGCCTCGTTTGCGCAGTACGCCTCATTCATCGATGCGCGCGTGCTCTCGTTGCTGTTCTGCCTGATGGTATGCGTGGCCGGTTTGCAGAAGGCGGGCATTTTCACGGCTCTTGCCCTGCGTATGCTCGAGGGGCGCAGGACGGTTCGCTTCGCCTCGGTCATGTTGGTTGCCATTTCGTTTTTCGCCTCCATGTTCGTTACCAACGACGTGGCGCTCATCACGTTCGTACCCTTCGCGGTGATGCTTCTGGTTGCGGCGGGGGAGGGCCGTCGGCTTGCCCTTGTGGTGGTGCTGCAGACCGTTGCGGCGAATCTTGGCAGCATGATGACACCTTTCGGAAATCCGCAGAACCTCTTCCTGTATTCGCATTACGGCTTGGGCCTGGCGGAGTTTGCGGGTGTCATGGCTCCGTTCGCCATCGCATCGTGCGTGGGTTTGGCCGCTTGGGCGGCGTGCGCCCCTGCGCACCCCATGGAGGTCTCGCTTCCGCTTGATCGCGCTCCTGTTGACGGGAAGCTCGCTTTTGCTTTCGGTGTGCTTTTCGCCATCAGCCTGGCGGCCGTCGTGCGCCTTGTTCCCGTTTGGGCGTGTCTGGTCATCGTGGCGCTCTGCGGACTTGTCTTGGCGCGTGATTCGGTGCTTGGAATAGACTGGGGGCTTTTGGCCACCTTCGTCTGCTTTTTCCTGTTCGTTGGCAATGTGGGCGCCGTCCCGATGGTTCGCGGGGCCCTTGAGGACCTGATGTCGGCTTCGCCGTTCGCGGTTTCTCTTCTGGCAAGCCAGGTGATCAGCAATGTTCCCGCCGCGGTGCTTCTGGCTCCCTTCACGGATTCGTGGCAGGGGCTTCTGCTGGGCGTTGACATCGGCGGTCTGGGAACGCCCATCGTCTCGCTGGCCAGCCTGATATCCTTGCGGCTCTATGCGCATGCCCCGCAGGCTGATATGCGCCGTTTCATGAAGCTGTTCTTCCTGGTGAATGTAGTGTTCTTGGCGGGCAACTGCGCTTTGTACGCTCTGGTTGCGTAATCGGTTGGTTCGCTGGGCAACGAAAACGCGCCCTGCTTTTGCAAGGCGCGTCAATGCGGTGCTTCTTCGTTTTGCCGTCAGTCGGTGACTACGTCGTAGGGCCAGTCGCGGACTCCGCCGAAGTCATAGACCTGCGTGTACCCGAGGCCCGCAAGCGTTGCGGATGCGGTGGCGGACCGGTTGCCGCTTCGGCAGTAGACAAGCACGGTGCTGTCTTTCGAAGGTATGGCCTGAGCTGCGGCTTCATCCGTGATGTCGGTGTGCGGCAGAAGCACGGCGCCCGGAATGTGGCCTTCGGCGAATTCCTCTGCGCTGCGGACATCAAGGATCACGACGCCTTCGTTCGCGTCCATCATAGCTTTGGCCTCGTCGGCCGAAATGGTCTTCCAGGCGCCTTCTTCTCCCCCTCCTGTGGTGAATGCAGCGCCGGTGGTTGCGCCGCCGCAGCCGACAAGCGCGAAAGCCGTTGCGAGCGCCAGTGCGGCGATGGCGAACGTTGCCAAGATGGTGCGGTTCCGTCTCATGGGCACTCCTCTCTGTGCGTAAGTTGTTTTCGCGAATGCTAGCATGGTTCGGCGTTGATTCCGTTTTGCCGAATCCAAAATTCCCATCGATTGCATTGGTTGGAAGACGTGCGGGTTGCGTGGCAGTTGGGGCTTGCAAATCTTGGGAATCTGCAAGCCCCATCGTGTCTCCTTTTGTTTGGGGTGCAGCATGGCGATGCGTGTCGGTGTATCATTGCCGGATTCAAACGCGTGAGGGAGGTCCAATGGAAGAGCAGGCTGGCGGGCAATCGTTTTCCGAGCGGGTATTCGCAATTGTCTCGCAGATTCCCCGGGGGAAGGTTTCCACGTACGGGCAGATTGCGAGATTGATGGGGTCTCCGCGGTCGGCACGCTATGTGGGATGGGCGCTGCGGGGCAATAAGCATCCGGTGGTTGTGCCGTGCCATAGGGTGGTGTTCAAAGACGGCTCTCTGGCGCCCGGCTATGCGTTCGGTGGCGAGGAGGTCCAGAGGCTCCTGCTGTCAGAGGAGGGTGTGCGCTTCGTCGATGAGTCGCATGTCGACATGGCAGCCTCGCTTTGGGACGGCCTCGCTTCGACCGAAGACTGCCAGCGTGGCGGCAAGACGGCCTATCGCAGCATGAACGACCTGCCCCCTGAGCTCATGCGCGCCATAGCCGCTGAAGCCCGCGCCGAATGAGCTTCTGCGGCTATGGCGAGCGGCTCGGGGACGCCGGCCGTATCCTGCTGCGCCCGGTCGATGGGCTGCTGCCGTTCTAGGCGGCTTGCAGCATTTCGGCCTGCGATTTCGAAATCACCCCGTTGTCGAGCAGCTTGGCCACGACCTGCTTCTGGCGCTGGTCTGCGAGTTCCGGATTGGCGTGGGGGTTGTAGACGGAGGGGGCGTTGGGAACGCCGGCGAGCAGCGTGCACTCGTAGGGGTCCATGTCCATGGGCGCTTTGCCCAGGTACCCTTCGGCTGCCGCGCCTATTCCGTAGAAGCCGTTGCCGAAATAGATGGAATTGAGATACAGCTCCAGGATTTCTTCTTTCGACAGCGTGCGCTCTATCTCGAAGGACATGAACATCTCAGCGAATTTGCGCTCGATGAATTTATCCTGCGTGAACCATTGGTTCTTCGCGAGCTGCTGGGTGATGGTTGATCCGCCTTCGACGAAGGCACCCGCGCGGATATCGTTTGCGAGCGCGCGCCCTGTGGCGATGATGTCGAATCCGGGATGCTGCCAGAAGCGTTTGTCTTCGACGGATATGACAGCGGACTTGTAGATTTCCGGCATCTGGTCAAGCGTCACGTAGCCCGGCTGGCTCCGAATGCCTTCGGCCATCTCCTCAACGCCCATGACCGCTATCGCATCCTGGTACATGGCATAGCCGCGTACGCCGAACCAGCCTGCAACACCTGCCACCACGGCCAATACGACCGTGAAGAAGATCGCGAATGCGCGGCGCAGAGGGTGCCGCTTTGCGGAAGTGCGCTCTGATTGTGCGTATGCAGTGCTCATGAAATCCCCCTTTCGGACGGTGTCGCCGGCCTATGCCGACGGGGCTTTCGGCCTCACCGTCTAAGATACGGGGTCCCTCTTGCATGCCGATGACGCGCAGGTGGCAGCTCTGTAACATAACCTTACAGAATGCTCACGGAAGCACACGCTTCGGGCGAAATCAGAACAGGAGCATCTGCTGGGGCTGTGCGTCGTATTCGACCAAAACCTCATCAAGGTTGATTTTGATCTGGTGCGATTCCCAGGTTTTGATGCTTACCGGGTGGTCAGCCGCCACGGTTCCGTCGGGGTTTGCCGTGCGGAAGACAAGCGCGCTTCCCGCCATGCCTATGCACCAGCCGCCGCAGACGTTGTCGGGCGCACCTTCGGGAAGCGTGAGCGTTGCAGCGTCCGGGGCCAGGCCGCCGAAATAGAAAGGCGAAAGGTCCATCACCTGATCGGGCGCGACTTCCACACCCAGCGCTGCGGCTTTTTCGCAAAGGTCCGCTGCGGCTACGGCGAAGTCGTAGGGCGTGTCGCAGAGCAGCTCGAGCTTCTTGGAGGCCCGCATGGTTTCGAAGGTGCCGGGCAGCGAGCACAGATGGGCTTCGAGCACGCGGGCTTCGTCCGCATTGGGATAGCGGGCTATGACGGCTGCGCAGCGGGCTCCCTGTTCGAGCAGACGTTCGATTCCGCGCGTTTCCGAGGATATGCCCACTTTGAGGTGCTCGGGACTGAACCATGCCATGTAGACGTAATGCGGGGTCAGGTTGTAGGCGCGTTGCTGCGGGGAGACGGCGGAGGCGTTGTAGAACGCTGGGTTGAAGCCCGTCTTCTCCCGGCAGGCGGGGCAGTCGTCGTCTTTGCTGTCGGGTAGAAGCTCAACCCCCAGATCGCAGGCATGGGACTCGGATGCGGCCAGGTCGAACCACCCGGTGCAGAAGCGACGCGGCAGTTTCGTGATGGAAAAAACCCTGTTCCAGACGGGGAAGCGGTGCTGGGTTTTGGCTTCGACGTCGCCGATGAGGAGGTAGGGTCCTTCGTCATCGTAGCCATGTCCGGAAAGCACGAGGGTTCTGTCGGAAAGATAAGCGGTCATGCGGTCCTTTCGAGGAGGCGGCCGAGGCGTTGTCGGGCCGCTTCCAGAAGTCGGGTTAACGCAGGAAGAGCCTGATCAGGCGCTCCTTCGCGGGTGTATAGGGCTGGTAGCGCATAGGTAGGTCGATAAGGCGGCTTTTCTTGAGGATGCTCTTGCGGTGCGAAAACGTTTCGAAGCTTTCGCGGCCATGGTAGCTGCCCATACCGCTTTCGCCGACGCCGCCGAAGCCCATCTCGGATGTGGCGAGGTGCACGATGGTGTCGTTGATGCAGCCGCCGCCGAAGGGCACGTGCGCAAGGAAGCGCTGTTCCAGGGCGCGATCGCGCGTGAACAGGTAGAGCGCCAGCGGCTTGGGCCGTTCGCGGATGAACGCTTCGGCGGCTTCGGGCCCATCGACGGTGATGATGGGCAGCACGGGACCGAAGATCTCTTCCTGCATGACGGCGTCCTGCGCGGTGACCCCGTCCAAAACCGTGGGTTGGATGCGCAGCTCATCGGCGCGTGCGGCTCCGCCCGCGACAACCTTGGCGGGATCGATGATCCCCATCACGCGGTTGAAGTGCTTCTCGTTGACGATGCGGCCGTAGTCGGGGTTGTCCAGCGGGTCTTCGCCGTACATGGTGCGGATGCGCGCGCAAAGCGCCGCCACGAAACGGTCGTGGACGCTGCGGTCCACCAGTACGTAATCAGGCGCCACGCAGGTTTGCCCGCAGTTGAGGAACTTTCCGAAGGCAATGCGTGTGGCCGCAAGCTCAATATCGGCGTCCGCCGCCACCACGCACGGACTCTTTCCTCCCAGCTCAAGCGACACCGGTGTCAGGTTGCGCGATGCCTTCTCCATGACCAGGCGGCCGACGGTTGCGCCTCCCGTGAAGAAGATGTAATCGAAGCGCTGGTCCAAAAGCTCCGTATTCTGGCGGCGTCCGCCCTCTACCGTGCATACCAGCTCGCGCGGGAACGCTTCGGCGCACAGCTTCGCGATGATGGCGCTTGTGGCCGGCGAGTATGCGCTGGGCTTGAGAACGCAGCAGTTGCCCGCGGCCAATGCGCCTGCGAGCGGTTCCATGGTCAGCATGAAGGGGTAGTTCCACGGGCTCATGACGAGGCACACGCCGTAGGGCTCGGCCACCGTGAAGCTTTTCGCGGGGAAGTTCGCCAGCGTGGTGTGCACGTGTTTCGGGCGCATCCAGCTGCGCAGGTGACGCTTGAGGTATCCGATTTCGGCAAGCGTCAGCCCGACTTCGCACATGTAGCTTTCGCAGGCGGATTTCCCCAGGTCGGCTTTGAGGGCGGCGTTGATTTCGGTTTCATGGGCACGGATGGCGTCTTCGAGTGCGGTTAGTGCGGCAAGGCGGGCTTCGGCGGGAATGGTGGCGCCGGTGGCGAAGTGCGCACGCTGGGCGGCGACGAGCGATTCGACTTCGCTCGGTCCTGTTTCTTCTTGTGCGGTCGCGTTTGCGGACATGGCGGCTCCTGGGTGCGAGGCGGCCCAGGGGGTTGGCCCCGGGGCCGGATGATGCGGATTTCATCAAGCATTGTAGCGCAGGGGTTTCCGCCCATGCGGTTCGAATCGGATTCCTGGGGCGCGCGGCACCTTGCACCGACTTTTGACCACTTCCGGTCAAAACGCCGAGTTCTCGGTAGTTTTCCCGCCGCCGCTCCATCGGGGAGGATTCGTGACCTGGGGAAACGCTGTCCGGATTTGCGTCGGAGGCCCCCAATGGTCAAAACGCCGAGTTTTCGGTACCGAAAACT
>CALBGP010000033.1 GCA_937892845.1 uncultured Eggerthellaceae bacterium | reverse complement strand
GCTTCGGCGAAGTGCGGAAAAGCGGCATTTTAGTTCTCTAATTTCGCTAAAATGTAACAATTTTGCGGGGAATGTTACACATTGTTACGCAGGATGCAGGCCCAATAACCTTTTATCGACCCCTTGGAATACGTCTACGGGATGCAGCGTTTCGCCGATTAGGCAGCGGGACGGTACGCCCGCCGCTGTCACCCAAGCCCCCGTTTTGGGGGCTTTTCCCGTTTCAGGACGCAAAAAAGAGGGCACCCCGAAGGGTGCCCCGTACTCATCAGAACCAAACGAAAAACAACGGTACGCTTTGGTACGCTTTGGTACGCAGTTAGCCGACGGTAACATCAAGGCTGATGGTCTCCAGCTTGGCGGCCACCGCATCGGCCACGGCCTTTGCAACCGCATCGGGGTCCGCGCCCTGCGATTGCGCCATAGCCTCCACGGCGGCCGAAAGGGCGGCAATCTGCGTCTTGAGCTCCACCGTGTTCTTATAGGCCTTCTCTGCGTTCTGCTCCGCCCAATAGATGCAATTTCCCACCGTCGCATAGGTGGTGCCGTCCATCACCTTCCCGTTGGTGATCTTGTCGTTGAGCTGCATATCGTCTTCCTCCGTTTCGATTCCCAGGCCGCGGGCAATAGCCGCAGCCACCTTATCCGCGCCTGCCGCGCGGTACGCCTCCGCATCGGCCGCCGTATCCACAAAGCAGACTTCGACCAAGACCGCCGTCATGGTCGTGTCACGGATGACCGCAACCTCGTCGGTACGCGCCTTCGCGCCGCGGTTCGGAAGCCCCAGCGCGTCGGACACCTCTGCGCTGATGCGGGAAGCCAGCCCGTGGCCGCGGGAGTCCCCGCCGTAGTACAGCACCTCGGTTCCCGTACCACCGCCCGCGTTGAAGTGGACGCTGACGAACAGCTCCGCGCCGCTGCCGTTGGCCTTCGTGACGCGGTAATTCGTCTCCGCCGGGTACGCCATGGAATCGGGCGCGGTCACGTCGGTGACGGAATGCCCCGCGGCCTGCATGATGCGCTTCAGCGCAGCGCCCACCTTGCGGTCTTCCGTGAGTTCGTCGAGGTGGCCGTGCGCCCCCGGGCTGGTAGGCGTGTGCCCCATGTCGAGCGCGTATTTCATCGGTCGCCCCCGATGATGCCCTCGAACGCCTCATAGAGTCCCGTGGAGGCGAGGCCGCTTATCAGGCCAGCCGCCAGGACTTCGGGCGAGAACGCCATCTCCGCCCACGCCACCATGCCAACGCCCAAAACGGCGACGATGCAGGGAATCCAGCGGTTGACCGCATCACTGGGAACGACGTGCTTGAGCACGTAGCCGACCGCTAGGCAGACGACAAGCGCGATGGGGCTGATGTATTCCGTGATGTAGCTGATATCCATGCTTCTTCCTTCCTATTTGTTGATGACCGCGCTGTGGATTTCCTTGACTTCCCGCGCCATCTCCGAACTGCGTTTCTTGGAGTCCTGCAGCGTCGTGTTGAGCGTGTCCATCTGAGCCCTAACGCCCTCCATGACCGCGTTGGTCTGCTCCTGCACCTGGGTCGCGTGCTCGTACTGGGTCAACCAGCGCCCCTCCATCTCAGAGCGTTCGCGGTCTCGCTGCTCGCGGCTGCGCTCTTCGGCGGCCTTGCGCCGCTCACGCTGCTCTTCGAGCCCGAGGCGCTTGTCCTGGTGCCCCGCATAGAGCGGAAGGGCCTTGGAGACCACCCACGCGCCTATGGCGACCAGACCCAAGGCGGTCACGTACTCGGGTCCCGCATGTGCCAGGGACTGCCCCATCGCCGAAAGAAAATCGTCCATCAGACCTCCCCCTTACGCAGGATGGATGCGACGGCATCACGCCAAAGCGCGGGCACCTGCTCCAGCTCCCACAGCCCGCGCCTCACAAGGTCTGCATACAGCTCAGCCATCAGACAGCACCTCCCGCCACCATCGCGCCCAGCTCGGCAACGGCGAGCTTGAGCTGCGTCATCTCGTCCACCTGCCTGGCTGCGGCCGCGTGCGCCGCCTCCTCGGACGGCGTCCAAACGTGGTACATCAGCACGCGCTCATAGGCATCGTCTGGGAGCGCGGGAAACCCCGCCTTCGCCGCCGCCTCATATGCCTCGGGCGGTGCCCAAAGAGCATCCCTCAGCTCCCCGCACGTCAGGTCGGGTTCCTTGATCTCTACGAATGTGGCCTCGTTGATGATTCTCATCTCCACCGCCCCCAGACGATAAGGTCGATGTATGTGATCGTGCCGCTCGACGGACGGACGACGTACAGGCCCACCTTGCTGGCGCCCGTAACGCCCGTGTCCTGCGCGACATAGGACAGCGCACCTGTCGAGCCGATGAAATTAGGCTGCTCAGCGAACGCGAACGGCAGGGACACCGCAACCGATGGGCTGTAATAGTGGTAGGCGTCGTATTTTGTGCCTATGTTTATGCTCGACTTGTAGCGGCCCATGCACATCGCGGTCCCGTCCGACCACTTGACGTAGCGCCATATCCCGCTGGTGCCGCTCGCTTCGATGTGCGCAGACCCGAATTCGGGATGGGTATGGGCTGCGGGCGGGAATGTCTCGGGCTTGCCTGCCAGCGTCTCCCACGTATCGCCCCCGCGCCTTCCCGTCGCGATGCACCGCCCGTCTGGCATCCGCACCACGGCCACGCGGTCGCCCTTCTCTGCGCTGCAGTAGGCGCCGCATTCCGTCGTGTCGCCGACCGCCGCGCCGTCGAGGTACACGCGCACTATTCCCTCGGCAGGCACCTCCGCGACGGTCGCGCGCATCACCGACGGCGCCGCCGTCGCCGTACGCCTTCCGAGCGCGTCGGCTATGCGGTCGGCGCTGATGTAGGTTGCTCCCATAGCACGCCTCCTTCAGATGCAGGCTCGCCGCCATGCGGCAGCAGGCGCCTGAGTTCCATCGATGTCGGGGCCGACGGCTCCAGGCTGATTGACATGGACGCGACCGACCCGCGCCATCCCTCGATGCGGGCGCCCTTCGCGTCGGAAACGTAATCGAACGCCGCCGCGTCGTTGGGCGCAAGCGGCATCCACGCAGCCGTGAACTTCAGGCGCTCGGTGGTGCCCGCCGCATCCAGGGCGCGGCGCTTGGCCTCCGCGATGAGGCTTTCGGCCTTCGCCGCCGCCGTCTCCCCCTCCAGCTCGTCCACGGATTCCCTTACGCTCTCCATGAGGGCGGTGCTGCCCGTCCAGGCCGCGGCCCACACGCTGCATTGCTCATCGGCGTACGAGAGCCGCACGATGGAGCCGCCGCCCTCCACGGTGCGCACGATGCCCGGGACGATGACGGATGCCGCGTCGTTGGCAAAAGAGGCGGTCACGGCGCGGTCTGACGGCGCCCTGTACGGCTCCATGTGCACCCAGCCCATGGCATCGGGCCACGCCGCGGCGAAGCCCGCCGATGTGAGCAGCCAGTTGACAACCGCGAGCCAGCTGTCCGACGCCTCGAAAACGTGGTCGGACGTCGGCGCCCACGACGATTCCGAGGCGATGACGCGCAGCCCCTGCGATTCGCATATCTCGGCCGCGAGCGCCACCGCCGCGGTTCCCGCGCGGACGGTGTAGGGGAACCCGGCACCGTCGTTTGCGAGGATGCGCAGCGGGGACGCCACCGTGAGCGCGCCACGCACGCGGTCGCCCTCCACGGTGAGGTCGCCGACCGCCGCGTACCCCGTCGCGAGCGGGTATTCCGCACGCACGCCCGCCTCATCGGTGAAGGCGTACCAGATGCGCACCATTGCGGCGTCTGGCACGGCCTCGCCCTCGAAGTCG
Source organism: uncultured Eggerthellaceae bacterium (assembly GCA_937892845.1). GTDB lineage: Bacteria > Actinomycetota > Coriobacteriia > Coriobacteriales > Eggerthellaceae > Slackia. Next base: position 17,863 of record CALBGP010000033.1, on the reverse strand, counting down.
ATGCGGGCGTCCATGCGGGTGTCCGTGAACGCCCCCAGCTCGATGCTGCCGCCCGTGGCGGTGCCCACGTCGGCCAGCCCCGCCAATGTTGCGGGGTCCACGGCCTGGACGCGGAACGCCTCGGCGCGCCTCGATGTGTCGAAACGGTGCGTCACAGCGCATCACCGCCCAACGCGGTCATGGAGACGGACACGTCGCATGCGCCGCCCATGACCAGCGGCGCGCGGCCTATGGCGACGTCGCACACGCAGCGCACCACCTGGCCGTCATGGCTCTTGAACACGCAAGCTCCCTCGTCCATGAGGGCGCGGAACGCGGGAAGCTGCTCTGTGGCCACCTTGGCGCCGTAGGAGAGCTTCACGGTCTGCTGCACGCCGTCGTAGGCCACTGGGTCGCGCCTGCCCTCGTAGTGCACGAGCTTGCGGCGCGGGCGCGAGTACGACCGCGACAGCGTCGGCTCCCACTGCGCCCATGCCGTGGCTCCGCTGCCGATGAAGAACGCGCGCGGCGTCCTGATGATCGCGGGGACGCGCTCCGCGTGGGCGGCTCCCGATGCCGCGAAGGTCGCGGCCTCGTACCGGTACGCCGCATTGAGCGGAGCGAACACGTCGGAGACGTAAGCGCCTTCCGAGAGACCCGCCCCCAGCAGCACCTTGGAGCCGTCTGGGTTGACCCTCCACAGGTCGATGGAGACCGCGGGCGCCGCTTCGGCATCCTCTGCAAGCTGCACGGTGACGCCCATGGTTCCCGTTTCGGGGTCTGGCGCGAGCACCGGCGCCGCCGCCTGCGGCTCGATGAATGCGACCCTGAACGTGCGCACCGCCGACGCCGTGAGCCCCGACGTGGAGCGCACGGAGGCGGTGAGGGTGTACGTCTCCCCGTTCTCGGGCAGCCATTCGGACGCCTCGACGGCATGGGACGTCCCGACGCCGAAATCACGCGACCAGGCCACGGCGCCCTGCGCGTCGCTCGCAGCCACCGTGCACGATGCGAGCGCCCAGCCGTCGTCCGAGTAGGACAGCGCGACCTCGAACGGCATCACTGCGAGCGCCCAGCCGTCGGATGGCGGCGCGGTGAAGACCGCCTGAGGGGGCGCGGCGACCGTGAAGCGCGAGAGCGCAGACCACGGAGACCACGAGGCGTGCGCCCCCTTGGTGCGCACCTGCCACTCGACGGACGCGTTTGCGGGCACCGCCGACAGGTCGACCTCAAGCGATTGCGCATCCGTTGCGGTGACGGTCGCCCATGAACCGCCGACGGTTCGCCAGCGCAGCTCCGCCGCCGTCTGCGATGACCCGTCAGGCGCGTTGTGGAGCCATGAGAAGCCCGCCAGGGGCTGCGCCTTGGACACCACGGCACCTGATGCGGGGGCCGTCGGCGTGGGCGCTGACGGCGGGCATACTGTCACCACAGGGTCAGACCACGGCGACCATGCGGATACCAGCTCCTTGCGCGTGTTGCGGGCGCGGAAGTACCACGTGCCGCCACCCGGGTTGGCCGTGGCGGATGTGACGCGGGACCCCTCCACCGTGGCGACGGTGCCGCCGCCCGCCGTCGTGGCCGCGTACTCGTATTGCAGCGCGGTCGCCGTGTTCGCGGGGTTGGCGATAGTCAGCGCGACGCTGGCCTCGCCCGTTCGCGCCGCCGTGACCGACGTGGGCGCCGCGGGCGTGTTGTACACCGTGCCGCTCGTCGCAAAGGCGCTCTTGCCGCTCGCGTTGCTGGTTCGGACGCGGTAGCGGTACGAATGGTTGGCCGCCGTCGCCGTGTCGCTCCACGACGTGGCCGAACCCGCCACGGACGCGGCCTGCGACCATGCGCCGCCGTCGATGCTGCGCTCGATGAGCACGGCGGCGTTGCGGATAACGGATGACTCTTCGAGCGCCCATCTCACGGCGTTCTTGTTGTCCGTGACACGCGAAACGCTGCATGACGTGGGAGCGGTCGGCGCGTTGATGCGCCACACCGCGTACAGCGTGACCGCCGCGTCGGCGGTGTAGGTGCCGCCCGCCTGGTACTTGGCGGATGCTGCATTGGAGCTGGTCGCCCAACCCGCGAACGTGTAGTTCGCGCGGGTCGGCTTGGCTGCCGACAGCTTCAGGGTCTCGCCGTGCCATTTCGTCTGCGCAGCGGGTGCGCCCGTGCCGCCGTTGGCGCTGTACTTGACCGCATAGGACGGCTTTGCGGGAATCGTGACCTTGTATTCGACGTGGCCGCTCTGCTTGATGCCAGCGTACCCGTCGACCTCCTGGCCTACGTATTCCGAGAAAAGGGCGACCTGGTAGGCCGAATGCGTGCGCTCGAAATTCCAGTAGTCGGACACGTTGCCGACCCAGGCGGTCTTGCGGAGCACGCCGGTCGCCGCCTTGGTGCCCGTGGGCTTGCCCGCCGCCGTCTCCCAATGGCCGATCGTGACGCGCACGCCCCAGCCGTCGAGCGCCGCGCCGTCCCTGGACTGCATCGCGCCCGAGATGTCAACGCGTGCGTTTTCCGCACTGGTGAGCTGCACGTCGGACACGGCCAGGCGGCAGCGCGTGGCCGTCGCGCCGAATGGATACGACGCGGTAACCCAGTCTGAATATACGGTTGCCATGCGCTACCACCTCCCTGCGTATTGTCTCTTCGCGCGCTCGATGCCCTCGATGAGCTGATTAAGGGCGCCGCGCGGGTCGTCGCCGTCGATGGTCACGTACACGTCCCCGAAGGTGTACCCGCCCTCCGCCGCGGCAGGTGCGGGCGCCGCGAGCGCGAGGCGCGCGGATGCCATGCCGTCCTGGAAGGATGCGGCCATCGCGCCCGCCCGCTTGGTGAAGCCCTCGCCCATGGCATCCGCGATGCTCATGCCGGAATAGAGGACCCAGCCCTTGCCGCTGAATGGCCCTTCCTTCGCGGGCGAGAACGGGAACAGGTCTCGGATGGAGCCGAGCATTCCGGACACCGCGCTGAGCGCGCCGTCGATGGCCCCCTCGATGCCTGACGTGAAGCCGTCGATGATGGCCCTGCCGCTGTCCTTGAGCCAGTTTCCCGCATCGCTGAAGAAGCCCAGGATGGCGTCGGGGATGCCCTCGATGAAGCCCATCATGCCGTCGATGCCGTCGGAGACCGCCGTCTTGATGCCCTCCCAGGCGTCTGAGACCAGCGATTTCGCGCCGTTCCAGACGTTGTCCCAGAGGCTCTTGATGAACTGCAGCGCGGCGTCGATGACGCCCTGCACGGCCGATATGGCGCCCTCTATGAGGGTGCCGATTCCGTCCCATACGCTCTGCGCGATGTCCTTGATGCCGTTCCACGCGCCCTCCCAGTCGCCCTGCACGATCGAGAGCACCGTTGAGATGACGGCGTTGATGACGTCCATCACGGTGCCTACGATCGTCTCGATGTAGGGGAACACCGCGTCGATGACGCCCTGGATGTAGGTTCCGCAAACCTGGAACGCCGTCTGGATGGCGGGGAGCACGGCCTGCACGATGGCCGCGATGTTGTTTATCGCGGGCGTGAGCGTCTCCATGAGGCTGCTCACGATGGACACCACGTAGCCGACGATGCTGCTCACGATCGGGGCGAGCGTGTCCATGGCCATGATGAGTATCGGCTGGATGGCGCCCCACACGTTCTGCAGCGCGCCCATGAGGCCGCCCAGGGCGGGCACAAGCTGCGCCATGACCTGCTCGATGATGGGCGCGAACGTGTCGCGCATCCGCCCGAAGGCGTCGACCAGGGGCTGGAGCGCGGCCTGCGCCATCGGCGCGTTCGCCTGCACGAAGCCCACGAACTGCTGCAGCCCGCCGTTGATGTTCTGGAAGGCTGGCCCCACCACGGAGGCGACCGCCCCCATGGCCGCAGAGATGAACGGCGTGAGCTGCGCGATGGTGTCCGAGAGACCGCCCACGACCTCCGCCTTGAGGTTGCCGAAGGCGCCCTCGATGGTGCTCGTGGACGTTGCCGCCTTCACGGCTGCCTCCTGGAATCCGAGCTCCATGATCGCGGCGTTGAATTCCTCGGCGGAGATCTCGCCCTTCTCCATGGCCTCGCGGAAGTTGCCCGTGTAGGCTCCCGCTTCGAGGAGCGCCTGCTGCAGCTTGCCGCTCGCGCCCGGGATGGCGTCTGCCAGCTGGTTCCAGTTCTCGGTAGTGAGCTTGCCCTGCCCTGCGGTCTGCGTGAGCACCATGCCGACGCTTTTGAACGTCTCGGCGTTGCCGCCCGCGACGGCGTTCAGGTTGCCCGCGGCTTCGGCCAGCTTGTCGAAGTCCTTGACATTGTTCGATGCGAGCTGCGCCGTGATGCCCTGGATGTCGGAAAGCTCGTAAACGGTCTGGTCGGCGTACTTGCGCGTCGATGCCGTAAGGCGCTCAACCTCGTCGGCCTTGCCCGCGAACTCGAGCGTGGTCTTGAACTTCTGCGTGGCATCCGCCGCAGCCCCAGCCTCTGCGATGAGCTGCCCGAACCCGATAGCGGCGAACGCCCCCGCGGCCACGCCCGCCGCGCTCTTGAGCGCGCCGCCAAGTCCGCCGATGCGCCCCTTTGAGCGTTCGACGCCATCGCCGATGCCGCTGTCTATCTGCTCGCCCATCCTTCGGCCTTGAGCCGTGAGGTCGACGCCTGACACGCCGCTCTTGATGCTGCTTTCAAGACCATCGATTTTCGGCCTGAGGGTGAAATAGGCTGTTGCGAGGCTAGTTCCCATCGTCCATCACCCCCTTCATGTTCAGGATCCTGTCTATCCGCTCCCTGTCCGCCTTCTCGATGCTGTCGCGCATCCTCGCGCCGTCCTCAGGCGTCTGGAGCGGTTTGGGCGGCCTGCGCCCCTTCATGCCGTCCTCGGTCGCCTGCCATGCGAGCACACGGAGGTCATACTCGATGGCGTGCAGCAGCCGCTCAGCGCCGCCCCACTCAGCCGCGGGGTTCGATATGCGGGCGAGCCGCGATTCACGCGGGAGCTGCTGCGCCAGCAGCGCGGCGCGGGCTGGCGCCACGGCGTCGATGTCCAGCCCGTAGAACTGCTGGAAATCCGCCGTGAGCGCCTCGCCGTGGTCGCGCCTGGCGAACGCGAGGAAGGCTAGTTTTTTAGCTCGGCCACCGCCTTGATGGTCTTGGCCATGAATTGGGTGAGCTGCCCGATGGTGAGCTCTCCGCCGTTCTTGGCGCGCAACTCGCGCTTGATGCGCGGATAATCTGTGCCGAACACGGTTCGGAACAGCTTGATCGCGGCGCGGAGCCGTTCGCCGTCGTCGAGTTCGGGGTCTTCGGAATCAGCCAAGGCCTCCATGAACTCGATATCCTCGTTGACGTCGAGGCGGATGCTCTTGAGTTCGATACCGTCCACGATGACGGGTTTTTCCTTGTTCGCCATCCCGTACCGCCTAGCCGACGCTGGTCTCGGTGGATGCCGCGTAGTCGGTGTAGTAGTCGCCCGATTCCTCATCCTTGTAGGCGGTGAAGGTGCATTCGCGCGCGAACAGCTCGCCCGCCTTGACGGACAGGGAACCGAGCTCGGTCACCTGCATGTCGTGGGCGAGGCGGCGCAGCTTGCGGCCATCCTTGAGCACCAGCTCGAAGACGCCGATGACATGCGGGGCCTCGGCCCCGTTCTGGTGCACGGTCATCTTGCCCGAAGCGTCGGTGACGCTTCCGCTGCCGTACATCAGTTCGAGCACGCCCTTCTTGAACTCGCCGAGCACCATGGCCACGGTCTCGTCGTGGCTGGTCACGGACACGTGCACGACGTCGCCGTTCATGTCCTTGAGCTTCTCGGAGTCGGTTTCCGACTCGAAGGTGACGCCGTCCTCCCCGATGAAGCCCATGCACTTGAACGCCTCGTCGAGCGCGGTGGACTCGTCGGTCGGCTTCTTGGAGCCGAGCGGTGCGGCGAAGAAGTATCCGCCTGCGAGTCCCTTGGCGTCGGACATGTTGGCCTTGGCGTTGGCCTTGAATTCCGTTGCTGCCATGTCTGCCTCCTTTTGCAAACAAAAAGCCCGCCGAAGCGGGCTAGACCGAATATTTGATTTGAAGGGTCACCGTGTAACGCGGCGCCCCCGTGTCGGGGTCAGGGTCGCGGTACGCCGAAAGCGGCGACGCCTCCATGATCCCAACCCCGTCCTGGAGCAGCCACGCCTCATCGATGACCGCATCGGCGAGGGCGCGCGCCTCCGCCCTGGTTGCTCCCCAGCACGTGACGACCAGCTGCGCGGTATGGAAGACGCCGTGCATCCTCGAATCGTCCCCCGTGAGCTCCACGGTCACGAACGACTTGGGGCGCTTGCCTGGCACCTCGAACAGCACCGGGCATCCCATGGCGGCCGCCATGACGTCCCTCACACGTTTCTCGATATCCACGGTCACCTCCTAGCCGCGTTGATGGCCTTGCTCAGAACGCGGTTCTTGGCCTGCGCGTATTTCCCATGGGGTGAGGCCGCGAACACGGATACGACTGGCCATTTGATGTTTTCGCTGCTCACCATCTCGAACGGCATGTTATCCATGCGGTCGGCGCTGCACATCCTGTTCGCGGCATCCCTCGATGCCCTGCCCATCGATTCGATTTCCGAAACGACGGCTCCCTGATGGTTGAATGCGCGGATGCCGTCGAGGTTGATTTTCACCTTGACCCTAGCCATCGACAGCCACCACCTCGGCGCTCATGTTCCAACGTGTCGGGCAGTTGAGCGGGACGGGGCGCGGGTCTCCCTGCACCTCGAATTCCTCCCCGCCGATTACGACGCGGGCGCCCCTCAGGCTCCCGCCCGCGTACCCCTTCGGGAATGCCAGGGTGTACGCGATGCGGTCGCCGTTCGGGCGCATGGCGTCGGCGAGGTCGGATGTAGAGCCAGGGCATGCCAGGACGTCGCCGACGGTCTCGGATTCCCATGTGGTGACCGCCTCGCCCGTCGAGTAGTCGGTGCTCGGACGCTTGACGGTGATTTCCATCCCCTGCACGGCTACCACCCCTCCACGGGGGCGCCGTCGCGCCCATGGACGGCCACGCGCACGGATGCTGCCGCGCCCTTGCGCTTGATTCCCAGGCGCTCGCGGTCGGCCTTGTTGAGGCGGATGCTGGTGTAGGGCGTTGCGAAGCTGTAGGACTCCGAGAACCCCGCCGCGCTCTGGCTGTAGGATGTGGCGCCCACGGGCATGGAGCTGCCGAGAACGCGGTGAGCCATGTCGCGGCACACGTTGCGGCAGTCGATGAGGTATTCGGGGTCGGACAGCTTGGCGCCCATCCCCGCATCCTCGACCGCGCGCCTGATCTCGCGAGACGCCTCTTCCAGGCATTCGGCGAGCGCGGCGGGGTCTGCCGCATCGCCGTACCGAACCGCGTACTCATCAGGCGTGCAGAAAGTCTTGGGCATCATGCTCACCTGCCTTCTTCGGCCGCCTTCTTGCCCGTGCGCTTGCGCGGCGCGGGCTTTTGTTCGGCCTTCTCCGACGCTGGGCGGAACAGCGAAGGGGGAAGAACCCCCTCCGCCTCCACATGCGTCCCTGTGGGGATGTGGATGTATTCCGCCATGGCCTATGCGCCCGTCACGATCTGGGCGAAGGCGTCCTTGTCGAGCACGCCGATGCCGTAGACGATCTCGGCGCGGATGGCGACCTGGTTCAGGCGCTGCAGGTCGCCCAGTCCGTCGGGGTCGCCGTACTCGATGAGCTTGGCCGCGATGTCGCGCTGCACGCCCCAGCGGAAGGCGTCGAACTGGCCGACGACGCCCAGCAGCTTGGTTGCCTCAGTGGCCTCGTTCTTTGCGGAAACCGTATCGCCGACGGCGGCCTCCATGCCCAGGAAGGAGGTCATGGACTGTCCGAAGCCCAGGCCAGGGTACAGGCTCTTGCCGTCCGCGTCCTTCTCGGTGGCCAGGCCGAAGGCCAGGGTGGGGTCGGCTGCGAAGCCCGCGGGGCTGTAGCCCTTGGCGATGACCAGGCCGGCGGCGGCCTCGACGGCGGCGTTGTACTTGGTTCCGCTGAGCGTGGCCTTGTTGGTGGTGGCGCTGATGTGGTCGGTCAGGCCTGCGTCAGCGGTGCCCTTGAGGGGGTTGAGGTTGTGGATGCCCACGAGGTCGAGGGCGCGGCCGAGGGATACGCCCGCGTTCTCCATCATGTCAGAGAGGACGCCCATCTGGTAATCCTCGTCAGCCCATTTGACCTCATCGCTGCATCGCATGGTGACCTGGATCTTGATGGGGGTCACGACCTTGGAGGCGTAGGTGCTGGGAGTCTCGGACTTCTGGGCGCCTTCGCCGACGACCTCGGCCTTGGGGGGCGCGGTGAGCACCATGACGTTTCCCTTGCCGAACTTCTGCGGGCGCGCGCCGCTCAGGCGGGCGAGCACGGACTCGCTCTGCGCTTTCTTGAAGATGCCGTCTGCGAACTGCTCGGGCATGGTGAAGTTGCTGGTGATGATTGCGGCCATGTGGCTGCTCCTTTCGGTTGGTTTCTATTTGCCGCCGAAGAACTGCGCCGCGAACGCGCGCATGTCATCGGCTGCATCCGGCTTGATGCCCTTCGCGGGCTTCCCCGTGTCGCTGGGCACGGGGTCTGCGAAGCGTTCGCCTATGAGCTTGGCTTGGGCGGTCAGCCCCTCTTCGTCGTCTGCGGTGAGCAGCGCGGCGTATCTGGGGTCGACGCGGTGCTTCTCAGCCACCTTGCGCACCAGTTCGGCGTGCTGTTCCGCGGCTTCGCGGGCTGCGAGCTTGCGTTCAGCCGCCTCAGCGCGCTCCGTGGCCTTCGCGAGGTCGCGCTCCGCCTTGTCGGCGCGTTTGGCGCGTGCCTCCCATTTGCGTGCCTCGGCCTTCCAGTCGGTGCCCTGCGGCTCCGCTGCGTTCTGCTCGGCTCCTGTCGGTTCTGGTTCCGGCGCGGCCCCTTCGGCTGCGGGGGTCTCCATTCCCTCCATGCTTCGCTCCTTTCGTTTCGTGCCCATGCGGGCGTCGGTACGGGCGCCCATGCGGGCGCGGTTCCGCGCGCGGCCTCCGTGCGCGGGCATGAAAAAAGCCCACCGTGCGGCGGGCTTGATTCCGATTTATTGAGCTGCTTACGGCATGTTTTACAGCAGCGATGATGCCGCCGCAGCAGCGGACAAGACGCGCTCGAATGCATCTCCGAGCGTCTCGCGCACCTTCGCCATCCTCGAGTTCTCCTTGAGGAAGATGGCGCCGTCCAAAGTCAGCGTCAGCGAGCAGATCTCGATGGGCTCGCCGTTCATATCCCGTATGAGATTGCCTGAAACCAGGCCTTTGTCGAAGAGCGAGGATACGACCGCGTCGAAATACAGCCCGTTGACGCGCGACAGCTCCCGCGCCTTTGCGACGTTCGGGGTCACACCGCCCTTCAGGCAGGATGACAGGTAGGCCATGATCTTGTATGCGACGACCTCGAAATCATCGAACGACATCGCCCGTCACCGTCCTTTCCCTGCGCGGTCTTACCGACAACCTTCGGCTCTTACTTGCGCGTAAACCTCGTCGAGATGCCTGCTGTACTCCTTCAGCTCGGGAGATGCGTACTTGTCGAAAAACGAATCCAGGTCAAGACCTTCGTTATCCTCCATGTAGCGGCGCCCGAGTTCGCGGTCTTCATCGTCGAATCTTGGGTCAAATCTGATCATATTTCAGAACCTCCTCGAGAAGAGCATCGCCAAGCTTGCTATGTATCCCCTGATAAGATGCCTCGGCGGCTGCGGGTATCAACTCGCAATGTTCTCGACGATAATATTTCACCGCCGACGCCCTCAGCCCAGAAAAAGCAAAAAGCAGGTCATCATATTTTCCGTCGCTCGATGCTCTCAATTTCTTTCTAACGGACGATATAATCGACTTGCTGTATGCGTCATCATCCAACGATTCCATTTTACCACTTCGGAGGTTGTCGAGAGCGTGCATCGCCTCGTGAAGACCAGTCAGAAACGGGTCATCTACCTGGTCGGAGATCTTGATGGTGGAGGTCAGAGGATCGTATTTTCCCATGTTCACCGAATCGGATATCGAGTCGAATCTCGCCACATCGCATTCGCCGTATCTATCGACGGCGTGCTTGAATCCCGCGATGGCGCCCTTCTGGGTCTCGATCGGGAGCCGCAGGAAGCGGTCCGTCGCTTCGATATCCCTGGATGCGAGCCCATGAAGCGACGTCATCGGGTGTAGCAAGGGCCTCTATTTCCGGGTCCGACCATTTGACAGGGCCGCCCTTCGCTTTCTTCGGGTGCTTCTCCCGGTACAGCTCGCGGCGGCGGGCGTTTATTGCCTCGTTGATCTCAGGGTGATTCTCGGGATGGCTGTACACGTCGTAGTAATAATCGACCTTATCGTCGTAGCCTTCGATGCCGCCGCCCCAATCGGGGACAATCTTGCAGTCGCAGTTCGGGTGGTAGTGGTTCATGGCGCCTGCGGTAAGCTCGCTCTTGTATACCGCACCGCGGCTCGCGAGCATGATGCAGAATCTGCACGTCTCGGAACCTTGCGGAACGCGGGCGTATCTCGGCCTCAGCCTGTCCCTTCCGCCGAGCTCCACCGTCGCCGCCGCGCATGCCTTGCGGGCGTTGCTGTCGATGCGCTGCGCGCACTTGTCGCCGAACCGCGCGGGGTCTCCGCTTTCGACGACCTCCTGCACCATGGCACACACTGCCGCGTCGTTGGCCGCGTCAAGCGGCTTCGCGGACGCAGACAGTCCAAGCGGGGATCCGATCGCGGCCTCGCGCGCCGAATCGTAGAACTCGGATGCAACGGCGGCCGCCGATTCGTTCGCCGCCCCTCCTATCTCGTTCAGCAGCTTGACCACGCCGCTCCTCAGCTCCGCGATGCGGGAATCGGGTATCAGCCCGTCAGAGTCTGCGAGGCTCGCAACGAGTTCGGCGAAACCCTCGCGGAACATCGCGCACGCCGCCGACGCCAACGCGTTCACGGTGCCGTTGTATTCCTCCAGGATGCTTTCAGGCACCTGGTTCATCGGTGTTCACCGCCTTGGGATTCGCGGCCACCGCGGCGTTGAGCGCGGCGCGGGTCTCGCTTCGGCGGATGTCCGCCATGATGCGGTCGACCGTCGGCTCGTCGAATCCCAATTGCTCCCAGAAGACGCGGGACGTGCTGAACGCAGGCACGGAACCAGCAAGTTTCACCATCGCGTCGGCCTGCGCGGCCATGGACGGGTGGGCGGGGTTCTTCCATTTGGCCTTCATGGTCAGCGCCTGGGCGTCCAGCTCGGCCACGGGCTTTTCCGCGAGGAGCGAGCACACCAGCAGGCCGACGTTGCGCAGGGCGCCGCCGTTCTCGCGGTTCATGTCCTGGGCGCGCTTCACCATGGCGTTCTCAGCCGCGATGATCGCATCGGACGATGCTGGGTTGGCCTCGGTGTTCAGCAGCTCATGGACGGGTATCGACGCTTCGGACGAAAGGACGTTCGCCCAATGCCGCATCGAGCGCACGAGCGGCTCCACGTCGCCGACGGGGTAGCTACCCGTGGTCGGCTTGTCGCCGTTCTCATCGCCCGTTAGGGCGAAGATGCTCCCGAGGTAGGCCTCCCAGCGGTCGCCGTCGAATATGTCATCGGGCGCGCCCATGACCCAGCGCGTGGGGGCGGTGTAGACCTCAGCGTGCATGACCATGCGCACGGCGTCGCGGTTGGCGTTGTCCTCGAGCTGCATGATGGAGCGCGTTATGCGGCTGCGCCCCATGGGGTGGGACAGGTCGGGTGAGTAGCGCATCGGCTCCGCCTGGGGGCGTCCTGCGCCGTGCGAGTGGCGCACCGATTCCCACTTCCCGCCCACGCGCCTGCATTCCACCGTGTGGTCCTTGCCGTAGTAGTTCACGGCGGTGGGGCGCTCGGGGCGCTTGGGGTCGACGTCGGTCACCACCAGGGCGCATAGGATGCAATCGTGCCTGTAGTCCCACAGGTACGTGCTGTGGAGCATGTCGTAGCAGTTGACCACCGCAGCGGGCTCGCCCGCCTCGGGGTCGCCTGGCGTGACCGTCCACAGAACCGAGCAGTGCACGAGCTCGGAGGTCTTGGCGCGCTCGTACTTGGATGCGAGGTCGATGTGCTGCATGGCCTCCTCGAAGCCCTCGGGCGCCTTGTCATCGAGGAATGCGAAGCCGTCGAAGGTGCTGCAATCCGCGAGCGCGTTGACGGCCTTGGCGCACCACATGTAGGGTTGGCGCCGCAGCTTGGCCACGATGGGGGGCGGCACGCTGATTCCCAGGTCGAGCTTGGCCACGTCCACATGCCCGCCGTAGTGGATGGCGCGCTCGGTGTTCTTCGCGAGGTTCTCGCTCCAATTGTCGACCATGGCGCGGCACAGCGCCTGCTCTTCGTCGGTCAGCCCCGATATCAGCGGGAGCCTGTACGGTGTGCTCAAAGTCTCCTCACCTTCCTATGCGGATTCCTTCTGGTTGTCTTCAGCGCCCAGAACGCGAGCGCGGCGGATTCGACCAGCGAGGCCTCGGCGTCCTCCGTCGACTCGAAGCCGAAGCCGTCGGCGCCTATGCGGCGCTTGGCCGTTTTCGTGGCCGAATCGTCGAGCGGCGCCTGGCCGAAGTGCCCGACGGCGCGGGATGCCACCGCGTCGCAGAACATGGAGTTCGCCGAAACGGCGTCGCGCGTCGACGCCTCCTTGACCGCGGGCTTCGGCAGCCCTGCGGATGCGAGCCTCGCCGCGAGCGCGGCGGTTCCGTGGCGCCCGTCGATGGCCACGGCCGCGAGGTCGCCCGCGTTGGCCGCGCACCATTCGGCGGCGGCTGATATACATTCGTGCATGGGCAGGATGTCCAGCGCCTCGACGGTCGGCGCATCGCCCGCACGGCACACGGAGAACGCGCCCAAGGCGCCGTCTGCGGTGAACTTGACTCCCAGTGCCAGCAGCGGCGCATCCGCGTCTCCTGCTGGCTTCTGGCGCTCCATGCGGCACGCGTCCCATTCGCCAGTCGGTATAACGGTCTCCACGGCGTCCTTGCGCGTGCGGAACCATCCGAGGCGCTCGGTGGCGAACGATTCGGGCGGCATGTCCGACGCCTCGCCCTCGATGGCGGCGGCGTCCAGCAGCGCGCCGAACGACGGGTTGCACCGCTCCCAGCGGGCGCGGTCGTTGACGTCGCCGACCTCCTGAACCGACCATTCGACCCACGGGGTCGACGATTCGCCCGCGTGCACGCGCTCATGCATCGTCTCGAACACGTCGCCCGACGTCTCTTCCGTGGGCGGGGTGCCCAGGTAGATGCGCTGGCTGTTATGTGTCGGCGATGCCGAGATGGTGGGCAGCGAAGCCGCCTGCTGCGCGGTGGTCAGCTCCTGGGCTTCGTCATAGATGAGCACATCGTACGTCTTGCCTCGCGCAAGGCTGTTCGTGCGCGTCGTGAAGCGGATGAGCCCGCCGTTGCTGAGGTAGATCGCCTGCTGGCCGTTGGTTCTCCTCACGGTCTTCAGGAGGCCGTTCAGCGCGGGGTTCTCCTCATCCTCGAATATCTCGGCGAACGCCTTGAACATCTCATCCGATGTGTCACCGTGCTGGCAGGTGAACAGGATTCGCTCACCGCGCACCACGGCGCCGTACAGGCACCTGCCGCGCACGACCCATGATTTCCCGTTCTGGCGCGGGAGGCTCATGGCGAACGATCGGCAGATGTAGCAGTCGTCGCCGTCGCATGCGAGCAGGAAGGCCATGACCCATTCCTGCCACGGCAGGGGGTCGCCGAAGTACGCGGACGCCAGGGCGCACGCGTCGGCGCCGTCGGTGTATTCGTATTCGGGGAGGTTCGCGGCGAATGTCGGGCGCTGGTTGCTCTCCATGCCGCGCGCCTCCTATTCCGCTTTGGCGCGCTTGGCGCGGTTGGCAACGACTAGTTCCAGCACACCCTCTCGCGCATCCTTTGGCCTCTCCGCCGGAACGGGGGCGGCTTCCTGCTTCTTGCCTGGTTCGCTCTGGTCGAGGTAGTTCTTGCCCAACCACACGAGCATCGCCTTGTCGCCCTCCATCGCAAGCTCGAACTGCTTGCGCCTCAAGCTCATCCGCCCAGCGGCGGAAAACGCCTTGAACGCATCGGAGTACGTGGCGCGTACGCCGTCGTGAGGGACATCGCCAAAGTGCTCGGAGATGAGCCTGTCGAGCGTCTTGGCATCAACGCACATCACAGAGCACACCTCTTCCTTGGTGCACATGATCCTGCAGAGGCTTTTGAACGTGCGCTCGTCCGATTCGTCCCATGTCTTCGCTGATCGCCCCATTAGAAAACGCCTCCTGTTAGAACGGCATTTCGCCGTAAACGGGATCCCAGCGGCCTTCACGCTTGGCCTTCTTCTCCCGCTCTTTATCTTCCTTGCTCTTGCGGCGCGATTTCGCCTTGCTGCCGCCCCTTACTCCGCCTCCGCCTCCGCTTGTGCTGCCGCTTGCCATAGACGTTCACCTCTTAAACTCTTCGGGCGCTTGGCGCCCTTGTTTACAACCGCGTACTTGCCGACGATGCGTTGCGTGAAGTCCTCCACGAAGTCATACAGCTCGTCGCATTGGTCTATCTGCATCTGCTCGATGTTGCGAGAACTGCGGAGGTTGGCGCTGCCGTGGATGGTCAGCTTGTTGCCGCTCCATGTCTCGATGTTGAATATCTTTGTGTGGCACGACGCATATGCAATCCGCACCTCTGCGCCTGTTGCCGCAAGTTCGCTGTGGAGATACGGGACCAGCTCGCGCCGTTCGTGCGAATACCAGTAATCGGACAACACGACGGTCACGCGCTCCGTTCCGCATTCCTCCATGACATTTACTATCGAATCGATGTTCTCCTGGCTCATGGATAGTGTCTGGATTGTCATGGAGCGCACCGATATTTTCCCGACATCCACTAGCGCCTCGACGAAGTCGCCGAAAATGAAGTTTCCCGAGACGATCGCGAACACGGACATGCCGCGCTCAAAGTCAAGGGCGTTCGCGAAATCCCTTGCATGCTCCCATGTAACGCGCGCTGGAATTCGGAACCTCGGCTTTCGAAGCGTAGTTGTCGCGATACCGTCCGATTCGTCCAGGATGTCGAAGTCGCCCAGGTCGAGGTCTAGACCGTCGAAGATCCCGAAATCAGGAAGCTCAAAGTCTGCGATGCCCTCCATTTCGGCATGCTCCTTTTTATGTTGTTGCGGGGGGAAATTTGGCCCTTTCGGCGCGTGATGGCCTGCCTGCCCTTGAGGGGGCACCCCCCTGGGGCTCTGCGGCGGCCTCTAGTGGCCGATGCCGTCATTGCCGCCTCTCAATGCCTCGGACAGCTTGCGCGCCCTCCTGACGGCTCTCGTGCGGTCTCGCGCATATTCGCGCATGACGGATGCGAACTCCTCGGGCGTCGACCATGTGCGGCCGTCCGCCAGTGCTGCGGAGCGCGCCGCGGCGACGGCTGCAACCGAAAGGTTGCCGCGCCACTGGTTGCAAAGGCGGTGCGCTGCGTCCAGGTTGGCGGGATCGTACGGGGAGCCGCCCTTGGACACGGGCACCAGCTCGTCGCATTCGTAGGCGTGCGGATGCCCTGCAGGCAGATTGTAGTCTATCGGAAGGCCGCACATCCAGCACCCGCGCCGCTTGGCCGCGAGGCGGGCGCGCATCTTGTTGCGAAGGCTCCCGTTTGAACGCCGCGCGTTAGATGCGGCCATCGAGCGGGCTTCCGAAATTGCGGAAGCACTGTCGAATTCCGCGGTACTCCAGCGCGGGCGGGCGGGCGGCCTTGCTGCGCCGCTGGCGCCTGCGCACCCCGACGGCGCGCCTGAACGCATCGGCTGCGGCCGTATCGGCGTCGCACGCCATGACCGCGGCGCGTATGTCCGTGAAATCCATTGTCGCCTCCGGAAAAAGGCGAAGCCGCCCGTAGGCGGCTCCGATGGTTGTTGCGAGTCTGGACTATACGCCGTTGCGCGGTTGCATGCAGGTACCATTTGCTCCAACTTTGTGCATCCGACTGCATTTTACTGTCATTAACTATCAACCTTAGGTTAAATCGCGGGCGGCATGGGGTCGCGCATCCCCGGCGGAAGTTGATCGTACAGGCTCGCAAGCGCGGCGCGGCGGCGCCTCATGGCGTTGGAGATGCTCATGTGCGCGGCATCCGCAGCCTGGCACCAGTCTAGCCCGCGGATGTAGTAGGCGCTCAGCAGGGCGGCGTCGGAACCGTCCGCGAGCGAGTGGATGATCCTGTGCGCGCGCTCCGTCTCATCGACGCATGCCGCAAGCTCTTCGGCGTACCTTCCGACGCGGGACTGTATCCTGATGACGGCGTTCGGGATGCCGTCAGGGGACGGCGAGCCGTGCGGCGCCGCGTCCGAGTAGTCGATGCCGCGTACTCCCTGCGCGGTCTCGCGGGCTTCGTCGATTTCCGCCCGCAGCGCCTCGCACCTTATGCGCATCGTGCGTATCCGTGAAAGGTAGGCGTCCGTCGCGTCGGCTCTGTAGCGTTCGTATTCTTCGGTTGCCAAAGCGCGCTGTTCCTCCTAATGTCGCAGTTTCTCGACGGCCGCGGCGATGGCGCCTATCGCGGCGAGCGCGACGAACCAAGCCAGCGGGATGAGCATGCCGGCCGCCACCAGGACGGCGAGAAGCTCCATGGGCTGCATCATCTGTAATCGCCCCTTTCGGCCGATTTGCGCACGACCTCGTCGTAGGCGTCCTGCACGGTCTCGTACGGATAGTGCCGCAGGATGCCCTCCAGGGCTTGGATGCCGTCCCAGGTCTCCTCGCAGACGCGGAACGGCGATTCGCCGCCAGCCATCGCGCGGAACGATTCGCCGACCTCCTCGAACGCCTTGGCCGACTGCTCGTAATCGCTGCAAGCCGCCGCTCGGAGGTTGCGGCCGAACCTGTACAGGGTCGGGCTCTCGGCCTCCCGCTCCAGCTCGGCCCCTGCGGCCTCGAGTGCTGCCGACAGCCAGCCGAGGTACACGCCCGCCTTGCCAAGGTCGGCGGCTCCTCCCTTGTCTTCGCAGCGCCAAGCGTACTTTATGAGGTTGCCGCGCAGGTAGCCGCGGAACTCTTCGGGCGTCAGCGCCGATTCTATCGCCTCGATGCATTCGACGCCTGCGTTGCCGGCGTAATGCGCCGGGTGCGTCACCTCTTCGAACATTGCTCTCCTTCCTCAAACGGTCTGAACAGGCCGCATCCCTCGATTTCGCCCATGATCCTGTCGCCCGTCGCATCGCACCATCCCGCGTCGGCGCGCTCCCAGTCCATGATGTAATGCCAGCACCAGCCGCATGAGCGGCGGGGTTCCTCGGTCACCCTCATTCCCCCACCACCTTCGCGCCGCAGTTCTCGCAGTAGTTCACCTCAACGAGGCCGACAGCCCCGCCGCATGCGTCGCATTCCCACGTTTCATCTTCCCCGTTCCACGCTATCCTGCACGTCCGCTCGGGGACGTACCGCCGCCCGTCGCCCGCGCCTTCATGGGACACCTCGACGTATTCGGGCCATTCGCCGTCCCAGTTCGCGCCTAGGGCAAGGTTCGTGTGGCTCATTCCTCCACCACCTTCGCGCCGCACACGGGGCAGTATCCGCCCCTGTGGTTCGGGTCTGCGAACACGTCCTCACCGCATGCGCTGCACCTTCCCATGCACCCGTCAGGCACCACGCGGCACGTCCGCTCTTGCGGCTCGATAAGCTCGGCGAACAGCTCCACGGGGGCGCGGGCGGCGAAGTGGCTCGTCGCGTAATGCAGCCCCGGCCTGTAGTCGTTCGCCGCTTCGAGGATGCGGCTGAAAAGGGCACCCGCTTCTTCCGGTGTGTCGATGATGCCGTGCCCGTCGCCGAGGTCGGACACGTCCAGCCCCCGCAGCCTTGCCGCCACCTTGCGGCGCTCTTCGTCCGTCGGCTTCATCGTTTCTCCTTCGGTTCGGGAAATGCAGCTTCGAGCGCGGCCGACAGGAA
>CALBGP010000032.1 GCA_937892845.1 uncultured Eggerthellaceae bacterium | reverse complement strand
CCCCCAATGGTCAAAACGCCGAGTTTTCGGTACCGAAAACTCGCAGATTTGACCAAAACTCGCGGCTTGGCGACCGCTCGGGTGCGGCGTGCCGTCCGGGAATGGCGTGCCGCCCGGTTTGGCGACCACTCGGGAATGGCGTGCCGTTCGGGTTTGGCGACCGCCTGGGTGCGGCGTGCCGTCCGGGAATGGCGTGCCGCCCGGTTTGGCGACCGCTCGGGAATGGCGACCGCCCGGGAATGGCGACCGCTCGGGAATGGCGACCGCTTGGGAATGGCGTGCCGCTCGGGCGCGGACACCGTTCGGATGCGGGGCGCGGGGCCGATGGGCGTATGCCGCTGCGGTGGGAATTGGTGCTCTCATCGGCGGTTTTGTGAAATCCTCAACATTTTTTTGAAGTGGGCATTATGCATCACTACAATGGAACGCATGTGTTCGCATGAAGTGCTCACCTCGGCCGCCGTGCCATGCATTGGGGGTTGCGTGGTCCGCGTGACGTCTCGGGCGTTATGTCGGAACGGAAAGAAGGGCAGGGGAGTAAAGGAGGAAGAAGGAGTTTATGGAATCGGCAGAAAAAATCAGGGCAAAGGGGGTCGCGCTGCTTGCCGTGATGGCGGCTTTGCTGTTGTGCTTCCAGGCTGTCTTTGCGTTCAGAGCGTACGCGACTCCTTCGCAAACGGCGGTCGTCGAGGATGTCGACGTTGTGGTCGACGGGATAACCTACACCGTCGACCTTGATACGGATGCCAAAACAGCGTGCATAACCGACGTTTCCGACCCTGCGACGGAATCAGCGGTGGCTATGCCGGAATCGTTCGAGCACGAAGGATCCACCTACACTGTGACGTCTTTGCATTGGGGGTTCTTCTCTTCGGAGCGGGACAATATCACGGGGTTGACCTTGCCTGACACGCTGGAAAGCGTCAACGGCGCAAGCTTCGGCAAATTCCCCAATCTGACTGAGCTGACCATCCCCGGTTCCGTCAAGGTATTCGATGGTGAGATGCAGTACATGAAAAAGCTCAAGACCCTCACGTTCGCCGAGGGCGTTGAGGAGATTGCAAGCAACTCCATGCTGAGGAATTGCTCGGCGCTTGAGACCGTGAACCTGCCGGAAAGCCTTGTCCGCATCACCGGACCTTCGGCGTTTTCCGGGGCAACGGCGCTTCGGAGCATTTCGTTGCCCGCGAACCTCCAGGTGATGGAAGGCAGTTTGTTCTCCGAGTGCACGTCGCTTGAGAGCATTGAGCTTCCCGCCACCATGGACAAGGTGCCGTACAGCATGTTCAGCGGCTGCACCTCGCTTACCGAGGTGAAGGCGGCCACCCCCATCACTGAGATCGGATCGTCGGCGTTTTCCGGCTGCTCTTCCCTCAAGTCCGTTTTTGATTTGAGCAATGTGACCAAGATCGGCGAGTACGCGTTCAACAAATGTACCGTTCTTGAGACATCGCTTGCGTTGGGCAATGTTACCGAAATGGGCGGCTACGCCTTCAACGAGTGCAAGAAGCTTTCCGGTGCCCTTGACCTGACTTCGCTTGATGTTGTGCCCAGTCATGCATTCACCTATGTTTCGGGCATTACGTCCATCGACTTCAGCAGTCAGCTCGAATCGATCGGGACCTGGGCGTTCGTATGGGCGGATGTCGACCAGCTCAACTTCCCGGACACTTTGGGAAGCATCGGCAATTTCGCCTTCTATGCAGCTTCTTCCCTTGGCGGCACCGTGGTTATCCCGGATAACGTCGTTTCCGTTGGGAAGGGCGCGTTCCAGTATTCCGCTGTCGAACGCTTCGAGGTGGGCTCGGGTGTTGTCGAAGCCGACGCCTCGGCTTTCGAGAGCACGGCGCTCAAGGAGATCGTGTTCAACAACAGCCAGGATGACGTCACCATCGCAGGTTCCTTCGCCGATGGGGTGAATGTCGTTTACAAGCTTGCCTCCATCGATGATTCCGTGGGAGATGCGATCTCTTCTGCGCCCGGTGCGCCCTCGCTGCAGCAGGCCATCGATGAGGCCGCACTTGCCGGCGGCACCGTGAAGATCGAGAAGCACATCAAGCTCTCCGGCCCGGTGGTTGTCGCGAAGGGCCAGACTGTTGCCGTAACATCCGATGAAGAATTCCAGATTGCCGGAGCCAAGAGCGCGGCTGACCTGAAGAACCTGTTCGTGGTGGAGCCGGGCGGATCTCTGGCCGTAGACGGCAAGGTCGTGCTTTCGGGCCGCTACAACACGGGAAGCGTCGTGCTCAATGAGGGTGCGTTCGAGCTGACCGGCGAAGCGGTTGTGACGGGTTCGAAGCTGCTCGATGATCTGGCGAATGCCACAGGGGATTGCGGCCTGGGCGTCATCGATTCGCGCGGGGCCGATGCGCGCTTCGTCATGTCGGGCGGCACGATTACGGGGAATGCGCTGAACGGAAACGGGATGGCGTACAGCGGCATCGTGTACGTGGGCGAAGGTGCTCGCATGGAGATGAGCGGCGGCGAGATCAGCGGCAACCGCGCAGTCGCCGCAAATGCCCTGAGCTGCTCCGCGGGCGTCTTGCTGCGCGGCAATGCGACCGCTTCGATGGGCGGAGGCGTCATTTCGGAAAACTCCGGGCACCGTGGGTCTGCGGTGATGCTGTTCGGTGACGATGATGCCCACAGGACCACCTTCGAGCTTTCCGGCGATGCGTCCATTCAGGATAACGTGTGCACGTCTGCTACCGGCGTCCAGGGTTCGGGCGCGGTCCATGTGGAGAGCAACGCTGACTTCGCCATGACCGGCGGCTCGATAACCGGCAACAAGGGCGTCCAGGGTGCGGGAGTCTGCGTCGTGGACGGCAACCTGCAGAACGGCCAGTCCGAATACCGCACCGGTTTCGTCATGAGCGGGGGAAGCATCTCCGGCAACACGGGCAGCACCGGCGGCGGCGTGTACTCCTATTCGAACGGCACCGAGCTTAAGGCCGGCAGCATTGTCGGCAACACCGCCTATAGGATGGGCGGCGGCGTGTACAGCGAAGGCAACTACGACTACTACAGCACGCTGCATCTTTCGAACGCGCTGATCACGGACAACTTTGCACGGTTGGGCGGAGGGATGTGGTTCTGCGCGACCGGCGAGACCACCGTCCATGTCACCGAAGGCGTTGCGCTTTTCGGGAATGTGGCGGAAAGCACGGATGCCGGCGACTCGGCGGGCGATGACTTCGTGTTCTCCGGTCGCGAGGCCGACGATTACTCTGCGACCCTGGCTGATCGGATGCTGGGCGGCGCATCGGTGAAGTGGTACGCGGACGGCGCCGTCTATCTGCCTTCGACCGGCGTCTATCCGTCTGTTTCCGCAGATAAGCCGCGCTATGATGCGGCCAACCCCGGCGAACCTGTGACGGTGGTGGACGGCAGGACGTGCCTGGCTCTCAAGTCCGTCCCCTTCTCCGATGAGGCGAAGTCTCTTGCAGAAGGCGAAGC
Source organism: uncultured Eggerthellaceae bacterium (assembly GCA_937892845.1). Taxonomy (GTDB): domain Bacteria; phylum Actinomycetota; class Coriobacteriia; order Coriobacteriales; family Eggerthellaceae; genus Slackia. The sequence continues at coordinate 144,942 of CALBGP010000032.1, read as the reverse complement.
TGCACTGGTCATCTCGGGCAATAAGGCGGACATGGGCGGCGGCATCGGGGCCAACGGCGGGGTTATCGCCGGCACCGAGGACGAAACCCAGGTCAAGGTGAGCAAGGTGTGGAAGGGCGACTCTGAAGGCGAGCGTCCGGAATCGGTTACGGTTCAGCTTCTGAACGGGGAAACGGTCATCGATAGCGCGGTTCTTTCGGCTGAAAACGGCTGGTCCTGCGTGTTCGAGGGGCTGCCCGCCTGCAATGCGCAGGGGGTTGCCTATGAGTTCTCGGTGGCCGAAGTGGCGGTCCCCGGGTATTCCATTCAGGTTGAAGGCGATGCCGCCTCCGGGTTCGTCATCACCAACACCAAGACCGAAAAGCCAGGACCGATCGATCCGGTTGGACCCGATGAACCGGCCGACCCCGATGGCCCGGTCGACCCCGATGGCCCGGCCGACTCCGGCCACGGCTCTTCCCAAGGGCAGGGTGGCTCTGGGTCTCTTCCCTCCACGGGGGACGGCGCCGGCATGGCCATGCTGATTGCTGCGGCCGTTTCGTGCGCGGCAGCGATTCTTGCCGCATTCCTGATGCGGAAGAGGGCACAGTCGAAGTAATTGCGCCGTTTTGTTTAGTCGAACGCCTCCGTGCAGCTGCGCGGGGGCGTTTCCGGTCAAAGCGCCGAGTTTTCGTGGGCCAACTGGCGTTGGTGGGGGGGTGTGGCCGGGGTTGCTGGCCGCAGCAAACGGGGCGCGCGGCACCTTGCACCGACTTTTGACCACTTCCGGTCAAAACACCGAGTTTTCGGTAGTTTTCCCGCCGCCGCTCCATCGGGGAGAATTCGTGACCTGGGGAAACGCTGTCCTAATTTGCGTCGGAGGCCCCCAATGGTCAAAACGCCGAGTTTTCGGTACCGAAAACTCGCAGATTTGACCACAACTCGCGGTTCTCCGTCTCGTCCCGGCGAAGGTGCGCCTTGTGGGAGGGCCGTTCTTCGTTTTGAGCGAGCGCCGCGTTCGGCTACAATTCCATGGTACGAAAATGAGTGCGGACCGCAGATGGATGCGGCCGATGCTGCACGGCTATTCAATTGAGAGGTTCGAACGTGGCATTTCTGTTCGGGTGCGAGAACGCGCACATGGAATTCCCAACCAAGACGGTGCTTGCCGGCGTGACGCTCGGCGTCCATGAGGGTGACCGCATAGGCATCGTCGGCCGCAATGGCGATGGCAAGTCCACGCTGCTATCCGTGCTTGCCGGCGCAACTGAACTCAATGACGGCCGCATCACGCGGCGCGGCGGCATCCGCATGGGGCTTTTGGGCCAGGCGGATGCTCTGGAGAATGAGGATACCGTGGGCCACGCCGTGGTGGGCGATACCCCTGAATACGTGTGGGCGTCCGACGCACGCATCCGTGACATCATCGCCAACCTGATTGCTGACATCCCGTGGGACGCGCAGGTGAAGACGCTTTCCGGCGGCCAGCGCCGTCGAACGGACCTGGCGCGTCTGCTCATCGGCGACTGGGACGTGCTCATGCTCGACGAGCCCACCAACCATCTGGACATGCGCGCCATCGCATGGTTGGCGCAGCATCTGAAGCGCCATTGGCCCCATGGCCAGGGGGCTTTGCTCGTGGTCACGCATGATCGCTGGTTTTTGGACGAAGTGGCAACCTCCATGTGGGAGGTCCATGACGGCATCGTCGAGCCGTTCGAGGGCGGCTACTCCGCTTACGTCCTGCAGCGCGTGGAGCGCGAGCGCGTTGCCCAGGTGACCGAGCAGAAACGCCGCAACCTCATGCGCAAGGAGCTTGCATGGCTTTCGCGCGGAGCCCGCGCACGCGCCACCAAGCCGAAGTTCCACGTGGCGTTGGCGCAGGAGCTCATCAGCGATGTGCCGCCCATGCGCAACACGCTTGAATTGCGGGCCATGGCCATGCAGCGTCTGGGCAAGCAGGTCATCGAGCTGGCGAATGTGACGGAGCGTTTCACGGGGCCGACACCCGCGTCTGCGGCTTCGGCTCAGCCCGAATTCGCACCCGCGTCCGCGGCTTCGGCTCAGCCTGTGTCGGCGCCCGCGCGCACGGTGACGGTGCTCGACGGCATCGATTGGATCATCGGCCCCGGCGACCGCGTGGGAATCCTGGGCGAAAACGGAGCAGGCAAAACCACGTTGCTGCGCATCCTCAGCGGCGCTCTGGCTCCCAGCGCCGGCCGCGTGAAGATAGGGCAGACCGTGCGCTTCGCCGTGCTTTCCCAGAGACTCGATGAGCTGGCCGAAGTGGAGAAGTACCGCGTCACCGAAGTCCTTTCGCGCTACCGCACGCGCGTTGTGGTTGACGGCAAGGAGGTCACTCCCGCCAAGCTGCTCGAACGGCTGGGATTCTCCTCCAAGCACCTGTATTCGCGCATCTGCGATCTGTCCGGCGGCCAGAAGCGCCGCCTGCAGCTTCTGCTGATCCTGCTCGATGAGCCCAACGTGCTGATTCTTGACGAACCCGGCAACGACTTGGACACCGATATGCTTGCCGTGCTTGAGGATCTACTGGATTCATGGGCGGGCACGCTCATCATGGTCTCGCATGACCGCTATCTCATGGAGCGCGTGACCGACGACCAGTTCGCCCTGATAGACGGCAAACTCCGCCATTGCCCGGGCGGCGTGGACGAATACCTGCGGCTGCTCGACGAGCGCGATGCCATCCGGTCGGGCGCAGCCAAAATCCCCTCGGCGTCGTCGGTGACCGGGGCTGCAGCCGGCGCACCTGCCGAAAAGCCGGAAGCGGCGCCCAAGATCTCCAACGCCGAGCTGCGTCAGCTCAAGAAGCAGTTCGCCAGCACCGAGCGCAAAATGGAGACGGCTGCCGGCAAGGTTGAGGCGAAGCGTGCCGAGATGGCATCCGCCGATCCCACCGACTTCATGCTTCTCGGCCGCTTGCAAGATGAGCTGCAGGAGCTTATCGACGCCCGTGACGCTTTGGAGCTCGAATGGCTGGAGCTCTCCGAAAAACTGGGGGAATAGCCGTAAGGTTTAAGCGAAGCGGAAGCGGCTGCAAGCGGGGCAGCGCACCGATCCGTCCTTGGGCTTGAAGGGTTTGCCGCATTTCTCGCAGAACGCAACATGTATGGGGGTTGTGCGCAGGGCGGGAACCGCGTCGCAGATGAACGTCTCCCAGTCGGATATGGCTTGCTCGGGGCAGCTCATGTAGCACAGGCCGCACTGGGTGCAGCGGCCTGCGTCGTGGATGAACGCGTTTGCGGGCTCTGCAGCGGCCTGGTCTGCTGCGTCTTGGATGCCTCTTTCTGCGGAGGAGGCCTTTTCTTGCGCATCACCTTGGCGGTTTCCTCCGGCCAGTCGGATGGTAATGGCGTGGTTGGGGCACATGCGCTCGCAGACCGTGCATCCGCGGCAGTCGTCATCGACGGTGAGGGACTGCCAATGCAGCAGGGGCTTGTTGTGGGCCGGTGCGGCGGCGATGGTCTCAAGCAGCGCACCGCGGCGGTCTGCAAGACGTGCCGTTCGGCCATCTCCCCCTTCTTCGGAAAGACGGACGGCGGCGCTTTTCGCCATATCTGTGGCGGATTCCAAGGCCGCCCGCCGTGCGGATCCTGCGCGCTTGCGGGCTGCTTCGGCGCCGGTTTTGGCGGAGGTTGCGGCATTGCCATCGTTGCGTGCGGGGGCCTTCGGCATCACGCGTTTGGTGAATTCGTCGGGCCCCAGGAAGCGCCTCAGCTCAGAGATGAGATCGTGCACGCGCGTCCGGCATTCTGCGTCCGGGCACTCGCGGCATGCGGAGGTTTTCAGCACCAGAATCCCGTTCAGGGCGAACATGGCAGCGAATTCCCAGCTCAAAGACGCAACGCAGGACAGCTTGATATCGGCGGGGCCGCTGTGGCGCGTGCATGCGATGGTGACGGCTTGGGCCGTGTCCGCTTCTGGCGAATTCGCCGCGGCATTCCCTTCGCCGTCTTCGCGCGCGGGAATCGCCGCCGTGAGCGTGCGCGCCAGCGAGGCGGATTCGGCCAGGGCTCCGGTGGGGCAGGCGGTCACGCACAGGTTGCAGTTGGTGCATGCGCCCCAGTCGATGCGCTCACCGTGCAGCTCTATGCCCGCGGGGCACGCTTCGGTGCAGCAATCGCAGGTCATCTTGAATTGCACGTGGTTGAGGCACCGCGATTCGATGAGCATCGGATGGCTTTCTTGGGCTGCCACGCCCAGCGCATACAGGGCGAAGTCATCGGTCAAGGCCATGGTCATCCTCCTGGTCCATGGTTGTTTCTCCTGGTCTTGGTCGGGCGGTGCGCGGAAGCGTCAGCGGGCTTCTTCGGGAAGCACGGCCTCGGCGGCTCCATCGCCCAATTCCACGTCCTTGAGCAGGTCGCCCAGCTCCTGGCGGGAATGGATGTCAAGCTTGGTGTAGATGTGCTTGGCGTGCGTGCGCACGGTGTTTTCCGAAACGAACAGCTCTTCGGCGATGGCTGCCATGCTGCGTCCGCGAGCGATGAGCTCGGCCACTTCGGTCTCTCGGGCCGAAAGCCCGTATTGATCCTGGATGACCAGGAATTGCTTGGACAGGCGATCGGTGATGGCGCGCCCGTCTCGCATGGTCACCTCGCGGCGGCGGGGGCGTGCGGGCTTGGCGGTTTTCGCCGGCTGCTTCGAAGCGCCGCCCTTTTCGGCCTTGCTCTCTTTTGCGGCCGCCGGCAAAGCGGTGCCCGCGGTGTCCGGATCGGCTGCTTTTGCGCCGGCTGCGGGTTTGGCGGCCTGTGCGGCGGGTGCTTCGGCGGCGGGTTTGCGCGGTGCGGTCTTCACCAGTTCGATCTGGTCATCGCGATGCGCGGTGCCGTCGCTTGCAACCGAAAGCACGCGTCCCGTCGAAGTGAACAGCGCCATGCCCAGCACATACGATGCCAGGATGGTGAGCAGCGTGACCTGACCCACGCCCATGATCTCGATGTCGTGGGCGAACCATCCCAGGAGAAATCCGATGCTTTGCAGCAGATAGGCGGTGCTGCCGAAGAAGCCATAGATGAATACGGGGTTGATGCCTCGTTCGCGGGAGATCTGCGCGCTCTGCATCATCATGACAAGCAGGATGAGGGAAAAGAGCATGTAGGTAAGGCCCACGAACAGACCCAGGCCCGCTGCTTCGAGGAACGGGAACAGCAAAAGCGCCGTGATGAGGAGCGGGTAGGCCACGCGAAAGACCGTGCGCAAGCTGAAGCGCAAAGACGTTGCGCGCCAGACGGCCAGAAGGGCAACTGCAGCGATGAGCGACCCGAGCATGGATGAGATGTTCACCACGCCCGCCACGCTGGGCTCGATGACCGCCACGCCGCGTGCAAGGCCGCTGCAAAACGCCAGGGCTCCCACGCCGAGAGCGCTGCGCCAGAAGTCGCGGATGACGCGGAGGTAGACGGCCGGGTGCTCGCGCGGGATGTCCTCGAACATGGGTTGGTCGAATTGCATCTCGCGGACCGACAGCGTCAAGCACAGGGCGCACAGGGGCAAAAACACCACAGGCACGAGGAATGCCGTGAGCACCATGGGGACGAGGTGCAGGGTGAAATACATCACGGATGCCACGGCGGTGCCCATGATGAGGCGGTAGTTGCAATCCTTCGCGGGTATGGAGGAGAAGTACCGCTGCCACATCATGAACATGCCTGCGCATCCTACTCCCAAAAACACGCCGCCGGCAACGACAAGCGCCATGGTGGCGTCGGTGATGTACATGGCCGCGATGATGCTGGCTGACCCGCAGAACACCAGCGCTGTGGACAGCGTCACCAGCATGCGGCGGGCTGCGGCGGGGAAGTAGTACGAGCCGAAGGTGCTGGCTATGAATGCAACGCAGAATGCGAGGGCTTGCGAAAGGTAGAAGGACAGCGTGACGGCGTCGGTCTGGAATTCGACGGGGAGGAACGGGAACACGCCGCCCCATATCTGCGTGGCGTTGATGACCATGAAGATCGCGTACCCGATGATGGATACGTGCATGGCCTGATGATTTTGCGCCACGTTGATGCCCCTTTCGCTCATTTCTTCGGTCCCTTATGATACCCGAACGGCCCAGGGTGATAAATCACACATGGAGTGTGATGCCGTTACCTGGGGTTTTCTGTAGCCTGGCAGTCATGTTCGAAAGCAAACGCTTGAAGCGAACTTTTGCGAACGTACCCAAAATAGGAGGAGGGAAAATGAGCAAGAATCCTGAGATGACGGTATCTCGCCGTAATTTCGTGAAGGGTTCCTTCGCCGGCGCTGTGGCTACCGCCGGCGCGCTCGGTGCTGCATCCATGTTCGGTTGCGCGCCGAAGGGTGAAGAGGGCAACGCGCCCGCCGAGCCCGTTGAGGAGACTATCGCCTGGAGCCAGTGCAACTGCAACTGCGGCGGCAGCTGCCTGCATCAGTGGCACTCCATCGATGGCAAGATCGCCTATATGGAGTCCGACAACACCGGCACCGACGATCTTCAGGCCCGCGCCTGCCTGCGCGGCCGTTCCATGCGTCGCTGGGTGAACAGCCCCGACCGTCTGCTGTACCCCATGAAGCGCGTCGGCAAGCGCGGCGAGGGCAAGTTCGAGCAGATCTCTTGGGATGAGGCCATCCAGACCATCGCCGACAAGCTGAAGTACACCATCGACACCTATGGCAACGAAGCCATCTTCGTCAACTACGCAACCGGTATGTACAGCGCAACCGGCAACCCCAGCAGCCGTCTGCTGAACCTGCTCGGCGGTTACCTCAAGCGCAGCTACGACTACTCCACCAACATGATCTCGGCTGCACTGCCCTACATGTATGGTGACTGGTGCTCTCCCTACGACGACGTCTTCGCTTCTTCCATGACTGAGGCTGAAGCCAACTCCGACCTTCTGGTCATGTTCGGCAACTCCCCGGCGGAAACCCGCATGGGCGGCGCCAACATCGTGTGGGATTTCGCCCGCACCCGTGAGGCCATTCAGAGCCGCGGCGGCAAGATCGTCAACATCGACTACCGCCTCAACGAGAGCTCCTCGGGCCATCCCGACGAGTGGCTGCCCATCCGCACCGGTACCGACGCCGCTCTGGCCAGCGCACTGTGCCATGAGTTCATCGTCGACGGCAAGGCTGACATGGACTTCCTGAACAAGTACTGCGTCGGCTTCGACGAGTCCACCATGCCTGAGTCCGCCAAGGGCCAGAACAAGTCCTACTACGACTACATCATGGGCACCGGCTACGACATGGTCGAAAAGACCCCCGAATGGGCTGCCCCCATCACCCAGATCCCGGCCGACAAGATCCGCGAGCTGGCCAAGGACCTGGAGAACGCAGAAGCTCCCTTCGTCTGCCAGGGTTGGGGCCCGCAGCGCCACACCAACGGTGAGGATGCCTGCCGCGCCATCTGCATGATCCCCGTGGTCCTGGGCAAGATCGGCCTGCCCGGCACCAACACCGGTCAGCGTGAAGCCAATCCCAGCGTGGGTATCTGCGGCGGTCTGCCCAGCGGCAAGAACCCCGTTAAGACCCGCATCCCCGTTTTCCAGTGGGTCAACGCCATCGACCACGGCACCGAGATGACCGCTCTGAACTCCGGTCTGGAAAACGCTGAGAAGCTTTCCACCAACATCAAGTTCCTGTGGAACTATGCCGGCAACTGCCTGACCAACCAGCATGGTGACATCAACTACACCCACGAGGTCCTCTCCGACGAGTCCAAGTGCGAGTTCATCCTGGTTTGGGATACCGTCATGACCGACTCCGCCAAGTACGCCGACATCCTGCTCCCCGACGCCATGCGTGCCGAGCAGCTCAACATGTACGGCAACGGCTACACCGAGTGGTACACCGGCATCACCGTCGGCGGTCCCGCCCAGGCTCCCGCAGGCGAGTGCCGCACAAGCTATGACGTGGCTGCCGAAATCGCCGACAAGTTCGGTCTGAAGGAGCAGTTCACCGAGGGCAAGACCCAGGAGCAGTGGATCGAAGAGATCTACACCTCCACCCGCGAAGAGGTTCTGGCGGACTTCCCCGACATGCCCACCTTCGAAGAGATCAAGAACAACGGCCCCTACAAGAAGCCCCTGCCCACCGCAATCGGCATGAAGGACTTCCGCGATGACCCCGAGGCCAACCCGCTGGAGACCCCTTCGGGCAAGATCGAGATCTACTCTGAGCGTCTGGCCGAGCTGGCTTCCACGTGGGAGCTTCCCGAGGGCGACGTCATCAACCCGATCCCCGTCTTCAACCCCGGCTTCCAGGGTTACGGCTCCGTGACCGAGGAATTCCCGCTGTACGGCACCGGCTTCCATCACAAGAGCCGCACCCACTCGTCCTTCGGCTTCATCCCCGAGCTCGAGCAGGTTGCACGCCAGCGCGCATGGATCAACCCCGCTGACGCTGAGCCTCGCGGCATCAAGAACGGCGACACCGTCTCCGTCAAGAGCCCCGCAGGTGAAATCCGCATCGAGGCCTACGTGACCGGCCGTATCATCCCCGGCACCGTGGCTATTCCGCAGGGTTCTTGGCACAAGGCCGACATGTACGGCGACAAGGTCGACCACGGCGGATGCGTGAACACGCTGACCACCTACCATCCCACCCCGTTGGGTAAGGGCAATGGTCCGGCTCACACGTTCATCGTTCAGGTTGCCAAGGCATAAGGGAGGATTGAGCAATGACCCAGTACGGTTTCTATTTCGACAGCTCGCGCTGCACCGGCTGCAGCACCTGCGAGATGGCTTGCAAGGACTTCAAGGATCTCTCCCAGAACGAAGCCTTCCGCAAGATCTATGACTACGAAGGCGGCAAGTGCGAGCAGGGCGCTGACGGCACCGTCACCAACACGGTGTTCTCCTACCACGTCTCCGCTGCATGCAACCACTGCGCTTCCCCGATGTGCTTCAACGCCTGCACCGTGGGCGCCATCGAGAAGGACGAGAACGGCATCGTCTTCATCGATCAGGAGAAGTGCACCGGCTGCGGCGAGTGCGTGACCGCATGCCCCTATGGCGTGCCTGTGGCCATCGCCGAGACCGGCAAGGTTGACAAGTGCGACCTGTGCCGCGACCGCATCGCTGAGGGCAAGAACCCCATCTGCGTGGACGCATGCCCGCTGCGCGCTCTGGAGTTCGGCGATATCGAAGAGCTGCGTGCCGCCCATCCCGAAGCGGTTGCCGGCATCGCGCCTCTGGCCGATCCTGCGCTGACCACGCCCAGCCTGCTGATCAACGCCTGCCCTGCCGCCAAGGGCACCGATGACACCGAAGGCGCCATCACCAATGAGAAGTCCGTCACCGGCGTTTCCGCTTGGGAATAGTCTGTTCGACTGACATTTCGGGGCCCCGCATCCGCATCTCGGGTGCGGGGTTCCTTGTTATAGGGGATAATGGCAGTGTGCCGCCGTGCTCCGTCTGCTGCGCATGATGCGAGGCAGCATGCGCAGACGGCTGCATCGCTGAACGATCCGTTTTCATCAGGAAAGGCATCCATGCTGGGATTTTTCTTCGACAACACCCGATGCACGGGCTGCCGCACCTGTGAGATGGCCTGCGTCGACTACAAGGACCTGGCGCTTGGGCGCCGTTTCCGCCGCGTGATAGATTTCGAAGGCGGGTCGTGCGTCCAGGCTCCTGACGGCACGGTTTCAACATCCATGTACGCTTACCATGTGTCGCTTGCCTGCAACCATTGCAAGCATCCTGAATGCATGCACGTGTGCCCCACGGGCGCCATGCACAAAGACGAGCTGGGGCTCGTATGCGTGGATTCAGAGAAGTGCATCGGTTGCGGCTATTGCACCATCGCATGCCCCTATCACGCCCCCTCCATAGACCCTGAGGCCAAGCAGAGCTCGAAGTGCAATGGCTGTTCGGAGCGCGTTGCCGCAGGATTGCGCCCCATCTGCGTCGAGGCCTGTCCGCTGCGCGCCCTCGAATTCGGCGAAATCGACGAGCTGGCGGCGCGCCATGCTGATGCCGTGTCGGACATCATGCCGTTGCCGTCTTCGGAATACACCATGCCGAATCTGCTGATCAAGCGTTCACCTGCTGCTGATCGCGCGGACGGAGAGCCCGGGTTCATAGGCAATCTGGAGGAAATTGGAAACAACGATATCCGATGATGCGGATGTTGCGCATCGCGGGTTAAGGAGATCGCATATGGTTGAAGATAGCACTGTCGAAGTTCCCGTCGCAGACGACGCCCAGGCCCAGGTTGAGGCGCTGCTTGCAGACGAAGGCTTCATCCAGGCTGCCCATACGGCCTTGGGGATCGTGGGCGCTTGCTTTCTGCAGCAGCCCAACGAGCCTGCAGCCGAGCAGGCCATCGCCATGCTGAGGGGCATGGACGTCGCGTCCGACTGGCCCTTCGGCACCGATGATGAGCGCGCCCGCGCCGGCAAACTCATCGAAGAGGGCGCATCCGAGGACATCCATGCGCTTCGTACGGAATTCACGCGCATGTTCCGCGGCCCCGCATCCCTGCCTGCACCCCCGTGGGGTTCGGTCTACATGGATCGCGATCAAGTCCGCTACGGCTGCACGTGGCTCGATCTGCGCAACTGGATGCGTGAGCATGCTGTTTCCAGCCTGTATGAGGAAAAGGAGCCGGAAGACCAGTTCGGCCACCTTCTCATGCTGTGCTCCGAGGTGGCCCAGGCGCGCCCTGATCTGCTGGGTGATCTCTTGGCGAATCATGTGCTGACGTGGTCTGACCATTATCTGGATCTTTTCGACTCGTCCGTCGATTCGCCCACCTATGCCGCGGCTGCCGTCCTGGCGCGTGCCACGCTGTCCGATCTACGCGGCCTTTTGGACGTCACACCTGCGCATCGTCGTTTCTACCGTTAGGCGCCATGATGGACATGGGGGGATTCTCGGGAGATTCGCTGGCCGTCTTCACGGCTGTTTCGCCGTCTGCGGCCATAGCGTTCGCGTGTCTGGCTGCGGCGGTGGCGCTGTGCGCGTCGCCGTCGTTTGTCGAGCGGCTCAACCATATGCTGGCCATTCCGCTGGCCTTGTGCTGGCTTGGGTTCATGGCTGCGGCCACGCACCTGGGCACGCCTGCAAACGCGCTGCACGCCATTTCGGGCATCGGCCGGAGCCCTCTGTCGGATGAAGTGGTGGCGGCCGTCGCGTTTCTGTTCTTCGCCGGCGTGTACTGGCTCTACTCGTTTCGCATCAAACCCCATGCAGTGGTTTCCAAGGCTCTGCTCATCTGCTCCGTCGTTTCATCGGTTGTCCTCGTAGGGTTCATGGCAACGGCGTATTCCGTTCCCACCGTCTTGTCGTGGGACACCTGGAGGACGCCTGTGAACCTTGCTCTCACTGCCCTTTTCGCCGGTCCCTGTCTTGCCGCCGCTACCCTCCAGGCGGCTGTCTTTGCACATTCCCGTGCCCAAGAGGAAGTCCCGCGTCGCGTCCGGACCATGCAGCTGGTGTTCGTGTCCATGTCGCTGGCCTTCCTCTTGGTGGGGACCGTATTCCTCTTCGGTCATGCGGCGTTTCTTGAATCCGTGTCCAACAACGTCATGACCGCTTCTTCCCTTGTGCCCGATTACGGGGCGAATATCCTGTTCCATTCGCTGCTGGGGATTGCCGCATTCGCCATGCAGCTGGCCGCTTTGCGCCTGCCCGCAGGATCGCGCGTGGCTCTTGCCCTGCATGCGGGTGCTGCGGCTGCGATCTTGCTGGGTGCTCTGCTGGTTCGCCTTCCGTTTTATGCTGCATATCTGTCCGCAGGATTCTGATTTCGCGGTTACGTTGCGCTGCCGACGGCCGTGTCTTTCCCATGCCGTATAATTCCGCCACAGAACAAAGGGGGCCGAAGCGCAGGTTCGCAACGGGTCTGCCGTCTTGGCCCCTGGGAAGCCGCCATGGGAAACGACAGCGAAGGGAGTCCGCCCATGACCATGACTCAGATAGATTCTGCGCGTTCGGGTGTCATCACGCCGCAGATGCGCATCGTTGCTGAAAAGGAAGGCCGCGATCCGGAGTTCATCCGCGACGGCGTGGCGCAGGGCCGCATCGCCATTCCTGCCAACATCCACCACACAGCGCTCTCGCCCCACGGCGTCGGCGAGGGGCTGCGCACGAAGGTCAATGTCAACCTGGGCATTTCCGGGGATTTGGCCGATGAGGACATGGAGTGGCAGAAGGTCTTGGTGGCCCATGAGCTGGGCGCCGAGGGCATCATGGACTTGTCCAACCACGGCAAAACCCAGGCGTTTCGCCGTAGGCTCGTGGAGAATTCGCCTGCCATGATAGGCACCGTGCCCATGTACGACGCGATAGGGTATCTCGAAAAAGCCCTGATCAGCATCACGGCCCAAGACTTCCTCGACGTCATTCGCGCGCATGCCGAAGACGGGGTGGATTTCGTCACGGTCCATGCGGGCATGAACAGGCGCGTGCTGGATTCCTTCAAGGAGACCGGCCGCCTCATGAACATCGTATCTCGCGGCGGCTCGCTGATCTTCGCCTGGATGGAAGCCACGGGAAACGAGAATCCGTTCTACGAGCATTATGACGAAGTGCTCGAGATCCTCCATGAGCACGACGTCACCATCAGCATCGGCGATGCCATGCGTCCCGGCTGCACCTTCGATGCCAGCGATGCCGGGCAGATCGCCGAACTCATTGAGATCGGCAAGCTGACCCGCCGTGCGTGGGATGCAGGCGTCCAGGTCATGGTCGAAGGGCCGGGGCATATGGCGCTCGATGAGATCGCGGCGAATATGAAACTCGAAAAGCGCCTGTGCCACAATGCGCCGTTCTACGTGCTGGGTCCCCTGGTCACAGACATCGCTCCCGGTTACGACCACATCACGGCGGCCATCGGCGGGGCCATTGCGGCATCGTCTGGCGCTGACTTCCTGTGCTACGTGACGCCTGCCGAGCATCTGCGTCTGCCGGATGTCTCCGATGTCCGCGACGGTTTGGTTGCCACCAAGATCGCCGCCCATGCGGCAGACATGGTCAAGGGCATCCCCGGTGCGCGCGATATGGACGACCGTATGAGCGATGCCCGCCGCCGTGTGGATTGGGAGGAGATGTTCTCCTTGGCCATCGACGAGAAGCGCGCCCGCGAGTATTTCGAAAGTGCACCGCCGTCCAATGAGGGTACGTGCACCATGTGCGGAAAGATGTGCGCCGTCCGTACGGTGAACACCATCATGGACGGCCTGACCATCGATCTTGATGCGCAGTAGCGCGCATTTCGATGGATTCTGACAAGAGAGAGGAAGGATGGCGATGACGCTTTCCGAAGAAACCGTTCGTGCGTACGTGGGGATCCTGGAGGAGGAGCTGGTTGCGGCAATGGGGTGCACGGAGCCCATCGCCATCGCCTACGCCTCATCCATTGCGGCTTCATTGCTGGGCACGGAGCCTGAGCGCATCGATGTGCGTCTGAGCGGAAACCTGATCAAGAACGTGAAGAGCGTGGTCGTTCCCGCAACGGGCGGCCTGCGGGGCATCGAGGCGGCCATTGCGGCAGGTGCCGTGTCGGCCCGTCCCGACTTGAAGCTCGAGGTGCTCTCCGTGCTGGGGTCCGAGGACGCGGTGCGCATCAAGCGTATTCTGGATGAGGTCCCCATCGAGGTCAACGAGCTTGACAGCGGCCGCATCCTCGATCTGGTGGTGGATGCCTTCGCGCAAGGACACAGTGCCCATGTGCACATTGCCGATCGGCACACCAACGTCATCGAGGCCTCGTTGGATGGCCGCAGCGATGCCGGGTCATTTGCTTCCGAAGAGGTGCACGTTGAGGGTGCTTGCGGATGCGATGCCGTTTCCGGCCCTACGGCCGTGGCAGCGGACCGCTCGCTGCTCAACGTGGAAGACATCGTGACCTTCGCCGATGAAGTGGATCTTGACCTGGTTAGACCCTTGTTGATGCGCCAGGTGCAGCTCAACATGGCCATCGCCGAGGAAGGCTTGACGGGGGACTGGGGTGCGCGCATAGGCAAGCTGCTGATGGGTGACGGTACTGGTGATGTGGTCCGCCGTGCCCAGGCCTATGCGGCCGCCGGTTCCGATGCCCGCATGAGCGGCTGCGAGATGCCCGTGTGCATTCTTTCGGGAAGCGGCAATCAGGGCATCACGGCGTCGGTGCCCGTGGCGGTCTACGCGCGCGAAAAAGGTGCTAGCGAAGATGAGATGCTGCGCGCGCTGTTGGTCAGCGACCTGGTGTCCATCCACCAGAAGACGGGAATCGGCTGTCTTTCGGCATATTGCGGCGCCATCAGCGCAGGTTGCGGATGCGGATGCGGCATCTGCTATCTCAATGGCGGCAGGTTCCGGGAGATCGCCCATACGCTGGTCAACTCCGTGGCCATCCTTTCCGGCACCATCTGCGATGGGGCCAAGGCCTCATGCGCGGCGAAGATTGCCATGGCGGTGAGCGCCGGCATCATGGGTTACGAGATGTTCCAGGCGGGAGACCAGTTCCGCGGTGGCGACGGAATCGTGGCGAAGGGCGTTGAGAACACCATCAGCAACATCGGCAAGCTTGCGCGGCAAGGCATGGGCGAGACCGACAAGGAGATCATCCGCATCATGCTCGGCAAGTCCTGAGGGGGTGCGGACGATTTCTCGGACACGCAGGGCTGCATGCGCTCGCATGGGGGGGGTGCGGCGCTTCGGCGGGGTGCGCACCTGAGCTTGCCCGTGTGCGCGAAAGAGAAAGCGAAAGGGGGCGGGATGCTGTCTGAATGCGTCCCGCCCCCTTTGTGCGGTTTCCGGTTTCGGGTGGATGGTTTTGGGCTAGTACACCATGCCCATCGCCTCGCGAACCTCCTGAAGCGTTGCGTCGGCAATTGCATTTGCGCGCTTGTTGCCGTCGGCGAGGACATCTTTGACGTAGTCAAGATCCGCCTCGAAGGCTGCGCGGCGCTCGCGGTGGGGGGCAAGGAAGTCGTTGACGCTTTGGGTGACGTAGGCCTTGAGTGCGCCCGCGCCTGCATCGCCTATCTCTTCGGCGATGTCGGTTTCACTGCGGCCCGTGCACAGTGCGGCGGTGGTCAGCAGCGCAGAAACTCTGGGACGGTTCTCCTTGTCGAAGGTGATGCGGCGCTCCGAGTCCGTAGGGCTTTTCTTGATGCGCTTGGCCGTTTCTTCCGCAGTGGCGGACAGCATGATGGAATTGCCGTAGCTCTTCGACATCTTGCGTCCGTCCAGGCCGGGGATCTCGATGGCGTCGGAGAGGATGCCCTCGGGCTCGCGGAACACGTTGCCGTAGCGTTTGTTGAAGCGGCGCGCGATCTGGCGGGTCACTTCGATGTGGGGCAGCTGGTCTTTGCCTACAGGCACGATGTTGGCCTTGCAGAACAGGATGTCGCATGCCTGGTGCACAGGGTAGGTGAGCAGAAGGCCTGTGAGTTCGTGGCCGCTTGCCTCCATCTCGGATTTGACCGTGGGGTTGCGCTGCAGTTCCGCCTCGGTGATCAGGCTCAGAAACGGCAGCATGAGCTGGTTGATTGCCGGGACGGCGGAATGGGTGAAGATGACCGTCTTCTTCGGGTCAATGCCTGCGGCCAGATAGTCCATCACCATGTTGTAGACGTTGTCCTGGATGTGCTCGGTGGTGTCTCGGTCGGTGATGACCTGGTAGTCGGCGATGAGGACCAGCGAGTCCACGCCTGCATTCTGCATGGCCACGCGGTTCATGATGCTGCCGAAGTAATGGCCCAGATGCAGACGGCCCGTAGGACGGTCGCCGGTGAGCATGCGGTAGTTGCCGGCGTTTTCAGCGATATCGGCGCGGATGGCGTTGCTGCGCTTGAGGCTTGCCTCGAAGCTTCCTTCGTTGGACATGAAGCACCTCTCTAAAAGTCATGTGCGGAATTCTCTGCGAAACGAACGTGCTCCATGGTACCACGTCGGTGCCTTGGCTCTGCTATAGTTGTGGACATGAATGCATACACCACCATAGAAGGCCGCGCTACGGCCGAGATAGAAGAGAAGAAGAGCCGCTTCATAGCGAGTCTTGCCCACGTGCAGACCGAAGAGGAGGCCTTGGCCTTCCTGGATGAGATCCGCAGCGCCAACCGCATGGCCCGCCACAACGTCTACGCCTACGTGCTGCGCGAGGGCGGCGCGGGTGCTTCGGGCCGCGTGCGCTACTCCGATGACGGGGAGCCGCAGAAAACGGCCGGCCTGCCAACGCTTGAGGCGCTGACCCATGCGGGCCTGACGGATGTGGTTGCCGTGGTCACGCGCTATTTCGGCGGCGTGCTGCTTGGCACGGGCGGATTGGTGCGCGCCTACACCCAGGCCACGCAGGCCGCCATCCAGGCCGCCGAGCTGGTGGTGGTCTCGCGCTGCGTGGACATCCGGGTCAATCTGGCCTACCCGCTTTACGACCAGGCCATGCGTCTGGCATCCGATGCGGGCGCCAAGACCAAAGACACGCAGTTCACCGATACGGTGTCTGTTACGGTGCGCATGCTCGATGGCACGCAGGGTCCGCTGGTGGCCGGTTTGACCGAATTGATGCGCGGCTCTGAGGGCATTTTCGTTTCAGAGCCTTTCGACGCACCCTTCTAGCCGGCCATGCTGAAGCTCCACGTGCTGGCAAGCGGCAGCAAGGGCAATGCCGCCATAGTCGAAGACGCCGAAGCAGGTCAGGGAATCCTGATCGACTGCGGCGTGACCAAGAAGGCGTTTCTCGAAGGGTGCGCCGCATGCGGGTTCGATCCTGCGGACCTGCGCGCCGTCCTTGTCACCCATGAGCACGCCGACCATACCAAGGGTCTGGGCGTGGTGATGCGCGGGCTTGCCAAGCTGGGGATCGCGCACCTTCCGCTGATCTCAGGGGCGAAGGTGCTGCAGGCAAGCAAGGATGCGGCTTCTGTCTGCGGGCTGTGCAAAGCCATGCCGCTGCTTGAAGACGGCGCGGAGTTTCCAATCGAGGGCTCGGGGCTTTGCGTGCGCGCGTTTCAGACTTCCCATGACGCTGTCCAGTCGTTCGGCTTCCGCATCATGGACGCGCACGGCGATGCCCTGGGTTTCATGACGGATACGGGGACGGTCACGGCCTCGGCCCATGAGGCGCTGTCGTGTTGCAGGGTGCTTGCCATTGAGGCGAACCACGATGTCCGCATGCTCGAAGCGGCGCCGTACCCCTCTCATGTCAAGCGGCGCATCGCCTCGGATGCGGGGCATCTCTCCAATGAGCAGGCTGCATCCGACCTGGCCCTTCTTGCCCACAGCGGGCTTGAAGCCGTGGTTGCCATGCACATCTCCGAGAACAGCAACGATTACACGCTGCCCGTGCGCGCGTTGGAGTCGGCGCTTGAAGAGACGGGATGCGCTGCGAGCGTGCGTGCGGCTTTCCAGCGGCGGCCCGTAAGCGCTGGTTAGAGCACGGCCGCGCGCCCTAGAGCTCGTCGGTGTCGAGCCAGATGGTGAACGGTCCCCGGTTGATAAGCGCAACGTCCATCATGGCGCCGAATTCGCCTGTTTGGACCCTGCCCGTGTCGCGGCGCACGGATTCGGCGAAGTACTCGTAGAGGCGGCGCGCGTCATCAGGGTTGCCCGCTGCCGTGAACGAGGGTCGGTTGCCCTTGCGGCAGTTCGCGTACAAGGTGAACTGGCTGACCACAAGCACCTCGCCGCCGATGTCTGCCAGGGACAGGTTGGTTTTCCCGTCGGCATCTTCGAAGATGCGCATCTTGGAGATCTTGCTCCACAGCTTATCGGCCTGCTCGGTGGTATCGCCGTGGCCTACGCCCAAAAAGACCAGCATTCCCCGGCCGATGGAACCGGTGATCCGGCCTTCGACTGTCACCGATGCCTCGCTGACGCATTGGATCAAAGCGCGCATGGCGCCTCCTTTTTTCTGTGGGCTCCGCATGGGCGGCGTGCCCGGGAGCCGGTTTTCTGGTACGCTTCATCCGCGCCTGCCGTCCGGGGCGGCGCTGAAATCATCGTTTCGCCGTCCATTCTATCCGATGCGTCTGCGCAGGCGGACCGCGGGGGAGGGCGGTTTCTCATGAAAGGTTGCAACCATGGCCGAGCTCAAGGCGATCCTGTTCGATAACGACGGCACCATCGTCGATACCCATGACCTGCTTCTGGCAACGTTCCAGCACACCGTGCGTACGGTGCTGGGGCGCGAAATCCCCGAAGAGGTGCTGATGGCGAAGGTGGGTCTGCCTCTTGAAGTGCAGATGTGGGACTACACCGATGATCCCGCCGTGCACGAGGAGCTTCTTGCGGAATTCCGCCGCCATAACGCCATCCTGCACGATGACATGGTCTCGCTGTTCGATGGTGTGGCTGAAACGCTTGCGGCGCTTGATGCCGCCGGTTTCAAGCTGGGCGTGGTCACGTCGAAGCGCCACGCCGCCGCTCAGCATGGGCTTGAGATCTTGGGCGTGATGGACCGCTTCTCGTGCCTGGTGGGTGCCGATGACTTTCCCGAACACAAGCCGCAGCCGGGCCCCGTGGCCCATGGTGCCGAACTTCTGGGCGTTTCCTCTGATGAATGCATCTATGTTGGCGACAGTCCCTTCGACATGCAGGCCGGTAGCGGTGCGGGATGCGCTACGGTTGCCGCTTTGTGGGGCATGTTCTCCGAAGAGGTTCTTCGCGAGCAGAACCCCACGTATGTTTGCAGCGGATTTGCCGACGTGCTCTCGGTTGAGCCCGTGGCCGCGCGCCTGGCCTAGCGCCAGGGGTCGCGTTCGAACAGCGGCTCAGGTTCGGGCCGCCTATCCGAATAGGGGTCGTATCCGTCATCGTCCTCGTTCGCCGCGCGCAGGTAGGGGCTGCGCGGTGCGGGGGCGCTGGCTTCAGGCCGCGCGCACAGATGCTGCCGTGCGCTTTCGGTCTGCGATGCCGCAGCGCTTGCAGATGTCTTTTCGTCCATGGTTGAATCCTTCGTCTCTTGGTTTGCCGTCCGCTTAAGGCTCCAGGGATCTGAACACCGGGTAGAGGGCGTCGTCGCGGATATGGGGGATGGCGGCCGCAAGCAGCGTCCGGGCCAGCGTGAACGATTCCGCATCCACTGCGCCCTGTGCCGCACGCAGCAGGAATTCCGCATTCTCCCGAGCAGCCCGATGCGGCACACCCTCTTCATCCAGCAGCGCGTCCTCCTGCTGCCGGTCCAAAGGCCTCAGCGCCTTGTTCTCCGACCTCAGGTCCTCAAGCTCCTCGATTGCCATGGCGGTGTATTCCCCGTCAGCTTCAATGCAGCGCCGATAGCAGATGGCGCCGAGTTCCGGGCGCCCCGTCTTCCAGTACGCATATCCCAGCCAGTAGTATGCCAGCGCCGCTTCCTGACGGCTGATGGTCCGGGCAAGCAGGGCCTTGCATTCCTTGATCTCCGAGGCGAAATCCCCGAGGAAGTAATAGGTGCGTGCGGCATGTGCCAAACACGAGGTCTGCGTGGGTGCCATGGCGCAGGCGGCATCTGAGTGCTGAAGCCCCAACGTGCCGGCGTCGAAGGAGTCGCAGAGCAGATACGCCAGCCGGTCGTGGGCCAGAAAGACCTCATCGGCCAAGGGGAGGATGCGCCGTTTCTCTTCCGGTTCGATCTTCGCCATCAAGACGCGGGCGGGATAGGAGTCGAAGAACCGGTAACAGGTCCGGGGCGTGTCCTCGAACCAACGCCCCGCGTCTGAGACGCGCACGATATCCTCGAAGAGCGGTTGGGCCGAATCCTGGTCGGTCTCCATCAGCTTGTCCGCCCTCATCCGTGCGGCTTTGAGGCCGTAGAGGTCGGCGAACGCCTCATGCAGCTCCAGATACGACCCTGCGTCGATTTCCCCGTCGGCGATGCCCTTCATGACGCGGTCGCAGACGCCGCGGATGAGCACGTTTTCCGTGCGGTCGTGGATGTCTTTGGCGGCCGCAATGCCCTCGTCAGGGCCCTTTTCCAGGGCGGCTAGGATGCTATCGGCCAATCCGCGTCGCTGGCGGTCTTCGAAGATGCTGAGGTCGCTCACGCGCGCTGCGCCCAGCAGTTCCGCCGTTTCGGCATCGAATTCGGCATCGCATTCGTCCACGTCGACGAAGCGCTTCTCGGGGCAGTAGAGCGCATCGTGGATGCTGGCCTTCGGTTCGACGGCTTCAAGGTGGAAGCCTGCAGCGAAGCGGAATGCCGCATCAAGGTCCGTGAGCGCCGCGAAGGGATCGGCGAAGACGCGCTCGGGCTCACGGGCGAAGAGCGCTTCGAACGCCTGGCGCGTGCAATCCAGCGTGACGATGCACTCGGCCTCGGCGCCCGGGGCGCTTCTCCATACGTTCGCGAGGACTGAGGTTATTGCCGCATTGGCCGAAAATCCGCAGGCGGCATAGAGCAGTGCGACATGGGCGGCGTATCGCGCTTCATCCGCATTGCGCGCCTCGTCGGTTTGGGCTGCCGCGTCAGCTTGCGCGACCGCGCCGGCCCCGCCTTGCTCCACGGATGGCATGAGGGAGGAATCCGGGCACATGACATCCATGGCAAGCGCCCCCTTCGCCAGGTCAAGGCGAAAGGAGCTTTCGGTGCGCAACGGGAGCCTGAGCTTCTCGATGGTTGTTGCCAGCGCCATGCGCGTGGCCCACTCGCGGCGCCCGTGCAAAGCGGCCGAGGGGTCGGGCGCCTGCATGCAGATGCGGTCGCGCAGCCATCTGTCGGCATCGGCGCACTGTTGGAGGGTGAGCGATTCGACGGTTCCCTCCTCTTCCGCCCAGCGGGCAAGCGCCATGAAGCGATTGAGGGCGGATTCCGCGCCGAGGAGTGCACGTGCGGCATCCGGTGAAGCGGTTTTCGCGTCGAAATCAACGTAGAACGTGTCCGAATAGGCTTCGAGCCTGGCAAGGCGGAGCATCTGCGCAGGATAGGCGCCGTCACCTTCGCCAAGCACAGTCGGATCGGGGGAGGTGAGCCCCGTTTCGTCCAGTTGGGCTGCAAGGTAGTCGACCAGGGCGAGCGGCCTTGCGCCGACGGTGGCACGTGCCGTGCGGGATTGCTCGGAGATGGTGCGGAAGGCTTCGAGCGGGGGATGGTCGCGCAGGATTTTGATCACATCTGCAATGTGCGGGATTGCGGCGTCCGTTCCGTTGATGTGCGGGAAATACCGGAATGCCAGATAGGCGATGCCGCAGGTGCCGCGAAGGTCGGTTTTGGGCAGGTCCGGCATGCTCACGCGCGTGTTGATGAAACGGTATCCGGCCAGTTCACGCTGGAGCTCGGCGATCCTGTGGCCCGTCCCTTCGGAATCGATGACGTTCACGCATCCTATGGCGCTTACGTCCGAGTAGTTGAGGATGGTCACGCTGGGGTAGCGTGCGGGAGGAATCTTCTCCGGTTGGGAAGTCTCGAAGATACGCCCGTATTCGTCGGCGTAGGCGAGTATCTGCGCCGTGCCGGATCCGATGAACTGCACGATGTAGCACAGGCCGTCGCGCGGCATGTCCACGCCGCTGGAGATCACCCCGTAGGAGGTGTCAGCAGGTTGCCCCGGCAGCACGGGCAGCATGTGTCTGCGGGCGTCAGGGGTCAGGCGGATTGCGTTTTCGTCAGCGGTCATCGATTCTCCTGTCGCTTCGGATTTCGCCTTCGGGCGTGCGGTGCGTGTGCCGTAAAGCCTGTGGCGGCGTTAACCGGCATGATGATGGTAGCGCACCTTCGTCGGTCATGCTCATAGAAACATTAGGAAACTAAGTTTCTGAAATATATCAAACATCAAGTAAAATCTAAGTATCTGATATGCTATAATATGCATTACGGAAACTAACGCGGAAGACAGCAGCCGTTAAGGACTACGCGGGTTTCCCCATTGCTCGGTGGGGCGGGTTTTCTTGGATATACGCAGCGGGAAAGCCAGCATATACGCACTCGCCTGCCCCCTTGCATTTCTTCTTTGTTGTGGCTCGCGCCGGCTTTGCCGGCGCATTCAGCCGCCAAGCTCCCCTTCGCCTGTTTCGGCTTCATGCTTTCTTCGATTCGGACCTTATCCGGCGCTGCCCGGCTTGTGACCGTCTCCTGTCCGGACCTGTCCGTTTTCCCACCGGTTCTCACCCCATTGCCTCAGATGGGCATTTCGTCGCTGAAAACGCGGACGGGTGCGCGATAATGCATCGGGAAAGATGTGTCCGCTGCGCATTCCAGGCCGGTAATGCGGGCGGTTTTGCGAAGGGACCGGAGGCAGGAATGCTTGATGAGCTGCATGTGCAGAATATCGCTCTGATCGACGATGCGGTGTTCCGCCCCGCATCGGGGCTGACGGTGCTGACCGGTGAAACGGGTGCCGGCAAGACGGCTCTCATCTCGGCTCTCAAGCTCATCATGGGGGAACGCTCAGATGCGTCCATGGTGCGTGATGGGGCTGACGCGGCCACGGTCGAAGCCCGGCTGTTTTCCGCATCGGGATCCCAGGATCTCTCCGGAGACGATGACGGCATCGTGGTTGTGCGTCGCTTGGGCTCTGACGGCCGCAGCAGGTCGAAGGTCAACGGCGCCATGGCAGCCAACAAGCAGCTGGCGCATGAAGCGGGTTCCCTTATCGATCTATGCGGACAGCATGAGCACCAGCGTCTGCTTTCGGCATCCTCCCATCTTGAGATGCTCGATGCCTGGGCGCATGACACGGTTGCGCCTGCGCTTGGGGAATATGCTTCCGCGTTTCAGTGCGCCAAAGAGGCGCAAGCCGAACTTGAGCGGGTCATCGCGGCAGCGCATAGCTCCTCGTCCGCGCTCGACGACGCCCGGTTCACCCTTGCCCGCATCGATGAGCTGGCTCCTTGTGAGGGTGAATACGAAGAGCTGATGGCGCGTCTTCCCCTTGTTGAAAACGCTGAATCCCTGGCGCAGGCGGCCAATGCGGCCTATGCGGCTTTGGCGGGCGAATCGGGCGAAGGGGCTTTGGGGTTGGTCAATGCTGCGGCATCGGCGCTCGATGGCGTTGCGGGAATCGATTCCGATCTGGCCGCGGCGGCGCGCACGCTCAGGGAAGCGTCGTTTGCCCTCGAGGATGTCGCGCGCGATATGCGCGCTTACCGGGACGGGGTCGAATTCGATCCGGGCGAGTTGGCCGGCATGCAGGAGCGCGCTTCGGCTCTGCAGGGGCTCATGCGCTCCTTCGGCCCGTCCATGGGAGATGTTTTCGCGCGCAGGGCCCAAGCCGAGGAGACCGTTCGCCTCTCTGATGATTCGCAGGCTGTCATAGCGCAGGCGGAGCGTGCCGTCGTCGAGGCGGAGGAGCGCTTGGCGAAGGCCGCCTGCGCCCTTACGGACGCCCGCCGCAGTGCCGCGCCCCTCTTCGTGCAGGCTGTCTGCGAGCAGATGGCCAGGCTTGAGATGGGGTCTGCATCTCTTGTGTGCGAATTCACGGAGCTTCCCCGTACCCAGTGGAGTGCCGCCCGCCCCGCTTCGATGGAGTTTCTTTACAGGCCCGGTGCCGGCATGCAGGCCAGGCCGCTTGCGCGCATAGCCTCCGGCGGCGAGATGAGCCGCGTGATGCTTGCCTGCAAGGTTGTGCTGGGAACCTGCGATACGGCGGAGACGCTTGTCTTCGATGAGGTGGATGCCGGGGTGGGCGGCGCCACTGCCGTGGCCCTAGCCGACGTCCTTGCGGATTTGGCGAAAACCCGCCAGGTCATCGTGGTGACTCATCTTGCCCAGGTTGCCGTCCGAGCGCAATGCCATTATCTGGTCAGCAAGACGGACGGAGACGTACCCGTGACGCATCTTGCGGAACTTGAGGGGGAGCGTCGCGTGCAAGAGATTGCCCGCATGCTTTCAGGCGATTCCAGCGAGGCGGCTCTTGCGCATGCCCGTGAGATGCTGGCCTGATTCTGTGCGATTGTCTGTGCGCCGGAAAAGACCTTAAGGAAAAAGGAAAAGCCTGGAGGGGAGCCGGGCTTTTTGGAAGGGTCGAGGTCCGGAGGGGAGCCGGACCTCACACAAGGAGGGGGATGATCGGTGCTCTATGGCACCGTTTCTGCTTGGATAGCAGGCAAGTGAAGGAGGGGAGCCTTGCGCTTGCAGTTGCTATTATAAAAGTCGGTTTTCAAGACCGTATGATGTGCCTGTGGAGGTCTCATGAATTGAATGACGGCGAATTGTCAAGACCCATTTTTTCTATGACGTAACAGGCCGTCAACGTCAGGGTGCATCTCTTCTCGCCGCCGACCGATGCGGCATCTGCGAGGTTGCCAACAGCGTCTTTCAACGGGTAATATCCTTAAGTGAACCACTGTCATCCGAGGGCGGCAAGCCGCAGCCGGCTTGGACCGCGCCGCCCGCAATCTGCGTTAGGAACGAACATGGCCGATATCGAATTGCGCTTCCATCATGACATGCTCACCCTCTCCGCCCCCATATCCTATGTGCTCGAAAAGCAAGGGGTGGATGTGGCTGAGGACCTCGAATTCGTGAACCTGCTCGAGCCCGATACGGTGCGCGATGCCCTCAAGATGCAGCTCACCGCCGGCGCTCAGTGCCTGGTTGCCAACACCGAGGGCATATGCGCGTCCCGTTTGGCGCACAAGCGCATGGAGGATCGCCAGGCGGAAATCGCGCAGGCGGCCGTCAAGGTTGCCCGCGAGTGCTCCCCGCAGCACCTCATCTGCGAGATCGGGCCCACCGGCTTGCCGCTCGACCCGTCCAGCACGGCTTCGGTGAAGCAGAGCGTAGACCAGTACGCCGCCGCTGCGCGCGCTCTTGGGGACGAAGGGGTGGACGCCTTCCTTCTCAACGGCATGGACGGCGTCTGCGATATGCGCTGCGCCATCGAAGGCGTCCGCAGCGTGAGTGCGCGCCCCATCTTCGCCTCGTTCGATGTCGATGGGCAGGGCATGGTCGAAGGCCATGGCACCATGCTGGCGGATGCCATCTCCCAGCTTGGGGATGGCGCCGATGTCTACGGCTTCACCACGTCGGCCGATCCCGTTTCGGCGGCGGATACGGCCCGCGCGGCCGCTCAGGCAACCGATGCGCCTCTTCTGGCCCAGATCAGGGTGTTCCAGCCCACCTCCGCCGAACGCCGCCGCGCGTCTTTGGGCGGAAACGTCGAAGGCAATCCCTACCCCATGCCGGATGACCTTGTCCATGCCGCAGCCCATCTGTGCGCTGCGGGCGTGCAGTTTTTGCGCGTTGTCGGGCAGGCAACTCCCGCATACACCGGCTCGATGGCCCTGGTGGTCACCGGTCTTGACGCACGCAGGTAGGGGTGAGCCATGGCCATTCTCGAACGCAGCGAGCATTACGGGGACATGCAGCGTGTGGTGGACCATCTTTTCAGGGATGCCGGCATCGTCCGCAGGCTCGATGTCGTGCTTGCGGCCGAGACGTTCGATCTGACGTCCGATCTGCGTGAAATCGTCGAGCTGCTGCCTCCGGGAAACTACACGCGCATCCAGCTGTGCGATCAGCTCAATTCATCCATAGCGGGCCACGGGTGGGGCTACGTGTACGGCACCGTGGAGTAGGCCGCCCCATGTGTGCAGGATGCGTCCTTCTGCCGACATGCACAAGCTCGCTCAAGGTCAATCCTTGTTTTATCGGATTTCAAAAACTACCATATGTATCCAACGATTCCGCTGTATGACACAACATATTGTGGAATCGGTGGAAACCTGTGGAAAACGACAAAACCCCAGCTCGTCACGAATGAAGCTTGCAGCAGAGCAGCCGCTCTTGGTTCTGTGCGCTTTGAGACGGCCGGGGCCTTTGAGGCGGAGCGCATGTTCGAGTCCCTATGTCGGGACTTCGACGGCACCATCGCCCATTGCAAGCACTATCGCAAAGGAGAGGCATCATGATCGAAACCATCATCAAACGCGACGGGCGGACGGCGCGGTTCGACATCGAGAAGATCGTGGATGCCGTTGAGAAGGCCTTCACTGCCTCCGGCGCCATGCAGTCGCGCCAGGTTGCTGAAAAGGTTGCGCAGGACGTGGTCTCGCGCATCGAGGGCGGCGCCATCGAGGGCACGCCTACGGTCGAAGGTGTCCAGGACCTTGTGGAGGAGGCGCTCATCGATGAGGGCTTCACCCAGACGGCGAAGGCGTACATCCTCTACCGCGCCGAGCGCAGCCGCGCCCGTGATGTGAACAGCCGCATATTCCAGACGCTCAAGGACATCACGTTTTCCAAGGCGTCCGATTCCGATATGAAGCGCGAGAACGCCAACATCGATGCGGATACCGCCATGGGCACCATGCTCAAATACGGCAGCGAATCCGCAAAGCAGTTCTATGAGATGTGCGTCATCGACCCCAAGTTCGCGAAGGCCCATGCCGAAGGCGATATCCACATCCACGACCTCGACTTCTACACGCTGACCACCACCTGCTGCCAAATCGAGCTGCGCAAGCTGTTCAAGGGCGGCTTCTCCACCGGCCATGGCGTGCTGCGCGAACCGAGCGACATCTCCAGCTATTCCGCGCTGGCATGCATCGCCATCCAATCCAACCAGAACGATCAGCACGGCGGGCAGTCCATCTGCGATTTCGATTACGGCCTGGCCGAAGGCGTGCGCAAGACCTATCGCCGCCTGTTCAAGAAGCATCTGGCCGAAGCGCTGGACCTTCTTGCCGATCGCGAAGATTGCCGCGACCTTGCCGAGCGCTGCCTTGCTGCTGCAGAGGAGAAAACGGGTGTGTGGGCTTCCCTGGAGACGGATCTTGCGTTTACCGATGAGCTGAAGGCGGGTCTTGCCCGCGAGGGCATCTCCGACGCCGTCATCGAGCGCGGGGTGGCCTATGCGTCCAAGAACGCCTTCAAGGACGCCGACCGTGCCACCTATCAGGCCATGGAGGCTTTGATCCACAACCTCAACACCATGCACAGCCGCGCCGGCGCGCAGACGCCCTTCTCGTCGGTCAACTACGGTATGGACACTTCGCCCGAAGGCCGCATGGTCATCAAGAACGTGCTCTTGGCAACCGAGCAGGGTCTGGGCCGCGGTGAGACCCCCATCTTCCCCGTGCAGATCTTCCGCGTGAAAGAGGGCGTCAATTACAATCCCGGCGATCCGAACTACGACCTGTTCAAGTTGGCCATGCGCTGCTCCGCCAAGCGCCTGTTCCCCAATTTCAGCTTCCAGGATGCGCCCTTCAACCTCCAGTACTACAAAGGCACGCCTGAGACCGAGATTGCCTACA
Organism: uncultured Eggerthellaceae bacterium; assembly: GCA_937892845.1. Classification (GTDB taxonomy): domain Bacteria; phylum Actinomycetota; class Coriobacteriia; order Coriobacteriales; family Eggerthellaceae; genus Slackia. The sequence continues at coordinate 117,874 of CALBGP010000032.1, read as the reverse complement.
TGGGCTGCCGCACGCGCGTGATCGGCAACGTCTACGACCCCGACCGTCAGATAGTCCCCGGCCGCGGCAACCTGAGCTTCACGTCCATCAATCTGCCGCGCCTTGCCATCAAGGCGAAAGGCGATGTGGATTTGTTCTTCGACCTGCTTGACTCCAAGCTGGACCTTGCCACCCATCAGCTCGATGAGCGCTTCGAAATCCAGTGCCGCAAGCACGTCTACAACGCGCCGTTCCTCATGGGCCAGGGCGTGTGGATAGATTCCGAAAAGCTCAAGCCCACAGATGAGCAGCGAGAGGTTCTCAAGCACGGTACGTTGTCGGTGGGCTTCATCGGTCTGGCGGAAACGCTCGTGGCCCTCACGGGCAAGCACCATGGCGAAAGTCCTGAGAGCCAGAAGCTGGGCTTGGAGATCGTGGGCCATATGCGCGCCTACCTGGACAAGCTCTCCCAGAAGCGCAAGCTCAACTACACGCTGCTCGCAACGCCTGCCGAAGGACTCTCCGGGCGCTTCGTCCGCATGGACCGCAAGCGCTACGGCTCCATTCCCGGCGTGACGGACCGCGACTACTACACCAACGGCTTCCATGTCCCGGTCTACTACGACATCAACGCCTTCGACAAAATCGACATCGAAGCGCCCTACCATGCGCTCACCAACGCCGGCCACATCAGCTACATCGAGCTGGATGGCGATCCGACTGAGAATCTGGACGCCTTCGAAGCGGTGATCCGCCACATGAAGGAGGCGGGTATGGGCTACGGTTCGGTGAACCATCCTGTGGACCGCGATCCGGTGTGCGGCTACAACGGCATCATCGGGGATGTGTGTCCGAAGTGCGGTCGCAGTGAATCCGAGCACTCCGTTCCCTTCGAGCGTATCCGTCGCATCACCGGTTACCTGGTGGGCACCATGGACCGTTGGAACGATGCGAAGACCGCTGAAGAACGCGATCGCGTCAAGCATCGCGTCGAAGTGGACTAGGCGCCGAGCCATGGATATCCGCATGTACGGGACCGTCGATGACAGCATCGTCGACGGTCCGGGCCTGAGATTCTCCGTTTTCGTGCAGGGCTGCAGCCATCATTGCCCCGGCTGCCATAACCCCGAAAGTCAACCCGTGGACGGTGGTTTCGCTTCCACGACCGAGGCCATCTGCACGCAGATCGCTGCAAGCAGCTCTGCGTCGGGCGTGACCCTCACGGGCGGCGAGCCTTTCGAGCAGCCGGAGGCGTGCCTGGAGATTGCGCGGCAGTGCAAGCAGCGCGGGCTTTCGGTGTGGATCTATTCGGGGTACACCTATGAGCAGATAGCTGCAGGGCATTGCGGACAGGCGGGCCGGGATCTGCTCAAGGTTTGCGATGTCTTGGTGGACGGTCCTTTCTGTGAGGCGCAGCGTTCGCTGGGACTTATGTGGAAGGGGTCGGCAAACCAGCGCGTTATCGATTTAGCGCAGACGGCGGCGTGCGGACGCGTTATCCTCTACGGAACAGAAACCTTCGAGTTCGACATCCCCGAAAGCTGGTAGCGCGCGCAGGCTGCGCCGGTGCCGGCTCGTGCGGGTGCCGAAAGGAGCGTGGCCGTGGACTTCGATTCCATCATTGCGTTGGCCGAACGCATCACGAACAACGAATTCGCCGCCGATGTGCTGGTCGGCGCCGTCATCTTGGTCATCACGGGAGCCGTTGCCCATATCGTGACGAAGGCTCTGCGCCATTTCCTCAACCGTGATGAGGTGGAACTGCCCAACAGCTCCATCGTGGTCAACATCGTGCGCGGCGTCGTGTGGATCATCGGCATCTGCACCGTTCTTGACACATGCTTCGGCGTCAACGTGAATGCGGCCATCGCAGCCCTGGGCGTCGGCGGCATCGCGCTGTCGCTCGGCTTCCAGGACACGCTGTCCAACCTGATCGGCGGCATCCAGATGACGTTCATGCGCCTGGTCACGCCGGGCGAATACATCGAAGTGGGAACCGAAGCCGGCATTGTCCAGGACGTGACGTGGCGCCATACGCGCATCCGCAATCTGGTGGGGGAGGAGATAGTCATCCCCAACAGCGTCATCTCGAAGACGGCGCTGGTCCACAAGATCAATCTCCGTGCCTTGGCTGTCCCGTTTTCGGTCACCGCTACCGATGAGCCGCTCGATGATGTGGCCGAGCGCATCTGCGTAACGGCCAGAAAGGCGGCTGAGCGGGTGTGCCCGCTGGAAGGGGATGTGAAGGTCCGCTTCTCCGAGATCACCGAATATGGCTTCAAGGGCAAGGTTCTCATGACCGTGTCCGACTATGAGCAGGTTCTGGCCGTGACCGATGCCGTGGTGCGTGCCATCGCGCTTGAAACCCGTTAGAAGGAGTCCGCAATGACCGAAACCGCCGCTTCAAACGCAGGCCCCCGCATCCTCGGGGCGAAGCTTGCAGAAAAGCCCGCTGCCCGCAAGGCGCCCGCGGCATCCATCGATGGCCTTTGCGGCTGTCCGCGCGCTGAGCAGCATCGCATTGACCGGGAAGGTGCGCTTCTGGCGGACGGCCGTCTCCGTGAGAGCGGCTATGCCTTCAGTCCTCTTCTGCGCTATGTTCGCTCCGATGTGGGCGCGGCTTCGTGGCGCATCAAGGAATGGGATTACTTTCTTGTTCAAGATGAGCGCATGGCATTCGCCATCACCGTCTCGGATCTTGGGTACCTGGGCCTGCTCTCCGCGTCGCTTCTCGACTTCGAACAGGGCCTCTTCATCACGGAAAGCTCCATTGTGCCTCTGACCCTGGGCAAGTTCCATATGCCCGAAGATTCAGACGAAGGCGTGGTCGAATGCGGCGATGACCGTGTTCAGGTCCGCATAGCGACGCATGACGGGGTCCGCGAGATGAAGGTGACCTACCGCAGTTTCGCTGACGGAAAGACGCTTACCGCCCATATCACGCTTGACTGCCCGCCGCGCGATTCCATGGTCATAGCCACACCGTGGGCAGAAAAGGACCGCGCCTTCTATTACAACCGCAAGATCATCGGCATGCGCGCCCGAGGAACCGTGCAGCTGGGAAGCGAAGTGCATGGCTTCTCGCCGGATGATGCCCTTGGGCTGCTTGACTGGGGCCGTGGCGTGTGGACGTACGACAACACGTGGTTCTGGGGTGCCGCCCAGGGCTGCGCCTTCGATTCGGCAGGTTCGTCCCATGCGTTCGGAATGAACATCGGATACGGGTTCGGCGATACGTCGGCGGCCAGCGAGAACATGCTGTTCTGCGACGGCTGTGCCACCAAGCTCGGCCGCCTTGATTTCGGCATACCGGTTCGCGATGGGTTCTACAGTCTCATGGAGCCTTGGCGCATGCGCGATGATGAGGGCATGTTCGATCTGACGTTCACCCCGGATATCGACCGGGCGGACTGCGCGCATGTCGGCCCCATCCTCACCGACCAGCATCAGGTTTTCGGGCTCTATGATGGACGCGTGACGGTGGAAGGCGAAGATGGCGGCCCGGTTACGCTTGAGGTGCGCGGGCTGCGCGGTTTCGCCGAAGTGGTGCATAATAAATACTGATGCGAGGATGTCGGAGGCGCCATGTATGCGATGACCGATGAAGAATTCGAAGGCGCGGTGGCCGATGCCATCGATTCCATTCCCGACCGCCTGGCGGCCGAGATGGACAATATCGTGTTCTTCGTAGAGGACGAACCCACGCCCGAGCAGCTGGGATCTGAGGGGCTGTATGCGGAAAGCGGAGACCTTCTGGGCCTTTACGAGGGCGTTTCGCTGCTCGAGCGTGCGGACGGCTACGGCCTTCCGGGCGATCTGCCGGATGCCATCACCATCTTCAAGGGTCCGCATGAACGCCTTGATGGCGGTCGTGAGGGGATCTTGGAGGAGGTCCGCCGTACGGTCATCCATGAGGTGGGCCATTACTTCGGCATGGATGAGGATGATATCGCGCGCATGGGCTACGCGTAGCGGGCCGAAGGCGCCGGCATGCGGGGTGCGCATACCGCAATCAGGATGCAAGTGCGGCTGAGGGCCGCTGATGGAAAGGCGGACTCGATGGCCGTGACCGTTGATGGGAAGAACAGCGACGTTGCTGCGCTTGAAGCGCTCGATGCTTGGATAAGCCACGTGCAAGATCTGGAATTGTCCCAGGAGCTGGCGGACATGAAGGCGTCTGTCGAAGACGCCGAAGGCGAACCGGCCCGCACCCAGGCGCTGAGTGCGGTGCAGGATGCCTTCTACCGCGATCTCGAATTCGGCACGGCGGGTTTGCGCGGCATCATCGGAGCAGGCACGAACCGCATGAACATCCATACCGTAGCGCGTGCTACGCAGGGCTTCGCTGATTACCTGAACAGCCGCTTCGACCATCCTTCGGTTGCCATAGCCCGCGATTCGCGCCGCAAGGGCCAGCTTTTCGTGGAGACTGCGGCGGGCGTTCTGGCGGCCAACGGGGTGAAGGCCTACGTCTATCCCCGCATCGAGCCCACGCCGGCGCTGTCGTTTGCCGTGCGCGATCTGGGATGTGCGGGCGGAATCTGCATGACGGCCAGCCATAACCCTGCGCCCTACAACGGGTACAAGGCCTATGGCCCTGACGGCTGCCAGATCACCACGCAGGCTTCCCGCGACATATCCGATGCCATTGCCGCCGTGGACATGTTCGACGGCGTGAGCATCATGCCGTTTCCGGATGCGCTTGAGGCGGGTCTTGTCGAATGGATCGGAGAAGACACTCTGGACCGATTCATCGACTGCGTGGCGGCCCAGTCCTTGGAGCCTGCAGGCGCGCTTGATGACCCGTCGCCTTTGTCGGTGGTCTACACCCCGCTCAACGGAACCGGTCTGGAATGCGTGGAGCGCATCCTTGAGCGTGTGGGCGTGACGGATGTGACGCTCGTGCCCGAACAGGCGCAGCCTGATGGGGATTTCCCCACCTGCCCGTATCCCAATCCTGAGATCCGTGAAGCGCTGGAGTGCGGGATCCGCGTGTGCGAGCAGGTGCATCCTGACCTGCTGCTTGCAACCGATCCGGATGCCGACCGCGTGGGCATAGCGGTGGAAGATGCGGGGGATTACGTGCTGCTCTCCGGCAACGAGACCGGCGTTTTGCTGCTCGACTACATTGCGCGGATGCGTCGCGAAGCCGGATGCGACCTGTCGCGCTGCATTGCCGTGACCACCATCGTCTCGTCCGCCATGGTCGATGCGCTGGCCGCTGAATACGGGTTCGAGGTCCGCCGTGTCCTGACGGGTTTCAAGTACATCGGCGAGCTCATCGGTGAGCTTGAAGAGGCAGGGGAGCAGGACCGCTTCATCTTCGGTTTCGAGGAAAGCTACGGATATCTCAGCGGTCCGCACGTGCGCGACAAGGATGCCGTGAATGCCTCCATGCTGATCTGCCAGATGGCCCGATACTGGCGCAGCCGCGGCATGAACCTGGTCCAGGCGCTTGAGGCGCTTTATGACAGGTTCGGCTTCTATGCCAACAGGACGGTTTCGTTGACGTACCCCGGTGCCGATGGCGCTGCGCGCATGGCGGCCATCATGGCATCGCTGCGCTCGCAGGCCCCGTTCGATGTGGCGGGCGTAGCCGTTGCGGCATCGGTTGATTACGCGCCGGGTTACGCCGGGCTTCCGAGCGCCGACGTGGTGCAGCTCGACCTTGAAAACGGCTGGAAGGTCATCGTGCGTCCCAGCGGCACGGAGCCTAAGATCAAGGCGTATCTTTTCGCCTGCGAACCGACCCGTGCCGAAGCCGAGTCCGCGCTTGACGCCATGGAGGCGTGCGCCCGACGGCTTCTGGCCTAGGAGGCGTTATGGATGCCGATGCTATCCTGAGTTCCCTTTCGCTTGCCCAGAAGGCTTCGCTGCTTGCGGGCAGCGGATTCTGGCATACCGAAGACGTGTCGCGGGCCGGCATCGAGCGCCAGATGCTGGCCGATGGCCCGCATGGCCTCAGGAAGCAGACGGAGGCTGCGGACAATCTGGGCATCAACGCAAGCCAGCCGGCTACGGCTTTCCCCACGGCCAGCGCGACGGCCTGCTCATTCGACCCCGACCTGATCTATGAGATGGGGCGCGCTTTGGGCGAAGAGTGCCGGGCGGAAGGCGTATCCGTGCTGCTGGGGCCGGGAGTCAACATCAAACGCTCTCCGTTATGCGGCCGCAATTTCGAATACTTCAGCGAAGATCCGTTGGTGGCGGGTGTTTTGGGCGCCGCTTGGATTTCCGGGGTGCAGTCTTTGGGCGTGGGCGCGTCGCTGAAGCATTTCGCCGCCAACAACCAGGAGCGCGCCCGCATGGTGGCCGATTCGGTGGTGGATGACCGCGCGCTCAATGAGGTGTACCTCCGTCCGTTCGAGATAGCGGTGCGCGCTGCCCGGCCTCTTTCGGTCATGACGGCGTACAACAAGCTCAACGGCACGTATTGCTCTCAGAATCCGCAGCTCATCAAAGAGAAGCTGCGTGGCGAATGGGGCTTTGAGGGCCTGTGCGTGACCGACTGGGGTGCGCTGAGCGAAAGCGTCGCATCGGTGGCGGCGGGCCTTGATCTGTGCATGCCCGGGCCCAGACCCGATCATGAGGCCGCTATCGTGAGCGCGGTCCGGGAAGGTGTTTTGCCGGAAGCCGAAGTTGACCGCGCCGCCCGCAATGTCTTGAAAATCGTGCAGGCCCATGAGCGCGCGCAGGCCATCTTTTGCACATGCGATTTCGATGAGCACTTCCGTTTGGCGCGGCGCGTGGCCGCCGAAAGCGCCGTCCTGCTTGAAAACGATGGGCTTTTGCCCCTGGCGCCATCGGCGAAAGTGGCCGTGATCGGGGCCTTCGCCATGTATCCGCGCTATCAGGGCGCGGGTTCCTCCAAAATCAACCCCGTGCGCCTCGATGACGCATGGAGTGCGTTTTGCGATGCGGGCATGGAGGTCGAATACGCTCAAGGATACGACGTCTCCGCATGGGATCCCGATGAGCGGCTCATCGATGAAGCGGTTGCGGCGGCGAGGCGAAACGATGTGTGCGTGGTGTTCGCCGGGCTTCCCGACCATTTCGAATCCGAGGGTTTCGATCGAAACGCCCTCTTGATCCCGCTGGGGCATCGCCGCCTCATCGAGCGCGTCTGCCGCGAGAATCCGCGGACCGTTGTTGTTCTCATGGGCGGATCTCCCATGGAGCTGCCGTGGCGCAGTCCGGATGCGCGCGGCGTGGCTCCGGCTGCCGTCCTTCTCACGTATCTGGGCGGATGCGCAGGCGGCCATGCGCTGGTCGATTGCCTGCTGGGGCGGGTCAATCCCAGCGGAAAGCTTGCCGAGACGTGGCCGCGCCGCCTTGAGGACACGCCTGCGGGCCGTGAGTTCTGCGCACCTGGGCATGAGGTGCTCTACCGAGAAAGCATCTTCGTCGGGTACCGCTACTTCGATTCCGCCGGCATAGAGCCCGCCTATCCATTCGGACACGGCCTCTCCTACACCTCCTTCGCCTATTCCGGCCTGCGTGCCGAACGCACCCCGGAGGGGATGACCGTGCAGTGCACCGTGTCGAATACCGGGCAGCTAGACGGTGCGGAAGCGGTCCAGGTCTACGTCCACGCTGAGGATCCGGCGGTGTTTTCGCCCGAGCAGGTGCTCGCGGGCTTCGCAAAAATCCGGATTCCCGCAGGTGAATCGCGCGAAGTGTCCATTTCCCTCGACATGCACGCCTTCGCCTGGTGGGATGCGCCTGCGGGCGGATGGCGTGCCGAAGAGGGCGCCTTCGAGGTCAGGGTGGCGGCATCGAGCCGCGATGTGCGTCTGACGTGCCGGGTTCGCCTAGCGGCAGGCGAAGCGTTCGTCGCGCAGCCCGACGCTTTGCAGGAAGGGCTGCCGGCGGAGGTCTCGCCGCGCTCGGACGTTCCCGATGAGGTGCGCTGCGCGCTGGCTGATTACTACCGCGTGAAACCGGGCGGATTCAAAGATGCCCATTTCGCCGCTGTGTACGGCCGTCCTTTCCCTGAGCGCCCTGCCGTGCAGCCCTTCACGGTCGATACCGTGGTGCGCGACATCGACCGCACGTTTGCGGGCAGGCAGATACTGCGCGTGGTGGATTCCGTGTGCGCGAAGATCTTCGACGAAGGATCCGACCTCAAGACCATCATGGATTCGATGCTCGACGACACGCCGCTGCGCACGGTTGCCATGGGAGGTGTGAGCTACGCCACGCTCATGGGTGCCATCGATGTGCTCAACGGGAACTACCGCAAGGGGTTCTCCGTCATTTTCGGCAAGCAGGCGCGCAAAGAGATTGCGGAGGCGGTCAGGGGCATGCTCGCGGATTTCACGCCTCCCAAGAAAACGGATGGAAAGGGTCATCGCAGTCATGGAAGATAAGCCGAAGGGCACGGCCCGTGTAGGGGCCGAGGCCGATCAGGACCCTTCGTCGCGCCTTGTGCGCATCGTGGGGGATGAGGGCGTGGAGCGTCTGCGCAGCGCTACGGTGATGGTGCTCGGCTTGGGAGGGGTCGGATCGAATTGCGCGGAGGCCTTAGCCCGCGGCGGCGTGGGAGGATTGGTCCTGCTTGACCGCGATGAGGTCCAGGGCAGCAACATCAACCGCCAGGCGCTGGCTTTCACCTCGACGGTGGGACGGCGCAAGACGGATGTGATGGGCTCCATGGTGGCCCAGATCAATCCCCATGCCCGGGTTGAGACCCACGATTGCGCGCTGCTTCCGGCCGATGTGCCCGGTTTTCTGGATGCGTACGCAGGTCGCGTGGATTACGTCATCGACGCCGTGGATACGGTGGCCACCAAACTGGCCCTTGCCGAATATGCTGCGGAGCACGCGGGCTGGAACGGGGTGGAGACGGCCGCGTTCCCGCTGATCAGCTGCATGGGCGCTGCGAACAAGATGCATCCTGAGAATTTCGCCTTCGCCGATGTCTACGATACGGTGAACTGTCCGCTCTGCCGCATCATGCGCAAGGAGCTGCGCCGACGCGGCGTGGCGCATCTGGAAGTGCTCTATTCCAGCGAACAGCCCGTCGAGGTGGCATCCGTCGAAGGGGCCGCGCGCAGCGAGCGTTCGAATCTGGGCACCATGTCGTACGCGCCGCCCATCATGGGACAGCTGCTTGCAAGCTTCGTCATCAGGCGGCTTCTGGGAATAGAGCCGCAGATCCAGCAGGGCCTGCACCCCTCGTCGGGTGCCATCGCGCATCCGGTACCCAAGCCTTCCGGGGCGAAGGGACGCTAGCGCTATGGTTCCCGCTTCGTCTTTTCCGGCGGACAGCGTGCGTGGGCAGGCGCTCTTCGACATGCACTGCCACCTGGACTTCGCAGCCGATGTCCGCGCGGCGGCGCAGAAAGCCGCCGAAGTGCGCGGGGCGGTGTTCTTCTCGAGTACCATGGATCCGTTTTCCTACCCTGCGTCTGCGCAGGCGTTTGCGCAGTGCCCGCATGTGCACGTGGGCCTGGGCTGGCATCCGTGGCGGGTGCCTTCGGATGCCTTCGGGCTTGAGGAGGGCCTTGCCGCCTTCGACCGTGCAGCCCGGCAAACCGATGTGCGCCTGTTCGGCGAGGTGGGTTTGGACTACGGCCGTGCGCATGCGGCGAATTCCCGAAACCAGAGGGTCGCGTTCGACCGGGTGCTCCGCTTTGCGGCGCAGCGTCCGGGGTCGGTGGTTTCAATCCATTGCGTGCGCGCCTACGACGATGCGCTCGGCCTGATCGAGGCAAGCGGTGCGGCTCATGCGGGCACGTGCATCTTCCATTGGTTTTCAGGGTCATCGGACCAGCTTGGCCGCGCCATTGCTGCAGGGTGCCTGTTCTCCGTCGGCGAGCGCATGCTGGCGACGAAGCGCGGCCGCGCCTATGCGCGGGCCATTCCGGCAAACCGGCTTCTGCTTGAGACGGATCTTCCCGGTGAGCCGGAAATCTCGGGCGATGGTGCGGACGCGGTCTTTCAGGTGGTCGAATCGCTTGCGCGCGCTGCCGATGCGCTTGCGGCTTTGCGGGGTGGCGACATTGCGGCCCAGATGGCCGAGACCTCCCGGCGTGCGCTTGCTGCGGCAACCGTCCGAGCCATGTGCGCAGCGGATGCAGGCAGTGTGGAGGTGCCGTGCGCGGGAGGTAACGAACCGGTGCATTCGCCCCTGATGCCATAATCCCGCCATATCCGTTCGGTATGTTCTTGCCTTCGAATGAACCTATCGGAAAGGACGGAAGCTTTGGCCCAGGCGGAAACGGCACGGATGCCCGCGGTGAGACCGGAGGAGGGAAAGCCGCAGGCGGTTGACGGGAAAAAGCGTGAAAGCCTGTTCGGCGATCTGACGTTTGCCCAGGTGGCCGCCGGCGCGCTTGCAGCGGTGACATCCATGTTCCTTGCTTCGAGCGTCGGCATCGCCGGTTCGCTCATCGGCGCCGCGGTAGGTTCGGTGGTGGCCACGGTTTCGTCGCAGATATACCGCCGGTTCCTGAATGCGTCGGCCGATAAGCTGCATGGGGCTTCCTCGCGCCATGGCTCCGAAGATGCGGCGCCCGGCACGGCTGCCGACGGCGCGTCCGGCGAAGCATCCGGGTTCGGCGTTTCGGCATCCGAGACGGTCGCCCTGCCTGCGATTCCGCGCATTGCGGTGTCGAACACCCCGCGGCTCGATGATTTTTCGGCGAATGCGAGCGTTGCGGTCATCGATGCGCGCCAGCAGCGTCTGCGCAAGGCGCGCCTGCAGCGCCGTGTCGTGGCATGTTCTGTGGTATCTGCCCTGGTGGCGGTGGTCTTAAGCGCTGCGACCATAGGAATCCTCACGGCGGGCGAAGGAATCGGGACGAAGCCTCCGGTCCCCGATGCCTCGGCGTGGCGGCAGGCGCAGTCCGCCCCTCAGGGTGCGGCGGCCGACGGTTCGGGTTCTTCCGGTGATGCGGCCGATACCCAGCAGGCTCCCGATGCGCAAAGCCCGGGGCAGGGCGCGGATGCCGATGCTTCGGACCAGCATGGCGAAGCGGGAGCCGGCGGCTTAGGGCAGGATTCTTCCTCTGCTCCTGATTCGTCAGGCAATTCCGATGCGGAGCAGGGACAGGGGTCGGATTCGCAGGACGCAACGGAGCAGAAACCCTCCGGTCAGGGCGATGCCGGCGCAGGCGATTCGGCTTCATCGGGATCGGGCGGACAAGGCGGCGATTCTTCGGTCATCGGCACGACCGAGCAAACCTCCCGATGAGCGATGTGCCGGTCCGTTTCGATGCGGTTACAGGCGCTTCGCTTCTCCGTGCTGTCGCACTCTGCTGTGGTAGACTTGCCCGCAGTGTCTGAAGGAGGAATCGAACATGCGTCTAATTGGAATCCCCGAAATCGAGGACATCGCCCTGGGCGCCGCACTGCTCGGTGCGGGCGGCGGCGGTGATCCGTATGTCGGCAAGCTCACGGCCATCGGAGCCGTCAAGGAATGCGGTCCCGTCAAGCTCATCTCTGTCGATGAGGTCCCTGATGGAGGCTTCGTGGTCCCCATCGCATCGGTGGGTGCGCCCACCGTCCTTACCGAGAAGGGTTGCGGCCGCGATGAATTCCGCCGCCTCATCGACGTCATCGAGCGCTACTGCGGGCGCAAGGCATGTGCGGTCATGCCCATCGAGGCCGGCGGCGTGAACTCCATGCTGCCCATTGCGGCCGCTGCGCGTCTTGGTCTTCCCATGGTGGACGCCGACGCCATGGGCCGTGCGTTCCCGGAAATCCAGATGGTGACTTTCACCATCGGCGGCATTTCCTCTTCTCCCATGGTGTACGTGGACGAGAAGGGAAACCTCAGCATCATCGAGACCATCACCAACAAGTGGACTGAAACCCTGTGCCGCTCCGCCGTGTCCGTGTCCGGCGGCTCGGTCATCAGCGCCGAATTCATGGTCACCGCAGATGAGCTTCGCGAATTCGCGGTCCATGGGATCGTCACCCGCAGTCAGGAGCTCGGCCGCGCCATCCGCGATATCAAGCGCTGCCCCGAAGGGGTTTCCCCTGAGGAGCGCTTCCTTGAGATCACGGGCGGATACCGTCTGTTCAAGGGAAAGATCAGCGACGTGCTGCGCGAAACCCGTGGTGGCTTCAACTTCGGCCGCGTCATGCTCGAGGGCATCGGGGATTGCAAGGGGTCGCAGGCCTACGTCGAATTCCAGAATGAGAATCTCTGCTGCGTGGTCGATGGGGACATCAAGGCCACGGCGCCTGATTTGATCTGCCTGGTTGATACCGAAACCTTCACGCCCGTTCCCACCGATGCTCTCAAATACGGCAAGCGCGTGCTTGCGGTGGGCCTGCCGTGCTTCCATCTGTGGCGCACGCAAGCCGGCCTCGATCTTGTGGGCCCGCGCTATTTCGGCATCGACACCGACTACATCCCGGTTGAGCAGCGCTGCCTGTAGCCTGCCTGCCCCAGAGGAGGACCAACATGTACAAACTCGGAATCGACGTCGGCGGAACGAATACCGACGCCGTACTCATCGACGGAGACCTCAATATTGCGGCTGCCGTGAAATATCCCACGTCTGAAGACATTTACTCCGGCATCATGGGTGCCATGGACGCGGTCCTTGAAGCCAGCGGCGTGGACCGTTCCCTCATCACGCAGGCCATGCTGGGCACCACCCAGTGCACCAACGCCATTGTGGAGCGCAAGGGCTTGGCGCCCATTGCCGTGCTGCGCATCGGCGCGCCCGCTTCGGTGGGCATCCCGCCCATGGTGGATTGGGCGGAAGACATCGCTGCCACCTGCGTGGATTCCACCATTATCCGCGGCGGTTTCGAATACGACGGAACGCGCCTGGCGGAATTCGACGAGCAGGCCGCCCGTGCGTTCTTCGAGGGCGTCAAGGGCCGCGTAAGCGCGGTTGCCATCTCCTCGGTCTTCGCCACCGTGAGAAACGATGACGAGCTGCGCGCCGCAGAGATAGCCCGTGAAGTGCTGGGCGAAGGGATCCACATCTCCATCTCCAGCGAAATCGGCTCCATGGGCATCGTCGAGCGCGAGAACGCCACCATCCTCAATGCCATGCTCAACGAAGTCGCCAAGCGCTTCACCGACGGTTTCGCCCAGAGCCTGGTGGACAAAGGCGTGGTGAACGCCGAGGTGTACCTGTCCCAGAATGACGGAACGCTCATGACCATGGCCCACGCGCGCCAGTATCCCATCCTCACCATCGCCTGCGGTCCCACCAACTCCATCCGCGGTGCAAGCTATCTGTCCGGCATGTCCGATGCCGTTGTCATCGACGTGGGCGGCACCACTACCGACTTGGGCGTGCTCTCGGCCGGCTTCCCGCGTGAAAGCGGTGTGGCGGTGACCATCGGCGGTGTGCGCACGAATTTCCGTATGCCCGATGTGGTGTCCATCGGCTTGGGCGGCGGCTCGATCGTCCGCAAGCGCGAGGACGGAACCGTCACCGTGGGCCCCGATTCCGTGGGCTACCGCATCACCGAGCATGCGCTGGTCTTCGGCGGCGAAACCATGACCGCAACCGACATCGCCGTGCGTTTGGGCATGGCCAAGGTGGGCGATCCTGAGAAGGTGGCCGGAATCGACGAGCAATTCGCCCGCCAAGCCCTCGATGCCATGCGCTCCATGGTCGAAGAGGCCATCGATATGATGAAGGTCTCCAGCGATGACATCGATGCCGTCCTCGTCGGCGGCGGTTCGATCATCCTGCCTACCGATCTTGCAGGCACCGCGCATGTGGGCAAACCCGAGCACTCCGGGTGCGCGAACGCCATCGGGTCTGCCATCAGCAAGGTGTCCGGCACCTACGAGGCGCTCGTCGATTACGACACGGTGCCCCGCGACCAGGCCCTGGCACATGCCCGCCAGGCCGCCATCGAAGCGGCCGTGGCCGCCGGCGCCGTGCGCGAAACGGTGGAGATCGTGGATGTGGAAGATGTTCCGCTCCAGTACTATCCCGGCCGCACGAACCGCGTCAAGGTCAAGGCTGCCGGCGGTCTGTCCGAATAGAGGCGCCATGGTTTCCGAAGAGCAGATCGGGAAAGCGGCTTCTGAGCTGGCTTTGGGCCGTGCGGTGGTTTTCCCCACCGATACCGTGTACGGTCTGGGCGTTGCCATAGGTCCGGCGGCGGTGCCCGATGAGATCTACCGCATCAAGCGTCGCGACCTCGATAAGGCCATTCCGTGGCTTGTCGGCAGCCGCGCAGACCTCGTGCGCTTCGGACATGAGGTGCCCGCCTATGCCCGCCGCCTGGCCGAGGCGTTTTGGCCGGGTCCCTGCACGCTCATAGTCCGTGCGGCGCGCGGGGTCCCTGTCGCGTTCGTCGCCCAGGATGGCACGGTTGCCCTGCGCATGCCGGATGATGAGTGCGCGCTTCGCCTTATCGAGCGCACGGGATTCCCGCTTGCCACTTCAAGCGCCAACATCCAGGGCTGCCCGCCGCCGCAGGTCGCATCGCAGGTGGATCCGCGCATCGCGTCGCAGGCCGCTGCCGTCATAGGGGATGACGTGCCGCGTGCCGGCGTGTCATCCACCATCGTCGACTGCACGGCGGATGCCCCCCGCGTTGTGCGCATGGGCGGGCTTTCCGTTGCCGATATCGAGCGGGCCTGCGTCGGCTGATGCCGCAGGCCCGTCTCTTCCAACGCATTGAGGAGTGATGGTATGAAGACCGTCAAACTGGGGTACATGAGCAACGACGGGTCCACGCAGATCCGTGCGCTCATGTGGCAGCCCGACAACGTGAAGGTTGTGCCGCGCGGCATCGTCCAGATCGTGCACGGCATGGCCGAGCATATCGAACGTTACGCGGAATTCGCAGCGTATCTGGTTGATCTGGGATATGTCGTATGCGCCGAAGACCACGTGGGGCATGGCAAATCCGTCAGCTCGCCCGATCAGCTGGGACATATTCCTCTGGATGGCGGGGCTGACATCCTCATCGAGGATGTCCACTCACTGCGCCAGCTCGTTGCGTCCCGATTCTCCTCGGTGACGCCCTATATCATGTTCGGCCATTCCATGGGCAGCTTCATCACGCGCGTCTACATCTCCCGCTACGGAAGCGGCCTTGCGGCTGCCGTCATCTGCGGGACCGGCCAGCAGGCTTCGGCCCTTTCGTGGCTCGGCAACAGGGTTTCGCGCATCATCGCGTCGTTGAAAGGGGAGACCTACCGCAGCGCTTTCGTCGACGGCCTTGGAGCCGGCGGTTTCGGCAAGAAAATCGCGGATGCGCGCACGCCGCTTGACTGGCTGTCCACGGATCCCGCCGTCGTGGACGCCTACATCGCGGATCCCGAATGCGGCCAGATGTTCACCGTGGGCGCATATGCCGCGCTCACGTCGCTGACCGCGCAAGCCGTCAGGCCAGAGACCGCTGCTGCCGCTCCGCACGATCTGCCGCTGCTTTTCATAGCCGGTTCGGATGATCCTGTGGGTGAATGCGGCAAGGCCGTTATGGCAGCCGCCGAGCAGTACCGCAAGGCCGGTATGGATTCTGTGGATTGCGTCCTGTACGAGGGCATGCGCCATGAGATACTCAACGAGCCCGGGCGTGCGCGCGTCTTCGAGGAGACGGCCCGCTGGATGGACTCGAAGACTGCCGCGAAGGCCGAATAGGCCCGTTGAAAGAAGGTTTGGCATGGGTGAGAGATTTGTCGTAGCGCTCGATCAGGGAACCACTTCCTCGCGCGCGATCATGTTCGACAAGCAGGGGCGCGTGCGCGGTTTGGCCCAGCGTCCTTTCCGCCAGATATATCCGCAGCCCGGGTGGGTTGAGCACAATCCCCAGGAGATCTTGTCCACCCAGCTCGGCGTGTTGACCGAGCTTCTGGTTTCGGGAAGCGTGGGGCCTGAGGATATCGACAGCATCGGCATCACCAACCAGCGCGAAACCACCGTGGTGTGGAATCGCGAAACCGGACGGCCTGTTGCCAACGCCATCGTGTGGCAGTGCCGCCGCACGGCTCCCATGATCGAAGAGCTGTGCGCGCGCGAAGGCGTGTCGGAGCTCATCCGCTCCAAGACGGGCTTGGTCCCCGATGCCTACTTCAGCGCCAGCAAGATCGCCTGGATTCTGGAAAACGTTCCGGGAGCGGCGGAGGATGCGAAGGCGGGCAAGCTTGCCTTCGGTACCGTGGATACGTGGTTGATCTGGTGTCTGACCGGCGGAAAGGTGCACGCCACCGACCCCACCAATGCAAGCCGTACCATGCTCTACGATATCCACCGCGGCTGCTGGGACGAAGAGCTCCTCGAGCTTTTCGGCATTCCCGCGTGCATGCTGCCGGAAGTGCGGCCCTCCTCGGGCTACTTCGGCGTCACGTCGTATTCCGGCATTCTGGAAGGTATCCCCATCCGCGGCGTGGCCGGCGACCAGCAATCTGCGCTCTTCGGCCAGTGCTGCTTCGACGAAGGGGCTGCCAAGAACACTTACGGTACCGGGTGCTTTTTGCTCATGAATACCGGGCACCGCGCCGTTGAGAGCACGAACGGCCTGGTCACCACCATCGCGGCCAGCGCTCCGGGCACCCAGGGCACCGAATATGCGCTGGAGGGCAGCATCTTCATAGCCGGCGCGCTCATCCAATGGCTGCGCGACGAGCTGGGCATCATCGAGTCCGCCGCGGAAAGCGAGCGGCTGGCGAAAAGCGTCGCTGATTCAGCGGGTGTGCATGTGGTTCCCGCCTTCACGGGGCTGGGCGCTCCGTACTGGGATGCCGAAGCCCGCGGCATGATCTGCGGCCTGACGCGCGGTGCCGGACGCGCCCATATCGTGCGCGCCGCACTGGAGGCTCTTGCCTATCAGAGCTGGGACGTCTTGCATGCCATGGAGGCGGATGCCGGCCATCCCTTGACGGAGCTCGCTGTGGACGGCGGCGCTTCGGCCAACGGATTCCTCATGCAGTTCCAGGCCGATATCCTGGGCTGCGCGGTCAATCGTCCGCAGTGCGCTGAGACCACGGCTCTGGGCGCGGCTTACCTTGCGGGCCTTTCGTCGGGTTTCTGGGCCGACACAGAGGAATTGCGCTCATTGCGCCGCGAGGGAACTTCGTTTGCGCCTACAATGACCGAGCAAGAAAGAGGCAACCTGCTTGCCGGATGGCATGCAGCAGTGGAAAGGGCACGTAGATGAGGATCTCCATCGCAAGCGATCACGCCGGCTTCGAGCAGAAGCAGCAGCTGCGCGATTATCTGATCGGGGCGGGCTATGACGTCATAGACCGCGGACCAGACACCGATGACCGCGTGGATTATCCGGATTATGCCGCCAAGGTCGCACATGACGTTTCGGACGGCCTTGCCAACCGCGGCGTCCTGGTGTGCGGTACCGGCATCGGAATGGCCCTTGCCGCCGACAAGGTGGTGGGTTGCCGTGCCGCCAACATCACCTCGGTCCAGTTCGCCGAGCTGTGCAGGCAGCACAACGACGCCAACATCATCACGCTCTCCGGCCGTTTCGTGGACCTGGAAACCAACAAGCAGATCGTGGACGCGTTTCTGAACACGAAGTTCGAAGGGGGACGCCACGCCATGCGCGTCGCCAAGATCATGCAGCTCGACGCCGATGTGAACACCTATCGCTGATCCCATGACGAATCCGGGGCCGCATTGCGGCCCCTTCTTTTCCCGCAGCACGCCCATATGCCCATCTACCATATCGCTAAGGAGCCGCCCATGGATTATTCCGCCCTTGTTCAGGCCGACCCTGAAGTAGCTGCCGTCTTGGAAGGTGAGCTTACGCGCCAGCGCAACACCATCGAGCTCATCGCCTCCGAGAACTTCGCCAGTCCTGCCGTCATGCAGGCCATGGGCAGCGTGCTCACCAACAAGTATGCCGAAGGGTATCCCGCAAAGCGCTACTACGGCGGTTGCGAGAAGGTCGATGTCGTTGAGAACCTTGCGCGCGAACGCGCAAAGCAGCTGTTCGGCTGCGGTTTCGCCAATGTCCAGCCCCACTGCGGCGCCAATGCGAACCTCGCGGCTTATTTCGCCCTCATCAAGCCGGGCGATACGGTTATGGGCATGAGTCTGGCCGAAGGCGGGCATCTCACGCACGGCTCGCCCGTCAACTTCTCCGGGCGCCTGTATGATTTCCATGCCTACGGATTGGGTGAAGACGAGCGCATCGACTACGACCGACTCGAGCGCGATGCCCAGCGCATCCGCCCCAAGCTGATCGTGGGCGGAGCCTCGGCGTACCCGCGCATCATCGATTTCGAGCGGATGGCGGACATCGCCCATTCGGTGGGCGCCTACTTCATGGTGGATATGGCCCATATCGCAGGCTTGGTGGCCGCTGGGCTGCATCCTTCGCCCATCCCGTATGCGGATGTGGTCACCTCTACCACGCACAAGACCCTGCGCGGTCCGCGCGGCGGCATCGTTTTGACCGACAATGAGGAGATCGCAGCCAAAGTCGACAAGGCGGTGTTCCCGGGAAGCCAGGGCGGTCCGCTCATGCATGTGATCGCGGGCAAGGCCGTCGCGTTCGGCGAAGCGCTCAAACCGGAATTCACCGTGTATCAGCAGCTCGTGGTGGACAACTGCGCCGCCATGGCGCAGGGTTTGACCGCAGGCGGTCTGCGTCTTGTTTCCGGAGGGACGGACAACCATCTGTGCCTGGTCGATCTGAGCTCTTCGGGCGTGACGGGCAAGCAGGCGGAATCCCTGCTTGAAGGGGTAGGCCTCACTGTCAACAAGAATTCGATACCCAACGAGCCCCTTTCGCCGTTTGTGACCAGCGGAATCCGCGTCGGCAGCGCCGCTGCCACCACACGCGGCCTCACCGCCGCCGATTTCGAGACCATCGGGTCCTGCATTGCCCAAGCGGTTTTCGGCTCTGAAGATGAAACGGTGCTTTCCGATGTGCGCGAGCAGGTGCGTGGTATCATCGAGGCGCATCCTCTGTACCCTGGTCTGTGATGGCCTTGCCCATCTTCGACCGCAATCTATCGGGCGATAGCCGCCCACGTTAGGAGAATCCGATGGAATACGCCGCAAGCGAACGCGTCACCGTGGTCGATCATCCCATGGTGCAGCACAAGCTGTCCATCCTGCGTGATAAGGACACGTCCTCCAAGCAGTTCCGCGAGCTTGTTCGCGAGCTTGCCCTGTTCGAGGGCTATGAGGCAACCCGCGACCTTCCTCTGGAGGAAGTTCCTGTCACCACGCCGCTGGAGGTTGCCTCGGCAAAGCGCATCGCCGGCAGGAAGCTCGCCATCATCCCCATCCTGCGCGCCGGTCTGGGCATGGTCGACGGCGTTTTGGACCTGGTCCCCGCAGCGCGCGTGGGCCATCTGGGCATGTACCGCAACGAGGAGACGCACAAGCCCGTCGCCTATTACGCCAAGCTGCCCGAGGATATCGTGAACCGCACGTGCATCGTGGTCGACCCCATGCTGGCAACGGGCGGATCCGCCTGTGCGGCCATCGAATATCTGCGTGAGCAGGGCGTGACCGGCACCATCAAGCTCATGGTGCTCGTGGCGGCCCCTGAAGGCATCGATGCGGTGCTTGCATGCGACTCCGATGTCCAGCTCTACACCTGTGCCGTTGACCGCGGCCTCAATGAAGCCGCCTACATCCTTCCCGGCCTCGGTGATGCCGGCGACAGGATCTTCGGCACGAAATAGGACTTCGAGAGGAGGGGCCATGTCCGCATCGCCTGAAGACAAGCATGCTGCCGCCTGCCCTGATGCGGGGCATCGGCCCAGCTGGGATGATTATTTCCTGAATCTGGCCTTCGAGGTGTCGAAGCGCTCGACGTGTCTGCGCCGTGCCGTCGGCGCCATCATCGTCAAGGACCGCCGCATCCTGGCCACCGGCTACAACGGCGTGCCCACTGGCCTGAGGCATTGCGCCGAAACCGGCTGCCTGCGCGCTCAGCTGGGCATCCCTTCGGGTCAGCGGCATGAGATCTGCCGCGGTTTGCATGCGGAACAGAACGCGATCATCCAGGCGGCGCGCTACGGGACCAATATCGAGGGCTCGTCCATATACATAACCACGCAGCCGTGCGTGGTCTGCGCGAAGATGCTCATCAATGCGGGCATCAAGGAGATCGTCTACACCGATCCGTATCCCGACCCGCTCTCATCGGAGCTGCTCGGAGAGACCGATATCCTCATTCGCACGGTGGATTTCCACGCAGGTGAATAGGTTGCAGAGCAGGACCGCCCGCCATTGCGCGGGCGGTTCGCCATTCTTCGGTAACCGATAGAAAGGTTCCATTGCTCGAAATTTTTGCATCTTTTGTCCTTTGTCTGCAGAATTGTGAAACTTGCTGTTAAGATGCGTACTGCTGCCGACTAGCTTGGATGGGTCGGAGCGTCCGAAGGAGAGTGAACAGCGCGATATGCTCATCGTTTTAGGGGCCCTTACCGGCTTTTTAGGTTTTCTGCCTCTATTCTTTTCGCTGAGGTTATCACGCCGTTCCGAATCAATGCTTACGCTCACGCTGGGACTGTATGCTCTCGGCGGTGTTGCTGTATCTATGGTCGTCCTCATCGTCGGACTTATAGCATGCGCGATGCTCGCCCGCGAGCAACTGGTGCCTTTCGTTGCTGCGGAAGGCATCGTCTTCGTTGGGACCACCATCGCGTATGTCGCGTATAAGAACGTGTTTGCCAAGCGCAAACGCAAGAAGTAAGGCAAGTTAAGGAAGGGAAAGCATGGGCGAGGCTCTGAATAAGTTCGTCGAGGAAACCCAAGGCTTGGCGGCGCATTTCGATTCCGCCGCGGTCTTCAGCATCGGCGGTTGGGATGTAACCCAGTATGTGATCTGGCTGTTCATCGCGTTCTTCGTCGTGATGGCTGTAATCTTGATTGCGGGCAAGAAGCTGCAGATGGTTCCCTCGAGCAAGTTCCCCGCAGCGGTCGAATACCTCTACAGGTTGGTTCGCAGCAACATTGCCGAGGACGTCATCGGCAACGGCTTCAAGAAGCATGTGCCGTTTCTGGCAACCATCTTCTTCTTCATTCTGATCTGCAACGTGCTCGGTCTTGTCCCCGGCTTCAAGACCTCTACCGGCTCCATCTCCTGCACCTGGGCCCTGGCAGCCGTCTCGTTCGTCTACTTCAACTACTACGGCCTGAAGACCTTCGGCTTCTTCGGCTACCTTGGAACCCTGGTTCCCTCCGGTGTGCCCATCGTCATGGTGCCCATCATCTGGTTCCTCGAGTTCTTCTCCATGATCATCCGCGTCCTCACGCTTGCCGTCCGACTCTACGGCAACATGCTGGCCGGCCATGTGGCCCTGGCTGTGTTCGGCGTCGCCGTCACTTGCTTCATCCAGCAGGGTCTGCTTGCCGGCTCCATGGACCTGGCGTCCGTCGGCGGCGGTGTGCTGTGGTTCGTCCTGCTGGTCCTCATGTATGCCATGGAGTGCCTGGTCGCGTTCCTGCAGGCGTTCGTGTTCGCCATCCTGTCGTCGTCGTATATCGGCGGCGCCATCCACAAGCACTAGGCGTGCTCGCTTCCGCGGCGTAACAGCGGACAGCTCTGCGTTGCATCTGCCCTTGAGCAGTTGAACGATATAACGGTAAATGGCCCCGGAAGAAAAGTAGCAGGGGCTCGACAAAGGAGGAAATTGTGGAAATCACTCTTGCTCTCGCCGCACTGAAGGTTGTCGGTTACGGCCTGGCCACCATCGGCCCTGGCATTGGCGTGGGTATCGCTACCTATGGTCTGTGCACCGCAGCCGCTCGTCAGCCCGAACTCAAGGGTCAGCTCATGGGCTACTTCGTCATCGGCGCTGCAATGTCTGAGGCACTGGCTCTGCTCGGCTTCGTTCTTTTCTTCATCGGCTAATCGGTTCCGAACAGCTGTATGAGATTTATTGGAAAAGAACAGGAGGAAAGCGAGTTGAAAGCGTCTCATAACACGATGGCCCGCAAAGCCGGCGTCGTGCTCGCAACCGCGGGCGCTGCCGCTCTTGCCATGCCGTCCTATGCTTTCGCATCTGAGGGAGGCGGCATGGCTGCCATTCTCCCTAACATGAGCGAGTTCATCCCGATGCTCGTCGCTTTCATCGTCTTGTGGGTTGTTCTGGCGAAGTTCGGTTGGCCTATGTTCGAGGGTATGCTCGAAAAGCGCGAAACCACCATTCGCGACGATCTCAAAAGGGCCGAAGACGCCCGTCAGGAAAGCGAGAAGCTGCTGGCTGAGTACAAGCAGCAGCTCGCTGAGAGCAAGGCCGAGGCTGCCAAGATCGTAGCCGACGCCAAGCAGACCGGCGAAAACGTCAAGGCTGAGATCACCGCGAAGGCCCAGAAGGAAGCTTCTGAGATGATTGAGAAGGCCCATGCCGCCATCGAGGCTGACAAGAAGGCCGCCATCTCCGAGCTCCAGGGTTCCGTTGCCGAGATCTCCGTCTCGGTTGCAGCCAAGCTCATCGGCAACGATCTGTCCGATGACGAGCATCGCAAGATGATCAAGCGCTATGTCGAAGAGGCGGGTAGTTTCAATGGCAACTAATCGACTGCTCGTAAAGGAAGAGGTAGCCACGTACGCGCGCACGCTGTTCGATGCCGTTTTCTCTGACGGCGGGCGTGATGCGGTTCTGGAAACCCGCGATCAGTTCGAGTTGTTGCTCAAGCTCTATCGCGGAAACGCGGAGCTGCGCGACGCACTGTCCGACCCCGCCTTCACCCAGGAGCAGCGCAATGAGCTGGTCAAGGGTGTCTTCCAGGGATTCGATCCCATGGTTGTCAGCGTGGTCGCTGTCATGGCCGAGCGCGGTAATCTCGGCGAGCTTCCCCAGGTCGTTTCGGCTTACCGTTCGATCTCGGAGGAGAACATGGGCGTGTGCGTCGTCGATGTGACCACTGTTGTGGAGCTTGACGACGAGCTTCGCCAGCTCATTTGTGAGAAGCTGTCTGCTGATTTGGGCAAAGACGTTGTGCTCCGCGAGCACATCGACAAGTCCATTCTGGGCGGCATCATCATGAGTACCCAAGGAAAACGCATCGACGCGAGCGTTGCATCCCAGCTGGAGCATACTCGCAACGTGCTTACTGAGTCTAACGATGGAGGTGAATGCTAGTGACAGAGATCACCGCTAAGTCTATCGACGAGGCATTGCGCGCGCAGCTCGATAAGCTCGACACCAGCGTCGATGCACGTGAGGTCGGCACTGTCGTCCAGGTCGGCGACGGTATCGCCCGTGTCGATGGTTTGAGGGGCGCCATGGCAGGCGAGCTTCTGGAATTCGTCGGTTCCGCCGGTAAGACCGTCTACGGTCTGGCCCAGAACCTTGAGGAAGAAGAAGTCGGCGCCGTGCTTTTGGGCGATGTCACCGCAATCAAGGAAAACGATCAGGTCCGTACCACGGGCAAGATCATGGAGGTCCCTTCGGGCAAGGGCCTGCTGGGTCGCGTAGTCAACCCCCTGGGTATGCCTATCGACGGCAAGGGCCCCATCAAGGCAGACGGCACCCGTCCGGTCGAGTTCAAGGCTCCCGGCGTCATCAGCCGTAAGCCCGTGCATGAGCCCATGCAGACCGGCATTCTGGCTATCGACGCCATGGTGCCCATCGGACGTGGCCAGCGCGAGCTGATCATCGGCGACCGCCAGACCGGCAAGACCGCAATTGCTGTCGACGCCATCATCAATCAGAAGGACACGGACGTCCTGTGCATCTACGTCGCCGTCGGCCAGAAGGCCTCCACGGTGGCCGGCATCATGGAGACGCTTGAGCAGCACGGTGTCATGGACAAGACCATCATCGTCGCCGCCAACGCTTCCGACTCCGCTCCTTTGCAGTACATCGCTCCTATGGCCGGCGCTGCCATGGGTGAGTACTTCGTCTACACCGGTGAAGACGGACAGCCTGCCGGCCCGGAGAACCCCGGCCGTCACGTGCTGATCGTCTACGATGACCTGTCCAAGCAGGCTGTTGCATACCGTCAGATGTCTTTGACCCTGCGCCGCCCGCCGGGACGCGAAGCTTACCCTGGCGACATCTTCTACCTGCATAGCCGCCTGCTTGAGCGTGCTGTGAAGATGTCCGACGAATACGGCCGCGGCTCCATGACGGCTCTGCCCATCATCGAGACCCAGGCCGGTGACGTTTCCGCCTACATTCCCACGAACGTGATCTCCATTACCGACGGTCAGATCTTCTTGACCACGGACCTGTTCTTCCAGGGCCAGCGTCCTGCCGTCAACGTCGGTATCTCCGTTTCGCGAGTCGGCGGTTCCGCTCAGACCAAGGCAGTCAAGTCTGTTGCCGGTACCCTGCGTCTGGATCTGGCCGCATATCGCGAACTCCAGGCATTCACGCAGTTCGGCAGCGACCTTGACAAGTCCACCCAGGATCAGCTCAACCGTGGTGCACGTATGACCGAGCTTCTCAAGCAGGGTCGCTACGTCCCCATGGCCTTCGAAGAGGAAGCCGTCGCAATCTACGCCGGCTCCAAGGGCCACCTGGATGATGTCGCGGTCGAGAACGTCGTTCGCTTCCGTGATGAATTGCTCGAGTTCCTGCGTGCGAACCATGCCGATGTCATGAACAAGATCCATGACGACGCGAAGTTCACGCCTGAGAGCGAAGCCGCCTTGGTTGAGGCGATCGAAGCTTTCAAAAAGCAATTCGCAGCGTAGTAGGAAGGCCTGAAACATGCCTAACCTGCACGATATTGACAAGCGCATAAAGTCCGTCAGCTCGACGAAGCAGATCACGCGCACCATGGAGATGGTTGCAGGCGCCAAGGTCAAGCGCGCAAGCGAGCGCGTCTTCGCCGCAACGCCGTATTCCCAGTCCATGACTGAAGCCCTTCAGGGCGTGGCTGCGCGCGTGCAGGCCAGCGAGAACCCCTTGCTGGAAAAGCGTGAGGATGTTAAACGCATGCTGGTTGTGGCCGTGGTCTCCGACCGCGGCCTGGCCGGCGGCTTCAACTCCAACGTGCTGCGTTCCGTCGAGAAGACGATTCGCGCTCAGCAGGCGCAGGGTGTCGAGGTCGATGTTATCGCCTGCGGCAAGAAGGCCTCCGGTTTCTTCAAGTACCGCCATATTGTGCCGGTGCTCGAGTTCACCGACCTTTCCGCCGACCCCACGTTTGATGAGGCGAAGCAAGTCGCTGATTACGCCGTCAAGGCGTATGTTGAAGGAAATGTCGACGAGGTCGTTCTTGTCTACAACCACTGCAAGAACGCCGCCGAGCAGACCTTGACCCATGAGGTCATCCTGCCCGTCGACACGCAAGCTGTTATGACCGCCTCTGCTTCTGCAGAGACCGAGGGTGAATCCGAAGTGAGCTCTCTGGAGTTCGAGCCGGAGCCCGCAGAAGTGCTGGAGCGTCTGCTTCCTGCCTATCTGCGCACTTCCATCTATCATGCGCTGATCGATTCGGCTGCTGGTGAGCAGGCTGCACGCCGCACCGCCATGCATTCCGCAACCGAAAACGCAACCGAGATGGTTGAGACGCTCTCTAGGTTGTACAACCGTGTACGTCAAGGTGCCATCACCACTGAGATCTCCGAGATCGTTGGTGGCGCCGCAGCTTTGGAGGATTAAATGGCTGACGAGAAAATGCTTACCAAAGCAGAGCTTGAAGCCAGCAAAGGTGCCATGGGACGCATTGTCCGTATCGTCGGCCCCGTTGTTGACGTCGAGTTTCCTGCTGATCAGCTGCCGGCGATCTACAACGCGCTGACAGTTGACACCACCACCCCCGTCGGCGACGTGCATGTGGTGCTGGAGGTTGAAACCATGCTTCCCGGCAACCTCGTGCGCTCCGTCGCAATGAGCTCCACCGACGGCCTCGTCCGCGGTCTTGAGGTTCTTGACACCGGTCATCCCATCATGATGCCCGTCGGTCCTCAGACCCTGGGCCGCATCTGGAACGTCATCGGCGAGCCCGTCGATGAGAAGCCCATGCCCGAGGTCGAAGGCTTCATGCCTATCCATCGTCCCGCTCCCGAGTATGACTCTCTGTCCACCAAGACCGAGATCTTCGAGACCGGCATCAAGGCCATCGACCTGGTCGAGCCCTTCATCAAGGGCGGCAAGACCGGTCTGTTCGGCGGCGCTGGCGTTGGCAAGACCGTTATCATCCAGGAGCTCATCAACAACCTCGCCCAGGAGCACGGCGGTACCTCCGTGTTCACCGGCGTCGGTGAGCGTACCCGTGAGGGTACGGACCTGTTCCTTGAGATGAGCGAGTCCGGCGTTATCAACAAGACCTGCCTGGTCTACGGCCAGATGAACGAGCCCCCGGGAGCGCGTCTGCGCGTCGGTCTGGCTGGTCTGACCGAAGCCGAGTACTTCCGTGATCAGGGCCAGGACGTTCTGCTGTTCGTGGACAACATCTTCCGCTTCACGCAGGCTGGTTCCGAGGTGTCCGCACTTCTGGGCCGTATGCCTTCCGCTGTAGGCTACCAGCCCACGCTGGCAACCGAGATGGGCGACCTCCAGGAGCGCATCACGTCCACCAGCACCGGCTCCATCACCTCGGTTCAGGCCGTCTACGTTCCCGCTGACGACTTGACCGACCCGGCTCCTGCCACCACGTTTACGCACCTCGACGCCAAGACGGTTCTGTCCCGCTCCATTGCCGAGCTGGGCATCTACCCTGCAGTCGACCCGCTGGAGTCCACCTCCCGCGCACTCGACCCGCAGATCGTCGGCGAAGAGCACTACCGCGTTGCCACCGGCATCCAGGAGCTGCTGCAGAACTACAAGGACCTGCAGGACATCATCGCCATCCTCGGTATGGATGAGCTTTCCGAAGAGCAGAAGCTGACCGTTGCCCGTGCACGTAAGGCCCAGCAATTCTTCGGCCAGTGCTTCCATGTTGCCGAGCAGTTCACCGGTCTTCCCGGCAAGTACGTCAAGATGGAGGACACCATCCGCTCCTTCGCTGCCATTCTCGACGGCGAATGCGATGAGATCCCCGAGCAGTGCTTCCGCATGAAGGGCTCCATCGACGACGTGTACGCTGCCGCTGAGGCTCTCAAGAAGAACGAGGCGTAAGCTATGGCTAAATTGGCATGCGATATCGTGACCCCCGAGGCCAAGCTCTACACTGCCGACGAGGTTCAGTTCGTCGCGGTGCCCGGCTCTGAAGGCGAGATGGGATTCCTCTACGGCCATGTGCCCCTGGTTTCCACGCTCGCTGACGGCAATGTCCGTGTTCAGGAGGAGGATGGCGGTCCGTTCCGCACCTTCGCCATCGAAGGCGGATATGTGCAGGTGACTGGGAAGAAGGTCATCATCCTTGCCGACAAGGCCGAGGAGCTCAAATAGCGCCGTTTCGCAAACGGTGTGCAAACTGAAACGGAAAGGCGGTCTTCGGACCGCCTTTTTCGTGTACTCGGATAGATAGGGGAGGATGTTGCCCCGCGCTTCAGGTCAGGACTTCATGCGGAAGTCCCTCATGAGCTCCTGACGGTTGGATTGGCCTGTTTTGCGCAAGATGTTGTGGACATGGACCTTCACCGTTGAAAGCGCCAGATTCATGTCGGTTGCAATGTTCTGATTGTCTTTTCCGCAGAGCACCTGGCGAAGCACTTCGGCTTCACGGGCGGACAGGCCGTAGCGGTTGGTGTAGGCGGCAATGCCGTTGTCGATGAATGCCGCCATCTTCGCTCCCTCGTCGGCGGGAGGGGTCTTGAAGTGCAGTGTGAGCATCTTCATGCATTCGGAGCTGATGCATATGGCCCCGAAGATCATGAGCAGGTTCTCAGCGAAGTTGCGTTCCGGGAAGAAGGGCACTTCGCCGGCGGCGACCATGGCGGGGTCGATGATCAGGATGAACACGGCGTTTTCGATTACGATGGCCGCAAGTAGCACCCAGGAAATCACGTAAGGGATGCAGTAGCGTTTGAGACGATCGCGTGCGGCTTGGTCCTGCCCTCCGAGCGCTCGAACGAGCAGATAGCCCAATATCCAGGCAAGAAACAATGCGCGCGTGCTGTAAAAGAGAAAGAGCCCGAGTGCAGTGCCGTACATGGTTGCATAAATGACCATGCTGATTGTCACGAACAGGATTCCGGGCGTCCAAATCTGCACTTTGCGTTTGATGTCGAAGTTATCGCATATCACATACCAAAGAGCCATGAGAACCCCGGCTCCGGTGAACATCGAGGGAAGCTGCGACCCTAGGAAGTAGACGGAATCATGTTGGATGGAAGCCGCGCCTCGCAGCAGGTAATCGTCCTGGAATACCAACGCCACATCTAGGAAATAGAAGAACAGGGCAATGCTTGCGAAGGCGAAAAGACGTCTGCGCGATACCAGATAGGCCGACAGGCACAACGCTGCGGTCATGACGCTGATGAGCAGGATCGCGAGCGTGTAATAGAACAGAAGGATCTCAGACATAGTCGGCCTTTCGTATGCGTCGCGAACGGCATATCGCAGGGATATGGTCGCATAAGGGGCATGTAACCATGCTCATCAGGCGCTTGATACATGCACAATGCATACTACACCCAAATTAAACCCCGGACACAACCATCCTAGATATGGTCATCCTGAGGATTTCCGTTTCACAATCGCGGCAGAGAGGAAGAGGACATGGGGTCGGCTCTGCCGGCCCCCGACTGCCGCAAGGAGGTAGCAATGTCGGCTGAAGCTGTAGCTTCGGCAGGGGTTCCCATTCAGGATGACCCGCCGAAAAAGAAGAAGAAACTCTCGTTCCCCACGGCGTTCACGATCCTGTTCGTGATCACCATCTTGGCAGTAATCGCTACGTGGTTCATTCCCGCGGGCGCGTACTCCAAGCTGGCGTATCTGGCCGATAGTTCGGAATTCCAGATCACCGAGCCCAACGGTACGGTCAGGACCATTCCCGCCACCGAAGAGGCATTCAGGGCCGACCCCGAGCTGTCGGACATGAAGATCGACATCAACCAGTTCCTCAACGGGTCGATCACCAAGCCGATTTCCATTCCCGGCACCTACCAAGAGCTTGAGTCGCAGCCCAAAGGCCTGTTCGATATCACGCAAGCGATGGTCAACGGCACCATCAACGGCGTGGATATCATGGTGTTCATCTTGGTCTTGGGCGGATTGATCGGTGTTGTCAACGCTTCGGGAGCCTTCGCCTCAGGCCTTGTGGCCTTGACCAAGAAGACGAAGGGTCGCGAGTTTTTGCTCGTGTTCCTGGTCAGTATCCTGATGGTCCTCGGCGGAACCACGTGCGGCCTCGAGGAGGAGGCGGTCGCCTTCTATCCCATCTTGGTGCCGATATTCCTTGCCTTGGGCTATGACTCCATCGTGTGCGTCGGTGCCATCTTCCTCGCAGGATCTATGGGAACGACGTTTTCGACCATCAACCCCTTCTCGGTGGTCATCGCATCCAACGCGGCCGGCGTAGCCTGGACCACGGGTATCGAATGGCGCGTTGTGGGCTGCGTGGTCGGCGCCATCGTGGTTGTATCGTATCTGTATTGGTACTGCCGCAAGATCAAGAAGAATCCCGAGGCTTCCTATACCTACGAGGATCGCGAGCACTTCGCTTCGCTGTTCAGCGTCGGTGATGATTCCACTGCGGGCATCAAGAAGTTCGACTGGCGTCACAAGCTGATTTTGGTCTTGTTCGTGTCGGCATTCATCATCATGATCTACGGTGTTGTGAATCTGCACTGGTGGTTCCCCCAGATGGCTGCATCGTTCCTGTTCGTTGCGATTATCTGCATCTTCTTGACCGGCTTGGATGAGAAGACCGTCGTGGATGCTTTCATCAACGGCGCATCCAGCCTCGTGGGCGTCTCCTTGATCATCGGTCTGGCGCGCGGCGTCAATATGATCATGGAGGAGGGTCTGATCTCCGATACCCTGCTGTACTGGGCATCGAACGCCGTCAACGGCATGGAGGGCCCCGTCTTCATCGTCATGATGATGCTCATGTTCTTCCTGCTCGGCTTCATCGTGCCGTCTTCGTCCGGCCTGGCCGTTCTGGCAATGCCCATCCTCGCGCCTCTGGCCGACACCGTGGGTATCGACCGCTCCATCGTCGTCTCCGCGTACAACTGGGGCCAGTACGCAATGCTCTACCTCGCCCCGACCGGTCTTGTCATGGCAACGCTGACAATGCTGGATATGAAGTACTCGCATTGGTTGAAGTTCGTATTGCCGATGGTTGTGTTCCTCCTGCTGTTCGGCGGAGCGCTCTTGGTGGCTCAGGTTCTGGTGGCTGCCTAGCCAACGGGCCACGCGGATTCGCGGTGTAGACACCTCAGCGCCGCTACGGCAGCGGCTTTCCCTGGAAGGGGCGTCATCTAGACGCCCCTTTTTCGTTTCGGCATGCAGAGGTGCTGAGACCCGCATGGCTCAGCGAAAAGCAGGCGGTGGGAAGTCTAATGGACACCGGTCAATCTCCATGGATTGAGCATGGCATCCTGTGCGGAAATGGCGGCGATTGCTGGTATGATTTCCGGGTCAGAAATAACGTGTGGGCGGCTGAGGCCGCCCGGTCCCGCGAGGAGTGAATGGCATATGGCTTTCGTACACCTGCACAATCACACTGAATATTCCATGCTCGATGGAGCCACCAAAATCAAAGACATGGTGCGCCGCGCCGCTGATTTGGACATGCCTGCGGTTGCCATCACCGACCATGGGGTCATGTGCGGTGTCCCCGAGCTCTGTGACGCGTGCGATGCCGTTGAGAAGGAGACCGGCAAAAGGGTCAAGCCCATCTACGGCTGCGAAATCTATTTCACGGAAGACCCTGAGATAGGGACGAAGAACAAGTCGCGTCTGTACCACATGGTCCTTCTGGCGAAGAACAATGTCGGCTATCACAACCTTGTGCACCTGGTCAGCGAATCGCACTGCGACAACTTCTATTACAAGCCTCGTACTACCATCGATATGCTGCGTCGCTACAGCGAAGGCATCATCGCATCTTCGGCATGCATCGCGGGCATCATCCCGCGTTGCATCGATGCACGGGACTTCGAAGGTGCCGTCAAGTGGGCGCAAACCCTGGCGTCCATCTATGAGCCCGGAGATTTCTACATCGAGCTGCAGAACCAGGGCATCATGACCAACAACGGCATGACGCAGCAGCAGATGAATGTCGAGTTGACCAAGATCGCCAACCAGCTTGGGCTCAAGACCATTGCAACCAATGACTTCCATTACCTCACGCAGGAAGATGCCCGCGCGCAGGACATCATGCTGTGCATCGGCACCGGTTCCAACATGGATGATGAGAACCGCATGCGTTTTGAGAACGATCAGTTCTACATGAAGACTGAAGAGGAGATGCGCGCCGCCATGCGCGATTTCCCCGAAGCATGCGATAACACGGTTGAACTGGCCGAAAAGTGCCATGTTGAGCTTGAGCGCGATTCCATCTTGCCGCGATTCCCTTTGCCTGAAGGGGAGACGGAGGAATCGTGGTTTCGAAAGCGCGTCCAGGAGGGCCTGGTCAAGCGCTACGGCGATCCTGTTCCCCCTGAAGTTCAGGAGCGTGCGGACTATGAGATGGGCATCATCATCCAGCAGGGCTTCCCTGCGTACTTCCTCATTGTGCAGGAATACATCGAATGGGCCCGCAGCCAGGGTATCGGCGTAGGACCGGGTCGAGGATCGGCCGCAGGCGCCATCGTCGCGTATGCCATGGGCATCACCGACCTTGATCCGCTGCCCAACGGCCTGCTGTTCGAGCGATTCCTTTCGCCTGAACGTGTGGAGATGCCTGATATCGACGTCGACTTCGAAGATGAGCGGCGCCAGGAGGTCATCGAGCACATCAAGGATGTCTACGGCGAGGACCACGTTTCGGGCGTCATCACCTTCGGCAAGCTGCAGGCGAAAAACGCCATCCGCGACTCTGCGCGCGTCTTGGGGCACCCCTATGGCGTCGGTGACCGTTTGTGCAAGATGGTCGGTGACGA
This sequence comes from uncultured Eggerthellaceae bacterium, assembly GCA_937892845.1. GTDB lineage: Bacteria > Actinomycetota > Coriobacteriia > Coriobacteriales > Eggerthellaceae > Slackia. The sequence goes on along the minus strand of CALBGP010000032.1, from coordinate 86,083 downwards.
ACTGGGTATCACCATCGACAAGGCGCTTGCCACCAATCCGGATTTCAAGAAGGCCTACGACGAAGAGCCTGAATCGCGCGAGATCATCGATGCGGCGCGTTCCATCGAGGGCAACGTTCGCGGTGAAGGCGTGCATGCGTGCGCAACCATCATCTGCCGCGACCCCATGGCCGACCACGTTCCCATGAAGCGTGACACCAAAGGCGGCGGCATCATCACCCAGTATGACGGCCATTACACGCCCGACCTGGGCCTTCTCAAGATGGACTTCTTGGGCCTGCGTACGTTGGGCGTGCTTTCCCGTGCATGCCGCAACATCGAAGAGCGCTACGGCACCAAGATCATCCCCGAAGAGATTCCCACCGAAGACGAGAAGGCCTTCGAACTCATGCAGTCCGGCAACATGGACGGTCTGTTCCAGGTTGAGGGCGCTTTGTACGTGAGCCTGTTCGCCCGCCTTCCCCCCAAGCGCTTCTCTGACGTCGTGGCCTCCATCGCACTCAACCGTCCCGGCCCGTTGGAGTCCGGCATGGTCGAGGACTACATCAAGGTGGCAAGCGGCAAGACTCCTGTCCACTACTACGACGATCGTCTGCGCCCGTTGCTCGAGGAGACCTACGGCACCATGGTCTACCAGGAGCAGATCATGCAGATCTCCATGGCCATGAGCGGCTTTTCTGCGGGCAAGGCGGACAAGCTGCGCAAGGCAATGGGCAAAAAGAAGCTCGACGTCATGATGAAGCTCAAGGACGACTGGTGCAATGGCGCGGTTGAGAACGGCTATTCGCTTGAGATCGCCAACCAGATCTGGTCCGACGCCGAGAAATTCGCGAAGTACGCCTTCAACAAATCGCACTCCGCCGCATATGCCATCTTGGTTATGCGCACGGCGTATCTGAAGGCGTATTATCCCTACGAATACATGGCTGCCGTGTTGTCCAGTTACATGGGCAATGCCGACAAGCTGATCAAGTACATCGCGTCGTGCACGCATAACGGCATTCCCGTTCTGCCGCCCGATATCAATTCGTCGAACCTCGAGTTCACACCTACGGACGAGGGCATTCGCTTCGGCCTGGCCGGCGTGCGCGGTGTCGGCGAAAGCGTCGCGCAGTCCATCATCGATGAGCGCGTGGCCAACGGTGCGTTCTCCAGCCTGCACGATTTCGTCCGCCGTGTCGATGCCCGCTGCTACAACAGAAAGACGCTCGAATCCCTGATCAAGGCGGGGGCCTTCGACTCGACGGGATATACCCGCAAGCAGCTCATGTACTTCATCGAGGAGACGCCCATCCTTGAGAGCGCCTCCAAGCGCCAGAAGGACCGCGATGCGGGCCAAGTCAGCATGTTCGACATGTTCGCCGATGTGGAAGACAGCGGATTTGAAGAGGATGTGCCCGCCGCCGATGGCATCGAATGGGATAAGCGGACCCTTTTGGCCTACGAGAAGGAGATTCTCAAGATCTACGTTTCGGACCACCCGCTTCGTCCGTATGAGCGCGCCCTCAAGAAGATGTCGAAATACAGCCTGGGCGACCTTGCGGAGATGACCAAGGACATCCCCAGCGGCGTGTTCGCGGGCCTTATCACCAGCGTTACCGTCAAGCTCACGAAAAAGGGCACCAAGATGGCCAACTTCGTCTTGGAGGACACCACGGGTCATATCGAAGGAGTCTGCTTCAAGTACGACGACTTCAAAGATGCGCTGGCGGAAGATGCCATCGTGAAGGTGAAGGGCAAGTTCGAGCATTCGGACCGCGGAGACCAGCTCATGGCCTTCGAGGTGGAACGCGTCGAATTCGATGAGAGTCAGGCGGGTCCAGGCCGTCTTGAGATTCGTCTGCGTTCGTCGGATTTCAATGCCGCGGTCTCTAGCCAGCTCATGAATATCCTGGGCCATCATCCCGGTGATGATGCCGTGGTTCTGTTCATCGAGCAGTCCGACGGACGAAGGTTCCGCGCAGAGCTTCCGGTGAAGGTCGACTCCGACGATCGCCTGCTGTTCTCCGCATTGGGGGACCTTTTCGGGCGCGCAGTATGGAAGGCATCTTGATGACGGACATGGATTGCCGAATGGAGACGGGTTCCAGCGAAGAGGTCGATGCTTGCGGTTGCCAGGCGGAATCGCCGCACCCTTACGCCATGCATGTGGCGTACAAGGGTGCGGCGTTTGCCGGCTTCGCCCGCCAGAAGGAGACGCAGATCATCACCGTCCAGGGGGAATTGGAAAGGACTCTTGCCCTCCTGTTCCATCGTGAGGTCCCTACAGTGTGTGCCGGCAGGACGGATGCCGGCGTGCATGCGCGCGGCCAGGTGGTCTCTTTCGAGCTGACGGATGCCGAGTTCGCATCCCGCGGCGAGCGTTCGCTGCAGCGCAGCGTGAACGCGCTGGTGCACGATGACATCTCGGTTTCGTCCATCGAGCGCATGCCCGATGGCTTTTCCGCCCGTTTCTCGGCGGTTTGTCGCGAGTACCACTACCATATCTGCACGGATTCAGCCCGCCCGGTGCTTCTGGCCGACCTTGTCTGGCATATTCCCGGCGTCCATCTGGATATTCCGGCTATGAATGAAGCGGCGGCGAACCTGATAGGGGAGCATGATTTCAAGAGCTTCTGTATGGCGGTTTCTGCCCAGGGAAAGCCCACATGCCGCAATGTCATGGAGCTTGAGGTGTACCCCGAAACCATTATGGGCACCGATGTGATAACGGTCAGGGTTGTGGGAAATGCCTTCCTGCATTCCATGGTGCGCACTATCGTGGGAACGCTTGTCGAGGTGGGTCGCGGCCGTCGTGAGCCGGCGTGGACTGCCGAGGTTCTTGCCGCCCGCGACCGTTGCGCCGCCGGTCAGAACGCTCCGGCCAATGGGTTGGTATTTTGGGGCGTTTCATACGGAAATTTCTGATACTATTCAGCCCATCTGTCGGTCGGAACGTATAAATCGCGGCATTTCGGCAGGAATGTGGCATATGCTGGGCGCCTTTATGGCTGAGGTGCCGGCTTTTGCTGTACCTTCCTCCAGCCGCCCTCTCTGCGTTTCGAATTCCTAGCCTTTCAGGCTAGAGAGGGGAAAGAATGGCAACGGAAACCAAGCACACGCGATCTTCATGGTCGGGAAAGTGGGCGTTCATTTTGGCTGCCGCTGCATCAGCAGTCGGCCTGGGCAATATGTGGCGCTTCCCGTACCTCGCTGCCAAATACGGCGGCGGAACCTTCTTGCTCACCTATGTGGTGCTCGTATTCACTTTCGGCATTTCGCTGATGATTCTTGAAATCGCCATCGGCCGCAAGACCGGCCAGTCAGCCATTAGCGCCTTCAAGGAATTCGGGAAGAAGTACGCTTTCATAGGCGTCTTCGTATCGGCTATCCCGTTCATCATCACGCCGTACTACTGCATCATCGGCGGCTGGGTCATGAAATATGCTGCTGCATACATGACGGGCGGTGCGCTTGATTTGGCAAACCCCGATTATTTCGGCGGTTTCATCACGAGCGAAATCGAGAGCTTCATCTGGATGGCCTTGTTCATGACCGTCTGCTTCATCGTTGTGGCGATGGGTGTCAAGGGCGGTATCGAAAAGGCCAACCTCTTCATGATGCCCGCGTTGATCGTCATGGCCGTTGTGCTGTCCATCTACACCATGACCATGCCCGGCGCAATCGATGGCGTTCTCTACTACATCACCCCCGATTTCTCCAAGTTCTCTCCTGAACTGGTCATCGGCGCCATGGGTCAGATGTTCTACAGCTTGTCTTTGGCCATGGGCATCATGATCACCTACGGCAGCTACCTGAAGAAGAAGGAAGACATCGTCCACTCCACCATCAACATCGGCGGATTCGACCTGGGTGTTTCCTTCCTGGCCGGTCTCATGATCGTCCCTGCTTCCTTCGTTGCTTTGGGCGGTGCTGAGGCTGTGGCGGCTAAGGCCGGTCCCGGTCTCATGTTCGGCACCTTGCCGGGCCTGTTCGGAAGCTTCGGCGGTGCTGCGGGCATCGTGGGCTCCGTCTTCTTCATCCTGGTGCTCTTCGCCGCTTTGACCAGCGCCATTTCGCTGATTGAGACCTGCACGTCCATCATCCATGACGGTACCGGCTGGTCTCGCAAGAAGTCCTTGGGTATCACCATTGCGGTGATCGTCGTTGCGGGCGTATTCATCAACATGGGTTACAACGTGCTCTCCTTCATCGAGCCTCTGGGCCCCGGCACGTCTCTGCTTGACGCAGCGGACTTCTTGTCCAACACGGTCATGATGCCGCTGGCTGCTCTGATGACCTGCATCTTCGTCGGCTGGATCATCAAGCCCAAGGCCGTTATCGATGAGGTTCGCGAATCCAGCAGGTTCCGTGCTGCGAAGGTGTGGGCATTCGTGATCAAGTACGTTGCCCCTGTGTTCGTGGTGGTCATCCTGGTGGCCTACGTCGCAGCCCAGTTCGGCTACTTCACCATGTAGCCTATCCGGCTTGCGCGCACGACGCTTTCGCGTGAATGAAACGCCGTCCTTCGGGGCGGCGTTTTGCTTGCGGACGTTTCATGCCGCGTGCGCGTTTCTGCTATCATGGAAACGTTTGCAACGATGGCCGCAGCACGCGGCATAGGCGGCTGGTCGAGCCGCATGTTTCGCCATATGAAAGCTTGAGGAGATTCGAATGGCTCTTTCTATCGGTATCGTGGGTTTGCCCAATGTGGGCAAATCCTCGCTGTTCACGGCCCTGACCAAGAAGACTGGTTTCGCGGCGAACTATCCCTTCGCCACAATCGAGCCGAATGTCGGCCTGGTTCCCGTGCCCGACGAGCGCCTTGAGGCGCTCTCCAAGATCGATCATCCCGCCAAGATCGTGCCTGCCACGGTCGAGTTCGTGGATATCGCGGGTCTTGTCGCCGGCGCCAGCCAAGGCGAGGGTTTGGGCAACAAGTTCCTGGCGAATATCCGCGAGACCGACGCCATTTGCGAGGTCGTGCGCTTCTTCAGCGATCCCAATGTGGAACACGTTTCCCGCAAGGTCGATCCCCAAAGCGATGTCGAGACCATCAAGACCGAGTTGATCCTGGCCGACATCGCCACCATCGACAAGGCGCTGCCCCGTCTTGAGAAAGAGGCGAAGCGCGATAAGGCCGGCGTGCTCAAGTTCGAAACCGCGAAAAAGGCGCTTGCCAGACTCAACGAGGGGCACCGCGTGCGCACCTTGGGTCTTTCTGAGGATGAGATGGCCGCCATCAAGGATCTCTGCCTGCTCACCTGCAAGCCCATGCTCTATATCGCCAATGTCGACGAGAGCCAGCTTTCCGCGGAGCTTCCTGAGATCGATGGCCAGATCCCCGTTCCCATCTGCGCGAAGACCGAAGCGGACTTGGCTGAGCTTGAGCCCGAAGAGGCCGCGATGTTTCTGGAGGAGCTGGGTCTTGAGGAAGGCGGACTGTCCCGCCTTATCCGCGAGGCCTACAAGCTTTTGGGCCTGCAGAGCTACTTCACCAGCGGTGAAACGGAAACCCGCGCTTGGACCATTCCCATTGGGGCCAAAGCGCCGCAGGCTGCAGGCGTCATCCACTCTGATTTCGAGCGCGGTTTCATCAAGGCCGAGACTGCCAGTTTCGAAGATTACGTGGCGCTCGGCGGCGAAAAGGGCTGCCGTGACGCCGGCAAGCTGCGTCAGGAGGGCAAGGAGTACGTCGTCCAGGACGGCGATGTCATGCATTTCAAATTCAACGTGTAGAGGGTTGTCCTTGCGGGTTCGTGGCATTCGCCCGTGCGCGGCATGCAATCTGTTTCCCGTCTGTGCTTCGGCGCCGTCTGCGGTAACGCGGCGGCGCCGTTTGGTATCATAACGAAGTTATGCAATCAGCGGCTGAGCGCATCCGGTGTCGCATCCCATGCAAGATCCGGTGCGTATCGCCGTATCAGTATGCACGAAAGACATGGAGGAGTCGGATGACCCAGCATCTCAGCGAACGTGATGTGCGCGCCCTTTCGGAGTATGCGCATGTCGGGCTTGCCGACGATGAGCTGCCCGGTATCACCGCGGATCTGAACAGCATCATCGAGAATCTGCAGCCCATCTTGGAGTACGACCTCGACGGTGTCGAGCCAACCTTCCATCCCATAGGGGATCTGACCAATGTGATGCGCGAAGATGAGGTCCAGCCTTCCTTCACGCAGGAGCAGGCCCTTGCCAACGCCGCGCGCCAGCAGGACGGCTGCTTCCTCATCCCTGCTATTCTGGGCGGAGGCGATCAGTAATGGCTTATTCAACCGATATGGGCATTCGCCAGATCCGTGAGGGCCTGATGTCCGGCGCCTTCTCTGCCCGTGAGCTCACCCAGGCCAACTTCGACCATATCGCGGCGGCCGACGCGTCGGTCCATGCGTACCTCGAGTTGACCCAAGACCGCGCGTTCGCTGCCGCCGATGCGGTTGACGCGGCGCTTGCTGCCGGTACGTTTTCCCAGATGGGGCCGCTTGCGGGAATCCCTGTTGCCTTCAAGGACAACATGAATATGGAAGGGACGCACACCACCTGCTCCTCGCGCATGCTGGAAAACTACGTGTCTCCCTATACTGCCACGTGCGTGCAGAAGGTCCTGGATTCCGGCGCCATTCCGCTGGGCAAGCTGAACATGGATGAGTTCGCCTTCGGTTCCTCCACGGAGACTTCGGCGTTCGGCCCCACGCACAACCCTTGGGACTTGGAGCGCGTGCCCGGCGGCTCTTCGGGCGGTTCGGCCGCTGCGGTTGCTGCGGGTATGGCCTGCATCACGTTGGGCAGCGATACCGGCGGTTCAATCCGCCAGCCTGCCGCGTTTTGCGGCGTCGTGGGCGTGAAGCCCACTTACGGCATGGTGTCCCGTTACGGCGTCGTGGCATTCGGCAGCTCTCTTGACCAGGTGGGCCCCTTCGCCCGCAGCGTCGAGGACGCCGCGTATGCCATGGATGCTCTCGTGGGCCGCGATGAGCGTGACTGCTCGTCTGTCGACCATGCGCATGATTACCATGATGTGCTTCCCATGGGCGTCGAGGGCATGCGCATCGGCGTTGTGCCCGCATTCATGGATGCCCCGGGACTGACGGCTGAAGTCAAGGCGAAGGTGCTTGAGGCCGAAGCTGAGCTGGAGCGCTTGGGTGCTGAGATCGTGGAGATCGATCTGCCGCACGCGTCTGCGGCGATCAGCGCCTACTACGTCCTGGGTCCCTGCGAGGCGTTTTCCAACCTTGCCCGCTTCGACTCCGTTCGTTACGGGTATTGCGACCCCGGCCATAAGGACCTTGGCAGCCAGTACGATGCCAGCCGCGGCAAGGGCTTTGGCCTTGAGGCCCGTCGCCGCATGCTTCTGGGCAGCTACCTGCTTTCGAGCGGCGTCTACGAGAAGTACTACCATGCGGCCCAGCAGGTCCGCACCCTCATCGTGCAGGACTACGTGCGCGCTTACGAGAAGTGCGACGTCATCCTCATGCCCACCAGCCCGCGTACGTCGTTCAAATTCGGCGAAATCGGCGACCCTGTGGAAATGCACTTGTCTGACATCTTCACGGTTTCCATCAACATCGCCGGCAATGGCGGCATGAGCGTGCCCGTGGGCTTGGGTGCGGATTCCGGTTTGCCCGTCGGTGTGCAGCTGGTCTGCCCGCAGTTCAAGGATGAGAACATGTTCCGCGCCGCTGCCGCTTTGGAACGTGTGTACGGCGCAGCGCCTGTCGCACCTGATTTTGCGGCCGGCAAGAAGGCTGGTGAATAGCATGAAGAAACTGGAAGAGGTCCTTCAGGACTGGGAGGCCGTCATCGGCCTTGAGGTCCATTGCGAGCTGACGGCGCTTGAGACCAAGATGTTCTGCGGCTGCAAGCTTGAATTCGGCGCTGAGCCCAATACCCATACGTGCCCGGTGTGCCTGGGTCTTCCTGGCGCCCTGCCTGTGCCCAACCGCAAGGCCATCGAGGGCATCGTGCTGGCCGGACTTGCCACGAACTGCGATATTGAAAAGCACAGCATGTTCTACCGCAAGAACTACATGTATCCCGATATGACGAAGAACTTCCAGACCACCCAGGGCCCCGTTGCCTTCTGCATGCGCGGGCATCTGGATTTGCAGGTGGACGGCCCGGGCGCAAAGGAGCGCGTGGATGTGGCCGGCCTGCCTGCAGGTGAGACCTGCGGAAACGTGACCGTGACCGAAGACGGTTACATGGCGTACGTGGGCATCACGCGCATCCATATGGAAGAGGATGCCGGCAAGATGGTGCACATCGGCGGTGGGGAAGGCCGCATTGCCGGGGCCACCCATTCTCTGGTGGATTACAACCGCGCGGGAACGCCTTTGATCGAGCTGGTCACCGAGCCCGACCTTCGCACGCCTGAAGAGGCTCGTTTGTTCATGCAGAAGCTTCGCCAAATCTATCTGGCTATCGGCATTTCCGACTGCTCCATGGAAGAGGGCTCGCTGCGCTGCGATGGCAACATCAGCCTGCGTCGCCGTGGTGCCAAGGAGTTCGGCACCAAGACCGAGCTCAAGAACATGAACAGCTTCAAGAATCTCCATGACGGCCTGGCTTACGAGATCTGCCGTCAGGCCGAGGTGCTTGAAGACGGCGGCACCATCTATCAGGAAACCCGCCATTGGGATCCTTCGGCCAAGCGCACCATCGTCATGCGCGTGAAGGAGACGGCGGATGACTACCGTCTGTTCCCCGAGCCCGATCTGGCTCCGTATGACCTGAGTGACGAATTCATCGAGGCAGTTCGCGCGCGCCTGCCCGAACTGCCCGATCAGAAGCAGGAGCGCTTCCAGGAGTCCTTCGGCCTTTCGGCATACGACGCCCGCCATCTGGTGGACGAACCGGCTGTGACGGACTTCTTCGAGCACTGCATGCAGGTTGCCGATGCCTCGCTGGCGAAGCCTTTGGCAAACCTGCTCATCAATGACGTGACGGCGCGCATGAATGCCGATGCTGATTTCGATTTGGCCGACAGCCCGCTTTCGCCTGAGCGCGCCGTGGAGCTGGTGAAGCTGACTTCGTCCGATGCCATTTCGTCCAAGCAGGGCAAAGAGGTCTTCGCCGCCGTTTTGGATGAGGATAAAGACCCTGCGGCCATCGTTGAGGAGCGCGGGATGAAGCAGGTGTCTGACACCGGCGCCATCGAAGCGGTCATCGACGCGGTTCTGGCGGCCAATCCGGATGAGGTGGCCCGTTATCGCGAGGGCAACACGAAGCTCATCGGGTTCTTCGTCGGCCAGTGCATGAAGGAAATGCGCGGTCAGGGCAACCCGAAGCTCATCAACCAGGTTCTTGCCGCGAAGCTCGGGTAAACACGCTCGCAGCATCTGATTCGTCACGGCGTTGCTTTGGGCGCCGTGACGTCGAAGGAAGGAGTTTCCCATGGGATTTCTCGATGATCTCTCCAGCGCGTTCAGCAAGGGCGCTTCCCGCGTGGAGGACAGTGCGAAGACGCTGAAGCTCAAGACCGATCTGGCCGATGCCCGCAACAAGCGCGATCGCCTGATGATCGAATTGGGCCGCGAGGTGTATCCGATGGTCGCCGGTAATCCGGAATTCACCGCCGGTCGTGAAGAGCTGTTCTCCAACATCGCCGCCATCGATGGCGAGATTGCCGGAATCGAAGGCCAGATTGCCGAAGTTGAGCGTCTGGCGGCCGAGCGCAAAGCTCGGGAGGAAGCTGAGGCCCAGGCCCGTGCCGCCCAGCAGCGCGCTGCGGCTGAAGCTGCCGCTCAGCAGCGTGCTGCCGCCCAGGCGGCTTCGGCGCAGGCTACGGCTCAGGCTGTCGCGCAGGCGACTGGTGCTCCTGCGGGGTACGCAACGGTCCCGCAGTCCGTGGTGGGCGTGTGCCCCCAGTGCGGATCCGGTGTGGTCCAGGGTGCTGCGTTCTGCAGCAATTGCGGTGCCAAAGTCGAACGACCTGCCGATGCGCCCACGCCCGCGGCCCCGCCTGCTGCGTCGGCTCCGGCGCCGGTTTCGACCCCCGAAGCGGCACCTCAGCCTGTGCCGGCCGCACCGACTCCTGCGCCGACCCCTCAGCAGCCCGGCATCTAGCTCCGCCTTACAATGTGCAACCGCCGCCGCTGCGGACGAAGCGGCAGAAAGATACAGAGGAACGATATGTCCAACGAAGGCAAGAAGGTCAAAGCCCACTATCGTGGCACCCTTGATGATGGTACGCAGTTCGACTGCAGCTATGATCGCGGCGAACCCATCGAGTTCACCTGCATGGCAGGCCAGATGATTCCCGGATTCGATAAGGCCGTCAAAGATATGGCTCTGGGCGAGAAGAAGACGGTGCGTATCCCGTGCGCCGAAGCATACGGTGAGCGCAACCCTGCCGCCGTCCAGCATTTCCCCACGGCGTCCGTTCCCAATGCCGAGCAGCTTCCCGTGGGTCAGACCATCTATCTGCGTGGCCCTGGCGGCCAGCCCATTCCCGCGAAGGTTGTTTCCGTTGATGAGCAGGAAGTGGTCATCGACATGAACCATGATCTTGCCGGAAAGGATCTCACGTTCGAGATTGAACTGGTCGAAGTGGCTGAATAGGCAATCGGCATCCGAGCATCGGCCCGGCTGCACCCGGATAATCCAGGGGCGGCCGGGCTTTCTGCATTCAGTTTCGCAGTTTCGTCGATGGTTGTTCGCGCATGCGCCCGCTGGTCGGTTACGTAGCTTGCGGGCAACTTGCACTTGCGCTAGGATATGCGGAGTTCAATCCCTTAGGGGATGCCGCATGACGGAGATGCGTTTCATCCGTCTTCGAGCCGCCGGTTGGGTCTGAGGGCAGACTCAGGTTCTGCAGAGTTTTCCGGCTGGCTCGCATCGCTTTCAATCCGCACCTTCTGCTCGGCGCGTTCTGTTTTTCGTTTCTTGCGTCCGGGTTTTCCCAATCAACAATGCGCACGCCTATGCGCGGGCGTAGAGAATACGTACATTCCTGACAGAGGAGGAAATGTGAAGTTCTTTTTGGACACCGCCGACCTCGATGAGATCAAAGAGGCGGCAAGCTGGGGCGCTCTCGCCGGCGTGACCACCAATCCCACCCTGTACTCGCGCATCGGCGGCAAAGTCGATGACTTCCACAACCACATTGCCCGCATCTGCGAAATCGTCGATGGCCCGGTCAGTGCTGAAAGCGTTGCCATGACCCGCGACGAGATCATCCGCGACGGACGTGAGCTTGCAAAGATCGCCCCCAATGTAGTGGTGAAGATCCCCACCATGGTGGAGGGTCTGGCTGCGTGCCGTGCGCTGGCCGATGAGGGCATTCGCGTCAACATGACCCTGTGCTTCACCGTGCCCCAGGCTATTCTGGCCGCCCGTGCCGGTGCCCGCTACATCTCTCCGTTCGTCGGCCGTTTCGACGACATCTCCGAAGATGGCCTGGGCCAGCTGGAAAACGTCGTGGCTGCCATCAACAACTACGATTTCCGCGAATCCACGGTCAATGGCGAAGAGATTGAGATCATTGCCGCATCCGTGCGCAGCGCAAACCATGTGACGCAGTCTGCGCTGATGGGCGCCGACATTGCGACCGTTCCCTTCAAGGTTCTCAAGCAGTGCGTGCAGCATCCTCTGACCGATCGCGGTCTGGAATCTTTCCTGAAGGACTGGGAGAAGGTCGCTAACGCATGAGTTCCGATGAAACCATGACTGCAGGCGCACCCGACGCGCCCGCCGCTCAGGCGCCTGCAGCGGCTTCGCCTGCTGGGGAACCAGGTACCGTTTCGAAGCCCGTTGATGCGGCATCGTCCGAAGAGGCTCCTGCGAAAGCAACCCGCACGCGACGCCCTCGTGCGCCGAAGAAGACCGACGCTGCGCCTTCGGCGGATGGTGCGGATGCCGCTTCGGCATCCGCTCCTGCATCCGATCAGGCGGCGTCCAAGCCTTCGTCGAAAACCGGCGCGGATGCGCCCGCCGATGCGGCTTCGGATGCACCCGCCGAAAAACCCGCCCGAGCAAAGCGTGCGCCGCGCGCTCGCAAGGCCGCTGTGTCCGATGCTCCTGCATCCCGGGATACGGGAGCCGAAGCGGAGGGCGGCAAGGACGAAGCTCGCGATGCGACCGTTTCGGCCGATGCCGCTTTGCCTGCCTCTGCTGCGTCCGAGCAGGATGTGAAGCCGGGCCGTGCGACCCGCACGCCTCGGTCCCGTGCTGCCCGCGCGAAGAAGGCCGAAATCGCGGAGGGTGCCGAGGGTTCTTCCGCCTCCGAGCCTTCGCAGCAGATTGCATCTGCCCAGGATGATTCGTCCATCAAGCCTGAATCCGGCAAGGGCGACGCCGTCAAGACGGAGTCTGCCAGGTCCGAATCAGGCAAAGGGGAGTATTCCAGGGGTTCTTCCGCCCGTCAGGACAAATCCGAGCGCTACGACAAACAAAGCCGCCAGGATCGCAACGGCAAGAACGGCAAAGGCGGCAAGCAGCAGCGCGACCAGCGCGGAAACCAGCGCCAGCAGAATCAAGGCCAGGACCACCGCCGCCAGCGTCGCACTCACATGGGCGGCAATTCGAACCGTGAGCCCATTGTGCCTAAAACCACCGCAGAGGACCTCAGCGCACTTAAGGTTGCGGAGCTTCGCGCCAAGGCCGATGAGCTGGGCGTGGACTCCAAGGGTCTGAAGAAAGCCGAGTTGGTCGAACGCGTTCTTGAGGCCTCGGTCCGTGCTGAGGGATTCATCGAGGTTTCGGGTGTCTTGGATATCATGCAGGACGGATACGGCTTCCTGCGCACCGGCGGGTACCTGCCTGGTGAAAACGACGTGTATGTGGGATTGTCCCTCATCCGTCGCAACGGTCTGCGCAAGGGCGACTTCATTCGCGGCCAGATCCGCCCCAAGAGGGATAACGAGAAATTCGCCGCATTGCAGCAGATTGCCACGGTCAACGACGTTGCCCTCGACCAGTTGGGCCAGCGCGTCCGCTTCGGCGACCTTACGCCCATTTACCCTGATGAGTGCCTGGTCATGGAGCATGGCAAGACCACGATCACCGCTCGTGTGATCGACCTTGTGGCGCCTATCGGCAAGGGACAGCGCGGACTGATCGTGTCGCCGCCCAAGGCCGGCAAAACCACCATCCTCAAGGATATAGCTGCGGCAATTACTGCCAACAACCCCGAGGTCCATCTGATGTGCCTGCTTGTGGACGAGCGTCCCGAAGAGGTCACGGATATGGAGCGCTCCATCAAAGGCGAGGTCGTCTCCTCCACCTTCGACATGCCCACCGAGAACCACATCACGGTTGCAGAGCTTGTCATCGAGCGCGCGAAGCGCCTGGTGGAATGCGGAAAAGACGTGGTCATCCTGCTGGACAGCCTTACCCGTCTGGCACGTGCGTACAATCTTGCGCAGCCTGCATCCGGACGCATCCTGTCCGGCGGTGTCGATTCGACGGCGCTGTATCCGCCTAAGCGCTTCTTGGGCGCCGCCCGCAACATCGAAGGCGGTGGCAGCTTGACCATTCTGGCATCGGCTCTCATTGAGACCGGTTCCAAGATGGACGAGGTCATCTTCGAGGAGTTCAAGGGAACGGGCAACATGGAGCTCAAGCTGGATCGTTACCTGGCCGATCGTCGCATCTTCCCGGCAATCGATCCCGTGGCATCCGGCACGCGCAAGGAAGACCTGCTGCTTAATCCGCAGGAGGCGCCGCTGATTTGGGCCGTGCGTCGAATCCTGTCCAACATGAATAACACTGAGCGCGCTATGGACATGCTGATCAAGTCGCTCAAGCAGACGAGCAACAATCAGGAGTTTTTGCTGCGCACTGCCAAGAAAGCGCAGACCAGCAGGGATTCGGATAATTTCGAGTTCTAGAACTGTGTGCGAATCTCAATGTGCGCCCTGGGCCGAAAGCGCTTCGACCCAGGGCTTTTTGTTTACCCTGGCAGACTGCAGGGTCATGGGCAGGATCGGGCGTGCCGGCTGGCTTCGTCCAGCAGCACGCTTCACGACGGCTTGCGATGCGGAAGTTTGCGGCGCGGCTGCGTGGCCTGGCTCGCCATGTGGGATCCGATTCGCGACGTGTGGCCAGATACGGACGAAATGTACGATGGATACGCCATGCGTAATCTCACATAAGATTGCAAGTTTAGATAACCCCAGGTCAAACGGGTGTGCGATAAAGGTCGTCTTCGCTGTGCTGGGTCAGATGGTGAAACGGTGCCCTTGCGTAGGGAAAGCGCCATGCATTTCGTCCATATCTGGCCACGAAACGGTCGTGGAGTCCCGCGTGATGTGTGCGATTGATTCGATATGCAATAACTTGGATATTACATTATAAATATGCACAACAGAGGATTGACGAAGGATTTCACCCTGCAACGCGAGGTGTGCGGTCGGAGCGTCAGCCATGCGGTCCGAATGCCAGCCATGCGGTCGGAACGTCAGCCATGCGGTCGGAACGTCAGCCATGCGCGCCCCGCTCTGCCGCGCGTGGCCGGATCGCCGGGTGCGTGGCCGCAACGCCAGGTATGAGGCGCGCTGCAGCGTCGGACGCGCAATGCGTTGCAGCACCCGATACGCAGCGGACCGCTGAAGCGCGGCGTCTGGTGCGGCACAGGAAGCAAGAGGGCGGATGCAGGGCGGAATGCGAAGTGCCGGGGAACGGCGTCAACCGATCCCCGGCACCTGATTGTTTGAGTCTGTCGAATAGGTTACGCGCAGCGGAGCTTTTCAATGAGTGAATGAACGGCTCCAATGGCGGCAGCTATCAGTGCGATGGTGATCCATCCCAGGCCAAGCTGTGCGCCAGGGATGGGCAGTGCGCCCGCTCCGGTGGCGGTGAGGATGGCGTCGATGAGGCTGTACGCCAGAACAGCCAAGATGGTCCAGGGCCACACTCGCGGAAGCTTATCGCACAGGTTGTGCATCAGGCCCATGATGACCAGGGCAATGGCGGGCGGATAGAGCACGCCAAGGAGCGGTGCGGAGAAAGCGAGGATGGCATCAAGGCCTACGAGCGATACGCAGCAGCTGAAGATGGCGAAGATGGCGGCCCAGACGGGAAGCTTGATGCGGGGGAACACGCCAGCGAAATACTCGGAGCAGCATGAGATGAGACCGGTGCATACGTTGAGGCAGGCCAGAAGGAAGATTGCTGCGACGATGACCGATCCTGCAGTGCCGAAGTGCGCATTGGCCTGGGCGGCAAGGATGGCGGCGCCGTTCGTTGCGTCGGAGGCGATGGTGCCTGCGGTGGCGCCCACGAATGCAAGGCCGCAGTAGATGGCGGCCATGAGGGCGCCCGCTATCAGGCCGGCAATGCAGATTGAGCGTGCGGTTTTGCCGGGCTCGGAGACGCCATGCTCGCGAACATTGGCCGCGACGATGATGCCGAAGCAAAGGGCGGCAAGCAGGTCCATGGTCTGATAGCCAGTGAAAAAGCCTTGGATGGCGGGTTGTTCGGTGTAGGGTCCTGAAACCTCGGGGATATCGTACGGACCGCAGATGATGACAGCTCCGACAACCGTGATGATCAAAATGATCAGTGCAGGAGCGGAAAACCTTCCCAGGATTCGCGAGAGCATGCCAGGGCGCAGAGCCAGCGTGAACGCTACGGCGAAGAAGACAACCGAGAACAGCACCAGCGCAACCGGCGAGCTCCCGGCTTCTCCTAGGAGCGGTTCCATCATCTCGAAAGCGGTTGTGGATGTGCGCGGAATGGCCAGGCATGGGCCGATGGTCAGATAGATCAGGGCCACGAAAATGGCTGCGAACATGGGGCTCACTCGTCCGGCGAGCTGCTGGATGTTCCCGCAGAGCGCAACGGCGATGATGCCCAGGACGGGAAGGCCGATGCCGGCTACCAGAAAGCCCGCAACAGCGGGGACGGCTTGGGTGCCGGCCTGAAGGCCCAGCAAGGGAGGCAGGATCAGATTGCCGGCGCCGAAGAACATGGAGAAGAGCATCCCACCCAGCACAAGCAGTGCCATGGGGGATAGATTGTGGCCGGACGCCTCGGGGGTGCCGGTACCGTTTTCGGAAGTCATGCTATATCCTCTTTCGATCAATGCAATGCATAAACGAACAGAATAGCATTAATCGCTGGACTATTGCCGACTCCGTGTTCCTTTATTGATTCGTTCGGGACGGATTGCTCATATGCAGAATCGGTATCCTGATCTCCACGCTGTCTGCAGGTGGATGGGATGAGAAGGGTCTTCTTCTTCTATCTTTTCGCGAATTCGTCGGATGAAAACAGGAAGACTGGATGTTTCTCAGACGAATTCCTCGCCCCAGATCGCTTCAATAATCTGCTCGCGCGTGAATGCTTCGCCTTCATGGCTGGCCAAAAGATAAAGGATTTTTAATTCTTTGGCGGTGAGATCGATTCGTTGGTTGTTAATGTTCAGTCGCTGATAGGCAACATCGAACTCGAAATTTCCAATCATCAGATTGCCGTCATCTTGATTTTTTTGGGACAGTCCTTTGGTAACGCCTCAGGTGAGCATCGATGCGCATCAGAAGCTCACGCGCATCGAATGGTTTAACCATGTAGTCATCGGCACCGACGCTGAACCCTGACCCCATATCTGCAATGTCGCCTTTCGCGGTAAGGAATATTATCGGTATGTCCGCACTGATATGACGAAGCGCGCGGCACGTCGCGAACCCATCCATCGATGGCATCATCGCGTCCAGAATGACCAGGTCAGGATGCTCTGATAAGAAGAGCTCGACAGCTTCGGATCCGTCCTCTGCAGCGCGGCCGACCTTTCATGTGAAGATATTGTGCTGGTGCTGGGATATCTTGGCAATCGTCGACGGGTTTAAGATTGGTGCAACCCAATTAAGATTTATTAATTGTTCATCTTGCATGCCAGGAGAGTTGACGGCTGTCAGAACCACTTCAGATGCTTCAAGACGGCAAGGGTTACCAGGAGCGCAATGGCGGTGATTCCGGTCACCACCGCGAAACCGTAGGGTGAATCAGTCAGCGGGATTCCGCCCAGATTCATGCCGAACAGACCGCCTACCACCGTGGGGATGCAGAGCACGAGGGTGAGCGTTGCAACCAACTGCATGGTGCGGTTCAGGTCGTAATCCATCATGAGGCCGAAATGCTCGATGGTGGAGTCCAGAATCTCCGAATAGATTCGCGTGGTCTCAAGCGCCTGGCGGTTTTCGATGATCACGTCATCGAAAAGCTCGATGGCTTCAGGGTCGTGGCTTGCAAGCACGTAGCGCCGGTAGCGTTCGAACACGGTGTCGTTGGTGGCCAGCGATGTCTTGATGTAGACCAGTGAGGCATCAAGCGAATAGAGTTCCTCAAGGTCTTTGCGGGAAGGCTTCTCAGTGGTGTTGGAAAGGCTGACGCGGCGGCGGTTCAGCGCGCGCAGCGAGTTGAAATACGCTTCGGAGGATGCAAGCAGCAGATCGCCGGTGAATCCGCGGATGTCACCCGTGTCGTGCAGGCCCGCTGCAGTCTGGAGCCCTCCTTTGGCGCGCGCCGCCGTCCGTGCCGCATCGCGTCGGCCGCGGGTCTTCGTCTTGAGCAGCGAAATGATGGGCACGCGGTACACGGAGCAGACGGTAAGCACGTGATCAGGCGTTTCGAAGATGCCGATAGGGATGGTGGTGTAGCGCTTCTCCCCACCTGCGGTGGAATGCATGGGCGTGTCGACGATGAACATGGTGTAGTCGTCGTCGGTTTCGATACGGGAGACCTCCTCGAGGTCCAGCGGTGCGCGTATGTCGTCGGGATCGATGTGAAACCGTGCGGCCATGGCATCAAGTTCCCCGTCGGTGGGTTCGAACAGGGCTATCCAGCAACCGGGCTGCTCTGCGTCGAGCTTGGTCAGCGATCGGGTGGTCGGGTCTGTGGAGAAGTATTCGATCATCGGAGCCTCCCGGGTTGTGCTTTCGTGCGTTGGCCCTGCGTGAGGTGCATGGGACTGCGCTGTTCAGGACTATCATAGGCCACTGCGCCGCCGGAAGGGTGAAATCCTTGCAACGGTTTCCATCTGGTTGCCCGTCTGCGGATGAAGTGGGAAACAGTTGATATTTGATTGGTAAAGTGACAGGGTTGCGAGATGCTGGCGGATGGCGGTGCGGGTGTTAAGCACCGGCGGATGGCGGAAGGAATGCGAAGGGGGCCTTTGTGCAAGGCGAAGCGAAGTCTCAGAAACCTTTGCTGCTCATTGTGGATGATGAGCGCGAGATAGCATCTATGCTCAAAGATTATTTCGAGATGCAGGGCTATCTTGCCACGGTGGCATATACCGGCGCCCAGGCGCTGGAGAAGGCGCGTCGCAAGCCTGACGTCATCCTGCTGGATGTGGGGCTTCCGGATGTCGACGGATTCTCCGTGTGCCGCCGCCTCCGTGAGACGGTGTCGTGCCCCATCATGTTTCTGACCGCACGCATCGAAGACGCGGATGCCATCGATGGTTTCGCTGCCGGCGCGGATGATTATGTGACCAAACCGTTTTCCCTCGAAGTGCTGGGTGCTCGCGTGAAGGCGCAGCTGGCACGGGAATCGCGCATGCGCAAACCGGCCGCGATGCGCATCGACGACGTGCTGACCATAGATTTCTCGGCCATGAGCGTTTCTGTGAGCGGCGATCAGGTGCCGCTTGCGCGCAAGGAGTACGAGATATGCGCGCTTCTGGCGAAACATCCGGGGCAGGTATTCGACCGCGACATGATCTATGCGGCTGTTTGGGATCAGCCCGGTGACAGCTCGGTGGTGACGGAGCACGTCCGTCGTCTGAGGCGTGCGCTGTCCGAAGCGGGGGCGCAGCGTGACTACGTCAGAACCGTATGGGGAGTGGGCTACACATGGGCCGGCTGAAGCGCGATGCGTTCTTGCATCCGGTGAAAAGCCTCCGGAGGTTTTTGCAGTGCTGCTCTGTCCGCACGGCTTTCGCCGTCTATGCCGTGGGGGCGGTGGCCCTTTCGTCGTTTGCGGCGTTTTGCGCGTGGTATGTGCTCGCGCTGACTGCGGATAACGTCTACTACGACAGCCGCACCGTCCAGTCCGGGCTCTATCTCTATGATGCGCAAAGGGATATCCTCATTCCGGCCGAGTCATTGGGTTGGCATCGGGGCGAAACGGCCGAGGAAAATGCGGCCGGCTCCCAAAGCGAATCCTATGAGATCTATGTTTCGGGCTACAGCCGCGACACGCGCTATGAGCGTGCCATCGACCTGAAGTCAGATCCTGAATCCCTGGACCTTCATATCGAAGATGTCGATGCTTACGGAATCGTTCGCGACGAATCGGTTCCTTCGGATGGTCCGCAGCTTATAGATGTGGAGGATCTGGCGGCATACGATGCGGCTGAAAACACCCGGCGCGGTGATGCCGAACGCGACGAAGCGGTTCTGGCCTCGTTGGACGGTCAGCCCGGGTTGACGGTTTCTCGCGTGGCCTACTACGTCTATGCGCCGCCACCGGCGCTGTGGCGGGTGCTCAACGTGATGACGCTGCTTGTCATCCCCATTGCGTTTGTGGTGTGCTTTGCGCTTGTAGCCAGGACTTTTTATCGGGCGAAGCTGGAGCGGCCCATTTCGGTCATGGGGGATGCGGTGCGCAGGATCGCATCGGGGGACTTGGACTTCGCCATGCCCGAAACCCCCGAGGGCACGCACGATGAGCTGGATAGGCTCTCTGCCGCCTTCGAGACCATGCGTGCGGAACTGGAGCGCGCCAACCGCCGGTCGTGGCACCAGGCCGAAGCAAGGCGCCGCGGCAATGCCGCTTTCGCCCACGACATGAGGACGCCTTTGACCGTGCTCAAGGGCCGGGCGGAGATGCTGGCCGCGGCTGCGGCTTCCGGTTCGGTGGACGCTGAAAAGATCGCGTCTACGGCTTCCATCATGTCGTCTCAGGTGGAGCGTCTTGAAAGCTACGTCGAATCCATGCGGCAGCTGGCAGGTGCGCAGGATTGCCCCGTCGTGAAACGCGCCGTGGGAATGCAGGCCTGGTTTGGCGCCGTTGCCGAATCGGCCGAAGAGGCTGCGCGTGCCATCCGCGCTGCAGAGCGCGCGGGCGAAGCTTTGGAGGTTTCCGTTGAGGCCCAGGGGCTTCCGACGGTTGCCTTGATGGACGAGGAGGTTGTGGGCCGCGTCATTGAGAACATGGTCGGCAACGCTGCGCGCTTCGCCGCATCTACGGTTGCCGTCAGGATATCGTGGTGCGACAGAGAGCTTGCCGTCTGCGTCCAAGATGACGGTCCCGGCTTCGACGAGCCGGCGCTTGCGCATGCCTGCGAAGCCTACTGGCGTCAAGGTTCGGAGCATGATGGCAGCAGTCATCTGGGTCTTGGCTTGAGCATCTGCTCGGGTTTGTGCCTGCGTCACGGAGGCGTCTTCGAGATGGCGAACGCCGAAGACGGCGGGGCGTGCGTCACGGCGCGGTTCGACGTGCCGGTTTCAAGTGATTCCGATTCGGCATCCGGGGTTGTCCTGCAGTAGAGATTTCCCTCCTAGGATTCAATCAGACGAATTCAAGGAGGCGTTTGATGAAGCTGAAGGATATCTCTTGGAAGGCCTATGCGCTGCTGGCTGTTGCTGCTGCGGCGCTGGTTGCCGCAGGTGTTGCGTGGGGCCCCGAGCTCTTTGCGTTTTTCGCGGATGGCGAACGTCTGCAGGCTTGGGTTGAGGCTCAGGGCGTGTGGGCTCCCGCTGCCATGGTTGCGCTCATCGTCGCGCAGGTTGTCGTGGGTTTTCTGCCCGGCGAACCTGTTGAGCTGGGCGCCGGTTACGCATTCGGGTTCTGGGAGGGAACGCTTCTGTGCCTGATCGCAAGTGCGATAGGCACGGTCATCGTCTTGACCCTCTGCCGGACTTTGGGGATGAAAGCCGTGTCGTTGTTCTGCGATCCCGCGAAGCTGGAGAACCTGTCCTGGCTTCGCGACACATCGCGATTCGAGCTTGTGATGTTCGCGGTGTTTCTCATTCCCGGAACGCCGAAGGACCTGCTCACCTACGCAGCCGGGTTCACGCAGTGCCCTGCGTGGCGCGTGGTGCTGATTGCCACGTTCGGGCGCATTCCCTCCATCGTCTCCTCCACCGCCGTGGCGGGTCTGGCGGCTTCGGGGCAATGGGGGATAGCCGCCGTGGTGGCTGTGGCGACGGTGGTGCTGGTCTGCGTGGGGCTTGCGGTCTACGCGGTCATCGTGCGACGCAAGACGAAGGCTTCCGGCGGCAAAGCATCAGGCGGGAAGGCGCGGGGTCAAAAGACCTCAGTTCGTCCCGATGGCCCAGAGGTTGAGGCATTGCGCCAGGACGCGCTCCTCGTCCCAGAGGATCTGGCTGCGCCTCTCGCTGTTGGGGTCTGCAACGCTGAAGCGTCCGGTGCCGTCGGTTCCGGTGATGACGATGAAATGTCCCACGGTGGTGAAATCTCCTGGTCCGACGCTTGCAATGACGGTTCGGCCGCCGGCCAGCGCATCGTGTACGGCGCCGGCGCTTGCGGGGAGCTCTTCGCTTGTCAATCCGAGAAGGCGCGCTCCGTCGCCCATAAGGCGCCAGCTGGTCATATTGTTTTCGACGAAGCCGTTGGCCTCTGAGAACGCGCACATGGCGGCGGGGTCCATGTCGGTTCGGCCGGTCTGGCAGATGTAGGCCATGGCAAGGCAGGTGGGGCCGCAGCCGTTTTCGCCCACGGTACCGCCCGCGTAGGGCTCGCTTGCCCATGCGGGATCGGCTTGGTAGAGCGAAGGAACGCTGCCGGCCTGCCATTGGGATTGGGGTGTGCTGCTGTCCGGTTGCGCGTGTCCGCTTTCGCCGACGGCTGAATCGGGCGCGGCGAATGCGTTTGCGAGGCGTTCATAGATGGCCGGTGCGGCGGTGACGGCTACGGCTATGGCCAGCGCGACGGCGGCCATGGCGGCTGCGGTGGACATGCCGGTGCGTTTTCGGGAATGCATGGCGGCTCCTTTCGGGATCTGCGTTTCGGGGTCTGCGCTCTGCATCCAGAATGCTACGGGACAGCCGCCTTAAGCGTCCCATAGCGGACGGTGACAGATTCCTTGGGTTTCTTAACGAAACCTTATGGGCATAGCGCGTTTGCGTGAGGACGCCATACCTGCAGATGGCGGTGGTGGGGCCGCGGTATAATCGGGGCCATGAATGACAAGATGGACATAGCGGACAGGTTTGCGGCGGAAGTGCGTGTGCGTTCATGCGCATCCAGGATTTTGGTGGTTGATGATGATCCCGACATCGCAGAGCTTGTGGTTGAGACGCTTGCTGCCGAAGGGTTCGAGGCGGTTTCATGCCTGAGCGGTGAAGAGGCTTTGCGCCTTATGGATGGCGGCCGCTTCGATCTGATGATCCTCGATGTGATGATGCCCGGTATGGATGGCTACGAGCTGTGCCAGCGTGTGAGGGTCCGCTTCGACGTGCCCATCATCTTCCTGTCCGCGAAAATCGAAGAGGCCGACAAGGTGGTGGGCCTCATGCTCGGCGGAGACGATTACGTGGAGAAGCCGTTCAAGAAGCGCGAGCTTGTGGCCCGGGTCCGGGTGCTTTTGCGTCGAAGCGAGCCGCGGCGTCCCCAGGAGGTCGGGCGGATTTTCGAGGCGCGCGGCATTCTTGTGGATGCCGATGCCCATATGGCAACGCTGCATGGGGAGCCGTTGTCGCTGACGCCTAAGGAGTTCGGCGTGCTGCAGATGCTTGTAGAGCGCGCCGGCGCCGCCGTGTCCTCCCGTGAGCTCTACGAGACCGTTTGGCATGAGCCGTTCAGCGATGCGGCGGCGAATTCGGTCATGGTCCATATCCGCAACCTCCGCAAGAAGCTTGCGGCCTTAGATTCGTCCGAATCTCCCATAGAGACGGCATGGGGTGTGGGATACCGCATAGGGTTGCGCGGGGGTTTAAAGCAAAGGGACAGGTCATGAGCTCGTTTAAAACCGTTCAGGCGCGAAATCTGGTCAGGCGTCTTGCCATGCGCCTTGTGGCCATGCTGGCCGCCTATACGCTCATCTTCGCCGTAGTGGGCATCGTTGCCGAGCAGACCATCGTGCCGCGTTTGGGCAATGTCGTGGCAGAGGCGACGTCGCACTGGATCATCATGGATGAGGACGGTTACCGTGATTTCGTCAAGGAAACCGAAGGCGATGGTTCGCGTTGGGATGTCTGGCAGACCGATGATGGGGGATACGCCGTTCGCAACCTTGACGTCTACGATGAAGTGCGCGCCCTCAAGATTCCGCTGGCGCTGCTGCTTTACGCTGCGGGCTGCATGGTGGTGTTCGTGCTTGTGCTGCGCCGGTCGATCGGGTACTTCGATATGCTGGCGTCTGCCATAGGGGGGTTCATGCGGCGCGCGGATGCGCCCATCGACCTGCCGGATGACCTATCCGTTGTGCGTGCGGAGCTGATGGAAGTGCGTGAGCGGGCGCTGGCCGATGACCGCGCGGCGCGGGTGGCGGAAGAGCGGAAAAACGATCTGGTGGCGTATCTGGCTCACGACATCAAGACCCCGCTCACATCTGTGGTGGGCTATCTGACGCTGCTCGATGAGAACCCCGACTTGCCGCAGCCTGTTCGGGAGCGGTATGCCCGCATGGCTTTGGATAAAGCTGAGCGCCTTGACGGCTTGGTGGACGAGTTCTTCGAGATCACGCGCTACAACTTGAAGGCCATGCCTATTGAGCGCGAGTCCATCGATCTGGGGATGCTGTGCTCCCAGGTTGCCGACGAGCTGTTCCCGGATGCCGCCGCCCGCAACGTGGAGATTGCCGTCGAATGCCCTGAGGGCGTGCAGGCTTTCGTGGACCCCGATAAGATGGCGCGTGCGCTTTCGAATGTGGTGCGCAATGCCGTGGCCTATGCTCGGCAGGGAAGCGCCGTGGCTGTGCGCGTGTCCTGCGAAGATGAACCCCGCATCCGCATCGAGGTGGAAAACAGGGGGCGCGAAATCTCCCAGGCGCACCTGGAAAGCATTTTCGAGAAGTTCTTCCGGGAAGACGGCGCCCGGGCATCCCGCAAGGGCGGAGCCGGGCTGGGGCTTGCCATTGCCAAGGAGATCCTGATGGCCCATGGCGGCACCATAGCGGCATCAAGCGAAGCGGGCATTACGGTCTTCACCCTGGAGTTTCCCGCCTAGTCTACCCGTGCGCCTGGCGGTCTGCCGGCTGCCCCCGATGCCGTCTTTGCCGATGTCCTGCTCCAGGATCACCGGCATTCGAACAGAAACATCTCATCGGCGTCGCTTGCCGCCGGTGTTTTCGCGAACGACGAATATGCGGATATGCTTGAGAAGCCCAAGCCGTCAAGGATTTCCTCCATTTCGCCGTATCGGTACAGATGGGTTTGGAAGTCCATCATCTCGGTGCGAAGCAGACGGTCTCCATCATGCAGTTCGTAGTTGCCGGGCATGAACTGGGTGCTGGTGGCTTCGTCGAAGCGGTTTTTCGTCTTGAGCGTCAGGGTGAACCCATCGCGTGTTTCGGCGGAGACGTCCATTCTCCAATCGGCGTCGTCAGGGCAGCGATTCGCGATGGTGTCGACGGCGAAGACGAGAACGCCGTTGTTCGCCAGCAGGTTACGCAAGCTGGCGAGGACGCGGCGGCACTGGTCCATCTCCGTGAAAAGGGAGATGGACCCGGACGTGACGAAGATGAGGTCGAAGCGCTCGGTGGGGTGGAAATCGAGTAAGTCGGCGCAGACGGTTCGCGCCCTCGGCTCTTTGGCGGAAAGCTCGGCCAGCATCTCAGGTGAGGAGTCCATTCCGCAGATGTCGAAGCCCCGTTCGAGGAAGGGGATGAGGAAACGCCCGCTGCCGCACATGGGCTCAAGGATGCGCATGTGCGGCTTGGCGTAGGACAGGTAGAAATCCAATTCATCGGGCGGCGCGCTGGGATGCAGGATCTCATAGAGCTCGGTGCAAAGCTGCGCGTAGCGATTTCGTTCGGTGGGTTGCATCAGGTTCGTTCTCGTTTCTGAAAAGCTGAAAGCATCTGAAAAACAATTGCGGGTCAGGCCTTCATGCCGCACGGTCCGCATCCGCTCCATTCAGGATTGCGGTCCAGGCGCATGGCCTCGAAGAAGCCCCAACCGCCGGCAACATTGGCGCAGCGGATGCCCTCCTGGGACAGGATGCGGCACGCGATGTAGCTGCGCAGGCCGCTTTGGCAGTGCACGGCAACCTGCAGTTCACCATCTGCGCCTGCGTCCGCGATGAGGCTTCTCACTTCATCAAGGCGTTCACGAAGCTCGTCGACGGGGATGTTCACGGCTCCGGGGAAGCAGCCGCGGGCGAATTCTTGGGGCGTGCGCGTGTCCAGGATGACGGGCTGCGTGCAGGGCGCACCCGCTTCTCCTTCGCCACCAACCATCGCTTCGACATCCTGCCAGTGCAGCTGGGCTACGCGTCCGTCGAGGATGTTCTCGATCATGAACCCTGCCATGTTCACAGGGTCTTTCGCCGACGAATACGGCGGGGCATATGCCAGGTCGAGTTCCGTGAGATCGTAGGCATCCATGCCGGCTTTGATGGCCGTTGCAAGCACATCGATGCGTTTGTCGACGCCGTCGCGGCCGATGATCTGCGCACCCAGGATGCGTCCGCCGGGCTTTTCGAACAGGACCTTCATGGTCATGCTTTGGGCGCCGGGATAGTAGGTGGCGTGCGAGGCGGGCGATAGGATCACGGAGTCGAAGTGAAGCCCTGCTGCCGTGGCTGCTTTCTCCGTCAGGCCGGTTGCGGCTACGGTCATATCGAAGGCCTTCATGACCGAAGAGCCCAGCGAACCTTTGTAGGTACGGTCGATGCCGCAGATGTTGTCGGCGGCGATACGCCCCTGGCGATTTGCGGGACCGGCCAGTGCGATGTGCGCGGGCATGCCGCTGACCAGGTGCGTTGTCTCGACGGCGTCCCCCACCGCGTAGATGGAGGGGTCGGAAGTGCGCATGTGGGCATCGGTTGCGATGGTGTTCTTGATACCCAGCTCAAGTCCTGCTTCGGCGGCAAGCGCGCTTTCGGGGGCCACGCCGATGGCCAGGATGACCATGTCTGCGGTCAGGGGCTTGCGTCCCGCGATGGTTACGCGGACCTGACCGTCCGCATCCTCGAATCCGGTCACGTTCGCGCCCAGCTCAAGCGCTATGCCGTGCGCGCGAAGCTGATTGTGCAGCAACGCGGCCACGTCCGCGTCGAGCGTGGGCATGACATGGGCGGGACGCTGAACCACGGTGACGGCCACGCCCTGGTCGGTCAGGTTCTCGGCCATTTCAAGGCCGATGAACCCAGCGCCCACCACCACGGCACATTCGGGCTTTTCGCTCTCCACGAAATCGGCGATGGCGAAGGTGTCTTCCACGGTGCGCAGCGTGAACAGGCGCGGTGAATCCATGCCGGGCAGATTGGGGGCGGCAGGGCGCGCGCCGGGGGAGAGGATGAGCGTGTCGTAGGATTCGCGGTAGGTTTCCCCGGTTTCGAGATTGTGCACCTCGACGGCTTTCGCCGCGCGGTCTATGTGCAGGGCCTCATGGTGCACGCGGACGTCGATGTTGAAGCGGCTGCGGAAGCTTTCAGGCGTCTGCAGTGTAAGCTTGGAGCGCTGCTTGATGGAGCCGCCGATGTAGTACGGAAGACCGCAGTTCGCGTAAGACACGTAGCCGGTGCGTTCGAGGATGACGATTTCCGCGTGCTCGTCGAGTCGGCGCAGGCGCGCAGCGGCGGTGGCTCCGCCTGCAACGCCGCCGATGATCACTGTCTTCATAGGGCTTGTCTCCTTTCGATCGGTGGGTGCCAAGGGGTTTGCTGCCCATTATAGCTTGGTGTCCGTTGCCGCCCTCGATTGCGCGCTCCCAGTCGGGGCGCGGCGGCTGTTTCGGCTGGCGGGTATGCGGCACGTTGGGAAGAGGTGCTTGTCCGCATGTTACTGCAGTAATCTGCTCCTTGAGATTGAGTTTTGAAAAGCGGAATTAAGTTCGCTAAAACAACGGAAAAACGGCAATATAATGAAGAAACACAGGCGGAAAAACGGCGAATGACGGAAAAGCGGCAAAATAAAAGACCCGATGCCATCAAGGCTTCGGGTCTTTTCGTTGCTTGGGTGCAAGCGTTCGCTACATGAAAGCGTGGAAGAATTCGATCAAAACAGGAACCAGGGCGGATAGGATCACGCCGTTGATCACGGAGAGCACCACGGTCTCGCTGTTGGTGCAGCGGATCATCATGGGCAGCGTGGTGTCCTCGCTCGTGGCTCCTGCGGGTGCAATGCAGGTGGGATAGTTGAGGTGTTTCGCAATCCAGGGGATGGTGAAAAACGAGATGAGCTCGCGCAGCAGGTTGGCCATGAACGTGATGCTGCCAATGTGCGCGCCGGCTATGCCCGTGAGCATGACGCCGGAAAGACTGTACCACCCAAGGCCTGAAGCGATGGCGCCGCCTACGGGTAGCGGGATGCCGCAAAGCGGAGCTGCTGCAAGTCCGCCGGCAATCGAGCCTATCAAGATGCCTATGGGGATGATCAGCGCACGCACGTGGTACTCACGGATTTTCGCCAGGAGTCCCTTGCTGCCGCCGACGCTGATTCCAACGAAGAACATCAAAGCCGTGAGGATCCAGTCGGAATGCTCGACCAGCCAGTCTATGGGAAAGATTCCGATATGAGACAACCCGTAGGCGACACCTGCCGCTAGCGAGCCCACTGCCATTATGATCATGACGGTTTCGCTGCCGGCTCCTTCGCCTTCCGCGCCCTCGGCTTGGGCTGCATCGTGCTTATGGCGCTCGGTGATGTCTTTCAGGAACAGGCGCGTGAGGATGTAGACGCAGACGACCGAGAACGCGATGGGCAGGATGGCGAATGCCAGCGAGCTCAAGCCGAGTGATACGATCTCGTCGACAAATGCGTCACGGCTGCCCAGCATTGCTCCCATGGAGAAGATGAGCAGCCCTGTTGCCACGAGCGTAAGTTTTTCATTGGTTCCCTTGAGTGCGGCGGGAAAGACCGTTGCCCCCAGCGCTACGCCGGCGCACATGACGATGAGGATTTCCAAATACCTCCCCTTTCGGTTGGAATCGTCATTGTACGTCAGCTTTGGTGCGCGGGGGCTGAACCTTGCGGGATTGGGCTTTTAAGAGTGCCCCATCTCTACATTTCGATGGCGGCGCATCCCGCGCCCTGTTCTGCAAGGGCAATCTCGGAAGCCGTCTGCCTGCGGCTTGCACGGATGGTTTTGGCAATGCGGGTGAATTCCATCAGGTAGCGGACGAAGACGTACCCGACCATGGCGCATGCAAGCGCGGTTTCGAATCCGACCAGCACATGCAG
Organism: uncultured Eggerthellaceae bacterium; assembly: GCA_937892845.1. Classification (GTDB taxonomy): domain Bacteria; phylum Actinomycetota; class Coriobacteriia; order Coriobacteriales; family Eggerthellaceae; genus Slackia. Next base: position 57,852 of record CALBGP010000032.1, on the reverse strand, counting down.
GGTGGTCGGATACACCATGCCGGCTTCGGCCATTGCTCCCAGCGTGCGGTCAAGGGCGGTGGCCGTGATGACGAAGGGGAAGGTCATGGCCGCGTAGCTGGGATAGAACTTCAGGCGCAGGAACAGGGGCATGCGGACAAGCACGACGATCAGCAGGATCTGGGCAAGCACGGCAAGCACGCAGCAGAATCCCAGGTGCGGCTCAGCTTCCACGGCGAGGTATCCGGCCAAAGACAGGCTCATGGGCGCGGTGTAGATGCAGAACAGCGGGCGGGCTCCTTCTTCCACAGGATGCTTCGCGTAGCGGGCGGTTACAACCGCAAGGAGCACGGCGTAAGCAGAGAATCCGAACCAGAACAGACCCATGCCCAGCGGCTCAAGCCCGTAGGTGGGAGACGTGACGGAGGCTACGATGATGCCGACGTAGCAGATGAAAAACGTCGGGTAGACCTTTTTGAGGTCGAAGCGGATGACGTGGCGGATGGTGAACCAGACGATGAGGGCAAGATGCGCTGCGACGGCTACGGCCCAGATGGCCAGAGCGGGGGTGTGGGCGAAGGGAGCCAGGTAAGTGGTCAGCTGCATGGTTGCCATGAGGGCGGTAGCGCTGACGCTGGCCAGGATGGGGTTGTCGAAGTCGCGTTTGATGGAGTCGATGTCGACGATGGCGCGGGCTGCAAGCAGCAGAAGCAGCGCAAGGGCGCAGATGCCGCAGGTGGCATATGCGATTACGGACAGGGGCTTGAGCAGGATGCCCAACGCAGCCAGGCCCAAAGCGACGCCGCCGGTGGGGATGGGGACCTTTGCCAGAAATTCTTTCATGATGTCCTTTCGGTTCGGGCCGCGCCTGCTTGCGTATGGCGCGTGCATCGGCGGTGTGCGGCGCATGAGTTCGATAGCGCTATTTTCGTCCCTGTAACCAATGATGTAAACTTATGCTTGTTAATGAAACAATCGTTTTTGCTAATGATTGATGCGGATGCGAGGTGCGCCATGCTTGACTTCAGGGTTCATACGTTTCTGGCTGTTTGCCGGCATCTCAACTACACCCATGCCGCCCGTGAGCTCAACCTCACGCAGTCGGCGGTCTCTCAGCAGATGGCGTATCTGGAGAGGCATTACGGCGTAAGTCTGGTCGAATTCGAAGGCAGGGCCATGCGCCTGACCCAGGCGGGTACGGCTTTGCGACGTGCGTTCGAATCCCTTGCGCATGACGAATCGTTGCTGGAACGCCGTATGGCATCGTTTGCAAGCGGTCAGTTGCGGCTGAACGTGGGCATGACGCTCACAGCGGGCGAATACATCGTGGCTGCCCCGTTGGCGCGGTATCTGGGCGAACGTCCCGATCTGCGTATTTCGATCGTTTCGCGCAGTACCGATGAGCTGCTCGATGATATGGCGAAAGGCAGCATCGACTGTGCGTTTCTGGAGGGGTTCTTCGACAAGAGTCAGTTTTCCTGGAACGTACTTTGCACGCAGAAGCTGATATGCGTCTGTTCTGCTGATGATCCGCTTGCCGGACGGAAGGTGGTATTGGAAGATTTGCTGGCGTGCCCCTTGATAGTCCGTGAGCCGCAGTCCGGTTCACGTGCGGTGTTGGAGCATGCGCTTGCCCGGCGCAATCTCACGTTGGCCTCGTTTTCCCGGACCATGGAGGCTTCCAGCATCGGTGTGATCAAAGCGCTTGTGGAGGCAGGGCAGGGTGTGTCGTTCGTCTACGATGCAGCGGCCCGTGATTTCGTGGATGCGGGGCGTTTGGGCGTTATAGATGTTTGCGGTGATCCCATCGTCCATGACATATCGTTCGTGCGACCGGCGGACAGTTTGTTCGAAAGGGAGTTCCAGCGGTTGTTCGACGGAGTCTCATCCGAGTATGAGGCGTCCTGTTGCAGTTGAGTCTTTTCGATGGCGGATTCATCCGACTCTGAATGCTCCCGAATTTCAGGCTAGCGGTTGCCATGACCGTCAGGCATGATCCTCGAACTCAAGTCGTGTGGGGTCGCGCACCTCGTCTTCCCGTTCGCGGACAAGCTCATCGTAGCCCTTGAGCGCTGCGAACGGCATGAATTGGCGTGCGCGGTCCGGATGGGCGCGCGCAACGTGTTCCCCGTCTATGCTGCGGCGTTTCTCGATATCTTGCAGAATGGCCCGCCGCCGCTGGGCTTCGAATGCGTCGAGGTGTTCACGCATGGTGTCCTCCTACCTGGTTGTTGCGCTCCCGTGCAGTGGCTTTGTCTTGGAGGCTTGAGGCCTTCAACAAAGCGTTCTTCCCGAATTTCCCGCGTACGGCAACCACGGCCTTCTGAAGGCTGCGCTCTTTTTTGTCCGCCTCGATGTCGTCGAAAAGCGTGTTCGTAGCGAACGCTTCGCTTTTAAGGTCTGCCAGGCAGATGGAGAGACGCCTTACGGGGATATCCCGCCGGGTGGTCTCATCGAAAAGGTCGCAGAAGCGCTGCATGAGGTAGCGTTGCGAATTCGTGCAACGGTCGAGTTTGCGGTTTGCTCCCGTATGGCCTTCGAATTTCGAGACGCCGATGCGACGCTTGCCGTGGCCGCCATCGAAGATCGCTCCTGTGAAGCCGTCGGCATCGCGGGGGCTGAGCGCGGATCGTGCATACCCCACATCGAGCGAGATCCTTTCGCAAGCCAGACCGTGTTCCACCAAGTCAAGCACGCTTGAGTCAACCATCTCCCTGAGCACCATGCGGGCTTCCTCGAACGAATAATCGCATGGCAGCACCTGTCCGTTGGCTATGGAACGCCCAGTGGGGGTGTAGGCGTGGATATCTGCAATGGTGCAGGGTTCCTGCCCCCATGCATGGTCGATGAGGAATTCCGCGTTCTTGCCGAATTCGCGATAGAGGATATTCGGATTGAGTGCGGCGGTGCCTGCCAGATCGTGCGCTCCGTGAGCAGCAAGGCGCCGCGCGATGCCCGGGCCGATGCCCCATATGTCGGTGATGGGTTGATGAAACCAGATATCACGGCGAAAGGACTCCTCGTCAAGCCACCCGATGTTATCCGGTGCATGCTTCGCCGTGATGTCAAGGGCGACCTTTGCAAGGAAAAGGTTCGGCCCGATACCCGCCGTTGCGCATATCTTGGTCTCATCGGCGACGGCCTGCATGAGGGTGCGTGCGAATTCGTAAGGGGTTGTCCGGTACAGCTCCAGGTACGGTGTGGCGTCTATGAAGCATTCATCGATTGAATAGGCATGCACATCCTGTGCGGATACGTATTTCAGGTAGATGGAGTAGATGTCTGCGGAGACTTCCATGTAGCGCCGCATGCGGGGCTTGGCCATGACATAGTCTATTCCTTCGGGAATTTCGAAAACGCGGCAGCGGTTTTTTACGCCCAGCGCCTTCATGGCGGGCGTGATGGCAAGGCAGATGGTTGTCTTCGTTCGCTCCGGGTCAGCCACTACCAGGTTTGCGGTGAAGGGATCAAGCCCGCGATCGGCGCATTCCACCGAAGCGTAAAACGACTTCAGATCGATGCAGAGATATGTGCGGTTCTGACCCATCTTCCCCCTGCCGCGCCCTGATATTCTGCGTGCTGCGCATTGCGAACATATGTTCTAAACTGCATTATACATGAGTGTGGTGTAGTTGGGAGAAGAAGATTTCCGAAGTGAACCACTGTGTCCATTGCCGTGTACTCCTGCCGCGGCGGATGGGCGTATAGTGCGCAGTATCAGAAAGAAAACAGCAGGTCGGCACCGTAGGGGTTGCCGTCGAGGGATAGGAGAGCGCCATGCAGACATCAACCCGCCTTTATGCAGAATTCTTCATTGCCGGCTTCAAATACTACGAGGGTCCGTTCGTGTTGGGCAAAATGAAGGTGGGCAAGAAGCTTGACTTGGTCCCGGAGTTCAATAATCGTCATGATCCGGATGCCGTGGCCATCTACCGCAAAGACAAGAAGATCGGTTTCGTCCCTCGTGATCTGAATGGAACCATCGCCCAGCTTCTGCGATTCGGCCACGATGATGTGTTTGAGTGCCGCATCATGCAGATCGATAAGGATGCGGCGCCGTACAATCAGGTTCGCGTGGGCATCTACGTGGTCGATAAGACCGCAGCGGAGGAGTAGCTCCGTCGACAACAACGTGTTTGCCGTGGGTGCTTGTCCCTTGTCGTGTTCAGTTTCTCCTTTCAGTCACCCGCGTCAACAAAAGCAAGATGCCGGCCCTCGCAAGGGGCCGGCATCTTCGCAGTTGGGCTTATTCGTAGGACTTCAGGATGGCTTGCAAGTAGTCAGCGTAAGACCTCCGTAGCGATTGGGGCGCTTCGATGACAACGTCCGATCCAAATTGGGTCAGCCATCCGAAGAATGTTGGTGCTTCCATGACCGTTGCGCTCACGCGGCATTCACCCTCTCCTGAGGGGGTAGAGGCAACGTCTTTGCCGAAGCGGTCCATGACAGCGCTCATCGCGGAGGCTTTGACGGTCAACGTAACCTGGACGGCTTCGCCGCTGAACATGCCGAAGACCCTCTGCTGGTATTTCGCCACGTCGAATGTTGCAATCTGCTCGTTGCGGGTTGCCTCTTGGGTTGAGACGTTGATGCGCAGCATGCGGTCGACGCGGTAGTTGGCAAAGCCGGCATGCTTGTCGTTCCATGCTATGAGGTAGTAGCAGTCATCCATATAGACAAGCTGAACGGGCGTTTCGCAGTATTTCTCGCCGTTGTGCTGGAGCACGCGGTTTTTGGCTTCGTCATGCTTGAAGTATTGGAACTCGACTTTCTTCTTTGCAGTGATGGCGCGCTGGATAGCATCGAGGTTGTAGAAGACGGATTCGTTCTGGCTTCTGATTCGCCCTTCGACATGGATTCGTTTGCGCAGGTCGTCGGCAAGCTGCATGCTTCCCAGCTTCGCTATCTCATTGACAAGCTTGTCTGCCTTGCGCTTGGTGAGGAACTTCGATGACTGCACCGCGTCGGCCATCAATCGCAGCTCGCCATCTTCGAAATCCCGCGATGCAAGGCCGTATTCGACTGTGCGCCGATGGTATTTCTGCACGTCGTAACCGAATTCGCGCAATGCATCCAGATCGCGATAAAGGGTCTTGCGTTCTATCTCGATTCCAAGTTCAGCCAGCTTCTCGATGATTTGCGGGCCCGTAAGGCCATGTTCGTCATCCGTCTGCGTTTCCAGGATACGGATGAGGTGGAGGATTTTGAGCTTTTGCGCTGCGCCGGCCATGATGCCATCCTTTGTCGGGCGGTGATAATTCAGGACAGCATCATACGCGCCGTTTCGGTTCATAGGTTGAAGAGCGTGTGGAAATCTTCAATGTAGGGACCGGTTACGCCTAGGTTGCGGATGTCTTCCAGAGATCGTACGCCGAAGCTCTCCAAGAACAGTCGCGTGTCTTCGGCCACGGTTTGCTTGTTTCCCAGGCGTCCCGAATCGTAGAGTTCGCCTACGGCTACGATGGCCCCCATTTTGAAATAGTCGTTATTCGTCGGTGAGGCCGTCCAGTGTTCAGATGATCGGTCGATTCGTTCGCTTTCGGTGATGGCATGGGCTTCGATCATGATTCGCCTCGTTTCGTCTGCTCGGATTTGTCGCTGGCCATGCTACGCGCACGCGTATACGCGTGAGTACATGGGAAGGGACAGGGGGTGTGCGTCTGCGCCCTATTCGGCGAGCGGTGTGCCGAGGAGGGATTCTCAGCGTATGCGAATCTTAGGATTGGTCTGATAGAATGGTGGCGCGGCGCACCGTGCCGCATTGCATGCAACGGAAGGATCAGGGTGTTCGATTTCGCGATCGTGTGCTATCTGTTTCTGGGCGGCCTTGGCGGCGGTCTGTGCGCGATTGCGTCCTTGGCAACTGCGGGCATTCCCGGTCGCTGCCTGGCGGAGCCTTTCATCCGAAGCTATCCGCGTCTTTTGGGCACATCGTTTTTCGCTGCGGCTGCGATTCTGGTTCTTGCGGGGACGGTGCTGCTGGCCGATGCGGGCATTTCCCGTGCGTTGGTCTATCTGTTCTTCCCGCCTTCGCCGAACTATCTGAGCATCGGATCGTGGTTGATTGTGATAGCTACGGCCTTGTGCCTGGTTTCGGGTTTCATGTGGCGCTGCGGCGCCGCGGGTGCAAATCCCATGGTGCTGCGCCTCATTTCGGTTGCGGGCGTCTTGTCAGGGTTGGGTGTGGCATTGTACACGGGGCTGTTCTTGTCGGCAATGCCGGCGGTTGCGTTGTGGCATACTCCATGGCTTCCGGCCCTGTTCGTGCTATCGTCGCTTTCCTGTGGAGCCGTTTCGTTTACGGCGCTGATGAAGGCGACGGATTCGCATGTGCGGTTCCGTGGATTCGAGCGCGTCATGCTGAAGGCCGATTTTATTTTTGCAGTACTTGAATTGGTGTGCGCCGCTGGCTTTTTGGCGGCGTCGGCTGTATTCGCGGGAGAAGGGTCTGCGGCTCAGTCTGCCGCATCGTCGGCGGCCGCGCTCATGTACGGTGATTTGGCCTTTGCATGGTGGGGAGCGTTCGTTGGCTTCGGTGTGGTTGCGCTGACCGTTTTCGATGCGCTGATCTTGCGCGCCCAGGACGGTTGGTCCGGCAGGTTGTGGATGGTCATGGGGCCGACGTTTTGCGCGTTTGCAGGGGCTTTTGCCTTGAGATATTGCATAGTGGAAGCGGGTTTGCACCCCGTCTTGGGATTTTAGGAGCATTGGATGGATGAGAGAACTGGGAGATTTCCCTTCGAACTTGAGGCGGAATCGACAGCCCCGCCTTGGCTGCAGCTTCGCAAGCGGTTGGCGTATCTGATCGAATCGGGTTATTTCAAACCGGGTGATCAGCTTCCGAAGATCCGTGAGCTGGCAGCTGAGATATCCATGAATTTCAATACGGTGAACAAGGCGTATTTGAGCCTGCAGTCCGATGGGTACCTGAACTCGATCAGGGGAAAGGGCGTCTTCGTATCGGAGAGCCTGCCCAGCCAGGAGGCGGCTTCCTCGAAGAACATCGAAGCCGTTCTCGATGATTGCCTGCGCGCCTGCAAGAGCATGGGTCTCACCTATGAGGAGACCGCGGAATGGATGGCCTTGCGCGCGAAGATGCTGGCCATGGCCGAGTCCATTCCGTATCGTGTTCCCGGATCGAATGTGATTTCGTTGACAGGCGAAGGTTCCGGTTCTTCCGATATCAAGAGGGCGTGAGCGCATGGCAATGTCTGGAAAGAGCAAGAAGACGTCGAGCCGGGAATGCGCGGACCGCAGGAAGGATTCCTTCAGGATGGCGCCCGAAGTCGTTGATGATTCGGCGGGGGAGCGCGTGTCGAATGCCGGCGTCATCTTGCTGAGCATGTTCGTGTTCGCTTCCGTCATGTTGCTGTCGTCGGTTGCCGGGATGGCGCTGCTCGGTTCGTTCAGCCTTGCCGTGGCGGTGGTGTCTTTCGTGCTGGCTGTTCTTGCCACCATGTCAGTCCATATCGCCCAGCAGTGGGAGCGTGTGGTGGTGTTGCGGTTGGGGAAGTTCAATCGCGTTTCGGGTCCTGGTCTTTTCTGGACGATTCCCTTCATCGAGCAGAATGCCATGCGCGTCGATTGCCGTGTGCGCGCCACGACTATCGAGGCGGAGGAGACCCTGACGGCCGACCTGGTTCCGCTTGACGTGAATGCGGTGCTTCTGTGGATGGTCTATGACGCAAAGGCCGCCTGCAATGAGATTGCTGATTTTTCCCGTACGGTGAAGCTTGTCGCTCAGTCCGCATTGCGCGATGCCATAGGCCAGCTGACCGCTGCCGAGGTTGCCATCCGACGAGAGCAGCTTGACATTGATATCAAGCAAGCGCTTGAGGATGAGGCGTCGCAGTGGGGCGTTGCCATTTTGAGCGTGAAGGTCCGCGATATTTTGATTCCCCCGGAGCTTCATGATGTGATGAGCCAGGAAGCCCAGGCTGAACAGAGGCGTAAGGCCCGCATCATTCTCATGGATGCCGAGCAGGACATTTCCGATATCGCAGCTGAAGTGGGGGAGACCTATGGCGGCGGAGATGCGGCCATCAGGCTGCGCGCCATGCACTTGCTTTATGAAAGCGTCCGCGAGACCGGCGGCACGGTTGTGGTTCCGAGCTCTTTCAGCGAAGGGTTCGGCGACGTGCTGCCTGAGGGCGTGAAGCTGCCTTTCGTAAAATAACGCCCTGGCCGAGGGTGTCCGACGTAACTTCGAATGCCGCAACGATTGCCGTTGCGGCATTTTTCATCGTGCGCTCGTTGCGGCTATTATTATTGACATAGTATAACTAATCCTAGGAAATATGCTTCAATCCTAGGATAGATGATGCTAGTATGCGGATTACGGAATTGATCGATTTCCATTAGAGGAGGCATGGCCTGAGGGCGGGGACGTTTCTTGGGCTGTGATGGAGGGGAGGGTTGTCGGTGATTCCGCACGGCCATGCGGATGCCGGCATCCTCCGATCGATAGGAGGAGAATATGGGCAACACCAAGCTGACCCGTCGGTCGTTTCTGGCGACCACGGCTCTCGCTGCGGGTGCCATGGCCGCTTCCGGCCTGGCTGGCTGCAAGAGCGTAGACACCTCGGGTGATGCTGCCGGCGAAGTCCAGGGGGCCGAAGAGCAGACGTTTATTTCGACCTGCCATGGCAACTGCGGCGGCCGCTGCGCCCTGCAGGCCACCGTGCGCGAGGGCAAGATCGTTCGAACACTTCCCATGCAGTTCCCTAAAGAGAACGAGGGTCTGCGTGTCGGCTGCGTGAGGGGTGTTTCCAACCCGCTTCGCATTTACGGCGAAAGCCGTCTTCTGCATCCCATGAAGCGCGTCGGCGAACGCGGTAGCGGCGAATGGGAGCAAATCACCTGGGATGAAGCTATCGAGCTTTTCGCCAATCAGCTTAAGACCAGCATGGAAACCTACGGTGGCGAGTCCAACATGTGGCAGGGCGGTGCCGGCAACATGAACGGCAAGCTTAACGGCACGCCTACAGGCATCATCAACAGCGTTATGGGCCCTGACGGCACCATCGCGCCGCTTCCGGCATTCACCGCCGGATTCGCCAATTCCCGATTGATTCAGAAGACGGGCGGTACCGTTCTGTCTGTCGGGCATGACATGGCTGGCATCGTGTTCAACTTCGTCCATCTATCCACTCCTCAAAGCGCTGTTGAGGATTTGGCCAACGCTAAAACCATCGTCTCCTGGGGCTCCAATCCTGCAGAGGCGTCGTTCTGCCGCGCCGCATGGAACTGGATCTGCAAGGGCCGCGAGAACGGGGCCAAGCTCATCACCATCGATCCTTTGTTTACGAGCACTGCCGCGCATTCGGATGAGTGGATCCCTGTGCGCACCGGCACCGACGCAGCCCTCATGTGCGGCATGATCCATTACATAGTCGACAACGACCTGGCGAATTGGGACTACCTCAAGAACAAGTCCGTCGCCCCGTTCCTCATCGATGAGAAGGGCACCTATCTGCGTCTCTCCGCTTTGGGTAAGGCGGAGGCCGGCTCGGATGCCGATGTGCCCGTAGTCTGGGACGAAGACGCCCAGGCCTTTGTGGCCCATACCGAGGCGAAAAACCCCGCCATCCACGGCGCTTTCGATGCCGAGGGTGTCAGCGTGCGCACCGTGTTCGATGCGGCTATGGAGAATATCGCACCGTTTACGGTCGAATTTGCAGCCGAAGAATGCGGGATTCCGGCCGAGCAGATCGAGAATCTTGCCCGTACGTGCGCAACCGAAGGACCGACCAGCTACTACATCAACTACGGTCTCGAGCATACGTATGAGTCTTGGCGCATTTATTTCCTCATCGGGCTCCTGGTTTCTTTGACCGGAAGCGCGGGCATCCCCGGCGGATCCTATGTGGGTTCCATCAATCTGGGCCACGAGAGCGCCACAATGTTCAAGAAGCCCATCACGTTCAACGAAGAGGCCCTGACGCTTGCCGATGCAGTGCCTGGCAACCATTTCACCGGTGACTGGATCGTTCAAATCGCGGAGACCGGCAAATGGGCCGGCAAGGATTTCCATATGGGAACCTTGGTGAATATGTGCGCCAATCCTCTGGACAACTTCTCAGGCTCTTCCGCCATGCTGAAGGCGTACGACAAGATCGATTACATCGTTACCATCGATACCATCATGACCACCACCGCCCACTACTCTGACTTGGTGCTTCCGTGCTGCATGTCATGGGAGACCTATGAGTACATCGATGGCGGCATCTTCGAGCAGAAGGCCATCGAGCCGGTCGGCGACGCCAAGTCCGACTTCGATATCATCAAGGCCGTTGCCGTGAAGATGGGCTACGAGGATTTGATCGTGGGCGAAGGAACCGACTATCTGCGTGCCTACCTCGATACGCCTGAGAACATCGAAGCCGGTGTCGGGTTCGATGCACTTTCCGAAAACGGAGTCGTGCTGGGTGATTACACCATGGATGCCCATGTTACGCCTGAGTACAACCCCTATGGCCGTACTCAGTTCTACATGGAATACCTGATGCCGCGTGACAGCTGGGGCCAGCAGTTCGGCTTGCAGGACCGTCTGCCGTTTTATAAGAAGTCCATTGAGGCGTATTCCGACAATCCCGATCGTGAGAAATACCCCCTGTACGGCTTCAGCAACCATGACTTGTACCACGGCCAGACTCTGTGGGTGCGCCATCCTTGGCTCAATGATTTCCGCAAGCTCGAAGGGCAGCCTTTCTGCCGCATCCATCCCGAAGCGGCAGCTGAACGCGGAATCCAGACCGGCGATAAGGTGCGCATTTACAACGATCATGGCTACGTTGTTCTGAACGCTCTGGTCACCGAGGGCATCCGCAAGGATTCCGTGTGGGTTCCCCACGGCTTCACCTGGGATGAGTTTGAGGACGGTTATGCCCAGTCGCTCACCCGTTGGTGCCCTGATGATGTGACCAGCAATAATAACTTCAATGACTGGATCTGCGAAGTCGAGAAACTGTAAGGAGGTGCTCACCGATGACTAAGTATGGAATGGCAATCGATATGAATCGTTGCACGGGCTGCAACATGTGCTCCATGTCTTGTCGTGTAGAGCATAATCTGCCGAGTGAGATACTGTACAGCCGCGCCAAGACCGAAGGCGGCGAGGTGTTCCGTCAGGCTGGCGGCACCTTTCCTGAGGTGACCATGGGCTTCTACACTTTCGCCTGTCAGCATTGCGATATGCCCCTGTGTGTGGCGGCATGTCCTACCGGTGCTGCATATAAGCGTGACGAAGACGGTCTGGTTCTTATCGACAATGAGAAGTGCATCGGCTGCGAGACCTGTGTTGCAGCATGCCCCTATGAGGGGGTTCGCAGCCTGCTTCCCGATGAGCCCACGTATCCTTTGGACTTCGTGCTGGGCGACCTTGATTCCCAGTCCCATAAGCCCAAGACCATGGAGAAATGCACGTTCTGCGTTGAGAAAATCGATAAGGGCGAACGTCCCGTATGCATTGACCTGTGCCCCGCATATGCTCGCTATTTCGGCGACCTGGACGATCCCGAGTCTGAGATCTCGCAGGTTTTGTCAAAGCGTGAGTACAAGCAGCTCTTGGCCGACCAGGGAACCGGCCCGAATGTGTACTACCTGATTTAAGGTTTACGATGCTGCATGCACCGTTCTTCGGGGCGGTGCATGCAGGCTTTCAATGGAAGGGAAGTAGGGGATGGATAAAATCGAGGCCGAGCAGAGCATGGTGCGGGCGACTGCATTCGAACTGCTCTCGCTGATGTTCCTTCTGCCTGATGGCAAGCTTGCCGAAGCACTTGCTTCGGGTGAATTCGGCGCTGCGTGCAATGAGGTTTCAACTGCATTGATGGAGCAGTCGGGGTGCTTTGCCGAAGGTTTGCCGGAATTGTTTTCCTGCTATGCCGGTCGCAATGCCGATGAGGTGCTGCATGAAGTCCGTGCCGAGTATACGCGGCTGTTCGTGGGTGAAAAACTTCCCATCATCACTCCGTTTGCAGGCATTTGGGCTGCTCAACAGCAGGGTCAGGATGGCCTGCTGTTCGTGAGCAAACAGTCTCTTGAAATCGAGCGGTTCATGCATTGTTGCGGCGTCGCCAAAGACCTCCCCTCCGGTCAGGCGAACGATCCGCTCGATCATTTCGGAACCATGTGCGAATTTGCCAAGTACCTGCAGCTTGTTTGCGCGGGTGCAGTGGCGGTGCCGGAAGGTTTCGAGGTCGCCGATGATGATTTCTCCAGGTTCATGACGGAGTATTTCCGCCCCTATGCGACGTGGCTCGTCGATACTTTGAGAGAGCAGGCGCGCCGCCCCTTCTACGAAGATGCCGCCGGTTTCCTATCGATTGTTTTGACGGCGACCGAATAAACCGGCTGTTTCGACGCAGCAGCGCATCTTCCCGATCCCCCTCCCGGGAAGGTGCGCTGGCTCCGGGCCTGTCCGTTTGTTCGATATGCCGCCTGCTGGCGTCCTGACCTCGGATGCCCGAGCCGAGGGTTTCTGTGCCTGCGACCATTGCTCGCGATTTTAGGAAGGAACATCAATGACCTTCGCCCTGATTCTCATCGTTACCGCTGTTGCATCCGTTGCTCTTGCCGGGGTTCTCAGAAAAGTGCCCTGGTTGTTCTATGGGGCTGCCATTGTGGCTGTGGTCATCATGTTCGCTGGATTCGCGGGTGCACTCGACGGCGGATGGTGGAAACCGTTGATCCTGCTTGTGCGCAGATGCATGGTTGCCCTTGCGTTGTTCTCGGTGGTCATGTTCGTAGGCGTGCTTCCCGTTGATTCAAAGCTGGGCATTCGCCTGCGCTCCGTTCGCACTGAGCTCTCCATTTTGGCGTGCATTCTTTGCGTGGGTCACGTTGCCCTTTATGTTGCTCCGTATGCCGCACGTGCCTTTGCGGGAAATGTCGATGCGTTCATGGGTGTGTCTTTGGCCACAGCTGCAGTGCTGCTGGTGCTTCTGACAGTGCTGGGCGTTACGTCTTTGGGATTCGTCAAAAAGCTCATGCGCACGGCGAACTGGAAGAAGGTGCAGCGTTGGGCGTATGTGTTTTTCGGTCTTACCTACGTGCACCTGATGTGCATGCTTGCTCCGGCAGCCTTTGCGGGCGGCGGGTCAGCGATTGCCGGTGTGGCTATCTATACGGTGCTGTTTGGCGGCTACGCCGTCGGCCGCATTGCGCGCTGGCGTCTTGACACGGCAAAGGCGGCCAAAGAAGGCTGAGGCGGTTGCGCCCTCATGCGATTGAGGGTGTTCGGCTTTTGCTCCGACGGTCGAGTATTGCCATATGGATGGGCCCTCGCTTCTGGTTCAGATCGCCGAACCGTTCAAGCAGCGATTCGGCAAGTTCGGCAAGGCGGTCCTGGGACAAACGGGGGTCAAGATTTTTCCGGACGCTTCCGAATGCTTCGATGAGGCCGCGTCGTTCGGCATCGAAGGCCCCTGCGTACACGTTGTCGTCGAATCCTTTGAAGCTGCTCTTGAATTTATGGCAGCCGCTGAACACCGTGGCTTCGAAAATGCGATCGAACGGATAATCGGGGCATACGGCATCGAATGCCTCTGCGTGTGTGGAATTCTGATCGAGGGTTCCTCTGAAGAAATACCGTTTCCCATCTTTTTCAATGGGCTTGCGTTTCCCGGTCCCGGATTTTGCGGCTCTCGTTGCGAAGATGTCGCCGGTTTTGAAATCAACGAACACGTTTGTGGCCCAATGTTTCACTTCCACGACGCATGCGCACTCGGGTGCAAGAATCACCAGGTCGATTTGGCGCCAATACGACATTCCGTCTCTGCGTTGGTTTTCAGGGATGGGGATGTAGAGATTAGGGACAAGGATGCATCCGTACAGAGGTGAATCGACGATTTTGGTTTGCTCCTGCAAGGCTGAGAACACGGAGAATTCGCCGATTGTTCCGAAGTAATCGAGGGAATCGGTCTTTGTTGTCAATAGCAGGCGGTTGGAAGTGCTGTATTTCGCCTCAAGCGATGTTTTGCCGCTGTCATGCAGGGGAATGCGGGTGCGGCAATGCCAGACCGAGGCGTAGTAGCCGTCACGGGCCAGGGATGCCAAGCGTGCCGATGCTTCGTTCGCCTGCCGCTGCGTCCAGTTGACGGGGGCGGCCACCAATCGCTCAAGCAGCCGGCCTGCAGCTTCTGCGGCCTTTCTGGCTGGACCGCAGAGGGTTTCTTTGTGATTTTCCGCAAATGAGCGAATCGCCTGAGCTGGTCGGTTGAGCATCTGAATGCGTCTTCCGCACGCAAGACGTCTCGCTCTGGGCGGCACTGCGGCTTTCGCATAGTCGGCTTCGGTTACGTGGCTTTTGCAATGCGGGCAGATCAGTGCTGCATCAAGGACGCTTTCGAACACTGCCGGAAAAGCCCCGCCGCAATGCGGGCAGGTTATTTCGGGGACGGGCGGACGCTCTTCCGCTACTCGATTGATGGTTGGGGTTACGCGGCGCAGACGTCGACCTTGTCTTGAAGTCATCGGGCTCTCCCTTCTTCGTCAGTTCACAATGATGAAGAAGGCGGTCGTTTCGTGAGTACAGTGCAATGGACAGCGCTGTTGCGCATGCCGGCTTGAGCAGTGGACAGCCGGCTTCGAGGGCCGATGAATGCGAAAAAGGACCCCGATGCAGGAGGGTGGCATCGGGGCCGGAGGGCGATGAATCGCGGCGCGATGGGTTGCAGTGCGGTGGGTCACGGTCGGTTTTCTACGCTTGCGCGGCGGCCTTTCCGCAGAGATATCCAGCGGTCAGGCAGCGGCCCACCGAAAGACCCATGGTGGACAGGGAGTAATCGTAGCGGCCGTAGAAGTTGCCGGAGCAGTTGCCGGTTGCAAACAAGCCGGAGATGATATTGCCTTCGGTGTCGAGGCAATGTCCCTGGTCGTCCACAATCAAGCCTCCCAGAATGGCGGAGACCATGTATTTTCGCTGGATGGCATAGAAAGGCGCGGTATCTACGGGCTGCATGTATTTTGCCGCTTTGCCGAAATCCAAATCTTCCCCGCGATCGCATAGTTCGTTGTAGCGTTCTACGGTCTTGGTCAGCGCATCGGGGATTCCCGCGTCCGTGCTCTTCTCCTTCGCGACGCGTGCGGCCAGCATGCCCTGGGCTATTGACGACGTCTCGCGCTGGAGGACGGCAACCTTCGCTCCGGGTTCAGATGCTGCTGCGGTGCTGTTCAGGCGTTACATGCTGGGATTAAAGCGCCAGACGGAGAAGTGCTGCGGGCAATCATAGAAAGCGAAGGTGCGACCGCGCGCAGTGCGGTAGTTTTGGAATTCACCTTGGCGTATCAGGCTCCACCCTTCTCGGCCTGCATAGAAATATGTCTCTCCGTTGTCGGAGGCGTGGATGAGCGTGATGGGGTGCGGTGCTTCGGCCTCTATTTTGGCGAGGAACTGCACCAGCATGTTGGTGTCGAAGGGGTTGAACAGGTAATAGTGCGTGTAGCGCGCGAGCGGGATCTCGAGCGCGCTCGCGCAGTGCACGTCGAGCTGCGGGAACATACGGGTCCAGGCGGCGGTTCGGGCGGCGATGGCGGGATCAAGCTCGACGCCCGTTGCGTGTCCCGGCTGGTTCGTGTCTGCGAAATACGCCAGCACGCGTCCGGTTGCGCAGCCTACGTCAAGCAGGTGCGAATCGGCAGCGAGCTCGAAGTCGGGGAACAGGCTCTCAAGTATGAAGTAGGGCGTGGGGGTGGGATCGTGCGCTCCGGCACCTGCGAAGCGGGTGGTGCCGGGCTCGGCCAGCGAGCATCCGCAGACGGCAAGGTCTCGCTGTTCATCGGCGGCTAGAAGCTGGTTTTTGTTCGCCACGTCGAGGCAAGATGAGGACATGTTGGACCGGTTCTTCATTTCGCTTCGGCATCCTTCGCGGCGGCCTTCGCTTCGGCATTGCGCTTGCGGTTGCGCAGGTTGTTCACGGTGTCTTCCATGCCGTGAGGCGCATATTCCAGCGTTTCCAGATCTTCGGGCAGGTAATGCACCAGGCCGACCGGCTCTGACGGCTCGAAGCACTCAGGAGCTGCGCCCGGTGCGGCGTGCAGCGCCATCACGCGTGCGCCCTTGCCGGTCAGCTTCTCCTCGTAGGCGCTCAACGTGAAGTCGAATGAGTCGAATCCTTCGCGCTCTGCCCCTTCCATTGCTTCGCCGTGCAGGTCGCGCGTCATTCTGATGATTTCGAATCCTGCAAGATCCATCTGCTCGATGGTGTAATCGAAAAAGGGCTGGCTGTCGGTTTTCAACTGGATGTGGCCGTCTTCGGCCAGTGCGGTGCGGTACTCCATGAGCCGCTCTGCATTTGCAACCCGCTTGGCGGCTTCCTTCTTTCTTGGAAACGGGGTGGGGAAGTTGATATGCAGCACATCGATTTCTCCGGGAGCGAACAGCTTCTGCAGGCTGCTTGCATCGTCAAGCGCGGCACGGGCGTTTCCTATGCCCGCAAGCGAAAGACCTTCCACTGCGAACGATACGCACATGCGCTCATTGTCGATTCCTACGAACAGCTCGTCGGGATGGTGTTGGGCTGTACGGGTGAGCCACAGTCCCTTCCCGCATCCCAGGTCCACGTGGAGGCGCGCTTCGGGTATGCCCAAAGCCTCGCGCCAGCGTCCGCGCAGCGAGCGCGGGTCGGCGGCCAAGAGGGCGGCGTGCATCTGGAGTCGCTGTTCGATGAGCTTGGGTTTGCGGACATGCGGCATGAAGTCTCCTTGGATGGTGGTGCGCTGGTCGCTCCGATTGATTTCAAACCTTGCTATTGTATTACAATGCGGAGAAATGATTGAATCGCCGGCCTCGTCTTCATGGCGGAGGGAGCAGCTGAGGCGGATTGCCTCTCCGTGCGGGAACTGTTCGGCGGATGTTCGGCAGCCGTCCCTTTGCCTTGTCGGGTTGGTTTTCGGAAAGGTTTTTGCATGCAGCTTCTTGAAGAGCGTATCCGCCGCGACGGCGTAGTGAAGCCCGGCGGTGTACTCAAGGTCGATAGCTTTCTCAACCATCAGATAGATGTGCGTCTGCTGGATTCGATGGGTGCCGAATTCAAGCGACTGTTCGCCGATGTTCCCGTCACGAAGATTCTTACCATTGAGGCTTCCGGGATAGGCATCGCATGCATAGTGGCGCGTCATTTCGACGTTCCCGTCGTGTTCGCGAAGAAGGCCCAGAGCATCAATCTTGACGGAGAGATGCTGTCCACGCGCATCCAGAGCTTCACCCACGGCAAGGTGTTCGATGTGATTGTGGCGAAGAAATTCGTGAGCCCTGACGACCATGTGCTGATCATCGATGACTTCCTTGCCAACGGCTGTGCTCTCAATGGGCTGATCGGGATCGTTGAAGCGGCCGGCGCAACGGTGGAGGGCATTGGCATTGCCATTGAAAAGGGATTTCAGACTGGCGGTGCCGATCTTCGTTCTCGTGGATACCGTCTTGAATCTCTTGCCATTGTGGACGACATGGACCCCGAGACGGGCTCCATCACTTTCAGATCGTAGGACTGACCCTACTTCGTTTTAAGACTGCCGAAAGGGGCGCACCATGTCGAAACGTTCGAGAATGACGGGAAATCTGTTGATGACGGGCATGCTCGTCGGCGTTGTGACGGCCATTCTGCTGCCCTGGGCTGCGGTGCAGTTTGTTCCGGCAGATGCCGGTATGATGGTGACCATGGGTCTTCTGTTCGTGGTCGATCCGCTCGCGTTTGTGGCGGTGGGCGTCATGTGCGCGGCGGATGTGCGTATGCTGTGGCCGGTGCCTTTGGTGAACGCGCTGCTGTTCCTGTTCGGGGCCAATACGTATTTCGGAGCCGGTCAATTCGACACGGCGTTTCTCATCTATGCCATCTCGTATCTGGCCGTTGCCTATTTCGCCATGGCCACCGTACGCTATGTCCGCATGAGGAAGGGCAACGCCTGAGCCGCGCATGGGCCGATTCGCGTACGCCCGGCGCCTGGCGGCTTTCCAGGGCGATCGGCTAGATTCGCTTCGACAGGAATAGTTCCATGGGCTGCTCGTATCCTGGCGCGTCCAGCATGAGGCCGCCGCAGTCGCTATAGCCGAGCTTCCTGTAGAAATGCTGGGCTCCCTCGTCGACGCGTGTCGAGGTCAGCACCATGCCATGGCCTTTGGACCGCATATCGGACTCCCAATGCTTCATGAGCATCTGCCCATAACCCTGTTTCTGATAGGGATCTGCTATGTGGAGGAGTGCGCAAAACGGGATGGTGTCCCAAAGAAGGCTGTAATGCAGCATTCCTATGCGCACATCGTCTTCTACCAGGGTGTAACCTCTTTCGAGATTGACTTTGACGTTGAAGTCAGACTTTGCCAGATGATTGTCCAACTCGCTCCAAAATGGCCAGTCGCTGTTTTCTGCATAACGGATTATGGGCATCTGCGCTTCTCCGTCCGTGATTGTGGCCGGGTTTCATAACCGCATGCGATTATAGCCTTGTCCGAGGCGGGACCCAGATCGAGCAAAAACGATTTTGCGAGCTTTTCGAGGGTTGGTGGAAGGTTTTGCGGCGTGCGTTCGTTTGCCGTGGGTCATATAGACCGTTTTGCGGCGGCGGATTCTTCGGGTGTCTCCAACGGACCGCTCGACGACGCTCTCGGACACCAAATCAGGCCTCTCGGACATCAATAGGGGCATTTTGCCGGGGAATTTTACGTCATTTGAGGAGTGTTTCGGCTTTCGGAGGATGCGACCCCTTTTTATGCTCGAACGAGAATGATTTTCACCTGGTATTTTCTTCGACCGATTTGGACGTTGATTTTGATGGCAGCCAAAACCTCCGACAAAGTGCCCAGATTGATGTCGAAGCGGTCGGGTCGACGGTGCTGTCTGCGTGCACCGTCGCTGTTGCGAGCATTCTAGTCTTCGAGGGAGAAGTCGGGGCAGAACAATTCCGCGAGTTCTTCGGGCAAATCGTCGGCAGGGGGCTGTCCTGCGAACTCGGACAGATGGATATGCCCCCAGACCGAAGCGTGGCGCCCCATCTCCAGGAGCGTATTCTCGCAATCGGGCAGATGCTCTGCGATGCGGATGCAGAACAAGGTGAACTCGTCGCATTTCGCAAGCGTGCGGATTTCGTCTTCCAGAATGGGGATGCCCAGTTCAGCGAAAGACTCCGCGATGCACAGGCCAGCCTTCACCTCCTCAGTGCCGGTCCCTTCCGTGAGAAGCTCGCGGGCAAGGCGCTGCAGGCTGGTCTGGTCGACGGCGTCGCGCGAGCTGCGCAGAGCGTCCAGGAAATGCTCGATTTCCGGCAGCATGCGGCCGGAGGTTCCGAAGGATCGAAGTTTCGCCCTGGCTGCTTCGAGGTTGCCTGCCTTGAGGTCTTCGACGGCTGCGTCAAGCAGTTCACCTGCCGCATCTTGCCAGGATCCGAAGCCGAAGCCGTTGAAGTACAGGATGTGTCCGTCGATTTCGCCGGGGGCATATTCGGCGATGAGCCCATTATCGAAGACGAGCTGGTTTTCCGGAAAGCGGGGTTGTTCGGTCAGAGATCCGTCTTCTCCGATGAGGCCGATGATGTCGGTGTAGATGGTTTTGTTCATGCTGAACTCCTTCTGATGTGCTGTCACCCGATCGGGCGAACGTCTGATGTGCTGACCCCGGATGCCTTTGCGTTCAGGGTAATTCCATTGTGCCATGCATCGTCTGCATGAGAGTACAGTAGAATGGACACCTATGGCCATTCTTGCGCCGACTTTGCCGGTGTCCGCGCCTCCAACCTCTCGTTTGAGGGGTGTTCAATGGCGATATCCGCATTGCCTTCGACCTGAAATGATTGGATGCTTTTCCCGAAAATGGGACGGAGGGGTGATATGCTGTCGCTCCAACGGGCTTGAGGGGGCGGCATGAATACCAACCAGATCGAATGGTTCTGCGCGGCATATGAGGCGGGGTCGTTTGCGAAAGCGGCGTCCGGTGCGTTTGTGTCCCGCCAGGCATTCGGAAAGGCCATCAAAGCGCTTGAGGGGGAGTTGGGAGTCGGCCTGTTTATCCGCGATGAGGCGGGCGTGATTCCCACGGAGGCGGCGAAGGCGCTGTATCCCCTGATGAAGCGCATGGTCAACACCTATAGATCCGTCAAGGAGACCTGCGCGGAGTTCGCGCTGGGCAGCCGCGAGCCCGTGCGCATAGCGGTGGCGGATGGGATTGTGGAATCGCTTCCTGCGGGATTCGTCTCTGCGCTTGAGGCTGCGTGCCCTATGGCCGATATCCTGATCGAGAAGCATTACTATGCGCGCTGCCTGGAACTCCTGCATGCAGGAGCTGTCGATTTCGCCATCTGCGCGGGTCCCATCTGCGAAGACGGACTCTCGCACGTCACGTTGGTGCACGAGTCGGTCTATATCGGCGTTTCCCCGCAGGATGCCGTCGGGCGCCCCGTTGCCGATGCTACGCTCGAAGACTTCGCCGATCTGGTGTATTACACGGTGGGCGAGGGTGAATCGGGCTCGCTCGGTGCGGAGCGGGTGGCTGCCCGTCATGGTGTCGCCATGCGTTTCGACGGGCGGTATTCGGAATACAATCTGATTTTGGATAGGGTGCTGACGGGCGGAGGCGCAGTAGGTGTCCCCGAAAATGTCGCAGAGCGTGCCAGGAGCTTGGGACTCGTGCTCTTCCCATTTCCCGGCGATGAGGTGGAATGGCGGGTCCTGTTTCTTTACGAGGACGAAAACCTTTCGCCTGCAATGCGCAGCGTTGTGGAGTTCATGCAGGCGGCTGGCGTCGACGCGTAGTGTAAACCTGTGGTTGCACCCTGGTGCAGGAGTGATTCTTCCCGTCCTTTCCCGATTCTGGTGAAATGCCCCTCGAAGAGAATCCGTCGTTTCGGCGGGCTCGTCTAGGGAGGGAGCCGGTTTCCGCCAAGTGAGCAGCTTGCGGTCCGGCAATATTGGGAAAGGACTGCCATGTCTGAGAAGTTCAACGTTTCACGTCGTAATTTCCTGAAGTTCACCGCTGTTGGCGCCGCCGGTGCGGGCGTTGCCGCATCCGGTCTGGTGGGTTGCGCGCCTGCCGCCCCCAAAGAGGAGGGTGGCGCAAGCACTGCCGATGCCGCAACCGGTGAATCCGGTGAGCTCATTGCCGCAGCGAAGCTCAATCCGCAGGACTACGATTATCGCAGCAATGACCGCGGCCTGACCTCGGTGTTCTCCAGCTGGAAGCTGGGTGGCATCGAGCTGGGCAACCGCATTGTCAAGTCCGCTGCAGGTTCCGCCACCTACCTGGCAGGCTACACCGATGAGCTCTACCAGTACTACCTCAACTTCGCCAAGGACGGCGTCGAGATGATCTGGGTTGAGGGCGAAGCCTTCGCCATGCCTGCAGACGGTTCCGCCGTTGCCGCTGAAACCGTTGACTTCTTCAAGCGCCTGACCGAGGAATGCGCCACCTACGGCAGCCATCTGGGCTTCCAGTGGGCTCCCTTCGGCATGCCCGTCGCCGAAGACGCCATGCCTGTTGAGATGATCAAGAGCATCGAGGCTTCGGGTGCTGCGCTGGCCTCCCAGCTCAAGGCCATGGGCTTCGTCGGTGTCGAGATCAACGCTGCCGGCTTCAACCAGGGCCATCAGTTCCTGTCCCGCTTCTACAACACGCGTACCGATGAGTACGGTGCTGGAAGCCCCGAGAACCGTGCGCGTTTCGTTTCCGAGTGCATTCAGGCCATCAAAGACGCCTGTGGCAAGGAATTCATCGTCCAGGTGCTCATGGAGCCCATGGAGGAAAACGACAACCTCACCAACGACTGCAGCCTGATGACTTTGGATAACCAGGTCACTGCACCGCACAACTCCGCCACCACCATGGAAGAGGGAATCGCCATGGCCCAGGCCATGGAGGCCGCCGGCGCTGATTCCTTCCATCTGCGCCTCGGTCCTCTGGGCAACCATCCCTGCCAGTTCGGCAACGACCTGTACTTCATCCTCAACGGCGTCGAGGGCGCCAACGGCTACGGCCGCCAGTGGGATTTCAAGCGCCATTGGCAGGGCAAGCTGATCGCCAACCACTCCGGTGCCGGCATGCTCATGGATGTTGTGGCCGCATTCAAGGAGAAGGTCTCCGTGCCCGTGGGCTGCGTCACCTACATGGATCCTGCGCATGCTCCTGACTTCTTCGATCAGGCCATTGAGGATGGCAAAATCGACTTCATGATGATGACCCGTCCTCTGACTGTCGATTCCCAGTACGTCACCAAGCTGCGCGAGGGCCGCATCGACGAGATCGCACCGTGCACCCGCTGCCTGCACTGCCATATCGGCTCCAATGAGATGAACCGCGCATCTGGCTACTGCCGCGTGAACGCCCTGACTCAGCGTGTCATGACCGAGAACGGCCCTGCCACCTACGAGCTGCCTGCTGCGGAAACCGCTAAGAAGGTCATGGTCGTGGGCGCCGGTCCCGCTGGCATGGAGGCTGCGCATGTTGCGGCCAAGCGCGGACATCAGGTCACGCTGTTCGAGAAGTCTGGCTCCTTGGGCGGCCTCCTGTCCTTCGCCAGCCTGGTGAAGGGTCCCCATGAGAACCTCGACGACCTGTCCGCATATCTGCAGAAGCAGTGCGAACTTGCCGGCGTGACCGTGAAGACGGGCACCGAGGTGACCGCCGACACCATCAAGAGCGAAGCCCCCGATGCCCTGGTGGTCGCTGTGGGCGGCGTGCGCCCCGAACTGACCGTCGAAGGCGCGAACGTGGTCAAGCTTGAGGACTTCATGATGGCCGAGATGGGCGACAACGTGGTTGTCTACGGTTCTTCCGCCCAGGCATTCGATGCCGCCCTGTGGCTCACGGTGCGCGGACACAAGGTGACCATCGTCACGCCGAACGCCAATGCTGCGCTTGACGAGCAGCAGTCCCAGCATGCCCATCGCTTCATGACCACGACGCTGTACTCCATGGGTGTGAAGGTCTACACCGATTCCGAGATCAAGTCCTGCGCGGACGGCAAGCTCACGGTGCACTCCAACCTCATGGGTGTGGATGCGACCGTTGATTGCGACGCCATCGTGAATGCGGGCGATGTGCAGCCCAATACCGCACTGGCTGAAGGCAGCGGTGTGGCCGAGGTTTACACCATCGGTGATGCCGCCGCTCCGTTCAACATCGCCATGGCCATCCGCACCGGCAACGATTGCGGCCGCGCGCTGTAGACCATCTTCTCCGGTCCGGGCCATCGCGTCCGGGTGGAATTGCTAAATTCGAGCCCCGCCCGTCTTCCCCTCCTCTCTCTCGGACGGGTTGGGGCGTGAAAAGGAAAGCCGCAGGTTATGCCTGCGGCTTTCTGCGTTTTTCGAGTTGCGGGTTTTGGCGTTGCGCGGAGCGTGGTGACGGGGGCCATGAAAAAGCTGCACGGCGGCGAAGCTTTTTCATGGCCGCTTGGATGTCAAGGCGGGCGGATGTCCTGGTTTAGGCTCCGACGCCAGCGTCGCTTGCTGTATCGGGGGCTTCCGTCATGTTCTGCTTCTCGGTGCCCAGCACGGCCTCGGCTTCGGCTTTCAAAGCGGCACGACGTTTGCGCGTGATGCGCTCCGGGCCCACGCCTTCTATGGCTGCATCGAAGGCGTACAGCCAGCGGATGCCGAATGCCTCGTCAAGGGTTTTGATGTTGGTCCATGCCGAGACGGCACCTGCGGCTTTGAGCTGAGACGGTGTTTCGATTCCTATCTGGGAGAGCTTGGCCACGGCTGTTTTGCCTATGCCTTTGAGCGAAATGAGGGAGGGCTCCCCGGCGGTTGCGGGTTCGGTGGCGGTTGCGGGCTCGGTGGCGCTAGCGGGCTCGGTGGCGCTAGCGGGCTCGGCTCCGTCGCCTGTGTCGGCACCATCGCCCGCATCGGCATCGTCGGCCGCATCGGCATCGTCGTTCGCATCGGTCCCATCGGCCGACTGGACGGCCTTGCTCTCCTCGGTCGCTTCGGATGCGTCATCCATCAGGTCGAAATCAGCGCCGTTTTCGCAGGTCGTTGCGTTGCCTTCGAGTTCGGCTGCCTCTTCGCCCTCCGCGTCGCTAAGTGGCTCCACATCGTAGGTGCAGCGCGCGACTTGCGGAAGCTCATCGTCCTTGCCGGCGAACACGGCGGCAAGGCGCTCCGTGAGAGCCGCGGCGTTGTCTTTGCCGTAAACGCTGATCAGCGCCTGGCGAACCTCGTCTACGCTGGAGGCCGACTTAAGCGCCTCCATGCCGTTGACGATGCTGCGCGCAATTCCCGTCTCAATGCTTTTGACGTGCGCCATCTCGAAGTCCTTGCCTTCTGCGGCACGCTGCAGGTAGTGGATGGCGGGCGTGAACCCGTTGTCTTCGCTGACGATGTAGGCTGTACGGCACGTTCCCTTCGCCACGCGCATGGCGAACTCGGCGATGATCTGCACGTCCATGGAGTTTTTCACGCCGGCGTCGACGCACTTGATCCACTCCAATTTCGCGGGTGCGGTCTCAAGTTTGCTGCGCAGGTTTTTCGGGAAGGCATCGCGATGGAAGATGACCACGGCATCCGAGGATGTCAGCAGCTCCATGCCTTCGAAGAGCTTCCAGATGTTGTTCTCGCTGTCTATGAAAAAGGTGCGCGATGGCGCATCGGTATGCTTGGCGGTCTTTCCGCGTCTCATCATATTCTCCTATCGGGGTGGTTCCGTGCGGCGCACGGGTCTGCGCATCCGTGTTGGCTTGCGCATCCGTGACATTATGCGCTTTCTTGTCGGCGAATGGGAGGAATGCACGTCGTTTACGGAAATGGCTGCCACGCGGGTCATTCGGCGGCACGTCCGGTGCGCTGTTGGGCTATGATTGCGTAATGGATTCGTTGGCTTTCACACGCCACCATATGCCATCAGGTTTCGTTGAGCCCACTGAATAGGAGGCATGCATGATCGAATTGAACGATGATGCGATTTTCTACTCGTTTGACCGTGATTTGCAGCCGGTTTTGACGGTTGCTTCGGGTGAAACGGTGCGAATCCGCACCAAGGATTGCTTCGGCAACCAAGTCCAGCGCCCTGAAGATGAGCTTGATTCCATCGACTGGGACCGGATCAATCCGGCTACCGGCCCTGTTTTCGTCGAAGGGGCTGTTGCCGGTGGGGCGCTCAAGGTCAAGATCGAGGACATTGAACTCGACGGCCAAATCGCCTGCTGCACGGGCGAGGGCGAAGGCGTGTGCGGCGATATGTTCAACGCGTGGAGCACGCGCGTGCTGCCCATCGAGGACGGGGCGGTTCGCTGGAATGAGAAGCTGTCCATCCCCGTGGCCCCGATGATCGGCGTCATCGGCGTGGCTCCTGCCGGCGAGCCCGTGAACTGCGGAACGCCCGGAGCCCACGGCGGCAATATGGACAACACCGCCATCGCTCCCGGTGCCACGTTGTATTTCCCCGTTTCGGTTGACGGCGCCTTGTTCGGCTGCGGCGATATGCACGCCGTCATGGGTGACGGCGAGATAAGCGTGTCCGGTGCCGAGGTTGCGGGTTTCGCCACGATCACGCTGACGGCGGTACCCGAGCTTTCCTTGACCACGCCGCTGATCGAGAATGAAACTCATTGGGGCGTGATCGTGTCCGCTGATTCGCTGGATGCCGCCGCCGATGGCGCGGTCCATGAGATGGTGCGCATCGTCTCTGCCCGTACCGGCGCTGCGGAAGATGAGCTTGTGATGCTGTTCTCGCTGGTCGGCGATGTGCAGGTGTGCCAGATGGTCGATCCTCAGAAGACCGTTCGTTTCATGGTCCCCAAGTACGTGCTCGAATCTTACGGTTTCACGCTGTAGGTTGCAGCTCAGGCAATTTCCCTGATTCTATCGAGCAAGCCGTCCGTCATTCGATGGGCGGCTTGCGTTTTCGGGCGTCTTGCGTCCCCTGGAGTCTGGTGTCTCTGGTCCCTCATCCTCTGGCGGCTTTTTTCGGGTGGCTTGACGCCGAAACGGAAGTGTTTCGGGTTCGAGCCTTGAGCCAAGATGTTCGTGCGCCGCCACTCGGTTTGACCGACCTGGGGTTTTGCTTTTTCTTGCCGGTGGTGTGCGGTCGAGGAGCCCTTTAGAACCCGAAAGACTTCGGAATTGATGCAATAGAGCCGATGCTGGGCTTCCGTTGGGCGCGGCAAGGGTGATGCCATGGTTTTTGCGGGAGTGCTGGGGCTGGTCCGGTTTGTATTCCGGATTGAACGTGGTTAGGAACCGCTCGGTTTTCGGCAAGAACGCCATGGGATGGCAGCAAGGTCTATTCGATATCATTCGGCTCACTTCGTTGTTCTGGCGATGGGAGGGTGGCACGAATGGCCGAAGTGGTGTTTTCCCATAGTACGGCATTGGATGTTTTTAGGTGGCGCCCCGACCTCCTGCGCCGCTCCCGCATCCCTCTTTCCGCTGAGATCTCTCCTGCTCCTCCGCCGCTCGAAGATGCCCGCATGCTCTTGCGAGAAATCATGCTGCAGAGCACGGAGGTTTCGTCCAACGCCTTGTCCGGTGGGTTGGCTGCCGATCCGGGCCCTATCTGCCAACCGCGCTCGGGACGTTTGGCGGGCGGGTTGTGTGCAGAACAGTTCCTGCCAGTGTCGACTCCGCCAATCCACTGCATGATGGGGGAGAAGTGGACGCGGTCTTCGCCGTGCGGCATAGCTGCGCACTCGGGTGCGCGGGATTTTGGGGCGAATGCATTCATTCGGGTCGGCGACGGAGTTTATGCGGCGTGCCCTGAGCTTGCTTTCGTGCAGTGCTGCCGAGGCCGTTCCTTGGTGGAGGCGATGCTTCTGGGGTTCGAGGTGGTCGGAACGTATGCGACCTTGCGGACGTGTTCGGCCAACCGCAGCGGAATGCCTCCTCTTTCAACAAGAAGGAAGCTCAGTTTGTTTCTGGAGAGGAATCGGGGCATCTATGGCACGGATAAGCTTATGGAGCATGGATTGCTCAGATTCGTGCGGGATGGATCCGCATCGTTTCAAGAGACCAGGCTCGCGATGCTTTTGGGTTTGCCTGTTCGGATGGGTGGCAGAGGGCTGGGGATGCCTACGATGAACTTTCGCATAAACGCATCGGGGGATGCTTCTCGGATTTCCGGGAGGCGTTTTCTGCTGGCTGATCTGTGCTGGCCGAAGGCGCGTGTCGATGTCGAATACGAGAGTCGCCGGCATCATAGCGATCCCGATGAACGCATCAGGGATTTCAAGCGGGTCCATGCTTTGGAATGCTTAGGTTGGAAGGTCATTCAGGTTTCAGAGGTAGATATCTGCAGCTCGGTGACGCTTGATGCCATCGCCGATGCGATAAGGAAGAGGCTGGAACTGCGCAAGCGCGTGTTAAGTTCGGTGCAGATTCGCAAGCAGAGAACGTTGGAGCTCTCGCTTGAGATTGAGGGGAGGCGATTTTGAGTCGCGCAGTTTGATCAAGGCGGAGGCCTGGATGAAGTAGCTCGATTGTTGCATCGAAACGGAAGTGTTTCGGGTTTTCGGTCCGCGTTTTTCTGCCCAATGGGCTAAGGGTGTCGAAGTCGGTTTCTCGCTGAATCGGAAAACCCCTGATGGCGGTGGTTTCTGCAGATCCAGCGCGGAATGCGGTTGTGCACGTGCAATCCCTTAGGAGCATATGGACCCGAAAGACTTCGGTTTCGGTGCAGTTCGGCGATATTTTGCGGAATCGCAGCTTGCGCCTTCGGATCGTCGCCCTTCAGAGTGCGAGCTCGAAGAGGTCGAGTTCGGAAGTGCCCAGCAGCTTGTAATGCAGAGGGAAGGTTCCGATGAGCTTGAACCCGCAGGATTCGTAGAGCTTGCGGCCGCGCCAGTTGTGGCGGAGCATATCCAGGCGCAGCACTTTCAGCCCGGCTTCGCGCGAGAGTTCAACTGCGCCGGCGATGAGCTGTTTGCCGAAGCCCCGGTGGTGGTATTTCGGCAGCGTGGCCAGCACGTGGATCACACCGGTTTCCTCGGGTTCAGCATCGACCGTCCATGAGGCTGCCTCGTAGCCGGGTGCGGTCTCATGGTTTACGATCATCGCGCAGGCGATGGCGCCGTCTTCTGCAATGCCTACGATGCATTCGCCACGTTCGGTGCTCTCGGCGATGAGCTGGTCGGACGGGTGCACGCCCCTGCGCCACCGCACGTCGAAGTCCGTGCCTTGCATTTCGTCGATGACCTGCATGTAGAACGCCATCACGTCATCTAGGTCGGCGGCGGTGGTGCGACGGACGAGGAGGCGGCTGTCGGCGGCCGTGCGGTCCGCATTGCGAATCTCCATCGGAGGTCCTCCCTTCGGGCTCAGGTTCGGATGCCAGGATGCTGATGCATCCGGTGACGCACTTGCACCGTATATTATGCCAGCTGGATGGCCTGCTGTGTCCATGAAGGGAAAACAGCCGACATGGGGATACGAGCAAAGCATGTTCGCATTCTCATGGCGGCTGCCGAGGAGGGAAAGGCGCGGTTCGACCTGCCGGGTAGGCGGCGGTTCAACGGGCGAGCGGTCGCTCGGCGAGCAGGCCGCTCGCCCGCCGCCGCTCAGGCAAGCAGCGCGGCGATATCCGCAACGCCCTCTAGACTGCGTGCGGAACAGGCAAGAATCGGAACGTCGGTCAGCGACCGGATGTCTGTGCGGAATCGTTCCATGTCGAAGTCGGTGTAGGGCGCAAGATCGATCTTGTTGAGCACCACCGCATCCGCCGTCTGGAACATGAGCGGGTATTTGGTGGGCTTATCGTTTCCCTCGGTCACGGATATCACGCCGATGCGCAAGGATTCGCCAAGCATGAACTCCGAAGTGCAGACCAGGTTGCCCACGTTGTCCACGATGATGGTCTTCACGTCGTCGAGCTCGAGTGCGTCTAGGGCGCGCGCCACCGAGTCCGCTTCAAGATGGCATGCGCCCTGGGTATTGATCTGGATGGCCTGCACGCCAAGCGCCTTCATGCGAAGGGCGTCTTGCGCGGTGTAGAGGTCGCCCTCGATGACGGCCGTGGTGCGGGGGTCGAGTCCGCCCGACTTCACCAACGCCTCTATGAGCGTGGTCTTTCCCGCGCCAGGCGATCCCAGCAGGTTGGCCATTTTGATTCCCCGCGCACGCAGTGCGTCGAAGGTCTGCGTGGCGATGCGGTTGTTGCGGTTCAGGACGTTTTCGCCAACGTCTATGCTTCTCATGCGTTCATTCTCCTTCGATGGAGCGGACGTACATCTGCGCAATGCCTTCAAGCGCGTCATCGCGTTCCACGGTTATCCAGCCACCTTCCATGCAGGTGCCTTCTTGCGCCACATGGAAATAGAAGTTCAGCTCCTGCTCATTGAGACAGGAATGGGGGCCGCATGCCACGATGATGCGCGAGATTCTGGACAGCCCGTTTCTGTCGGCTGCCCGTTGCGCGATGTCCATGATCTCGGTGCAGACGGCTCCCTCATGCATCGGCTTCGCTCGGTTTCCTGGTCTTCACGTAAACGGCGCGTTCGTCGGCCACCATGCGTTGGACGCCTGTGGGACACTGCGTCACGCACTGTCCGCACCCTATGCAGTTTTCATAGCTGAAGGAGAGCCGGCCGGTTCGTTTGTCGAAGCAGATCGCCTTGGTGGGGCAGAACTTGCCGCAGAGGTTGCAGCCCGTGCATGCCTTCTCGTCCACGATGGCCGGCCTGCTGAAGGATTTGACCTGCACTTTCGAGACGTAGCCCTTCTGCCAGCCTCCGTAGAGCAGGCAGCAATCGGTGCAGCAATTGCATATCGCCATGGCTTCATGGTCGGCCTTGCCCGCGTAGTGGAAGGTGGTGTGGATGCATCCTTTGCGCTCGAAATCTTCAATCATGGCAACGGCTTCCTCGTAGGGAACGGGCCGTGCCACGCCGGATTCGACCAGCTGGCGCGCGATGGCGCCCACAGGCATGCAGCTTTGCAGGGGAATACCCTGGTCGCACGTTTCTCCCGTGGCGATTTCCCTATGGTTGCGACAGATGCAGTTCATGGCGGCGATGCTGTCCTTGTGCCGCGCCAGGATCTCGAAGGCTGTGCCTTTCGTCAGCACGCGCTGCTCGCTGGTCAAGGGTTCGTCGACGGAGATGGACCGTGCGGCACCGGGAATGCGATCCGTGTGGTTGGACGCGCGGTGCGACGCATCGCGCGCGGGAGTCACGGCGGTCAGTGTGGCCATGGCGGCAAGACCCGCGTCGCGTTTCTTCGCGCCCTTCGCGTCGGTGAGTTGCCTGATCAGGGGTTTGTTGAGCTTTTTGAGCAGCTGCCAGAACTCCATGAAGTTCTCCATGATGGCGATGCGCTGTTCGGTGCGCGGGCCAGAGGTGGCAAGTTCGATCCATCCAGGGAAGATGGAGGCAAGCTCATAGGTGTCCGCATTCTCCTGGGGGATGAGAAAGCTCATGACCATGAGTTCATCCCAGAGCTCATCCCAGCTCCGTTTCGCCGAGATCTCGCCCGTTGCGCGCATGGTTGCGTAAAGCCGTTCGAGGGTCTCCTTCGAATGTCCGGCGGTTCCCACGCGAAGCAGATATTCCAGGATGTCTTCATCCATACCCGCCTCGAAGCATCGGATAACAGGTTGCAGAGGCGGGATTTTGACGGTGGTCATTTCGTTCATCATGTCGATGAGGCGTTTGACCTTCTTTTCATTAAGGGCCATGAAGCTCCCTTCGTTACGTTTCTGGTGCGGCTTTGCATCGATGCATGCCGTCTCGGTTCATCTTCGAATGCTTCACATATTTACATCGAATGTTAAACATGCGATGTAGGGAATATTACCATAGAATGTCGAACATTCGATGAAACAATGGGTGAAATCACAATTGCAATGCAGGTTCAAGCCGAAAACGCGATACCATGGAAGGGAGAGATTCAGCGGCTTCGGGGTGCGCCCGCAACGTCGCGCAGGGCAAGGGGATGCAAGGGGGATGCGATGTCTGACGGCGTCGGAAAAACCGGAGAGGTTCGCAAGGTTGGCAGTGCCGGGGTGCCGTCTTGCCGGGTTGAGGAGCTCTTGGCGTTCGAATGCCCCAGATTCGATGACCTGCCCGACATGGGCTTGTATCTGGAGCAGGCCCTTGCCGTTGTCAACCAGGCCATGGCGCCCATTCTGACCGAGCCTATCACCAAGCCCATGATGAGCAATTATGTGAAGATGGGTGTGGTTCCCCCTGCAGTGAGGAAGCGGTACTACAGGGAGCACCTTGCCTATGCCATAGCCATGGCGATATTCAAGCCGGTGTTCACCGTCGAGCAGGTCGCTCAATTCTACGGCGTCCAGAAAAGCACCTATCCTTTGGACACCGCCTACAACTATGTGTGCCGCGAATTCGAAAATGCCCTTCATGAGGCTTTCGCGTTCACGGGCGATCCCTTGCCGAGTCTTGAAACCAAGCGGACCAGGCAGACGGTCCTGGTGCGCGCCATGGTTCTGTCGGCTGCAAACCATGTGTTCGCCGAGCATTATCTGGCGGATGGGACCCCTCAGGAAAAGTGATTGCCATCGGACCTGGTTCTGCCGGGACCGGTTCTGTCAGATTCGGCTTCGTCAGGTCAAGCTCTGTCGAGTCCGACTTCCCGTCAGGTTTCCAGCCTGTTTCGAGTGCGTGAATTTTTCCGTAGCGTACGCTTCCAAGCCCTCGCGCGCTATTCGAGTGGTGTACACTCGCGAAGTCAGGCTTGCGATGTCGTACACGAAAGGATTTTCACCATGAGCCAGGAACTCGTTTATTCCGGTAAGACCAAGGATGTGTTCGCCCTTGAGAACGGCAACTATCTGCTGAAGTTCAAGGATGACTGCACTGGAAAGGACGGTGTGTTCGATCCGGGTGAGAATGCTGTGGGTCTGACCATCGAAGGCGTGGGTGACGTGAACCTGCGCATGTCCATCTACTTCTTCGAGAAGATCAACGCTGCGGGCATCAAGACCCATTACGTCAGCGCAGACCTGGACAACACCACCATGGAAGTCCTGCCTGCCAAGGTGTTCGGCGAAGGCCTCGAGGTCATCTGCCGCAACAAGGCCGTGGGCTCCTTCCTGCGCCGTTACGGCCAGTACATCGAAGAGGGCGCCGATCTGCCCAGCTATGTTGAGACCACCTTCAAGAATGACGAACTGGGCGATCCTCTGGTAACCAAGGACGGTCTGGTTGTCCTCGGCGTCATGACTGCTGAGCAGTACGACCAGCTCAAGGCCATGACCCAGCAGATCACCAAGATCGTTGCCGACGACCTGGCTGAAAAGGGTCTGGTGCTCTATGACATCAAGTTCGAATTCGGCTATGACGCCAACGGCGACGTGATCCTGATCGACGAGATCGCCTCGGGCAACATGCGCGTTTACAAGGATGGCGAATACATCGATCCCATGACGCTGTCCAAGCTGTTCTTCGCGTAAGCCGGAGCTTGCAGGGCGGGGCTTCCGTAGAACGAGGCGTTTGCAGGATGAAGCGTTCGGGCGGACCGGACCTGCAATCCGGATGCCGATCAGCAGAATCGAAAGGCCGCGGCTTCGAGCTGCGGCCTTTTTCGTGTTCGGCGCACCCGGTGCGTGCCAGGGGTTATAGCGGGGGTCCGGACTCCCAAGGGGTGATTTTCGTGCCGGGAATCCTTATTCGCCGGATTTTTCCTTGGCGATGTCGCCCGCTGAGCGGCAATGTTCGGCCATATCGGACCAGCCGGCGCTTTCGCAATAGGCGGCAAGTGCTCTCAGACATTCGGAGACGGGTTTGCCGCAGCGTATGTCTTCGACTTGCTCGGCGACGCGGTCCAGATACAGTTCGATGAGCTTTCGCGTGTTGCCGTTCAGGGGAAGCGCCGCCAGCGGCCCATCCTCTCTGACCGAGTGTTCCAGCAAGAAGGATACGGCATCCAGGTCGGCGGCGGAGAGGGGCTTTTCAAGGCGCGCTGCCACGCCCGCCTTCGCCATGCAGGTGGCCGCGGAGTACTCGGGCATGACGTAATTGCAGGCGCCTTCGCGCAGTAGCCAGTCGCGGATTTCGGGCGTCTCGGGCTCAAGCATCTCCACACAATGGATGCGGCCCCAGCCTTTCACCTTGCGGGCCATGGCGAAGACCTCATCGTTGCCGTGCTCCCAATTGCGGGCGCACCAGGCGGCGAAAATCGTGAATTCGTTGCAAAGCCCCAGCTCACGCACGGTTTCCTTCAGCTCATCGATGGGGTTGTCGAACAGCTCCATCAAAGAAAGGCCCAGTTTGACCATTTCTTTGTCGCGTGAGGTGAACAGCAGCTGCGCTGCATAGCGCATCAGCGCACCTGGGCCGATGCGGTCGGTGTTGTCCAGCACGGCGCGTTGAATCTGGCCGATCAGGCGTATGGCGCGGTGTTCGCGCATCATGGACGCCAGTGCCGGTTCTGCGTCTTCGATCTTTCCCAGGCAGATGTCTGCGAGCGCATCGGCGATTCGCGTCCCGATATCGTTCGGAAATACTGCGCTGGCCATATGGTAGATGCTGATTCCGTCCATGGCCCCATCTGCGAAGCGTAGGGCAGAGTCTGGCTCGTCGAAAGGTTCCAGTTTGAAGTTTTCGGGCAGGCGGCCGTCTTCGATATGATTGCAGATGTATTCGTAAATGGATGTATCGGCAGCCATGGCCATCCTTTCCTTCGTGCTTGCAGCTGGGGGCACAGTATACCGCCTGGGACGGATTGCTGGATTGCTCAATCTTGTGCGGAACCGAGCGCTCCGGTTGGACGCGTTACCGCTTGGATGGCGTCGTATCGTCGGGCGCCTATCGGTACAAGGGGCGCGTTTGCAGATCGGCGCCGTCAAGCTGGAATTCCGAAAACGGAAAGGCGCGGATTTCGAAGTCGTCGTAGGTGTTTGCGTAATAGGTTGCCGATGCAGCGGAAAAACCGCTCGTGAACAGCGTTTTCTCGAATCGGTCGTCAGGAGCCTTGGCCATGCCGTCCACCATTTGCACGGCGCTCAGCGTGCGGAACAGGCGTGCGATGCCCTTGCGTTCCGTGTCGGTTGCGGGGTGGTTTGCGTTGGTGTAGGCGGCGCGGACGAATCGGGCGGCAGATCCCACGCCGCCCGGTATGGCTTCCATTCCCGCACCTATGCCCCATGCGACAAGCGGCTGGCTGCCCCATGCGGCGGGCTTTACGGGTTCGCTGGTGGCGCAGATGTAGTTGTCCAGATTCGCCTCATGCCAAGGGAATTCGGGTGAGTTTGCCAGCACGCCAATGCGATTCTCGTGTATGCGCAGACCGCTTTTCGTGCATTCGACCACGATGCAGCGGCGGGCGTCCGAGATGATCCAGTGCAGAAGGGATTCGGGCTGTCCTGGGATTGCGGGCGAGACGAGGGCCGCGTTCCCAAGCGCTTCGCAGACCTTGTCAGCCGTGGCGAAGTTGCGCGCGACCCAGAGGGGGAACTCGAAGGTTGCGATGTTGGTCTTGCCCGGCGCGGGCGTGTGCGGAAAGACTCCGCAGCGGGGGAAATTCAGGCCCGCGACTGCCAGGCCGGCTTCGTTGGCGCAGTCGAAGTACATGGGCTTGCCGTCCATCACGGATCCTATGCCCATGACGGCAAGGGACTCCTCGCGATGATCCGCGTTGAAGGCGTAGCGGTAGTCGAAGCCGCGGGGAGTGACCAGGACCTGCTCTCCGTAGGACTCGGTCCAGTCCAGGTTGCGCCCGAAGAACAGGGCTCCGTTCGCATCGGTGAATCTGACGGCTGTGCACATGGCGCTTCCTTTCGGACGGCGGGTATGGCTGATTGTCTCATTTTCGAAAGCCTACAGGCTCGCGATGTTGACCCCATGCAGAGAGGGGCGGTTGTTTCCGAATCGATGATTGCCGATCCTTTCGTCCGTAGACGGGCTGTTCCTCCTTGACAACGCCCGAACCGCCCCTGTCCCATACGCTACCCACCAAAGGGGCGGTTGGGTGCCATAATGGCACCAGTGCGCAATATCGGTTTTTGCGAGAAAGGGGCTGCCATGGAATTCAAAAGACTCACCGAGCAGGAATGCAGGACGTATGAAGGCCTGCTCGACGTCGAATATGAAGAATCGCCGCTGCGAAACACCATGTCGCAAGAGGCATTCGACCTGTTGGCGCAGCTTTATGGGGAGGCACTGGACGAAGATTTCGAATGGATGCTTGAGGTTGTGGGAATCAACGGCGAAGAGTATGCCCGAGCCATGGATAATGCCGCCTTCCGCAAGCATGTCATACGAATCTATGAGCATGCCGTGGCTTGCGGCGATGCGGGCAGCTGCTGCAATCTGGGCAACATCTACCATGGCGGTCCTGAGCCGGAGGACTATGAAAAGGTTGTCGCGCTCTACGAGCTGGGCGCCGAACGGGGGAGTGGCCAGGCGTCGGTCAACCTTGGTTATGTCTACTATTACGGGCGAGCCGGCAAAAGGGATTATGCCCGTGCGTACGAATGCTATGCGCGCGCTGTGTTTCTTGAGGACAATGTAGAGGCTCTTTGGAAGCTGGGCGATCTGTATGCGGGCGGCAAAGGCGTGCCGAAAAGCGATCGCATGGCTTGGAGGCTGTATTCGATGGCGTACGACCACGCTCGTTCGGATGACATGAAGTGCAGGTCTGCGCATCATCTGGCCGATTACCTGATGAAGGGGATAGAGGGTGTGGTGAAGCCCGATCCGAGGCGCGCTCTGAGGCTGTATTGCGAAGCCGAGCTGGGCTATTACCGCATGATCGATATCGGTTTGACGTATTACGCCCGCCAGCTTGACCAGGCCATCGAAGGTCAGGCTGCTGCCCGTGCTGCCATCCAGGCGGAGCGAATCGAATCTGTCGAAATCGATTGGTAGGCGTTGCCGCAGGTGAATTCCATCACGATGTTATGATGGTCTCGGAATGGCAGGCGTGCCGGAGAGGGTATCAAGTGCATCTGTGCTACGTTGGTGTGAACAGTGCCGATATCGCCCTCGAACGTATCGCGCATCGCGTGGCCGTTGGGGGCATGGCATCGATAATGATGCGGTGCGACGGTCCGAAGATGGACGGACCATGGCTTGTGGATGCCATGGCTGATGAGCGATGGCGCTGCGACAGGTGAATCCGCTGATGATGAGCGAAAGGAGGTTGCAAGTGAAATACTCAGTCGAATTTGCGAAGGATGTGGCTGAGGCATCTGGTCGGGTGCAAGTTGAATCCATTGAGTTCCTTGGACGCGGGGAAGACTCGGAAGCCTTCGCCATCAATCGGGACCTGGTTCTCAAACTCCCGAAGAGTCGGAAGGCCAGCGATCGTCTCCGGACCGAAATGCGGGTACTGAGGGCATTGGGGCGAGATATGCCTCTGCGGATTCCCGAAGTGCTTTTCGACGGGGTGTTTCCGGCTGTTC
Source organism: uncultured Eggerthellaceae bacterium (assembly GCA_937892845.1). Lineage (GTDB taxonomy): Bacteria > Actinomycetota > Coriobacteriia > Coriobacteriales > Eggerthellaceae > Slackia. The sequence goes on along the minus strand of CALBGP010000032.1, from coordinate 21,595 downwards.
GCGGTGGACGTTCGGACGGCAGCGATGCAGACGGCGAGTATGCCTATTCCGTCTGCACGCGGGTGCGGGGCAGAAGCCTGAACAAGCCGGAGTTCTTGGCGCTTGATGAGGATATCCGTTCCGAAAATGCGGAAATCATTGCAAATTTCCTGCGGTGCCTTCATGCGCGAAGGGATGTTCTTCCTGTCAAGAGGAGGGACCTAGCCCTTCTGCATGGCGACTTCAGCCTCAACCATGTGCTGTTCGACGATTTTGGCCGCGTCTGCGGGATTCTGGACTTCGCAGATTGTCGCGTTGGGAAACCGAAAAGCGATTTCGTGTACTTGCTCGATGATGAGGACGAGGAAGAGTTCGGTGCTGCGTTCGGAATGATGGTGCTGGACTTGTATGGGCGGTGCCGGTAGACGTGCGCAAGCGCGTTTCAGATCCGACCTTCGCTTTCTTGTCCAGTCCTGCTGATTTGAGTTTCCTCGCGTCCTTTGCAGCCTGTTTGGTGAATTAGACCAGATACATTGCTACCAGTCCAGTTTGTCTGCGGTTACGCTGGTCATGTTTCCTCCTCTCCCGTTGTCTGCGTTTCCTCATCATAACGTACGTAAAAACGCACGTTAATTGAGTGCAGGTTGTTTCGGTGATGCGTCGGCTCGGTACATGCGCATTGCGGTGCCGTCGTCTGCGTTCACGTATCCCAGGTACTCCCACCCGAGTTTCTCATAGAAGTTTGTATGGTCCGTGATGAGGTAGAGGGAATCGATGCCATGAGCGCCCACATAGGTGCGTGCGGCATCGAGGAGCTGCGTTGCCAGCCCGCGGTTGCGAAACCTCTCTTCAACGAAGAGGGCGCAGAGATTTGGACTCAGGTCGGGTCGGTCGTGGAAGTCGTTCTCTATGATTCCGCAACCGGCGATGATGGGGTTTTCTGGATTGTTGCAATCGCGGACGATGAACCACTGCGGCACCGGCTGCATATTTGCCGACTGATTGTCGCCTGTGTGCATCGGTGCGCTTTCGTTCATGCTTTCAAGGTAAGCTTCGGCGGGTATTCCCCATTTTTCAGCAAACCATGTTGCGGCCTCCTGGGACCATTGAGGATTGTCTCCGATGGTATCGATGCGATGTGCGAACATGGTGGCCTTTCGGTCGGTTTATCTTGAAATGCCCTGCTCGATGGGCATTCTATCAGGCTTCGATGCTCTCAACCTTGCCCTACGGCTATTGCGCCAAGATGCGGGCCGCCCATCCTATGAGCAAATCGACCTGGCCTCGCCGCTCTTCATCGTTTGCGGGGCGGTGTGCGTGCGGATCGTTGCTGATCTCGAGGATGCGCGCTTCGTCCCCTTCAATCAGGCCGGATAGTTCCGCTCGCGTGCGCGGATAGCTTCCGGTTCTGGCGAAGCAAAGGGCTTGGAGCGTGAAGAATGCTCCCTTGAAAAGGCTTGCCAGAATCTCGTCTGCGGATTCGCCGTCGAACATGTAGGCGTGGCAGGCGGCATGGTATATGCCCGATGCGCCGATGCGGGCTGCTTTTGCTGCGTCGCGGACGGTGAATTCGCCGACATGGGGAAGCGAGCCGAAGACGGGGATGGTGTCATGGTAGAACTGAAAGAGTTCGTGGCGCGGCCATCGGGACAGAGTGGTTTCGTCTCCGATGAATCCGCAGGCAAGGTTGCTATGGGGCGCGGCCTCGATGATGCTGCGGCACCGCGCCAGATCGTCGGCGTGCAGTTCGTCGAATATGACCACAAGGTCTATGTCGCTTCCCTCATGCGCTTCCCCGCGGGCTCGGCTTCCCTGGAGGCCTGTGAAGCGGATGCGGTTTGGGAATTCGGCTGTCAGCTTCGCTGTGATGCTTTCGACCCACGACAGTGCGTTCATGGCTCTCCTTTCAACCGTGCTTTAATCTACGTGCTTCTGTGAGGTGGGGGATATTTCACAGGATTTAGCAAGGCGAGTCAAGGCGTCAGATGGTATAGTGGCGACAGTCTGCCCATGTTGGATTCTACGGCATGGGACGAAATTCCGGAAACGATAAGGAGATACGGGCATGAAACAGAAAGCATGGCTTGCTCGCATAGTCGCAGCCGTCGCAGCCCTCATGTTGCTGCCTGCGTGCGCATTTGCGCTCGAAGGTGCATCTGCAGCTGATCGCACGGTTGTTCTGCCTGAAGGAGTGGATGAAGCCGCCTTCGGTGATAACACCGTGTATTACGACGGTAAGTACTACGCAACGCTGACAGACGCGCTCGAAGGCGTGTTCATGAGCTCCCCCGAGGGCGTTGCTGAGCTCTACTGCAAGCCCGGTGCCGATGTAGGCGGCATGACCCATGGGCATGTGGCTGACAGCATGGTCATCTACGGCAACGGCGCCCAGGTCACTTCGGGCGAGCGCGACCTGGAGCTTGACAAGTACAAGCACAATCGCGTGACGGGCAAACAGGATGCAGCTGCGGGGGCGTTTTTGGAGAAAGACGTCACCGTTACGGTGAAAAGCCTCGACGGCATTGCTGCATGGGGTGAGCGCAACACCGCGCATACCATCAATCTGGTGTTTGAGGACTGCAAGGACATGCAGCGCATCTATTTCACCAACACCGCCAACAAAGAAGGCGTGATCAACATCTCCCTGGATGGCTGCAGCTTTGACGGCACCGCCGATGGCGACTTGGTCGCAAACGTCGGCACCACCGTGTACTCGAATGCCAACGGCGACATTTCGATCAAGAATACCGAATTCAAAGAGATCGCCCTCGCGCTGAACATCAACCACAAATCCACCGGCGTGCAAAACATCGCCATCGAGAACTGCACGTTCATAGACTGCGCGACCGAGCAGGGTCCCAGCGCGGCTGCCACCAAGACGTACGGCGCTCCTCTGCGCATTGTCTCCCAGCCTGGTGCTGTGACCAATCTTTCTGTGAGCAATTCGGAGTTCGTCCTCAGTGAAGGCCGCACGTCCCTCGGCAACGGCGACATTTTGCTCGGTGATGGCCGTGCGGATGCCGGGGAAGTGCAGGGCACGGTGACTTTGGCTATGACCGGCACCGCTGCGGATGTCATGGTCCAGAAGAAGGGGTATTTCGGAGCGTCCGGCGAAGTTGCCGATGCCGCTCAGGGGTCCATGACCGGAGTTGCTGAATCCGATGTTGTCAAGCCGAGCGAAGACGATCATTTCGTGGTCGATGCGCATGACAGCGTCGAGCTGGTCGGTGCAAAGGATGCAACCTGCACCGAGGAAGGTTACACCGGCGATAAGGTATGCACTGTCTGCGGCAAGGTCGTTGAGCAGGGCAGCGCGATTGAGAAGCTGGCCCATTCCTACAAGGACGGCATCTGCACCGTCTGCGGCGCGGAGGATCCTGACTACGTGGCCCCCCAGAAGCCCAGCGGTCCTTCCGACCCGGAGAATGACAGCGCAGGTGAAGGAAACGGCAGCGCGACCCTTCCCCAGACCGGAGATGCGTCCTTTGCGATTGCCGGCCTGGCGCTGATTGCCCTGGCGGCCTCTGCGGTATTCGCGTTCGTTTTCAGGAAGCGCATGCAGCTCTAAGCTGTCGCGCTCAATAGGTGCGTGCCTGCTGTTCGGCGGGCGCGAGCAAGCCCCATCGATGCCTTGGTGGAATCGATGGGGCTTTTCGTTTGCGGACGGATTGCGGCTCTGTCTACCTGAACGATCGAAGCTGCTCTTTCAGGGTGTCGGGCACGCGTCGGCTTTCTATGGCTTTCTGGATTGCCTTGCGCCGCGTCCATTCGTCAAGCAGGGCGTCCGCGCCCTTGCGTTCCAGATACGGCAGGGTGGATGCTTCTTGCTTGACCAGCGCTTCCGCAAAATACCACGCTCGCATCATGTCGACGTAATAGGCGTCGGATTCAGGTGCTGGGGGAGTTTTGGCTCCCGGCAGCCGAGAGTCAGCAACCTTTCGCGCGAGCCTGGCATCGAAGCGTTCGTCCAGGTACAGCCTCATGAGAGCGCCTATGGCGAAGCGCATGGTGAAGGCGTGTCCTGAGGCGAGCCATCGGTCGATATGGAGAAGCGTTTCATCGGCTCTCTTCGCCAGAACGGCCACGGGCATCTGGTCGCAGGTTGCCCAGTTGTCCACATAGGGAAGGAAGGCGTCGTAGAGCGCAACTGCGCGGCTGTAATCGCTTTCCAAGACAATGGCGAAGGCGTGGATCTGGTTCCCCTCGAATGTTTCATGAGGAAGGGATTGCAGATATTCATCTGCATCGGGAAGTCGGCGAAGCTCCTTGGCGATGCGGCGCAGTTCGGGTGTGCGGACGCCGAGGATTCGCGTTCGGTCCACTGCGGGGATGAGCTTGGCCATGAAATCGCGATACGCAGGGTCGGCATGCTCGGCCAAAGCCCGTTGGATGAATGCTGCTGCCGACTCCGCGGTGCATGCGGAATCGGCAGTGTTTTCGGTGCCCATGGTGCCTCCTGTGTTACGGCGATGATGCGTTCAGGATACTCCACGGTAACCGTGATGTGCAGAGGTTGCCTAGCGGTCTTCCTTGGCCATGTGGGCTATGGTTCCGACCGCGATGGCTCCGGCTCCTGCGACCGCTGCGGCACCCACCAGCAGCGCTCCCGCATCATCGCCGGTCTGCGGAAGGGTGCCTTGGGACCCGGTCTGCGAAGTGCTGCCGCCGGCGGGAGGGTTGGCGTTGCCCGCATCATCCCCAGCAGGCGGGTTGACATTGTCCGAACCGTTACCGTCCCCGCTGCCGTCCGTACCGCCGCCTGGCTGGACGGTCTTCACGTGGATGGATCGCGTGAAGCTGTGGTCGCTTGCTTCGTTGGTGTCGTGGCTCAGCGTGTACAGGGCGCTATGGGCGAAGGACGAAAGCTCGGGCATGTCGGGAATGAGGTTGCCGAGTTCCCCGTCATTGGCGATGAATCCTACCAGATCGCCGGCGTTTTTGACGGTCGACTTCAGAACGTTCAGTGCCAGTGTTGTCATGAAGTGCGCGTTGCCTTTCATGACCAGAAGTTCTGCATTGAGGGCGACTGTGCTGAGCAGGTTCGTCAGTTCGGACTGCGAGGTGTTGACCGCGGAGCGCAGCACGGTCATAAGCAGGCCTTCTGCGAATCCTTCGCCGCCTGCAACCTTGGCCATGGCCTCTTCCGCCCACGCCTCGCATGCCTCTGCGCCCATCAGATGCGTCTGGTAGGCGTAATCCACAAGGCCCAGCACCGTGTGATTCTGCTGGTCGACTGCATAGTTGAGAACGGCATCAACCAGCGTGCCCACTAACGGGGTTGCCGAGTCGGGGTTTCCCAGGATGGCGGTATCGATGTTTGCGCAGGCGTCGCCGAAGAAGGCGGCGAAGCTTGCGGCGTCGATGTAGAAGGAGATGTTGCCGGCTTCGATGGAATAGGCTTCGGCAGCGGCCTGGGCTTCAAGCTCTTCGCCCATTCCAAGGGCAACGGGGGTATCGAGCAGTATCGCGTCTGCGGCCTTCTCCGAGAATTGGTCCACTTTCACACGGGATGCTGCGGTATCGAACCAGATGCTGAAGTTGAAGCTCGCAAGAGCCACTCGCATACCCTCTTCGAAGGTGGTGGGGAGCATGCCTGCAACCAGGCCGAACAGCTGGGCGTCGAGTTCGTCGGGCGAGACCCCCAGGAGTCCGGCGATGGCCGGTTTGATGCCGCCCGTTGCGGCCATCTGGGCCAAAAGCCCGCTTACGACCTCTTTGGCCAAGGTGTCGACGACGCTTTGGGTGAGCGTGCGCTCCTTGCCGTATGCGGTGATGTCCGCAATGTCCTGGGCGCCGGGAATGCGGTCGGCGTAGGAGCCGTATGCCACCGCCCCGAGGGCCGCCACGTCGACGGACAAGGTGGCATCGATGGAGCCTTTGCTTTCGGCCCAGGAGACTTCACCCGTCCTGATGTAGGAGGGATAGGTGGCAAGGGAGTCGGTTTCGATGTCGTGCAGCACGCTGCCCGCGGGAGAGGTGTAGGAGGAGACGTCGTTGGCGTGCATGTGCCCGGTGAATACCACCGAAACGCCCGCATCGGCGTAAGCGGGCGCAACGGTTTCGTAGTTGTCCACCAAGTATTCGCCCAAGAGCGTGGGTTCGTCGTCGAAGTGGGGCACGACACCGTGGTGCTGGGCGACCACGACCACGTCGCCATTGGCGCGGGCCTGGGCGGCGTTGGCGGTTATCCAGGCAAGAAGGTCGGCCCCGATCACTCCGCTGGTCTCATGCTCGTCGGTTCCCGTGGACGTCTGGTCGGCGCTGTACTTGCAGGAATCAACGGCGATCAGCGTGATGCCTTCGACGGGGCGTGCGATATAGGACAGGCTGCCGGCGCCGGAGCTTTCGGGCGCATACAGGATGCTGCCCTCGCCGTAGCCGCAATCCGCCCAGATCTCGCGGAAGCGTGCGGGATCGGCCAGCTCGGCTTGTTCGGCCGCGCCGCTGGAGAAGTCGAGGCCGTTGGTGTTGTTCACGTCATGGTTGCCGTTGATGACGAAGAACTTGGTGTCGACGCCAGCCGCCTTCAGCTGTTCGCGTGCGGCGGCTATCTTGGCGTGCGCTTCTTCATGGCAGACGACTTCACTGTCTTTTGTCAGGTCGCCGGGAACGATCACGATGTCGGGACGCGCAGCCACGATGCTGGCCAGAGCGGCATCCAGGATGGCGCCGCTTTCCTTGAACATCTTGCGGTCGGAGTTTTCCGCGGTGGTGTAATCGGGGCAGTCGCTCCACAGCGAAGTGGAGAAGTAATGCAGGTCAGACATGATAGCAATCTTGACAGGCTTGGGAAGCGGGGTTTCCGCCGCCCAGGCTTTCGCCGATCCGCCCGCAAGGCATGCTGCTCCTGCCCCGGCGATGACTATCTTGAAAAAGCTCCTCCTGCTGACGGAGTCGGCGGCGCGCGCTATCTGGCTCAATGCATTCTCCTTCCGTTTGTTCGGCTTGCGGCCGACGTTTCAAACCATATCGGTTTGCAATCATCTCGCCGGCACGTCAGCGACAGGTAAGGGGAATGTCAAGTTTATGAACGCTTCAGAAAACGGTTGTGTCAAATCGCAGCGCGGGCAACGGCGTTGCGCAGCTCCTCTACATCGCGTTGGTCGGGATGGGCCAGAGCGCGATCGAAATTGGCAATCAGCTCGTCAGCGTTGGGCATGCTGCCGTCTTGCTGCATCTTCACATAGCGAGCCCGCACGGTTTCCGGCATCTTACCCTGGCATATGAACGAGCCGGCGATCGTGTTGTCCTGTGCGACGGCATCCTCCACGGAACGCAGGATTTTGGCGAAGTATTCGTCGCTGCCGCCGAAACCTGCCGTGCCGAATAGGAAGACACGTTTGCCGTACAGCCCTTCCAGGAAGGCCAAGGTTGCCGGGTCTGCGGTGCCTTTATCGGTCCAGAAACCCACGTATACGGTGCGCGCCGACAGGGCGTCTTCGCCCGCATCCTGCGCGGTTCCGAAGTAAAGGCAGCCTTCTGAGGGAAGAGCCGTGCGCAAAGCCTGTGCGAGCATCTTCGTGTTGCCGGTCCTGCTGCTGAAAACCACCGAATATGTTTTATCTTCCATGGGGTTCGCTCCTGTCCGTATGTGCCTTGCGGTGCCGCCGCGGGCGCGTGTTCGATTGCGTTGACAATCCTATTGCGCATTGCGGCCGAATGCAGGTGCGCATGCGGGAAATCGAATCATCGCCCCATTGTCATGGCAATTCATCCATATGGAGGGAAGGCTGTCTGACGAGGCGCTTCACGTGCGGATGGGCGTTGCCTGGGTCATATGCTTTCGATGATATGGGCAACGAGGCTCCTGCATACGGACAGCGGATGTTCGGGGAATCTGCTGTCGTAGCGACGAGATTCGGAGAGGTTCATCTGCGTGCCGCGGTCGTGGTCGGGGTTGTACGGATCCTGCATCCAGCCTTTCAGGTCATCGCCGATTGCGCCTGACTCCCTGGCTTCGTTGAAGATCATCGCATCTCGCATGCCGGTGATGCCCTGCTCTTCGAAGAATCCTTGCACTTCGAACGATGTGCCGCCGGCATCCATGTGCAAAGTGAGGCAGTATTGGACTCCAGACGGTTTGAGCAGGGTTTTCACGATGCTGTAGATGCCCCTGACGCCTGAGCCCGACGCGAAGGGCTCAACCTCGATGAGCCCTTGGTTTTCCCTGTGGGTGCGGTGGATTCCCGCAATGGCCTCTTCAGGGTGGTTCGGGTTCATCGGGCATTCACCTTCGGGTAGCGGCCTGATGTGCACGATTGCCACGCACTGGTCGGTCTGGCTGCCGAACGAGATTTGTCCTTCCGGGTCATCCGGTGCAGCTTTGAGCCTTGCGTATCCTTCAGGCATGGCAAAGGGGCAGCCGGGAACCTCCGTGTTCAGGGCTTCGTCCAATTCGTCCAGCAGGTCGGCGACATGAGGGTCGAAGGTCAGGTCGTAGAGGTCGGATGCGATGTCGCGGGCAAGCTCCGGATCCTCATGGCTCAAAGCCATGCGAAGGGTCTCTGCCAGTGCCTCCAGGGCGTTGGCGCTGGCTCCGACGGGCACGCCGCGGTTTTCCAGGGCGCTTGCGGCGTCTTCGAGCTCCATGTCCGAGAAGTCCATGCCGAATCTTTCCTCGATGTAGGCGATTTCGTTCAAGGCGGCTTCGGTCGGATGATATGCCATGCTGACCAAGTATTCCGCTGCAGCAAGTTCGGCTTCGCCTCTTTCGACGGAGCAGAATCCTTTGGCTCGATACCAGCGTGCCAGCGCGATTGCATCCGCCACGTAGGGGTAGGCCCTGTCGTCCCACTGGTCGGCAAGGTCGAAACGGCTCATCGCCTTATGGTTTTCCGAAATCTCGAAGTAATAGAACGGCTGGAAGGGGTTCCATCGCAGCGCCTTTTCGAGCCATGTGATGGCTTCGTCGTGACGGCCGCATTCGAACAGCGCAGAAGCGCAGACGGAGTACGCCTTCGCGAATGGAAGAGGGGCGATCCTCAGTTCCTGGCCTTCGGAGATGGAAAGCGCGGCCATCATATGCTGGACCAGAGAGTCCAGGTTGAAATAGCGGTTCACTGCATCATCGCCGAATAGGCCCTGGTCTTCTCCTTCGCGGAACTGCTTGCAAAGAGGCAGAATCTCATCCAGTGCCGCCTGGGCATCTCCCTGATGAAGGAGGCCGAACGCGTGCTCCATTGTCTTGAAGTACGGATCGAGATCCTGCTCCATGGCGGAATGCAGGTCGTCTTTTCGGTCCTCGGGTAAGATTTCGTACAGGATTCTGCCGCATTCGCGCGCTATCTCGGTTGCAGCAGGATGGTCTTTGAACTGCTCCATGGCATTTTGAAGCATGGTTGCATCAATTTCGAAATCACCGGTGAGTCCGGATTCTATGCCTTCGATGATATGATCGAGTTCATTGTCCATAGCTGCCCTCATCTTCTTTGTCCGACGCCGGTCATGCGCGCCCTGTATTCGCAGATCCGTGATGCGCCACATATTCGGTTTGTATGGGGACATGCTATCTCGCCCGCTCTGTTCGTGAGTACACTGTGGGGGACTCTAGATTTTTTGCTGCGTGACGATTGCGTGGCGTTGCGGGCGTGAGGGAGAAACTGCCTCCAGCTTGGACTAGCATGCTTCACTGGCACTGATTGTTTCGATGGATAGGATGCTTGCAGGATGTTGGTTGAAGGCCCGAATGCGCTATCTATCGGCGGATTTTTCCGTCAGGCGTTCACGTATTACGGCGTATCCATAGCCCAGACGCTCGTCGAGTTCGGGGTGTTCGCGGTTCTGCAGATTGCGGGTTTGGCCACGGGTTTGGCGAACGGCATAGCTGTTGCCTGCTCGGGATCGCTCAATTTCCTCATGAACCGCAATGTGACGTTCAAGGCGTCGGGCCATTTCTGGCGCAGCGTGGCTTTGTTCGTGCTTCTGTATGTGTGGAATTTCCTGTTCGGCACCTGGTTCATCGACATCACGGCTTCGGTTTTCGGATGGCCTCAGATGGCGGGCAAGCTTGCGACCATGGCCATGCAGGGCGTGTGGGGATTCTGCCTGTGCAAATGGGTGATCTTCAGGTAGATGCGGCGCGTCATTACGGGTTTTGCCGATACCGATGAGCTGGGTATCAGGGATGATGCGGTGCTGCTGAGGTCTGTCCGCGATGCCTATGATCAGCTTGCCGATCTGGGGGTTTCCGTTCGCATTGTGGATGAAGGCGAGGAAGTCAGCCGTCAGCATCTCGATAACCGCATCGAAATGGATGAAGGCATTGCCGCTGATCTCGAATGGGAGGATGAGGTCGCGCTCGCCGAACAGGACCTCGAAGATGCCTTGGAGATTCTGGGCGGCGAATATCCCGATTTCAATTGGTTTGTGCCCGAAAACAGATTCCCTTTGATTTCCGAGCTTCGAGAGGAGCTCCCTTCCGGGCATCCGTTGCTGCTGCGAGAGTTGACTCCCATGGCGCGCAATGAACGCAACGATGATGTACTGTTCCATGATGGCGAAGGGTTTCTTGTGGTTCATCTGACTTGGAGCCATAACAACACGATGCCTTTTCCTCGATTCTATGAGGTGAAAGAGGAGGAGATAGAGGATTTCCTTCGCGCTGATTACCTGTGCAGCTGATTTCGGACTGTACGAAGTCCGAGAGCGTGTTTGCTTGCGGGTATTAAGTGATTTCGGATATGCCGGCGCTTCCTAGTTGAAATGGATGTCGCAAGGGTCTAATCGAATATTTCTCGGCGATGTCCGATTTCGATTGCGAGGACGATGAGCTCTTCATCCCTGATTTCGCACAGAACGCGGTAGTCGCCGATTCTGTATCGCCATTTTCCTGATTTGTCGGCGGTAAGGCCCTTGCCATGTGCACGGGGATCCGTGCATCCATCGATGTTCTTCAGCAGCCAGGCAATGATTACACGACGTATGCCGGGGTCCATCTTCGAGAGCTGCTTGTCGGCGCGCTTTGAGAATACCAGGCGCCACATATCAGAGATACTTTCGGGCAATCTCGGCAGCAGAGACGGTGTCGGGGTCTGATTCGAATTCCGCCTTGGCTTCTTCCCATGCTTTCAGATCTAGTTCATCTTCGATGTGTTCGAGTATGACCTTGCGCGCAAGTTCGGAAACTGAAGTCCCGAATGCGGCAGCATAGTCGGTGATCAATTCCTTTTCCGAACTGTCGAGCCGAATGGTAATGGTGGCACTTCCCATAATGTGCCTCCTTGTTCGATGATGTAATACATTGTAACACACCAAAGAGGCCAAAGCCGTACGTATGGACGTCTTGGGGAGGGATGAAGAAAGCCTGCAGGCACGCTGTTCTTGCAGGATGCTTGCAGGCTTTTGATGCGCAAGGGACGTATCGCCTTGGGTTGCACGGGTGATTCGCTACTGCTGCGCCATGCCGCGATAGCGGTCCAGGCGCCGCAGTGCGTCCTGTTTTCCCTGGTCGAACAGCCTTTCGGCTTCATCCGGGAAGGTTTTCGCAAGCGAAGCGAAGCGGGTTTCGCCGGAGACGAAGTCCATGTAATCCATGGTTGGCTCTTTGGAATCCAACGTCATGGGCTGCTCGCGGCGCGGGTCGTAGCGGTACAGCGTCCAGTATCCGCTTTCCACGGCGCGCTTCATTTCGCCCTGGACGTCATGCATGCCGCATTTCAGGCCGTGTGAAACGCAAGGTGCGTATGCGATGATCACGGATGGGCCGTCGTACTCTTCGGCCTCCTTCATGGCTTTGACCAGCTGATTGTAGTTCGCGCCCATGGCAACCTGCGCCACGTAGACGTTGCCGTAGTTCATGAGGATGGCACCCAGATCCTTCTTGCCGGTCTTCTTGCCGCTGGCCGCGAACTGCGCCACTGCGCCCGCGGGCGTGGCCTTGGAGCTTTGGCCGCCGGTGTTGGAATACACTTCGGTGTCAACCACCAGTACGTTCACGTTGGCGCCGCTGGCAACCACGTGGTCTAGGCCGCCGAAGCCTATGTCGTAGGCCCAGCCGTCGCCGCCGAACATCCAGAACGTCTTTTTCGCCAGCTGGTCCTTGAACTTCAGGACGTCGGCGCTTGCCGCTTTGGCGCTGTTGGTGAGCGAGTCCAGGGAGCCCTCGATTGCGGCTACGAGCTGATCGGCGGCCGCGCGGGATCCATCGAAGCTGTCGAGGGCTTCCAGATAGCGCTCGCAAGCTTCCAGAACGGCGTTCATGGCCGAAGGCTCGGGATTGTCACCCTTGCCATCTTTCGGGTTTTCCAGCCCGCATCCAAGCACGCGAACAAGCTTTTCGACACGGGCTTTCTCAGCGGCGCGCTGCTGGGTGGATCCCAAGTACAGGCCCAGCGCCAACTCCGCGTTGTTTTCGAACAGGCTGTTGGTCCAGGCGGGTCCGAAGCCGCGTTTGTCTGTGGTGTAGGGGATTCCCGGGAAGGGCGAGCCCCACGCCTGCGAGCAGCCCGTGGCGTTTGCCCAGTACACGCGGTCGCCGTAAAGCTGGGTGAGAAGCTTTGCGTAGGGTGTTTCGCCACAGCCCGCGCATGCGGCTGAAAACTCGATCAAAGGCTGCTTGAACTGCGACCCCTTGACCGTGTACGGATCGAACACGCGGCCTTTGTCGGACAGGCCCAGGCCGAAGTCCCACAGTTCGCGGGCGGCGTCGGTGAGCTGTGCGGGTTCCATGGACAACGCGTTTGCGGGGCATACGTTCGCGCAGCTTCCGCAGCTGGTGCAGTCGAACTGGCTTACTTGGATGGTGTAGCGCATGTCTTCGGGCAGGTTCTTGCCTCCCTTAAGCGCAACGGTCTCGAAACCTGCGGGCGCTGCGGCCGCTTCCTCCCCGTTGACCAGGTAGGGGCGGATGGCGGCATGCGGGCACACGAAAGCGCAGCGGTTGCACTGGATGCACGCGTCGGCGTTCCATGCGGGCGTCTTCACGGCTATGCCGCGTTTTTCGTACGCGGTGAGCCCCATATCCATGACCCCGTCCTCGTAGCCGGCGAACGCGCTTACGGGCAAATCGTCGCCTTTCTGGGCGTTGACGGGGCGCAGGATGCCCGTCACGGCAGCCGGCAGGTTTTCGTCGGCTGCGGGTGCGTCTGCTTCGGCGTCCGCCCAGCTGGCGGGCACGGCAACCTCCGTGCACTTGGCGGCGCCCTCTTCGATGGCGGCCACGTTTTTCGCCACCACGGCATCGCCCTTGCGCGCGTAGGATGTGCGTGCTGCGTCCTTCATGCGTGCAAGCGCCTCTTCTGCGGGCATGAGCCCTGCGATTTTGAAGAATGCCGCCTGCAAAACGGTGTTGATATGGCTGCCCAGACCCAGACGGTTTGCAATTTCAATCGCGTCCACGGTGAACAGGCGGATGTGCTTGCGGGCGATTTCGCGCTTCATGGCGGCGGGAAGGTTTGCATCAAGCTCCTCGGCCGTCCAGGAGGTGTTGAGCAGGAAGGTGCCGCCCGGCTTCACTTCGCCCACCATGTCGTACTGGTGCACGTAGCTTTGGTTGTGGCAGGCCACGAAGTCGGCGCGCTTGACGTAGTAGGTGCTGCGGATGGGCTTTTTCGACAGGCGCAGATGGGATTTGGTCACACCGAAGGACTTTTTGGAGTCGTATTCGAAATAGGCCTGTGCGAACATGTCGGCGCAATCGGCCAGGATGCGGATGGTGTTGTGGTTGGCGCCCACGGTGCCATCGCCGCCCAGGCCCCAGAACTTGCAGCTGTAGGTGTCTGCGTCGTCGAAGTCCTCCAGTGCATGCACGGGCAGCGACAATCCGGTTACGTCATCGGTGATGCCCACGGTGAACCCGCGCACGGGATCCGGTGCCGCCAGATTTTCGAACACGGCCACTATCTGGGCGGTGTCGGTGTCTTTGGAGGACAGGCCGTAGCGCCCGCCTATGACCAGCACCTCGCCCGCGCGGTCGCTGTCGGCGATGACGCTGGAAACATCCAGGAACAACGGCTCGCCGGCCGATCCCATGCATTTGCAGCGGTCCATGACCGCTATGCGGCGCACGCTCTTCGGTAGCGCACCCAGGAAATGCTTCGCCGAGAAGGGGCGGTACAGGTGCACTTGCAAAAACCCGTAGCGCCTGCCGGTGCCTTCGACCTGCGCCTTGGCGTTCAGGTAGTCGCATGCCTCCTGAACGGTGCCCGCAACGCTGCCCATGGCCACCACCACATCGGTGGCGTCAGCGGCTCCGTAGTAATCGAACACGTGATGCTCGCGGCCGGTCACGCTGGCAACCTGGGCCATCACGCTTTCCACCACGTCGGCCAGCTCATCGTAGGCGGTGTTGTTCGCCTCGCGGATCTGGAAGTACACGTCGCCGTTCTGCACGGTGGCGCGCAGCATGGGGTGCTCGGGGTTCAAGGCACGCGCCCGGAAACGCTCGAGCGCCTCGGTATCCATGAGGGCCGCAAGATCTTCGGTATCCGGCATGTCGATGCGAGACAGCTCGTGGGAGGTGCGGAAGCCGTCGAAGAAATGCATGAACGGGATGCTGGCCTTCACGGCGGCCAGGTGCGCGACGGCCGCCATGTCCGCAGCTTCCTGCACGCTGCCGGAGGAAAGTTGGGCGAAGCCGGTGTCGCGGCATGCCATGACGTCGGAATGGTCTCCGAAGATGCTCAAGGCATGCGTCCCCACGGTACGGCTTGCCACATGCAGCACGCCCGGCAAACGTTCGCCGGCGATGCGGTAGAGTACGGGCACCATCAGCATGAGGCCCTGGCTGGAAGTGAAGCTGGTTCCCAGGGCGCCCGCTTGCAGCACGCCGTGGATCGCGCCTATGGCGCCGGCTTCGGATTGCATCTCGGTCAGCTGCACGCGCTGGCCGAACATGTTCAGGCGGCCTTGCGCGCTCCAACGGTCGGTGTGCTCGGCCATGGGCGATGACGGCGTGATGGGATAGATCGCCGCCACTTCGGTGAAGTCGTAGGCGACATGCGCTGCCGCCTGGTTGCCGTCAACGGTTACGTAATTGCTCATCGTGTCCCCCTCAGTTGCCGTTTGCAAGGCCCAGCTCTTCGACGGCCGCTTCTCTCATCTTGTACTTGAGGATCTTGCCGGCGGCGTTCATGGGATAGGAGTCCACGAACCTGATGTAGCGGGGCACTTTGTGGCGCGCTATGCGGCTCATCATGAATTCGCGCATTTCGGGTTCGTCCATGGTTTCGCCTTCTTTCAAGATGATGCAGGCCATGGCCTCTTCGCCGTATTTCTTATCGGGCACGCCCACCACCTGGCAGTCGCTGACCTTGGGATGCGTTATGACGAAGTCCTCGATTTCCTTGGGATAGATGTTCTCTCCGCCGCGGATGATCATGTCCTTCAGGCGGCCGGTGATCACGAAGCAGCCGCGCTCGTCGCGCATGGCCAGATCGCCCGAATGCAGCCAGCCGTTTTCATCGACGGTGGCAAAGGTGGCGTCAGGCATCTTGTAGTAGCCCTTCATGATGTTGTAGCCGCGCGAGCAGAATTCGCCTATCTGCCCGTCGGGCATCTCAAGTCCCGTCTCGGGGTCCACGATCTTGCACTGGACGTGCGGAAACGCATAGCCCACGGTTTCGGTGCGCAGGTCAAGCGGATCGGTCCAGGCGCTCATCACGGAACCCGGGGCCGATTCGGTCTGGCCGTAGACGCTCACGATGCCGGTCATGTTCATCTCGTCGGGTTGGGCGGCGCGTTTCATGAGGTCGGGCGGGCATCCGGCACCTGCCATGATGCCCGTGCGCATGTGGCTGAAATCGGTCTTCGCGTAGTCCTCATGGTTGAACATGGCTATGAACATGGTGGGCACGCCGTTGAAGGCGGTGATCTTTTCCTGCGTGATGCAATGCAGCGATGCCTTGGCGCTGAAGTAGGGCATGGGGCACATGGTGGTGCCATGCGTCATGGAGGCCGTCATGGACAGCGTCATGCCGAAGCAATGGAACATGGGCACTTGGATCATGAGGCGGTCGGCGGTTGACAGCCCCATGCGGTCGCCGATGCATTTGCCGTCGTTGACTACGTTGCGGTGCGTGAGCATGACGCCTTTGGGGAAGCCCGTTGTGCCCGAGGTGTACTGCATGTTGCATACGTCGTCGGGGCGCACGTCGGCGGCCATGCGTTGGACCTTTGCGAGCGGCACCAGTTCCGCGCGCTCCATGGTCTCTTCGAAGGTCAGGCAGCCGGGCATCCGGAAGCCAACGGTGATGACGTTGCGCAGAAACGGCAGGCGCTTGCAGTGCAGCTGGTCGCCGGGTTTCGCCGCGGCTATCTCAGGGCACAGCTCGTTGATGATGCCGCGGTAGTCGGAATCCAGCGCGCTTTCCACCATGACCAGGGTGTGCGTGTCGGACTGGCGCAGCAGGTATTCGGCCTCGTGGATCTTGTAGGCGGTGTTCACCGTGACCAGTACGGCGCCGATCTTCGTTGCGGCCCAGAACGCGATGTACCATGCCGGTACGTTGGTGGCCCATACGGCAACCTTGCTTCCGGGTCTCACGCCCATGGAGACAAGCGCGCGGGCGAAGTTGTCCACGTCGTCGCGGAATTCCTCGTAGGTGCGCGTATAGTCCAGCGTGGTGTACTTGAAGCAGTACTGGTCGGGGAAGCAGTCCGCCATCTTGTCGAGCACCTGGGGGAAGGTCAGGTCTATGAGCTCGTCTTTCTTCCAGACGTATTCGCCCGTGCCGTCATGGTTGAGGTAGAGCGTGCGGCGCTTGCCGCGGGTGTCTTCGAACTGCTCCATGTAGTTGACGAAGTGGGGGAAGATGATCTCCATGTCGGTGAGGTCTTCCATCCACTCGGGCATCCATTCCAGCGACACGAAGCCGTCGTAGTCGATGGAGGAAAGCGCGCGCACCACTTCGCTGATGGGCAGGGTGCCTTCGCCCACCAGGTTGAAGGTGCCGTCGTCGTCCGAGTCGCGCATGTGCACGTGCTTGACGTAGGCGCCCAGGTTCTTGATGGTGGTTGCGGGGCTTTCGCCGCCTGTGCGGTAGACGTTGTGCACGTCCCACAGAACGCCTAGGTAGTCGCTTGCGTAGCGGTCCAGGATGCCCGTGAGGCGCGTGGTGCTGGAGAAGATGCCGCTGGATTCGATCAGCAGGACCACGCCGTGCGCCTCCGCGTAGGGGACAAGTTCGGACAGGGCGGCATGGATGGCGTCCTCGTCGTCGTTTTGGATGATGACGCAGGCCATCCCCACGCTTGCGGCCTGGGCCAGGTCAATGAGGGCCTTGGCGGCGCGCACGCTTTCTTCGCCCGCGGAGATGTCGATGGGGGAGTCGAAGACGGGGATGGACAGGCCCGCATCGCGCAGCGCACGGGCTGTGGCCTGGGTGTTGTAGCGGTCAAACGGGGCGCCCTTGCCGGTGAACATCTCTTCGGCGAGGGGGTTGTGGACCTCTATGCCCGAGAAGTCCATTTCAAGTGCGGTGCTGATCAGGCTGTCCCAGGAGTGGCCGGTCCAGCCGCGTGTGGAAAAGGAAAGCTTCATCAGTTCTGCTCCTCATAGGCTATCTTGTTGAGTGCGTTGATATAGGCGCGGATGCTGGACTCCACGATGTCGGTGGAGATGCCGCGGCCGGAATAGACCCTGCCGTCTGCGATGAGCTTCACGATGGATTCGCCTACGGCCTCGCGGCCTTCGGTGACGGCCTGGATGCGGAAGTCATCGAGCTCGTAGTGCTTGCCCACCACGGATTCGATGGACTTGAAGGAGGAGTCGATGGGGCCGTCGCCAAGCGAGACGGCTTCCACCGGATTGCCGTTTTTGCGCAACGTGATGTGCGACGTGGCCTTGAAGTCCATGCCGGAGTTGATGACGTAGCCTTCCAACGTGTAGGTTGGGGGCACCTGCAGGGCCGCGGAAGCCACGATGGCGTCAAGTTCCGTGGCGCCGATGCGCTCCTTGCTGGCGGCGATCTTCTTGAAGGCTTCGAACACCGCGGCGGCATCCTCGTCCGAAAGGCTGTAGCCCAGGCGCTCCACGTAGCGCATGACGGTGGCCTGGTCGTCGGCGGCGGTGAGCACGATGCCTTCGGCCGCTTCGGGGGCTGCGCCGGTGAACTGGGCGGATGCGGAGCGTTCGTCGCAGCACAGGCGGGCAATCTGGCCCATGGCGCGCTTGAGCTCGGTGACGCGGATCTTGCTGCGGGCGTCGATCGCGTCGGATTTGGCGGTCAGGATGCGTGCAACGTTGTCCAGTGCGGCAACGCCCATGGGATATGATGCGGCTTTGACCAGGGATGCCCCTGCCGTGATACCGGCCACGGCGCAGGCGTCCGCCATGTTGAGGTTGTTGCTGCAGGAGATGCCCAGGTTGATGCTGCGCAGGATGGGCGCGGCATCGTAGAGGTCGGTGATGAACCGGGCGAATTCTTCGGGCAGCATGGCTCCGGCTGCATCGCACACGGTTACGGTGGTGGCGCCGGCCTTCGCTACGGCGTCGATGATGCGGGCCAGGTAGGCGACGTCGGTGCGGGTGGCGTCTATGGCCACGAATTCCACGTCGTCGGTGAGCGCCTTGCACTTGGCCACGGCGGCGGCCGCATCGGCGATGAGCGCGTCGGCCTTGCGGTGCTGGATGTATTCCATGCAGGATGGGCTTACGGCTGCTTCCACCTGGAGGCGGACGCACGCGGCGCCTTTCGCCGCGCTCCAGACCGCTTCGATGCTTTCGTCATCCATCTTCACCGGCACGGCAAGCGTGCTGTTTTTCACCAGGGAGGCGATGGACTTGATGCGCAAGGCGTCTACCTTGGGGGATTCAATGCCTTCGACTTCAATGGAGCCCACGCCGATGCGGTCTAGGATCTTCACGATCTCAAGCTTTTCCTTGAAGGACAGGGATAGCGTTTTGGACGCGGCTGCTTCCCTCATCGTGACATCGCTGACGCATACATCTCTCATGTGCGGCTCCTGACTCATACGGGTATGTTGCCGAAAGGCGCCTGTGGCGAAGCCTGCGCGGTTCGCTGCGACCGGGCGGCCGAAACAGTCGCGGATGGAGCGACCGACACGGCTGCTTTTCGCTTGCGGATGGCTGGTCGTGGCTTGCTTGCGGCGCCTGAGGGCAGCACGGGGCTGCCGTTGAAGATGCATTATTGCACCTTGTTTGAAGGCTGAGCTGCGAAAATGAATAATCGGAGCAAGATTTAATGTAGTGTTAATACTCGGTTACAATCCACCTTCCAGCTCGCGCGTTTCCTTCGCGCAGCAATGCTCCGGCTTCTTTCAATTCCGCCACAATCCTCTCGGCGCTCCTCTTCGAGCAGTTGAGGTGCTCGGCAAGCTGGTTGATGGTGGCGTTGGGATTCTCTTCGAAGAACTCAAGCGCTCGGTTTCTTGCCGTGAGGTGCTTCTCGGCGGGCTTGGAGAACGGGATGAGCGAATCCCTGATGGTTTCAAGCATGAATTCGACGAAGATCTCGCTGGAGCCCGTTGTATCCGATGCGGCGAGCGCGCTGTAGTAGCCGCGTTGGCGCTGCCGGATCGTGCTTTCGATGGGAAGCCATGCCAGGACGGGGCGCCACCTCGAAAGCAGGAGCGTGTGCCAGAGCCTGCCGGTTCTGCCATTCCCATCCGAGAACGGGTGGCAGAATTCGAATTCGAAGTGGAAGATGCACGAGGCCAGGAGGGGATGCATTTGGGTGGTTCTCAACCATGTGAATATGTCGGCCATGACTTCTGGAACGTAAGCGGCCGGGGTTCCTGCGTGAATCAGAATATCGCCGTCGAAAACCCCCACATTGCCTGATCTGAAGCGGCCTGCATCGGGGGTCAGGCCGGCCATCATGATGCCGTGTATCTTCAGGAGGTCCTCCAGGGAGTATGCGTCAAGTTCCGGGATGAGGTCGTAGGCGCGCTTGGCGTTTTCGACTTCCAGGACATCTTTGCTGCTGCCGAGAACCCTTTTCCCGTCGATGATTGCGGTGACGGCTTTCTCATCGAGTTTGTTGCCCTCGATTATGAGGGATGAATGGATGGTCTTGATTCGGAGCTCCCGATGGAGAGTGGGACTTTTCGCCAGTGGCGCCTCAGGGGCCAGCATCCCTACGAGTTCGGCAATCTCCATGCAGAGTGCGTCGATCCGGTCGTTGCGTGCGAAAGGTGGTTGGTAGGTCATGCGGTTCCTCTCTTTTTACCGCCATCATTTTACCGCCATTGGCGGTAAAATGATGCGTCAGCGGCAGCATGTTTGCAAGATGCCTGCGCTGCGAAATCAGTTCTTCCCAACGTGCTGCAAGCAATGAGACGTATAGTGCGTCGTCGAGTCCGTTATTTCCTAGCGAGTACCCGTCATTTGCTTCGATGAGAACCGTTTCGCCATCCATGGTGACGCCGAAGTCGAGCGCGCATCCCGCAGGATGTCTCCCGAGGTCTCGTACGGCTGATTCGATTATGGTTTCGTCGAATCTCGAATTGGGCTTGCGGCGGATGTAAGGGATGATGCCTAGCGCTCGGCCATCCTGCACATAGCACCGCCACTCCGATTCCAGCTCCAAAACGTCGCTGCACCAGAGCTCCATCCGTTGATCGGCCTCTCGGTATTTCACAAGGTCTTTCGGGGAGCTGACGACCCTGCCTCCCAACAGCTTCTCTTCCACCGGTTTGACGAAAACAGGCCAATGGATGCCTGATTCGAGGTTGCCCACGGTGTCCTGCCAGATGGTTCTTCTCAGGTATTTCCTCAGCTGCTCGGGGTATTCGATGGCGGCTGGCGATATGCCCAGGGAATGCAGGCGGCCGTTCGTGACAAGCATCCCGGCGACAATCATGTCTTCGGCATCGGCGTAGGCGAGGTCTTCGTCGTTCGAGAATCTTACGCAGTCAAAGCCGAGTTTGGTTAAGCCCCTTTCCGCGGATGCGCAGTCCGAGCTGAATGGCCTGTCTCCTACGTAATGGATGTATGCCTTCATGCTGATTCCCTCCTGTTGATGGGATGAGAGACTTAGGGGGTGTGATTGGTTTACGCTAGCGTCGTGCCCCTGTGCATCTTCGCTCTGCATTTTGCCATGTTGTCGCCTGGTCGACGAAAAGCCTTTCGTTTTCGGATATTAGATTGATCAGCTGTTCTGCACCGGATTCTTGATCATGACTGCTGAAGGGGCCAAGCGTTTTACGGGGTTCGCCAGCGCCTTCGAGGATTATCGAAACGTCCCATCCGTCACGGTACCTTCCGGTAAACCGCGGTGGTCTTCGGCCCAGATGCTGATCGTTTGCCAGTTCTAACAGCTTCAGGCGGACAGTGTTTCGAAGTGTCTTCTTTCGAATACAGGCAGGGAATCGGTCGATGGATCGTTCCTGGATGACTCGGAATGCTCTTCGCTCTTCAAGGCAGGGGGATTGCCTTAAGGGTTCGTATGCCGAAAGGACTTTTTCGCGCTGCTGGGGCAGATAGGTGCAGTCGGTGATTTCAGTCTTTCCTGTTTCCAGATTGCAGGTTATCGTCGCCATGATTGCGCCTTCGGCAACGAGCGTTACTTTGGTATACGGCATATCCCTTCTCCCATGGATTTCACGTTTTCCGAAGTTGTTCGAATTCTATCTATTCGGAGTGCGGTCGGTGTCCACTGCGTACGTTGTGTTAGACCGCTTTGGATAAGTGTCCTATGCACAGTACACGCAGCAGGAC
>CALBGP010000031.1 GCA_937892845.1 uncultured Eggerthellaceae bacterium | reverse complement strand
CATATCCATACTCGGTTGAATAATTGAGCAGACACACATTTTGTCCGCTAACCCAGATTCGATGGCTCTGAATGCTGCGGCGGTTCGCTCGCAACGGAGGAGGGGCGCTTGGTCCGATATTGCTTTAGTGCGCTCGTGTGATGGAGCTTTTGTGTGCTACACTGCGTGAACCATCCACAAGCCCGCATAACTTAAAGAAAGGGGAACCTGCATGGGCAAAGAGATCAATGACATGCTCGTGGCGGTTACGGGCGAAATCAGTGGTTTCATGTACACCTATATTCTGGTGGCGCTGCTGATCTTCGTCGGCGTATGGTTCACGATTCGCACCAAAGGCGTGCAGATCCGTTACATCAAGGATATGTTCACGCAGCTTACCGAAAAGCGCCATGTGCCCGGTAAGAAATCCATCTCGTCGTTCCAGGCTTTGATGGTCTCTACCGCATCCCGCGTCGGCACCGGCAACATCGCCGGCATTGCCACCGCCGTTGCAACCGGCGGTCCCGGTGCAGTGTTCTGGATGTGGGCCATGTCCATCGTCGGTGCTGCTTCGGCATTCATCGAGTCCACGCTTGCGCAGATCTGGAAGACGCGCGGCGAGGATGGTGAATTCCGTGGCGGTCCTGCTTACTACATCGAGAAGGGCCTCGGAAAGCGCTGGCTGGGCATCATCTTCGCTGTTGCCCTCATCGCATGCTTTGCATTCGGATTCAACGGCCTGCAGGCCTTCAACATGACGTCTGCTCTGGAGTACTACATCCCTGATTACGCCACCAACGGCACCGCCATTGCCGTGGGCATCGTCACCATCGTGATGGTCGCATTCATCATCTTCGGCGGCGCAAAGCGTATCAGCATCATCACTTCCATCATCGTTCCCGTGATGGCTCTCGCCTACATCGCGTTGGCGCTGTGGGTCACCTTCACCAATCTCAATGAGATTCCCGCTGTTTTCGCACTGATCTTCGCGAGCGCGTTCGACTTCCAGTCCATCTTCGGCGGTTTCGCAGGTTCCGTGGTCATGCTCGGCATCAAGCGCGGCCTGTTCTCCAACGAAGCTGGCATGGGTTCTGCTCCTAACGCCGCTGCAACTGCGTCGGTTTCCCACCCCGTCAAGCAGGGCCTGGTCCAGAGCCTGTCGGTCTACATTGACACGCTGCTCATCTGCACGTGCTCGGCCATGATGGTTCTGATCTTCTACGTCCAGAACCCCGAAGCGGCCGCTGCACTCAACGGTATGCCCCTGGTCCAGATGGCGGTCAACAACTCTGTCGGCGAAATGGGCATCCACTTCATCACGTTCGCCATCTTCGCCTTCGCGTTCTCCAGCCTCATCGGCAACTACTTCTATGCTGAAAGCAACCTGCGCTTCATCACCAAGAGCAAGGTCGCTTTGACCATCTTCCGCCTGTTCTGCCTGGCTGCCATCATGTACGGCTGCCTGAACAGCTTCGATTTGGCATGGAACCTGGCCGACATCCTCATGGGCTTCATGGCCATCATCAACCTGGTCGCCATTCTGCTGCTGGGCAAGTGGGCGCTTAAGGCACTCGATGATTATTCCGCTCAGCGTAAGGCCGGAAAAGACCCCGTCTTCGTTGCCGAGAACATCGAAGGCCTGCCTGCGACGGAATGCTGGCATGTCGAAGAGGTCAAGGACTTCGGCGGACAGCCCATCATGGAATACATCGATGAGGCGCTGGACGCTGACGGTTCGTCGGGCCTGAAATAAGATTCGTCTCCGCTGCCGTCGTTGCGGGCTTGGCAGCCGGAGGTGCATAAGAGAGCTTTGAATCAGCCGGTCCTTGCGGGGCCGGCTGATTTGCGTTCGAGCGAGGAACCGGAACAAGCGGGTTCTTCCCGTTTTCGGCTGAAAATCTGACCTAACTTGAAAGACAACATGAAACGAACACACTTCGTGAAAAAAAGTCTTGACTTAAATTATCTTCGTGCTTAAATTAATCGTTTGCATATCGTGAAATCCTATGCCGTTTTCGGCGAGGAGCCGTACATTCGCTGGATGCGGATCATGCGGGGCGGGAATGCAGATACGTATCCACCCAAAGGAAGGAAGACCCGTGGCCAAAGCAGAGAAGAGTGCTTCCACCAACCTTTATAGGGAACGTCGCAGCTTTGCGAAGATCCCCGATGTCATGGATGTGCCCAATCTTATCGCCATCCAGACCGACAGCTTCGAGTGGTTCAAAAATGAAGGCTTGACCCAGGCTTTCAATGACGTTTGTCCCATCGAGAGCAGCACTAAGAACATGCATGTCGAATTCGGCGACCATTGGTTCGGTGAGCCGAAGTACAACGTCGACGAATGCAAAGAGAAGGACGCCTCCTATCAGGCCCCTCTGACCGTTGAGATCCGCTTCGTCAACCATGAGACCGGCGAAATCAAGGAGCAGGAAGTGTTCATGGGCGATTTCCCGCTCATGACCCCGCGCGGCACCTTCATCATCAACGGCACCGAGCGTGTCGTCGTCTCCCAGTTGGTCCGCAGCCCTGGCGTGTATTTCTCCAGCGAGCGCGACAAGACCTCCGACAAGACCATCTACGGCGCAAAGGTCATCCCTTCCCGCGGTGCATGGCTTGAGTTCGAAACCGATAAGCGCGACATCCTTTCGGTCCGCATCGACCGCAAGCGCAAGCAGCCGGCCACGCTGCTTCTGCGCGCGTTGGGCATTGCTGAGACCCGTGAGGAGATCATCGAGGTCCTGGGCAGCTCCGAAATGATTCTGCGCACCCTTGACCGCGACCCCGCCACCACCAAGGACGAAGCTCTCATCGAGCTCTACAAGCGCTTCCGTCCCGGTGAGCCCCCCACGATCGACTCCGCCCGCACGCTGCTCGAGGGCTTGTTCTTCAGCCCCCAGCGCTATGACCTGGCGAAGGTCGGCCGCTACAAGGCCAACAAGAAGCTGGGCTTCGACCCTGAAAACGAATCCTCCACGCTGACCGAAGAGGACATCATCGCCACCATGCGCTACATTGTGGCGCTGCATAACGGCGAAGAGGGCTATACGGTCGACGACATCGACCACTTCGGCAACCGCCGCATCCGCACCGTTGGCGAGCTGATCCAGAATCAGTTCCGCATCGGTCTGTCCCGCATGGAGCGCGTCGTCCGCGAGCGCATGAGCATGCAGGAGCCCGACGAGATCACGCCGCAGAGCCTCGTGAACATCCGCCCCATCGTGGCGGCTATCAAGGAGTTCTTCGGTTCTTCGCAGCTTTCCCAGTTCATGGACCAGTCCAACCCTGCTGCAGGCATCACGCACAAGCGTCGTCTGTCTGCTCTGGGTCCTGGCGGTCTGTCGCGTGAGCGCGCCGGCTTCGAAGTCCGAGACGTCCACACCTCCCATTACGGCCGCATGTGCCCCATCGAGACTCCTGAAGGTCCCAACATCGGTCTTATCGGCTCGCTGGCAACGTATGCCCGCGTGAACAGCTATGGCTTCATTGAGACGCCGTATCGCCGCGTTGTCGACGGCAAGGTGACCGACGAGGTCCACTACCTGACCGCTGACGAAGAGGAAAACTACACCATCGCCCAGGCAAACGAGCTCTTCGACCAGGAGACCCGCGTGTTCGGGCGCACGGTCGATGGCGTGTTCGTGCCTGCTGAGAAGGTTCTGTGCCGTACGCGTGACGCCCTCGGCGTGTTCGGCGAGCCCGACGAAGTGGCTCCCGAGCAGGTTGACTACATGGACGTGTCACCGCGTCAGATGACCTCTGTTGCAACCTCGCTCATTCCGTTCCTCGAGCATGACGACGCAAACCGAGCCCTGATGGGTTCGAACATGCAGCGTCAGGCTGTGCCTCTGCTGCAGCCCCATGCTCCGTTGGTCGGTACCGGCATCGAGCACCGCATCGCCGTCGACTCCGGCGAAGTGCTGGTTGCCCAGAACCCGGGCGTCGTTGACTACGTCGACGGTTCCACCATCATCATCCGCAATGATGAGGGCGAATTCGATGAGTACCTGGTTCCCAAGTTCCAGCGTTCCAACCAGTCCGGCTGCATCAACCACAAGCCCATCGTCCGCAAGGGCGACGAGGTTCATGCGGGCGATGTGCTGGCTGACGGCCCCAGCTGCGATATGGCTGAGCTCGCCCTCGGCCAGAACCTCATGATCGCCTACATGCCGTGGGAAGGCTACAACTACGAGGACGCTATCATCATCAGCGAACGCGTCGTTGCCGAAGACCTGCTCACCTCCATTCACATCTCCGAGTACGAACTCGACGCCCGCGATACCAAGCTGGGCCCCGAGGAGATCACCCGTGAGATTCCGAACATGTCCGAGGACATGATTTCGGACTTGGATGCTGACGGCATCATCCGCATCGGTGCGGAAGTGTTCCCCGGCGACGTCCTGGTCGGCAAAGTCACCCCGAAGGGCGAAACCGAGCTCACCGCTGAGGAGCGTCTGCTGCGCGCCATTTTCGGCGAGAAGGCCCGTGAGGTTCGCGACACCTCTTTGAAGGTGCCCCATGGTTCCGGCGGCCGCGTCATCGGCATCCATCGTTTCAGCCGCGAGAACGGCGACGATCTTGCCCCCGGCGTCAACGAGCTCGTTCGCGTCTACATTGCTCAGAAGCGTAAGGTTCAGCAGGGCGACAAGCTGTCCGGCCGTCACGGTAACAAGGGCGTCATCTCGCGCGTTCTGCCCGTGGAGGACATGCCCTACCTGGCAGACGGCACGCCTGTCGACGTCATCCTGAACCCGCTGGGCGTTCCTTCCCGTATGAACGTCGGTCAGCTGCTCGAGTGCCACCTGGGCTGGGCTGCGAAGTGGGGTTGGTCTGACGAAGATACCGATGAGCCGGTGGAAGGTCCCAAGTACGTCGCAACGCCCGTCTTCGACGGCGCGACCGAGCAGGAGATCTCCGAGGTCATCCAGAAGGCCAACAAGAACCTCATCAACATCAACCATGCCAAGTACGGCGACAAGGCCCGCGACGAATTCGTCCCGCAGCTGTCCGCAACCGGTAAGGCCATCCTGTTCGACGGCCGTACCGGCGAGCAGTTCCGCGAGCCCATCACCGTCGGCTTCCCCTACATCCTCAAGCTGGGCCACATGGTCGACGACAAGATCCATGCCCGTTCGACCGGTCCTTACAGCTTGATCACGCAGCAGCCTCTCGGCGGCAAGGCCCAGTTCGGCGGCCAGCGCTTCGGTGAGATGGAAGTTTGGGCGCTGTACGCATACGGCGCATCCAACGTGCTGCAGGAGATCTTGACCGTGAAGTCCGACGATACCGCGGGCCGCGTGAAGGCCTACGAGAGCATCGTCAAGGGTGAGAACATCCCCGCGGCTGAGGTTCCCGAAAGCTTCAAGGTCCTTATCAAGGAGATGAAGTCCCTGTGCCTCAACGTCGAGCTTGTCGGCGCTGACCAGCACACCATCGATATGGACAGCGAGCATGAGGTGTCCAAGGACGACGCCATCATGGCGGCTATGATGGCCGATGCTGCCAAGACCGAGGCCGAGACCGGCGATGCCCTCAAAGACATCGCGGCCGACCTCAAAGAGCTTATGGACGGTGCGCTCGACGAGAGCAGCGCCGATGTTGAAGATTTGATCGGTGCCGACGTCACTTTGGCATCTGCCACCGGCGAAGGAGAGGAGCGATAAATGAGCGAGTTCGACGTGAACAATTTCGACGCCCTGCGTATTTCCCTCGCCAGCGCGGAAGATGTGCGCAGCTGGTCGCGCGGCGAAGTCAAGAAACCCGAAACCATCAACTACCGCACCCTGAAGCCTGAAAAGGACGGTCTGTACTGCGAGAAGATCTTCGGTCCTACCAAGGACTGGGAGTGCGCTTGCGGCAAGTACAAGCGCGTCCGCTTCAAGGGCATCGTCTGCGAGCGCTGCGGCGTCGAAGTGACCCGTTCCAAGGTGCGTCGTGAGCGCATGGGCCACATCGAGCTGGCGGCTCCCGTCAGCCATATCTGGTACTTCAAGGGCAGCCCCAGCCGTCTGGGCTACCTGCTCGACATTCCGCCCAAAGAGCTGGAGAAGGTGCTGTACTTCGCTTCCTCCATCATCACCTGGGTTGATACTGAAGCGCGTGAAGAGGATCTTGAGGATCTGCGCGACGAGCTGGCTGCCGATCTTGAAGAGCTGGACGCCGAACGCGACCGCATCATCGAGGCAACCCGTCGTCTGTCCACGGACTATGTGCCCGCCGATGATGACTTCATCGACGATATCGACGAGGACGAGCGCCTGACCCCCGAAGAGGTCGAAGAGGAAATCGCCGACATCTACGAGGAGTTCAACGAGCGCAAGGGTCTTCGTTCCGAGGCTTTCGAGGCATTCCAGAAGATCGCCCCCAAGCAGCTCATTGCCGACGAGGCCCTCTATCGCGAGATGCGCATGTGCTACAGCCAGTACTTCCGTGGCGGCATGGGTGCGGAATCCGTGCGCGATCTGCTTGACGCCATGGACCTGGAGGCCACGGCCGAAGAGCTCAAGGACACCATCGAAAACGGCAAGGGCCAGAAGCGTGCGAAGGCCATCAAGCGCCTCAAGGTGGTTGACGCCTTCTTGAAGAGCACCAACAAGCCTTCCGATATGATCTTGGACGTCATCCCGGTCATCCCGCCCGATCTGCGCCCCATGGTGCAGCTCGACGGCGGCCGCTTCGCCACGTCCGACCTCAACGATCTGTACCGTCGCGTCATCAACCGTAACAACCGCCTCAAGCGCCTGCTGGACCTTGGCGCCCCTGAGATCATCGTCAACAACGAGAAGCGCATGCTGCAGGAGGCCGTGGATTCCCTGTTCGACAACGGCCGCCGCGGCCGTCCCGTCACAGGCCCCGGCAACCGCTCCCTGCGTTCGCTGTCCGACATGCTCAAGGGCAAGCAGGGCCGCTTCCGCCAGAACCTGCTCGGCAAGCGCGTCGACTACTCCGGCCGTTCGGTTATCGTCGTCGGTCCCCAGCTCAAGCTGCACCAGTGCGGCCTGCCCAGCCAGATGGCTCTGGAGCTGTTCAAGCCCTTCGTCATGAAGCGTTTGGTCGAGCTCGAATACGCCGCCAACATCAAGGCCGCCAAGCGCGCCGTCGACCGTGGCGCAAGCTACGTTTGGGACGTGCTGGAAGAGGTCATCACCGAGCATCCGGTTCTGCTCAACCGCGCACCTACCCTGCATCGTCTGGGCATCCAGGCCTTCGAGCCTGTCCTGGTCGAGGGCAAGGCAATCAAGCTGCATCCGCTGGTCTGCACCGCATTCAACGCTGACTTCGACGGCGACCAGATGGCTGTGCATGTGCCGCTGGGCAACGAGGCTCAGGCTGAGGCCCGCGTTCTCATGCTGTCCTCCAACAACATCAAGAGCCCTGCACACGGCCGTCCTCTGACCGTGCCTACGCAGGACATGATCATCGGTCTGTACTACCTGACCGCTGCCCGTGACGGCTTCCCCGGTGAGGGCCGCGTGTTCATCGACTTCGACGACGCCATGAACGCCTATGACGCCCGTGCCGATCTTGACCTGCAGGCCAAGATCAAGGTACGCCTGGCCAAGGACACCAAGGTTGCCACCAGCTTCGGCAAGGTTGAACTGCATAAGCAGGGCGAACTCGTTGAGACCACCGTGGGCCGTATCACGTTCAACCGCGTGCTGCCTGAGGATTACGAGTTCCTCAACTACGAGATGAACAAGAAGGAGATCAGCCGCCTGGTCGAGGATGTCTGCAACCGCTACAGCCTCTCCAAGGTTCCGCCCATCCTGGACGGCCTCAAGGATGCCGGTTTCCATTACGCAACCCGCGCCGGTGTCACGGTTTCGGTTTACGACGCCACCATCCCGCCCAACAAGGCTGAGATTCTGGCCGAGGCTGACAAGAAGATCGAAGCTATCGACGCTGACTACGAGATGGGTCTGATGAAGCGCGAAGAGCGCCATAAGCAGGTCGTTGACGTGTGGAACGAAGCGAACGAGGCAGTCGGCGAGGCCATGGCCGCCAACTTCGACCGCTTCAACCCCATCTACATGATGGCGTTCTCCGGTGCACGAGGCAACATCAAGCAGATCCGCCAGCTGGCAGGTATGCGCGGCCTCATGTCCGACCCGAAGGGCGAAATCATCGACCGTCCCATCAAGGCGAACTTCCGCGAGGGCCTGTCCGTTCTGGAGTACTTCATCTCCACGCACGGCGCCCGTAAGGGTCTGACCGACACCGCTCTGCGTACCGCTGACTCGGGTTATCTGACCCGTCGTCTGGTCGACGTTGCGCAGGACGTCATCGTCCGTGAGATCGACTGCGGCACCACCGAGGGTGTTCCTTACCCCATCTACAACGAGAAGGGCGAGCTGGACGACAACCTGATCGGCCGCTGCATGCTCGAGGATGCGGGCAACGTCAAGGCTGGCGAATACATCACCAGCATGGATGACCTGCGCTCCATCGAGGCTGCCGGCGTGACCGAGGTGCTTATCCGCACCGTCATGACCTGCCATGCTGAACAGGGCGTTTGCCAGAAGTGCTACGGTTGGGACCTTGCCACCGGTCGCCCGGTCAACATCGGTACGGCAGTCGGTATCATCGCCGCACAGTCCATCGGCGAGCCCGGCACGCAGCTTACGATGCGTACCTTCCACGCCGGCGGTGTTGCAGGTGAGGACATCACCCACGGTCTGCCCCGTGTCACCGAGCTTTTCGAGGCTCGCAAGCCCAAGGGCCTTGCAGTCCTCGCCGAGATCGCAGGCACGCTGCAGATTTCCGGTGACAAGACCAGCAAGACGCTGACCATCCATGACCAGGACGGCAACTACCGCGAGTACGTGGTTTCCGCCCGAGCCCTCATGATGCCCGGCGTTGTCGATGGCTGCGAAGTCACCGTGGGCCAGCAGCTCACCAAGGGTTCCATCAACCCGCATGACCTGCTGCGTCTGACCGACCCGAACACCACGCTGCGCTACATCGTGGCCCAGGTTCAGGACGTTTACGTCTCCCAGGGTGTAGACATCAACGACAAGCACATCGAGATCATCGCTCGCCAGATGCTGCGCAAGGTCGTGGTCCTGGATGCCGGCGATTCCGATCTGCTGCCTGGCCGTCAGGTCAATCGCCACGTGTTCGAGAAGGTTGCCAACGAGCTCATCGCCGAAGGCAAGCAGCCTCCCGTGGGCCAGCCTCTGCTGCTGGGCATCACGAAGGCCTCTCTTGCCACGGATTCGTTCCTGTCCGCCGCATCGTTCCAGGAGACCACCAAGGTTCTTACGGACGCTGCCATCGAGGGCAAGACCGACGTGCTCAGCGGCCTGAAGGAAAACGTCATCATCGGCAAGCCCATTCCTGCCGGTACCGGCCTTGCTCGCTACCACAATGTGGGCCTGACCTACAAGGGTCAGTCCGTGAAGAAGTCCAGCAACGAGCAGCTGCCTGATTATGCTCCCGCTGAGCTGCGCGAGATCGAAGAGATGCTCCCGCAGCCCGAGGATTGGTCCCTCGACGATGCATATCCCAGCGGCTATTCGAGCTACTTCTCCTCCAATAGCTATCGCGGCGGTCATGCGCAGCGCCTCTCCGATGAGGACGCCCGCCTGTACCTCTACGATGACCTTGGCGTTTCCCAGCGTTGGGCCAACAAGTTCAGCGAAGCCGGCATTGAGACCGTCAACGACCTTGTGGGCTACACCGAAGAGGAGCTCATGCGCATCGAAGGCATCGGTTCCAAGGCTCTCGAAGAGCTGAAGGCCGGTCTGAAGGAGCATGACCTGAGCTACCTGCTCGAAGATGACCTGACCGCGTCGAGCGATGACATGAGCCAGCTGCTTGACATGGTCTTCAGCCCTGATGACACCATCCTCATCGGAGGCGATGCTCCTGCAACCTTCAATACCGAA
Source organism: uncultured Eggerthellaceae bacterium (assembly GCA_937892845.1). Taxonomy (GTDB): domain Bacteria; phylum Actinomycetota; class Coriobacteriia; order Coriobacteriales; family Eggerthellaceae; genus Slackia. Next base: position 75,500 of record CALBGP010000031.1, on the reverse strand, counting down.
GGCGAGGAGATGCTGGGTGAGGCTCTGCCTCCGCGCAGCTACCACCGCGACCTGAGCGAACTGGATGCCCTGCTGGGCGGCCTGGGCGACTTGGGCTTCGGCGAGACTTCGAAGGAAGCTGAGGAGTCTGATAACGAATAAGCCGGTATCGGCTTGACCTGAAGCGGACCGGTGACGGAAACCGCTCGATGAAGGACGGGATCGCATGCGATCCCGTCCTTTTCATATCTGGATGCGCTTTGCCGGTTGAAGACTAAAAATCCCGCCCGGCAAAGACCGGACGGGATAGCTGGACGGGAATCTCTTCGCTGCAGATTCTTACTGCAGCAGCTCAAGCATCTGGGGGAGGTTCTTCCTGCCGAATGCGATGGTGCTGCCGTTGTCGATGATGATGCAGGGGACGCTCATGATGTTGAAGCGCTCCTTAAGCTCCGGGAAATGCGCGATGTCGTAGACGTGTGCGCTGACCTCAGGATTGATGGATGCGATCCTTTGCGCAGCAAGCACGGTATCAGGGCAGTTGGTGCATGAAAGGGACACGGCAATGTCGATGCGGATAGGCGAGGAGAGCTGCATGATCGATGCGCGCATATCTTCATCAAGGGGCTGCCCGGGTCCTGCGGCGTTGTAAAGGCCCAAGATGAACCCGGTGAACTCGTGACCGCCGGGGACTCCGTGGAATGCAAGGCCCGTATCGTTTCCGTCGGCCGTGCGGATGCTTACGAACGGAGCTTCGTCGCTGTCCGGATGGGCAATGCGTACCGAAAGACGGTCGGTAAGCGCTGCAAGCTCCTCCATCCAGCCGCGCAGCTCTGCTGAAACAGGGCCGTCATCAAGGGAGAGCTCCAGGATCAGCGGGCGCTCCATGCGCGAGAATACGGTTTCCAGCTGAGGGAGAAATGCGGGATCGAGGTAGCGCAAGGGCGTTTCACCGAAGTTTCCTGTGGACGGGGATTCGGCCTGTTGGGCATCTTGGGCACTGGCGGACGAAGACCCGGAGGCGTTGGCCTGCGTGGGAATCTGCGGCACCAATCCCGTCTTTTCCTGCATGGAAGCGGCGTAGTGTTCAAGTTCAGTTGCAGCCAGGGCGCCTTCGCCCGTAGCGGTAACAACCTGACGCAGACTCTTCTTGCACACATCGCCCGAGGCGTAGAGGCCTTCTGCGGATGTGCGCTGGCGGCGATCGACCAGGGCGAATCCGCGTTCATCGACTTCGGAGATGCCGTTGAGCAATGCCGTGGCGGGAGAGAATCCCACCATGACGAACACGCCGAAAGAGTCTCCTTCTGCGCTGCGGTACTCTGTTGCCTCTCCGGTGAGTTTGTTGCGGTAGCGCAGGTACGTGGGCGCTGAATCTCCGTCAACCTCTTCGACAACGACGTTGCGTTCGATGGAGATCTTCGGGTGCGACAGCGCACCTTCGGCAGCAGCAGCTGCACACGTGAAATCATCCGAGCGCATGAGGATGGTCACGTGGCTTGCGTATTTCGCCAGAAAGACGCTTTCTTCGGCCGCGGTGTAGCCGCCGCCTACGACGAAGACGTGCTTGCCGGTGAAGAATTCGGCATCGCAGGTGGCGCAATAGGCCACGCCGTGCCCGCGGAATCGTTCTTCGCCTTCGAAGCCGGCAAGGCTGGGATGGGCGCCGGTGGCAAGCAGGATGCCGAATGCGTGCAGGTCCGCTCGGTCGGTATGGACCGTCTTGATGTCGCCTTCCATATCAAGGCCGAGCGCTTCGGCCAGCATGAATTCAGCGCCGAAGGATTCAGCTTGCGCCCGCATGGTTTCAGCCAGGGCCGCGCCGGTGGAAACGGCGACGCCCGGATAGTTGACCACCTCTTCGGTGGTGGCTATCTGGCCGCCGAAACGATCTTTTTCAAGCACCAGCACGCGGTAGCGCGCGCGGGCCAGGTACAGTGCGGCGGTCAGGCCCGAGGGGCCTCCGCCAATGACCACGGCGTCGTAGAAATGCTTCATATTCATTGTTTCTCCTAAGACTGAAAGCGGCTGTGCTGCATGCCGCCGGATGGATGGTGCCAGACAGGCGAAAGCCGCCAGCGGGGAGAGCGGCGGCTTTCAAAGTGCATGTATGGAGTTGCGCCTTCAGGGGAGACATCCTTATGGCGCGGATGGGGCTTAAGGAAGGCTTAGAGTGCGCCGACCAGATCGAGGCTGGGCTTGAGGGTCTCGGCGCCGGGCTGCCATTTGGCGGGGCAGACTTCATCACCATGCTCGGCAACGAACTGGGCTGCACGGACCTTGCGCAGCAGCTCTTCGGCGTTACGGCCGATGTTGCCTGCGTTGACTTCGTAGACCACAACCTTGCCTTCGGGATTGAGCACGAAGGTGGCACGCTCGGCCAGGCCGTTTTCCTCAATCAGGACGCCGAAGTCGCGGGAGAGTGCGTGGGTGGGGTCGGCCAGCATGGGGTAGGTGATCTTCGAGATGCGATCCGAAGAGTCATGCCAGGCCTTGTGGGTGAAGTGGGTGTCGGTGGATACGGAGTAGATCTGGCAGCCGGTCTCACGGAACTGCTCGTAGGTGTTCTGAAGGTCTTCAAGCTCAGTGGGGCAGATGAAGGTGAAATCCGCGGGGTAGAAGAACAGGACGTTCCAGGTGCCCAGAAGGTCTTCTTTGGTCACGGTTTTGAACTGGCCGTCAACATAGGCTTCTGCGCTGAATTCGGTGATTTCCTTATCGATCAAAGACATGATGGTTCCTTTCGGATTCGAAACGGGAGGATTGCGTCCGAGGCTCATACGTGTTCGTTGGGAAGATGTGCTGTCTGCTCAAGTGATGTGCGTCGCGTCTTTGATGTGCTTCCTCTTCGAGTGTCCCGTGCGGGTCGGTTATTTGATACTTGATTTATAACATATAAAGCAACGGTGCGCACCATGTGCGAGATAAAAAGTTAACCATGGTAAAAATCAGCGGCGAGCGGTAAAAGAAGAACCCCGCAGATGCGGGGTTCCCAGGTGCGCTTGAAGAAGCTGAGGCAGAGGCTTTACTTCTCCCATTCGGAGAAATCGATTTCTTGGCCCATCTTGCGACGCTTGTGATACTCCGCAGTTGCGGTCAGCAGGACGTCGGAAGAGGAGTTCAACGCGGTTTCGCAGGAATCCTGCACAACGCCGATGATGAAGCCGATGGCGACCATCTGCATGGCAATGTCGGTATCAAGGCCGAACAGTGAGCAGGCGAGGGGGATCAGAAGAAGCGATCCGCCGGCAACGCCGGATGCTCCGCATGCGGAAACGGCTGCCAACACCGAAAGGATGACGGCAGTGTAGATGTCGACGGTAACGCCCATGGTGTGGCATGCGGTCATTGCCATGACGGTGATGGTGACGGCGGCACCTGCCATGTTGATGGTTGCGCCCAGCGGGATGGAGACGGAGTAGTTGTCCTTATCCAGCTTGAGCTTGCGGCACAGCTCCATGTTCACGGGGATGTTGGCAGCGGAGCTGCGCGTGAAAAACGCCGTGATACCGCTGTCTTTCAGGCAACGCAGAACCAGCGGGAAGGGGTTTTTGCGGATGTAGGCGAACACGATGAGGGGATTGGTGACGAATGCGATGAAGAGCATGCATCCGACCAGCACCAGCAGCAGCATTCCGTATTCGGTGAAGATCTCAAGGCCGTTGGTGGAGACGGCGGAGTAGACAAGGCCCATGATGCCGAAGGGGGCAAGGCTGATGATCCAGTGGACGATCCTGCCGATGGCGTCGGCAACGTTGGTGAAGACGTCTTTGGTGGATTCCCTTGCGGCGCGCAGCGCGATGCCGAGCAGCGCAGCCCATGCGAGAATGCCGAGGAAGTTCGCACTGACCAGCGCTTCGATGGGATTTGCAACCAGGTTCATGATGAGCGTGCTCAGAACTTCGCCGATTCCCTCAGGGGAGCTTTGGCTGGCGCCTTCGACGCCGACCAGGGTGACTTCAACGGGGAAGAGCATGCTGGCGAGAACGGCGACGAGGGCCGCAACGAACGTGCTGATCAGGTAGAGGATGATAATGGTTTTCATGGAGCCATCGGCCTTGGCGTTGGCAAGGGCGCTGATGACCAGGAAGAAGACCAGGATGGGTGCGATTGCTTTCAGGGCATTGACAAAGATGCTGCCGAGCAGCGGGATGACGACGAGGTCTTTGGCAATGATGCCGAGCACGGCGCCGATGACCAGGAACAACAGGATGCGCTTGATCAAGCTGATATTGTCCCATTTTCTCCAGAGTTCTTTCACTGACTGTCCTTTCGTTCGGCGGAGCCGGCTTTTGCGAGCACGATGCCCTGTGGTTTCATGGGGCGCAGCGCGTGAATGCGGTGCATGCGGGCCAAGAAAGCGAAGGACCCCGTGCTTGCAGAAGCTGGTCTGACCTGGCAATTGTATCCTTGACCCCATGCCCTTGGCCTGCGGAAAATCTGGAGTTCGCCGTCTGCGGTAGTTTTCTGGGTGCAAGCAACACTCCAATAGGCTAAAGTGACAGCGAACACGCGGCGCTTCCGGGCCGCGCCACTGAAAAACAAACTGCGTGCGGTGCAGGGGAGAGCCCGAGCGCGTCCGCAGGGGAATAGTGAAGGAGCGCCTTCTATGTCCGACCTCACGAAAAAATTCGGCACGACGGTATTCTCTGAGCATGAGATGAGGAAATACCTTCCGTCCGATGTGTACCGCCGCCTGGCAGATACCATCGAACGCGGATTGCCGCTTGACCTCGATGTGGCCAACGCCGTGGCGCATGCCATGAAGGAGTGGGCCCTGGAGAAGGGCGCCACGCATTTCGCCCATTGGTTCCAGCCGCTTTCGGGCATCACGTCCGAAAAGCACGACGCATTTCTGGAGCCCGTCGGTGACGGCACCGCCATCACGAAGTTTTCCGGCAAGGAACTCATCCAGGGTGAACCTGATGCATCGAGTTTTCCTTCGGGCGGCTTGCGCGCCACGTTCGAAGCGCGGGGATATTCGGGCTGGGATCCCACCAGCCCCGCATTCATCAAGGATGAGGTGCTGTGCATTCCTACGGCTTTCTGCAGCTACAACGGCGAAGCCCTGGATAAGAAGACCCCTCTGCTCAGGTCTTTGAAGGTTATCGACGAGCAGGCGAAACGTGTCTTGGCTCTGTTCGGGAAGAGTCCTGTCGCCGTCAGGGTGAACGTGGGAACGGAGCAGGAGTACTTCCTGATTTCCGAGAAAGATTATGCGCGCCGTCAGGATCTGGTCATGTGCGGCCGGACGCTGTTCGGAGCGCCCCCGTGCAAGGGCCAGGAGCTTGATGAGCACTACTTCGGCGCCATCAGGCCCACGGTCAACGAGTTCATGAAGGAACTCGATGATGTGCTGTGGGGATTCGGCGTGGCCGCGAAGGCGAAGCACAATGAGGTTGCCCCGGCTCAGCATGAGCTGGCGCCCGTGTTCTGCAATGCGAACAGGGCGGTGGATGAGAATCTGCTGACCATGGAGCAGATGCGTCTTCTGGCCAGCCATCATGGCCTGGTGTGCCTGCAGCACGAAAAGCCCTTCGAGGGCATCAACGGATCGGGCAAGCATAACAACTGGTCCATCTCCGCGGATGGTGAGAACCTCCTCAATCCCGGCGAGACCCCGGAGGACAACCTGCAGTTCCTGGTCTTTCTGACCTGCGTGATAGAAGCGGTGGACAACTATCAGGATCTGCTGCGCATGAGCATAGCCAGCTGCGGAAACGACCATCGCCTTGGTGCGGATGAAGCTCCTCCGGCAATCGTGTCCATCTTTTTGGGCGATGACCTTTCCGCCATCATCGACGCGCTGGCCACCGGTGGCGAGCACCATCATGAGTCACCTGCGTCGTTGGACTTCGGCGTGGACGTGCTGCCCACCTTCGATCGCGACTCCACGGACCGCAACCGCACCAGCCCCTTCGCCTTCACGGGCAACAAATTCGAGTTCCGCATGCCGGGCTCTTCTGTGAACGTATCCGATTCCAACATGGTCCTGGATACCGCCGTGGCCAAATCCATGAAGGATTTCGCCGACGCCATGGAGGCCGCGTTGGCTCAGGGGCGCGTTTTCGAAGAGGCGGCCATGACCTACATCAGGAAGTGCTTGGCCGACCATAAGCGCATCCTGTTCGGCGGCGACGGCTATTCGGAGGAGTGGCATGCCGAAGCGCAGCGCCGCGGTCTGTGCAATTTCCCCACCACCGCCGATGCGCTGCCGTGTTTCGTCGCGGACAAGAACGTGGCGCTGTTCGAAGAGATGGGCGTTCTCTCGCGCGTCGAGGTTGAGAGCCGCTACGAGGTCAAACTGGAGAAATACTGCAAGTTGATGAATATCGAGGCGAATACCATGTCACGCATGGCGCGCCGCACGTATCTGCCTGTCATCAGCGCCTATGCCACGAAGGTGGCAAAGGGGATCACCACCATCCGCGAAGCGATGCCCGCCGCCGATCTGGGCACCCAGCACGAGCAGCTGGAAAAGCTATTGGATGGCGTGCGTGCAATCGACGAATCCATCGAAGAGCTCGATGGGGTCCATGCCAAGGCACGCGGTTGCGCCGACAGCCTTGAGCAGGCGCAGTGCTATGCCCATGAGGTGGCTCCCGCGATGCTCAAGCTGCGCAGCGCCGTGGATTCGATGGAAAGCATCGTTGCGCGTGATTACTGGCCCGTGCCTACGTACAACGACATACTGTTCTACGTGTAGGATGAATCGGTGCATGAGTCGGTTCGATGCGTTTCCGTCGTCACTTCACCCAACTGGAGTACAATAGTGCTGAGACCGAGAGAGAGCAGGTGAACGATGGGCAATTTGCGTACTTCTGAAGTGGAGGACCTCCTGAAGGTCCTGGCCTCCATGGACGATGTGGATGACCTGTACGCATTGTTCGAGGATATTTTCACCATCAGGGAGATCAGGGAGACATCCCAGCGTCTTTCGGTAGCCCGGCTGCTTGCTTCAGGCAAGCCCTATACGGCTATCGCGGAGATTACGGGCGCTTCTGCCACAACCATCGCCCGCGTGTCGAAAGCGCTCAACTACGGCACCGGCGGTTATCGCAAGGCGCTTGCCATCCTCGAAGATGAAACAACGGAGGCCGAGTCCTAGGCGGGGGAATGATTTCTCCCGCTTGAACCCCACTTCCGTCTTGTCTATATTCTCGACAAAAGATAATCTTGCACAATATCATGCGGCGCGCTTCATGGTTTGCCCGTGACGGGCGAAGACTTGAAACGCGCCTGACTTGTCGTGAAAGGAAACCACAATGGCAATTCCCGAACCCTCCATCGACCAATGGCTCGCTGAGGCGAAAGCAGACCCCGATGCAGGGCAGGTGGGCATGTATCTGACGCATAACGGCGTTGTACGTGTGACCCCCAAAAAACAGGTCCGCGCCACTGATGAGGCGGAGCGCGAAGCCGGCCGTGCGCTCGGTGACGTGGCTTTCGTCGATTTCTCCTATGATGCCGAAGGCCTTGCCGCCGCTGTGGAGGAGGCGCGCAGCTGGCCTGGTGTCCACTATGTGCGCGTGTGGCTCAATGAGGGGCGGCTTTCCGTGGGGGACTCCCTCATGTATGTGCTCATCGGTGCGGATATCCGGCCCAACGCAATCGACGCGCTGCAGCGTCTGGTCGGACACATCAAGAACAATCTGGTCGAAGAGAAGGAAATCTACGCGTAGCTCTGCGGACTTTGCGTGCGTTGCTTAAGGGAGGGAAGCAATATGACACGGGTTGTCCAGGTACCCAGCCCCGCGATTGCGTTCGTGGGGCGCCATAATTCGGGCAAAACCACATTGCTCGAGAAGATCATAGCGGATCTGACCCGTCGTGGCGTTGATGTGGGGACCATCAAGCACCACGGCCATCCGTCTTTCGATATCGATTATCCCGGCAAGGATTCGTTCCGCCATCGCCAGGCAGGCGCCCGTGAGACCATCATCGTGTCGCGCGAACGATTTGCTTGCGTGCGGGAACTGACCGAGGAACCTGAATGCAGCGATTTGGTCCGGGATATGCCAGGTCATGACATCGTGCTGGTGGAGGGGTATCGTCGCAGCGGCCTGCCCACCATTGAGATCATCCGCCAGGCAAACGAGCGCGATGCTGCGGCGGCAGATGAATTCATGGACCTGGGAACCATCAACGGCGGTGCGCCCCTTGCCGTCGTGACCGACCGCGCCGATGTCCGCGAAAGCGCCGATTGCCGCGGCATCCTGTCGTTCGGGCTTGAAGATGTAACCGCCATCTGCGATTACCTTGTCGCTAATCACGTGCGCCAAAAGCTCACGGTTGTCATCCAGGCGGGAGGGGAGTCGCGGCGCATGGGTCGCAGCAAAGCCCTGGTCCCGTTTTTGGGGCGCCCTCTCATCGAGCGCATGGTAGATCGCCTCGCGCCTATTGCAGACGAGCTGATCGTCACCACCAATGAGCCCGAGAAGCTCGAATTTCTTCTCGAGCGAACCGATGTGGAGGTTCGCCTTGAGCGTGATCTGCTGCCGGAGCGCGGTGCGCTGCGCGGTCTGTATACGGCCCTTGCGCAGGCGAGCAACCCCTTGGTTGCGACCGTGGCCTGCGATATGGTCTTCGCATCCGCCAGCCTGATTGTCGCCGAAGCATCGAGGATCGCCGAGCTTCGCTGTGATGCCGTAGTGCCCCATAACAAGCATGGTTACGAGCCGTTTCATGCTGTGTACAGGAAGGCCACCTGCCTTCCCGCCGTGCGGAAAGCGCTCGATGAGGGCCATGCATCCGCCAAGTCGTTTTTCGACGCGATCGACATGCATCCGTTCGAGCGTGAAGATGTTTTGGCGGCTGAGCCTCGCGGCGGTTGCTTCATAAACGTCAACACGCCTGATGAACTGCGCGCGGTTGAAGCGTCTATCCTGGGAGATGAAGACTGATGCCATCGATTGTCGATATGGTTGAACTCATGCAGCGTCTGGAAAGCAAGGCGTTGCACGTTGAGCCCAGACGGTGCGTCATGGTGCGCAATCGCAATGCCGCATGCCGCCGGTGTGCCGAAGCGTGCCCGTCTGGGGCAATTCAGCTGCATGACAACGTGATCGAAATCGACAATGCCCTGTGCTTCGAATGCGGGTCGTGTTCCACCGTCTGCCCGACGGAGGCCATCATCTCGCTCAAACCTCTCGATGATGACCTGCTGGCCCGCGTGCGCGCCCAGCATGAGGCGTGCCCCGAACAGGCCGTCGTCATCTGCGCCCGGCTTGCGGCCAAGCGCCGTGCCGCTGCCGACAAGGTGATTGAGGTGCCCTGCGTGGGCCGCGTCGACGCATCGCTTCTGGTCCATATGGCGGCGCAAGGTGCCACCGATATCCGCGTGGTGGACGGGCATTGCCGCACGTGCCGCTACCGCGATGCGCAGCCTGCAGCCGACCGCAGCATCGAAGCGGCGAATGCGCTGTTTGAGGCATGGGGTGTTTCCGCCCGGGCGCATCGTAGCGAAGAGATCCCCGAAGCTGTTTTGGCGACGAGTTCGCAGGAGGCCAAAGGCGGCGTATCCCGCAGGGGGTTCTTCTCCGATCTGAGGTCTTCGGCCCGCTCTCTTGCCGTCGAGGCGACCCAGGCTGCAATCGATATGGAATTCAACCAGGGCAAAAAGGAATCGTTGCGCGACATCCTCAAGATGGACGCGTCGGGGCATATGCCCCAGATCACGCCTGAGCGCCACATGCGAATCATCGAGGATATGGCCTCCATCGCTCGTCCCGCCGAAGGGGCGTCTGTCGAAGGCCCGCTGTTCTCCCGCGTCGTCATCGATGAGGAGAAGTGCAACAACTGCGGTCTGTGCGCGACGTTCTGCCCGACCGGTGCTTTGCGCCGCATGACCGAAGAGCCCGATGGCGGCGTGGAGGATGGTGTCCCGAAGAAAAGCGTGGTCTCCTCGGCCCGCGCAAAAGCGAATCAGCGCCACTGGATCGAGTCCAAGCCGTGGCGCTGTGTAGGGTGCGAGATGTGCTCAGATGTGTGTTTGAAGCATGCCGTGACCGTCGAGCATGCCCTGCCGTGCGCATCGCTCATAGACCATGAGCCGGAGATTTTCGAAGGATGCGCGGCTCAGCAAAAATCCGCGTTCAAGCGCTGATCGGGCGTTTGAACGCGGTCGGCTTATCGGATTGATTCCGTTTGGGATGCGATGAGCTCGCGGAATCGTTTGCTCGCGTATGCCGAAATATCCTTCTCCAGGTCCAGATACGTGGACAGGAGCACTTCGCCTTCAGGGGTGAGGGTGGATCCGTGCGCACCTTTCCTGTCAAGCAGCTGAACTCCCAGCGTCTGCTCGGTCTCACGCACGATGCGCCACGCCTTGCTGTAGGCCATGCCCATGTCTTTTGCTGCCTGGTTAAGCGATCCGGTCTCCTTGACGCCTTCGCACAGTTTTGCGATGCCCCTGCCGAACATGGATGCATGGGTGTCTTTTTCGACCGAGAACAATGCGAGACGGACCTGCGTGTCTATGGCATCGAATGAATCCACGGTTCCCCTCTCTTCGGAATAACCTATTCAGTATAGCGTGTATCCACATCCGAACCAAATGGTTCGGATGGTTCGCGTCATGCGCTGCCGGCAGGGGTTATAATTTCGGTGCACCCGGGTTCAGCTGCGGGTCTGCATGCCGCCGGTCCGCCCTTGCGTCGGGCTCGGCGATTCGAAGGGATGCGGTCAGGAGGTTGCTGTGGCGGCGAGTGGTCGGCTTGGCGATCGGCGTCGATCCGTGGAGCAGGCGGATTCCTGCTGCGCTGCGATGCATGCTGCTGCGCCTGATGCCTGCATCGGGTCAGGTGCGGGAGAAGACGTGCGTCGCGGGGGCACCCATGGCTGTGGGGATTCCCGTAGTTGCGGGGGCTCCCATGCCATCCATCCGGCGGCGTTCCGGCGCATTCGAACCTCTGCCCGGCTTGGGGGCAAAGCCGGGGAGATCATGCAGAGCGCACGGTCGCTTTTCGAGCGCGACGGTGTGCAGGCCACTTCGATTGCCGCGGTGGCGAAAGAGGCGGGCGTCGCCCGCGGGCTGGTCTACTATTACTTCCCGGATAAGCAATCGCTTGTAGATGCGGTAGTCGATGACTACATTGAAGACGTGCTCGACACCATCGGCATCTGGAATGAATCCCGCGTCTTCGGTGATACACCGGGGGAGCTGCTGCATTGCGTGGCCGCTTTCCGCCGTGTCCTTTTCGACGCGTCCGGACATAATCGTCCCATGTTCGGCGTTATCGATGAACTGGGGATTCGTGATGAATTCGGCCGGCGCGCAGTCTTGGCGGCCGTCGAGTGCATCCACCATGATGTGGTGATGGAATACGCTGCGTACCACAGCATCGCCATAGAGTCGGTGCCCGAGATGTTCGCCATGGTCCTTTACGGAGTCGCCGGCGTGCTGCGGGCGTATCCGGATATCACCGATGAGCAGGTGGCGCAGCTGGTGGCTCAGTCGTTGCATCTGGACATGCGCGTGATAGATCCGCCGCCTTGGCGCAGCGGCCAACGTTGACACCCTGTCTTGACGGCTCAATGGCAAATTGTCAAAACTCCCGGAATCTTTCTTGGTATCTTCGCCGTACGGTAGACAACAAGAGAGAAGAGAGAGGGGTTTGCCATGGGTATACTGTACCAAGCAGCGGACATGTCGTATTGGTTCATCTGGCTGTTCGTTCTGTTCGCGCTTATGGCATTCAACGAGCTTGGGCGAGTCAAGCTCTGGGGAGGCATCGCGCTGTTCGTCGTGGTGCCGGTGTTTCTGACCATCTTCGTATGGCCCACCACTGCCGCCCCCGGCAACGAGTACGGTACCGGTACGTGGTTCAACTGGGTGAAAACCTATTCGGCCTTGGCGGGTTGCGTTGGGTTCATGGCTCTGCGCTTCGTCAAGTGGACGGGCAAGGATGGTCAGGTGCACCACCTGTATGAGAAGAAGTGGGCGCTGTGCTTCCCGCCGCTGATTCTGGCCATCAACATCGCAGAGGCTGTCATCCGTGATTTCCAGGTGTTCAGCTTCGGCTTGTGGATTGGCGGCACGGTTGAGAACCTGTGGACCATTTCCGGCCCGTGGAACATCATGAACGGCATCGCCGGCATTCTGAACATCGTCACCATCTGCGGTTGGTTCGGCATCATGATCTCCAAGGACAAGAGCCGCGATATGATCTGGCCCGACATGCTGTGGTTTTGGATCATCGCGTACGACTTGTGGAACTTCGCCTACACCTACAACTGCATCTCCGACCACTCCGCCTATTGCGGCTTGGCGCTGCTGCTCTCCTGCACCATCCCGACGTTTTTCATCAAGCGCGGTGCATGGCTGCAGCATCGTGCGCAGACGCTTGCCCTGTGGATCATGTTCATCATGACGGTTCCCCAGTTCGCAGACGTTTTGGCCCCTATCCCCACCACGCATAATCCCACCGCCTTCTTCGTGGTGAGCTTGATTGCCCTGCTGGCCAATGCCGCTGTGGCGGTGTACCAGCTGCGCACCATCCGCAAGAAGCGCCTGAACCCCTTGACCGACGAGCTGTACACGGACTCACCGAAGTACAAGGCCGTCGTGGAAGAGAATCGCTAAAGGCAGGATGTCTGCCGCAAACGGCGGCTTGGAGCGCAGGGCGCCTCCAAGCCGCTGGCGGCCCGAGCGCATGGGAGGGGTAAGCGGGCTTTTGCGGAGCCCTTCCCCGAATGTTTCAAATCAAACGGCCCGGCAGCTTCTGATGCGCCGGGCCGTTTTCTGTGCGATGGCTTCCGTATCGGTCGTCCTCTGTGGTTCTTCGGCGCTTTCCGGCGGCGACGGGAGAATTTGCGGCCCTTGTGGCCAGATATGGACGAAATGTACGGGTGGATTCTGGAGCGTGAGACGCCCTCTTCTATGTCCTCGACGCTGACCTGGGGAAACGGGGCGCGCTGGAGGACACGTGCCGGATGCGGCGGCCGGATACGGGCGAAATGCACGCCCGATGCCATGCATTTCGTCCGTATCTGGCCAGCGGACGCCCGATTCTTCCCGCAACACTTGGGCGGTCGCCGTGGCGGCCGTCGGGCCGAGCGCTGGGCCGGCCGCGTGGTCCGCTTGCGGTCCGTTCGCGGTCCGTTCGCGGTCCGTTCGCGGGGCCGGCTGCAGGGGCGGTTGCGGGCGCTGCCGCAAGATCGGCCTAAGGAATTCCTCTTGACTGGTTATACTCATAAGAGAATAATAGCGAACGAAGTAGCGAAGTCGCGAAATCGCGGGCATCGTGAGATGCTTTAGGATGGAGGGGATAGGGCCATGAATAAGAAATGGAAGAAGGTCGGCGCATTGGCGTTTGCGGGCGCACTGGCTGGTTCTCTGCTGCTTGCAGGTTGTGCGGGATCGGGGTCTGGGGATTCCGCAGACAATGCAGGTGCGGCATCGGGCGATCAGGCAACGCAGGAGCCCGTCCAGATTCAGATATTCGCGGCCAACTCTCTGCAGAAGGCCATGGATGAAGCGATTGACCTCTACGAAGCCGAACATCCCGGCGTTACGTTCGCCGACCCGCAGTATCTTGCATCCGGAGATCTGGTGGCCCAGCTTGAAGGCGGTGCTCCCGCCGATCTTTTGATCACGGCCTCCAAGGGAACCATGGATACGGCGGTTGAAAAGGGCCTCGTCGATGACGGTACGCGTTTCGACATGTTCCGCAATGACCTTGTCGTGATTGCCCCCGCCGATTCCGATATCGATCAGCTGGAATTGGCGGATATCGCCAGCGGTGATTACACGGTGACGGTGGGTTCTGACTCCGTGCCCGCCGGAAACTATGCGAACCAGGCGCTTTCCACCGTTGGGTGCTTCAATGACCCCGAAGGAAAGGTGGGCGCTGAGAGCAAGGGCAAGTCCGATGGCACCGATGCGTATGCCGGCACGCCGCTTGAGGGCAAGGTGAACCTGGTCGAAAAGGTCGGCGACGTGGCAACTCAGGTTGGGTCCGGCTCTACCGACTTGGGTTTCGTGTACACTTCCGATGTGTCGCGTTTCGCCGATAAGGGCATCAAGGTGGTGTGCGTGGTGCCTGCGGATGCCCACAAGAACATCGTCTATCCTGCCGCTGTCGTTGCGAACACGGAGAATGCCCAGGCTGTTGGGGATTTCCTTGAGTGGGCCTCAACCGATGAGGGCGCTCTGGCCATCTGGCAGGAGTGGAATTTCGAGCTGGTCACGAAATAGAACCGCTTGCGTCTGCAGCGCATCGCAGGGCAGTGCCCCGTGCGTTGCATGGGGGAGGCGAAGCGGAAGAGGTTGAACCGGAGATGGGCGCCCATGCGGGTGCCCATCCCTTCGTATTCGGGGAGCGGGGAGCTTGATGAAAAGGATGCGGAATTGGCTTGCGGCGCTGGGAGTTGCGCTGCTTGTTGCGGGTGTTCCGTGCACGGCGTTCGGGGGCGAAACTCCCGTGGCGCAACCGGAGGACGAAACCGGGAATGGTCCCTCGGCAGTGCAGTCTGTGCAGCTCTCATCCGAGCAGTTGCCCGCTGCGGCGGTGGACGAAGGCGGACGCTCTGCGGCGTGCGACGCTCCTTTCGCGTTCGAGAAATTCTCCCGTGCTCAGGCGGGCAGTGCGCGTTGGGCCGATGACGGCTCTTTCGTGGGTTACTGCTACTACGCCGCCAATTCCCCTGGGCGCTTGTGCGCCGTGGTCACCGCGGATTACACGGTGGTCTACGTTCCCGAATCGGTGCTCGATGACCTGGCCTTTTCGCTCGAAGAGCTCGCGCAGGACCCCCGACTTGCAGCGATGCTCATCGGATTGGACAACGCGAATGCGAAGGGCGGGCCGATGCTCGGTACGGATGCGGAGTGGGTGTTTACCTCCGAATCCTCCTACGAGCGAGATGGCGTGCGTTTCGAATTCGACCGCGAGGTGCAGGAAGGCCGCTTCTTCACGGTTGTCGTGGGTGCGGACGGATCGGATGTGACCGATTCGTCCAGCCCTGTGCACGTGGATATTACCCAGGTTGATTTTGCGCAGGTCTCCCCCGCGCAGGGGGTGGCCGTTTCGCAGGCGGCTACGGGATTCGATGCATTTCTGCAGTTCATCGGTTCAATAGACATGAGTCCGCTTTTCATCACCCTGAAAACCTCGCTTACCGCTATCGTGTTCATTTTCGTTCTGGGCCTTGCTGCCGCGTATTTCAGCTTGCGGATCCCGTCTCGCGTCCAAGATTTCGTGGACTCCATCTTCACCATACCCATGGTGCTGCCGCCCACGGTGTGCGGTTTTTTGCTCCTTTTGGCCTTCGGGCGCAATACAGCGCTCGGACAATGGTTCATTGACGTGGGCTTTCCTTTGGTGTTCAGCTGGCCGGCAACGGTAATTGCGGCCGTGGTGGTTGCGTTTCCCCTTATGTATCGCAGCGCCCGCGGAGCGTTCGAGGGCTTGGATCCGAACATGCTCGATGCCGCACGAACCTTAGGATGGAGCAATGCGCGCATATTCTTCCGGCTCATGCTTCCATTGGCGTGGAGCTCCATAGCGGCGGGCACGGTTCTCGCGTTCGCCCGTGCGTTGGGGGAATTCGGAGCCACGCTATTTCTGGCGGGCAACTATCTGGGCATCACGCGCACGATTCCCATTGCCATCTATTTCGAATGGATGAACGGAAATACGGACATCGCCATTTTCTGGACGGTGATCATCATCATCTTCAGCTTCATCGTGATTCTGTTCATCAATCTTTGGAGCCGTAGGACCACGAAGTACCGCCGCGGCGTGGCGGAATGAGGAGGACGCTATGAGCTTGGAAGTACGCATCAAGAAGGCGTTTCCCACATTCACCCTTGACGTTGATTTCGCGGCCGGTAAGGAAACGCTTGGTTTCCTGGGGGCATCGGGGTGCGGCAAAAGCCTGACGCTTCGCTGTATAGCCGGAATCGAAGTCCCTGATGAGGGGCGCATCGTGGTGAACGGGAAGGTGTTCTTCGATTCCGATGAGAAGATCAATTTATCCCCGCAGGAGCGCAAAACGGCCCTGCTGTTTCAGAATTACATGCTGTTTCCCAACTTCACCGTGGAGCAGAATGTGGCTGCGGGCATAGGTCGAGACGTGCCCCGCGAAAAGCGGGATGAGATTGTCTCCGGCGAGCTGCGCAGATTCGGCCTTGAGACGTTTCGCCGCCGGTATCCCGCCCAGCTTTCGGGTGGCCAGCAGCAGCGTGTGGCCCTTGCCCGCATGCTGGCGGCGAAGCCCGGGATCCTGATGCTCGATGAGCCGTTTTCGGCGCTGGATGCGCATCTGAAAAGCGTTTTGGAGCAGAACCTCGTCAGCTTGTTCGACGCATTCGATGGAACGATTCTGTACATCAGCCACGACATCGATGAGGCGCTGCGGTTCTGCGACCGCATTGCCGTGGTTGATTCCGGCCGCATTGTGGAGATGGGGACGGGCAGGGACCTGGTGGATGCGCCGCAGTCGATGGCCGGAATCAAGCTTTCAGGCTGCAAGAACGCTACCGACGCCATGTATGTCGACGAATTCCATGTCATGTTGCCCAAGTGGGGCATTGAGCTGGAAATGGATGAACCCGTGCCGCATGACGTGGCGCACATGGGCATCCGGGCGTTTTTCATCGAGCGCGCAGACGGTCCGGGACGCAACGCATTTCGGGTGCGCGTGGACCGTGTGAGCGATTCGCGCTTCGAGCGCACGGTCCTGCTGGGCTTCCTCGATCGCAGCGAGGAGTTTGCAGCCACCGTCCAGCGCACCGATGATGAGATGAAATATCTGCACCAGCATCTTTTCTGGAGGATTGACACGCTTCACGCTTCCGCGGACTCGCTTCCCCAGGAAGGGGAGGAGCTTTGGATCCGCATTCCGCCGAAGAAGGTGTACCTTGTTACGCGATGATGTCGGCTGCCATGCGCGGGTCCCATTTACGGGGGGCATGCGCTGCAGAACTTCGCTATACTATTCTGAGAAAAGATAGATAGAGGGGGATTGATGAAGGATTCACACGGGAGAACCATCGACTACCTGCGCATTTCGCTGACCGATCGTTGCAATCTGCGCTGCATCTACTGTATGCCCGCTGAAGGCGTCTGCTCGCTTTCCCACGATGAGATCTTGCGTATCGAAGAGATTGAGCGCATTGTCCGCGTTGCGGCTGACATGGGGATCTCTCGCATACGCTTGACCGGCGGCGAGCCTTTGGTGCGCAAGGGCGTGGTCGATTTGATCCGCGCCATCAAGGCTACGCCGGGAATTGATTCGGTGGCGCTTACCACCAACGGAATTCTGCTCCCGCGCATGGCCGAAGAGCTTGCCGAAGCCGGTCTTTCGCGCGTGAACATCTCTTTGGACACGCTCGATCCTGAGCAGTACACCCAGATCACGCGCCTGGGCAAGCTGGAAGACGCGCTTGCGGGAATCGATGCCGCGCTTGAGGCGGGCTTTGCTCCCGTCAAGCTCAATTCCGTTGTGGTGCGCTCTTTGGACCAGGATGTCTTCGGTTTCGCGAAGATGTCCATCGACCGCCCGCTGCACGTACGCTTCATCGAGTACATGCCCGTGGGTGAGAGCACGGGCTCCGATGGATTGGGCTGGGGCAAGAAGGACGTGGTTGCCAGCGAAGAGCTGCTTGCACGCATCAACGAGCAGGCTGTGGAAGCGGGCATTGGGGAGCTGGTTCCCGCCGTCAAACACACGCCCAAGGGTTGGGGTCCCGCCCGTTACTACGAATTCGAGAACGCGCAGGGTACGGTAGGGTTCATCTCCCCTCTGTCCAGGCATTTCTGCAGCGAATGCAACCGTTTGCGCCTGACCGCCGATGGAAAGATCCGCCCGTGCCTGTTCTCAGACAACGAATACGATGTTCGCACCGCAGCTCGCGCCGGTGATGATGAGGGAATCCGCGCAACGCTTCTGACCGCATTGGGCGCGAAGCCTGATGACCATCACGACAAGGTTGGCACCGAGCGCGGGATGAGCAAGATTGGTGGCTGATCATCGAAACGCTGCAAGGGCTTGGAATCTGTATGAACGGCGCATGCGCGCCATTGAGATTGGAAGGCGGGAACATGGAAGAGCATAAGCTCACGCATATCGACGAGACCGGAGACGTCCGCATGGTCGATGTGTCCCAAAAGGCCGATACCGAACGCATTGCCGTGGCGGAAGGATTCATAGCCATGCATCAGGAGACGCTTGACCTGATTACCACGGGAAGCGCCGCGAAAGGCGATGTCCTGGCATGTGCACGCGTTGCCGGCGTGATGGCCGCCAAGAAGACCAGCGATCTGATTCCCATGTGCCATCCGCTCAACATCACCAAGGCGAAGGTGGAGTGCGCGTCCGTTCTTCCCGGTGAGCGTCCTGATGGGCGCGTCGGCATCCATGTGCTGGCAACCTGCGGTGTGACGGGCAAGACGGGAATCGAGATGGAAGCGCTCACCGCTGCCAGTGTGGCCTGTTTGACCGTATACGACATGTGCAAAGCCGTCGATCGCGGCATGGAAATTATGGATGTCCGCCTGCTGAAGAAAGACGGCGGCAAAACCGGTTTGTGGCTGCGAGACGCATAGGCGAAGACCCGTACTGCTCCGGTGCAGCAGGTAAATAATTGGAGCCCCGAAAACCCGCATAGCGGTGCAAAGACCCTTGAAAAACCCGCACGGCAATGAACCGCCCCCGCTTCTCGCTGTCTGAGAAACGGGGGCGGTTTTCAACGTAGCCATGCGAGTTGGCGCTGGCTGCGGTTTCCGGAATCGTCGAGGCTTCGGCGAAAGCGTCAGTGCCCGCCGCCAGCCATCATGGAGACGGCGTGGGGGAGCACATCTGCTATCCCTGCCCAGTTTTCGCGGGCGGCCTTCTCGCTGCCGGGAAGATTGATGACCAGGGTGCGTCCGCGTTGCATGCACGTTGCCCGGGAGAGCATGGCGCGCGGCGTGAACTGCATGCTGTAGGCGCGCATTCCCTCGGCTATGCCGGGGACCTCCCGATCGCACACGTCGCGTGTTGCCTCCGGGGTGACATCGCGCAGGGAAAGACCGCTTCCTCCGCACGTCAGCACCACATCGACCTCGTCTTTATCGGCCGCGCGGGCAATTGCGACGGCGATATCGGCACGCTCGTCTTTGACGACAACGCGCCCCGCGCAAATCCAGCCGCGTTCGGCGATGAGCTCTTCAAGCGCTGCCCCCGCAGTATCCTGGCTGATGTCGCGGGTGTCCGAGCAGGTCACGATGGCGAAGGTGACGGAGGGCTCTTCGTGGTGATGGTGGTGGCCGTGGCTATCGTGGTGACCGTGGCTATCGTGGTGGCCGTGGCTATCGTGGTGTTCCATTACAGGACAACCTCCTCGGGAACATCGAGCAGGATGCATTCGACCATGCTGCCTGCTTCAAGGAATTTCACATCTTCCGGGAAGACCGCCATGCAGTTCGTCTTCTGGATGACGCCGAACAAGCCAGAACTCTGATTCTTGGCGGGCGTCACTTCAAGCGTTCCGTCGGCAGCCTTGGTAAGGGTTGAGCGCATGAACATGCGGCGCGGGTCCTTTTTCTTGCGGTCGGCGGTCAAGCGGGCGTGAACCGCAGGTCGCGTAAGCGCGCTGAATCCCTGCATCTTGCGCAGTGCGGGGCGGATGATCATCTCGAATCCCACATAGGCTGCGGCAGGGTTTCCGGGCAGGCCGAAGACGGGTGTTCCGTTGACGATTCCGAACGTTTGGGCTTTGCCGGGGCGCATGTTGACGGTGGTCATGAGCAGTGTCCCCAGGCGTTCGACAACAGGCTTGATGAAGTCGAAGTCCCCGTTGCTGGCGCCGCCGGATGTCACGATGAAGTCGTAGTCGGCGGTGGCGGAGAGCACGGCATCCGCCAGGGCGTCCTCGTCATCGAGCACTATGGGCATCACGTCAGCGATGCATCCGGCACTGCGGGCGCATGCAGCCAGCGCGTAGCTGTTGGAGTTGCGGATCTGGCCGGGTCCCGGTATGGCGGGTGGGGCAACCAATTCGCTGCCGATGGCTATGACGGCAACGCGGGGCTTGCGATGCACCGGTACATGCAGCACGCCGCAGCCGGCAAGAAACCCGATGCCGGCCGTGCCTATGACCTCGCCTGCGCGCACGATGGTTTCGCCCGCTTTCGCCTCTTCGCCTGCCGCGCGGATGTTGTCGCCCGGTTTGGCGGGGGCTGAAAACGCCACGCGGCTGCCGGTGCGCCCGTCGCCGTCCACCGTATCGACGATTTCGTATTTCACTACGGCGTCTGCCTCTTTCGGCGTGGGGGCTCCCGTCATGATGCGCACGCACTGCCCGTGGCCCATCGTGCCTTCGAACACCGAGCCTGCCGGCACTTCGGCTATGACGTCGAGTATGGCGGGTGAATCGGGCGTCGCGGCAGCCAGGTCATCGCTGAAGACGGCGAATCCGTCCATTGCGGAATGAGCGAAAGGGCTCACGTCCATGTCGCTTTGCAGGTCGGACGCGCTCACGCGACCTGCGGCGTCGAGCAGGTCGACGGTTTCCGCATCCATGGCGGAAACGTTCGCGCAGACCAGCACCCGGGCCTCTTCGAGGGAAATCATCTCCATTGTCAGGTACCTTTCTCCTGCAGTTCGAATTCAGGTGGAAATCGGACTGCGTTTCTAGTCGGCATCGATGATACGGTAATAGCCGCCGTCTGCACAGCTTCGGCAGAGCGTTTCGCCGTCTCGTTTGACTTCACGGCCGCCGGTGACCTCTTCGCCGCATCGGTCGCAGAACGCATGGCTGTGCGGTCCGCCCGGCAGCTGCTGCTCGTCTACGGAAACCTTCACGTGCTGCAGGGTGAACAGCTGCTCATCGGTTCGCGAGCCGAACCATTCGAACATGTCATCGTCTTTGGTGCAGCGTTCGGTGGTGCTGATCAAACGGATGGCCTCTCCGGTCTGCATGTTGAAAAACGTGGCGGCCATCTTGCCGTAATCCATCCATTTCAGGCGGCGGCGCCCCATGGTGCATCCGGTCACGGTTCCCACCGCATCGGCCAGGCAGCGGTCGCATTCCACGAAAACGACCAGGTCGCGGAAGGTGTCGGGGTCTTCGATCCCGAAGTATTCAAGCGCGTAGCGGGCCATGCGGGTTCCGTTCATCTGGCCGGCGCACAGATGCCCGTGATAGGCGACGGCGCGTCTCAGGTCCTCTTCGAAGGTTCGTTTCAGCATCAGAATGTTCCTTTCGTCGTGTCCCAGGCTATGAACGCCCATGAGACGATGCGGTTCACGTCAAGGGCGAGCCGGCCTTGGGGAAGGCCCTTCTTGTCGGGCTTGCCGGCATCCGGATTGTCTATGAGATGCGCATCCAGCCAGGCGGCCATGCGTCCGCGCGCCGCTTCAAGCTCTTCACCCTCAAGCCCGGGCGCGCCCGAATCTATCATGGCGAAGAAGTCTTCAAGGGCCGATTCCCTGGATGGGAACGTGTCTTTGCGCTGCGAGTGGATATAGCTGACGGTGGGCTCGAAACCGGCTTGGGCCAAAAGCCCGAAGGCATACAGGTAGTCATGCGATGCCACCATCGGGATTTCGCAGGCGCGAAGCACGGCCGGATCCACGCGCGGCGATACGCCCGTGGTCATGGTGATGCAGGCGCGACGTCGGGCGATGCCGGTGAGCTTTGCAAGTGCGGTGCGCAGGTCGGCCACGGCGATGGAGCGCGATGCGAAGGCCACGTCCACCATATCGGGCTCAAGTCCGAATGCCGACCAATCGTCCTCCCAGCTCATGAGGATGCGGCGGATTGCGTCATCGGCAATGCCGCGATGGGCCATGTTCTCGGAGAACTTCGCCAGCATGCCTTCGGAGAAATCGGCGGCGGTGACGGGGTGGCCCTGCTCGGCGAGCAGGACGGAGAGCACGCCGGTTCCGCAGCCCATGTCGAAGACGGATTCGCCGTCGCGGACATCTGCAAGCTGCAGGAACTCTTCGGCATAGAGGTTCTTTGCGTCGGTGCTGTCATAGCGCGGCGCACGCTTGGTCCACTGCAGGCTGTCATCGGGACGTCGTCGGATGGCTTGGAGTTCCTTCCAAGCCGCGTCGAAGTCAAGCACGGTGCCTCCTTCGGTCAGGCGGGGATGCGCATGGTCTGCGCGGGGATTATTCTCCCATATGATAACGCCCGCCGGACCGATAGGAAAGAAGACTCTCAGGGCCTGTGCGCCGTTACACCAGTTGCAGCAGCAGCGAGAGGCAGGGGATGGTGATGATGCTTGCCACAGTGGAGAGGAAGACGCCTTGCGTCATGACTTTCAGGTTGCCGTTGTAGCGCAAGCACAGCATGAGACCGTTGGTTGCCACGGGCATGCCGCACAGCACCACCATCACCCCCAGGGTCAAAGGATCGCTGACGAAGGGGCGGAACGCGAAGAGCACGATGGCGGGCACGGCCAGAAGGCGAATCGCAGCGATCGCGTACGAGCGCCAATTCGACAGCATGTCGCGTGGCGAGTATTTGGCCAAAGAGGAGCCGATGATGAGCAGGGCGGCAGGCGTGGTCAGCGCTCCCATGGATTCGAATGCCTTGCCGATGGTTCCCATGTCATGGACGCCGCACAGGGCAAGCACCATGGCTATGACACATGCGACAACCGTGGGGGAGATGAGTTTTTTCATATTGGAGAGCAGGCGCTTTTTCAGACTTCCTCCTTCGCGCGCCACCATGAGCACGCCTACGGTGAAGATCAGGATGTTGAAGGGGATGTTGAAGATGGCGCCGTAAAGCACCGCGTGGGGCCCGAATATGGTGGTGAGCACGGGAAATCCCATGAAGCCCACGTTGCTGAACGTGATCATGAACGAGTATGCGCCGCGTTCGTCCTTGGGGCTGAAAAGCAGGCGCGGGATGATGAGCGACAAGGCTATGATCAGGGCGTATACAGCGAATGAATACGTGAGGATGTCGGTTATGACCTGCGTGCTGGGTGCTTCGGTTGCCGTAAGGACCGACCCTAGGACCATGCAGGGCAGGGTGATGTCGAGCACCAGCCGCGAGAGGGTGCCGTCGAAAGAGTCGGTCATGATGTCGAGCTTGCGGGCTATGAATCCCATGAGGATGATGAACGTGAGGACCAGCATTTGGGAGAGGACTGCGGAAAATGCCATGCGGAGCTTTCTGTTTTGGAGTCGGGCGGGCAGTCTGGAGGGGTTCGTTGCAGGCGTGCGGGTCCGGCTGGCGGGTGAAAAACGCACGCCATGATACGCTGACCCGGTCGATATCCGTCCTCCAGGCGGTTTCTTCCCCATATCCTCCAGACATTCTGCGTCAAAACTGCGTATGGTCCGATGTGTCCGGTTGGTGTAGGAAGATTTCGGGAATTGCGGGCGTTATTCAGGGGAGCCTGACAAAAGAAAATCGATATGGGAAAATGCAAAGATTCGCGAAATGAATGCTATGGAATGGAACCGCATTCGGGATGGAGGGACGGAATTGATGGCCGACGCTCGCACAGCGGCTGAATCGGAAGTATCAGCGATGCGCATCATCGGCTATGCCGCAATCATGGCGGCGGGACTGTTCGATGGCGTTGCGATTTTGCTTTCAGCCGGGATGTTCGTCTCAGGGACTCTTTCCAGGTTGGGTGCGGAAGGAGGCGAAGTCCCGCTCTTCGCAGGCGCGATGATCGGCTGTTTGGCCGTCGGCATCGTCGCCATCGCCTCGCGCAATCGCTTCCGGCTTTCGTCGTGGCCGTGGCTTGCTGCGTTTATTCCTCTTGCGACAGGTGCGGTGTTTCTTGTCGTGGCCATGGCGTATCCGCTCAGTGCCGGTGCGCTGTGCTTTGCTGCGGGATCGTTTCTGCTGTCATTCGGGTGCGTTGCAAATGTTGCGCTGTGGAGTCGCATGCTCTCCGGAGAATCGGTGCTGTCTGTTCTGACATGTACCTCATTGGCGTTTGCGTTCGCCGCGTTGGCGTCGATTCTCGTGTTCTCCCTGGGCATCAGCGAAATCATGGCGGCGCTGTTTCTGTTCTCTCCGCTCGTTTCCACGGTTGCATGCGTTTTGCATGCCAGAAAAGGATTCAAGTCCGCTGGAGACGACGACTGCCTCCAGCGCGACGGCTCCGATGCCCTGTCCTCGCTGCAAAGCGTATCCGGGTTCGGGTCGTTGTGGCCGATTTTGTCTGGAGCTTGCATCTGCTCGGTTGTTCTGGGCTTCATGTGGATGGGTACCGGGCAGGAGAACACCGCAACCCATATGTCGTCTATCACGCGGAGCATCATGGCCGGGTTCGCTTTGACGTCGTTGGGCCTTTCTGCATCGTCTCTCTTCTCGACGGATACCGCCCGTCTGGGAAGGATGCTTCTCTTCCTCTGCCCCATCATGGCTGTTCTTCCCGCTATTCCCTGTATTGTTTCGGTTTCTCCTGATGGGTTCATAGGGCCCTTGTTCGGCCTGATCACGGGTGCGGGCTTTGCGTTCTTCTCGGTAAATCTTGCTTGGATCCTTCTTGTTGACGGGGACGCCATGCATGTGGGCGGATCTGTCGTTGCCTTGTCGGTGAGCTTGTCCGTCGCCGCCCTTGCAGGCCCGTTTCTTGCAGGGCAGGGCACCATCATGGTTTCGCTGCTGCTGTTCGTGTGTTACCTTGTCGCGCTTGCGGTCGGGGCGTTTTCTCGGCTGTTCGGTTTCCGTGAAGGTGTGCTGCCAGATGGGGCAGGGGCAGTAAGCGATGGGGCTCGGATTGATTCTGAAGCGGAAGACCGCATGGAGGCTGAGCCTGCTGGCGATGGTATTGCCAGGCGGTGTGAGGAGCTTCGTCTGTCGTGCGGGCTTTCTCCCAGGGAGTGCGAGGTGCTTAATCTTCTGGCGCGCGGTCGAAGCTCGACTTACATTGCCGATGAACTGTTCGTTTCCCGCGAAACGGTGAAGGTCCATATCAAGCATATATACGAGAAGCTGGGCGTTCATTCTCGCACCCAGCTTCTCGATTTGTTCCAATGACGGGACCATGTGTTGGTCGCTTGTGAGGGGGGCGGGGATGAAGAGGGAGGGGGCCTTCATCCCCATGATATGATCAGAGGACTTCTTGTCCGGTGATGAGCTTGCCTGCCACGCGGCCGTGCGTCATTGCCATGCCGATCGAGTTGCCTGCGAAGGGAGTGGTGTATTGCAGGCCGTAGCGTCCGCCGAGCGTGTTTCCGGCGGCGTACAGGTTCGGGATGACGTTGTAGTCCTTGTCGATGACCTGGAGGTCGCCGTTGGTGACAAGGCCGGTAAGCGTGACCAGGCTTACGCCCATGGTGCCGCTGTTGCCACCGAAGCCACCCGGAGCGCTGTTTCCGCAGCCATAGAAGGGCGGCTGCTCGATCGGGGTCATGAGAACTGCATCTTTGCCGAAGTCGCTGTCTTCGCCGGCATGGCACAGTTCGTTGTACCTTTCGATGCTGGCAAGGAATGCTTCCTTGGTTTCGCCCGCATAGCCGAGCATGTCAGCGAGTTTGTCCAAGCTGCTTGCTGCGAACACCGTGGAGGGCATGCGCTCAGCAACCGTGCACATGCGGACCGATCCGCCATTCGCATCATCGACCGGAACCGCTGCCATGTCTTCGACGAGCTCGGTGTAGTAATCCTCGCGGCCGAAGTTGGCGCAGCCATGGTCGAGGGAGGAGTTCTTCAGGGTTTCCGTGTAATTCGCATCGGTGACCAGGGTGAATCCTCCCAAAGGCTGGCGGATTGCCACTGCCATGGAGTCGGCGATTGCAGCTTCGTTCATGAATCGCTCACCCTTGGAGTTCAGCCAGAGGAACGGGCTGGAGCCCCACGGTCCGGATGCTCCGCCTCCGAAGCTCATCGCGCCGCGAGGACCTGCCTCGATGAATCCGCCGGCCCAGCAGCCCATCTTGTGGCCTTCGCCGTTGCAGTCGGACTGTCCCTGCAGGGAGGTCTGGTCTTTACCCATGCGCTCGTTGTATTCGCGGTATTCGGTGAGCAGCTGCCAGGTCATATCCGTATTGGCGCCGAAGTCGCCCGTGCACAGGATTACGCCCTTCTTCGCAACATACTTGACGTAGCCATCCGAGCCCTTGGAGATGACGCCGGTGACTGCGCCGCTCTCATCCTGGGTGAGCACGGTTGCCGTTTCGCCGCAGTGCCAGGTGACGCCGAGATCCTTGCCTGAGAGGATGGAGAACTGCTGGAACTCATCGAGGCGAGACAGAGCGGCAACGCCGTCGACGGGCTGATGCTGGATGGTGCCCATGAACTGCACGACGCACGGCCAGGTCTTGAATCCGCCACGGTACAGCGGGTATTCCACGTCTCCGTCAAGCGCCAAGCCCGGCTGATGGATGCAGATCATGCTGTCGTCGAGCGGGCTGATTGAGGGGTCTGCATCAGAGACAAGCTTGATGCGGTCATCGGGCCATTTGACAAGAGATGCAGCATGGTCGAACATTTCGCCGGAATTTGCCACGAACTTGCGGATGACCTCGGTATTCACACGTCCGCCGCCGCGCAAGACGAATTCCTGGACAATTTCACCGACGTTGTAGGGGCCGAAGCCTCGCTCGATGAGGAACTGCGAATTGACGTGTCCGATGTCTTCGCCTTTGACCTTGCGGGTTTCTTCGGGAGATTGCTCGATGACGGCAACGGATGCACCGCCTTCGGCTGCAGCGAGTGCGGCCTGGATGCCCGCGTGGCCGCCACCGCAGACCACAACGTCGCATTCGACGGTTTCGACAATCTCGTCGTCGCTGATTTCAGGCTTTTCGCCAAGCCAATCGGTGCCTGCTGCGTAGCCGTTCGTGGACTCGGCTTTCGGTTCGTCCGCTTTTGCGGAATCCTCATTGGTGCTGGGGCTGCAGCCAGCGATGAGTCCTCCGGCCAATGCGGCCGCTCCGGCGACGCCTGCGCCCTTGAGGAAGTTGCGGCGGGTGAATCCCTGTTCCGCGTGCATGTCTTTCATGTGACCCTCCTATGATTGTCGTTTCCTCTCGCATTCATTCTCGGTGGCTCCGCTTGGTCTTTGAGCCGATCTTTGCGTTGAGCGATGCGATGGCATGAGAATAGGAAGGAGGTGTTGCGGCGGCATCCCCACGACGTGGTAATTCGCATACCGCGAATGGGGGTATTCGTTGGTTTCGGCTGGTTTTGCTGTGTCGGACAGCCATTATTTCTGTTTGCCGTTGTCAACCGTGGTACAATCTCTGGACTAATTGTGTAAAGCAGGGTGTTCGGCGAAGCCGGATGCCCTAGAGGCGCAGGACGTAAGGAAGGATCCCATGCAACCACGTGAGGAATTGACTCAGATCATCAGCACAGCGCTGGATTCCGCTATTGAATCCGGCAAGCTTGCGGTGGCTCAGGCCCCCGCTGTCACCCTGGAGCGACCCCGAGATGAGGGCCACGGCGACTGGGCGTGCACGGTTGCAATGCGATGCGCCAAGGAAGCCCGCATGAACCCGCGTGAGATTGCCCAGATCATCGTTGACGCCCTGCCCGAAGGCGGCATCATCGAGAAGGTTGAGATCGCAGGCCCCGGCTTCATCAACTTCTACCTGAAGAACGCTGCCATGCAGGATGTCATTGCCAAGGTCCGCTCCGAGCGTGCTGACTACGGCAAGGGCACCATCCCCGAGGGCATGCGCAAGATCAACATCGAATACATCTCCTCCAACCCCACCGGCCCCATGCATGTGGGCCACGGCCGCTGGGCCGCTTTGGGCTCTGCCACCGCAGCGCTCATGCGCCATGCCGGCTACGACGTGTTCGAGGAGTTCTACATCAACGACCACGGTGTCCAGATGGACAAGTTCGGCGAGTCCGTCGCAGCCCGTTACCTGCAGCAGCTCGGCCATGAGGCTGAGGTGCCCGAAGGCGGTTACAACGGCCTGTACGTCAACGACATCGCCAAGGAGCTCATCGAGCGCGACGGCGATAAGTGGGTCGACGCGGACGAGCACGAGCGCATGGTCGAATTCCGCGAGTACGGCTATGCCTACATGATGAAGAGCATCAAGGGCACCTGCGAGCGCTTCGGCAACCATTTCGAGCGTTGGCAGTCCGAGCGCGAGATGTACATCCCCTCTGACGAATTCGACGGCAAGAGCCCGTTCGACTTCTGCCTGGGCAACCTGCGCGAGCAGGGCGACATCTACGATGCCGACGGTGCCGTGTGGTTCCGTTCCTCCAAGTACGGCGACGAGAAGGACCGCGTCGTGCAGAAGGCCGACGGGGATTACACCTACTTCGCTTCCGACGTGGCCTACCACTACTGGAAGAAGCTGCGCGGCTTCGATCATCTGATCAACATCTGGGGCGCTGACCACCATGGCTACATCGCCCGCGTCGCCGCCGTTCTGGCTGCCATGGGCTATCCTGGAGCCCTCGAGGTCATGTTGGGCCAGCTGGTCAACCTGTTCCGCGACGGCGAGCCCGTTCGTATGTCCAAGCGTACCGGCGAGATGATCACCTTCGAGGAACTCATCGACGAGGTCGGCGTTGACGCAACCCGTTACCTGATGCTGGACCGTTCCACTGAGCAGCCCATCGACTTCGACATCGAGGTTGCCAAGAAGCAGGACAACTCCAATCCCGTGTACTACGACCAGTACGCCCATGCCCGCATCTGCAAGATGCTGCGTGACTTCTCCGGTCATTCGGGCGAAGACAACCTGGATATGGATGCCATCGCCGACGAGGTCATCCCGGCCGACGTTGATCTGTCCCTGCTGACCGATCCCACCGAGATTGCCCTCATGCGCAAGATGAGCGAGTTCGGCGATCTGATTGCGCTTGCCGCCCGCGACCGCGCTCCGTACCGCCTGACCCACTACGCTCAGGACCTGGCCGGCCTGTTCCATCACTTCTACACCGAGTGCCCCGTCCTCAAACTCGAGGATGAGCAGCTCAAGCTGGCCCGCCTCGCACTGTGCGACGCTGTCCGCACCGTCATGGCTCTGACGCTGAACATCCTGGGCATCTCCGCTCCCCAGCGCATGTAATCCGGATGCAGGTTGCGGCGACGGTTTTCCGGTTCGCTGCGGCTTCAGTTTCGAAAGCAAACGGCCGCCTGGTTTCCAGGCGGCCGTTTTTTGTTTTGCGGGCAGACTGATCAGCGCACCATGCTGCGGGCGGTGAAGTACGTGATCAGGAAGTAGATGCCATAGACTGCCAGGAAGCATCCTGCGGCAATCAGGCTGATGGCACCGATGTCTATCGAGCCGAAGACTTCGACCACGTCGATCACTACGGTCATGGCGCAGATCGTATGGGCGATGGCAAGCAGCAAGGGAAAGATGAAGGCGACGCCGATCTGCTTGAACAGCGAACCGGAAATCATGCGGCTGGATGCTCCCAGCTTGGAGAGCAGGCGGTAGCGTTGCGCGTTGTCCGAAGCTCCCGTGAGCTGCTGGATGGCCAGAATCGCTGCGCAGGCCACGACCAGGATGAGGCCGATGTAGATGGCCAGATAACTTACGATGGTGGTCATCCCTACGCTCTGGTCGATGACGCTTATGCGGGTCTGCGCCAGGCTGATGGGCATGGTTTGCGTGTCGGTCGATGCCTGGACGGCATCGGTGAAGGAGACGAACTGCTCTTCGGCGGCATCGGGTTGACCTGCGCCTTCGGGGTACATGACGTTGAGGATCGAGTAATACCACGGCGCATCGGCGGGTATCTCGTTATCGTTGACGATGACGGCCCCTACCTGTCCGGCGAATCCGGTGGTTTCCAGATACATTTCCTTGAGCTCCGGCTCAAGCGTGAGCGGGCGGTCGAATACGGTCACCTGCGAGCCGCTGGCGCAGACATCGCGCAGATAGGGGAGGGTGATGTCGGTGTTGCCGACAAGCATGGCATGGCCGCTGGCGAGCTCGATGGGCTCTTTTCCGGCCAGTTCCAGCGAGGCATTGACCTGAGAGAGCGCGAGCACGGACAAAGGAGTCTGCTGGTACCCATCGGAGACAACGCCGGCGCCTGCGTATTCGGACAGCGGCTTGGATGCCAGTTTGTCCAGGTCGCCGAAGGTCAGGTTGCCTGTTCGGTAGTCAAGCTGGGCGGTTCGGGCGGCCATGGCGTCGAAGGGGGTGGAGCCCACCGCATCGGTGGAAGCGGCCAATCCTTCGGCCATGTCGCGGTCATGCTCCAGCGCGAAGGGCAGAAAGTCCCCGGCATCTTCCCAATACAGGGTGACGGATGCGTCGTAGGTGGTGGATTTCTCCAGGCTATCCTGCAGCGCCAAGCAGATGCCTATGCCGGCGCAAACGCTAGTCAGGGCGAAGAACAGCGTCATGCAGATCACGGACATGGAGGCGAAGCCGCTGTTTGCGCGCGCTGCAATCTGGCGCGCGGTGAACATGTTCAGCCCACGGAAATACAGGGGTTTGATGAGCTGCACGAGTTTGAGCAGGAATCCTGACAGGGAGTAGAAGAACAGCGCGGTGCCGATGCAGACCAACACGGTTGCGGCCCAGAAGCCAGGCGACGCGGAGAGTAGTCCGTTGTCAAGCAGCAGCTTGTACGATACGGCGATGATTGCGCAGGCGATGATGAACAGGATGAATGACAAAGGCAGGCTGCGCAGGCGGAAGGCTTCGTTGCGACGTCCGTCATCGAGGAGCTTGATGAGGGGCGTGGCGGCGGCGCGGCGGGCGGTTGCTATGACGGTGATGGCGAAGATCGCCGCGAAGACGATCAGGGTGCGTGCGAGCGCCGCCCCTGAGATGAAGAGCTCGAAGCCGGGAATGGTCGCCTCGAATAAAGATGCGGTCAGCAGGAGCAGGCCTTGCGAAATGGCCACGCCCAGACCCAATCCGCAACCGAGCGACAAGATGCCCACGGCTACGGTTTCGGCTGCGGTCACGCAGATGATCTGGCCGCGCATCATGCCCAGAAGCTGGTACATGGCGAATTCCTTGTTGCGACGCCGTGCCAGGAAACGGCTTGCGTAGATGACCAGGAATGCCAGTACGACCACGATCAGCACCGATACGACATCCATGAGGATGTTGAGCAATTCCATCATGCCGGATTGCTGTTGCGACAGGACAAGCACCGTATCCTGATCGGCTACGGAGTTGAATGCGTAGAACACGGCCACGCCCACCATGAGCGTGAAGAAGTACACGGCGAAGTCCTTGACGGATTTCGCCACATTCGAGAGTGCGAGCTTGATATACATAGCACTACTCCGTTTCGCCGGACGCGTTCGAGGGGAAGAGACTGCCCGAAGCTGCTTCGGCGTTGTCGGATTCGGCGGTAAGCCGACTGGTTGCTTCCATGATTACGTTGAAAAACATCTTGCGATCAAGATTTCCGCGGGTGAGCTGTCCCGCCAAAGCGCCGTCCTTGATGAAGATGATGCGGTTGCACCAGCTTGCGGCTTGCGGATCGTGGGTCACCATGAGAAGGGTCGCGCCCATGCTGTTCATGAAGGAGAATGTCTCAAGCAGGTCCCGCGCTGATTTGGAGTCAAGTGCACCGGTGGGTTCATCGGCAAGTACCAGGTGGGGACGGCCGATGATGGCGCGTGCGGCTGCGGCGCGTTGACGCTGTCCGCCGGAAATCTCATAGGGGTATTTGTCCAGCGTAGCAGAGATGCCCAGTCGTGCCGCGTAATTCGCTACGCGCGAAGGGATTTCCGCAGCGGGCTCATGTTTGATGGTCAGTGCCAGCGCGATGTTCTCGCGTACGGTCAGCGAATCCAGCAGGTTCGCGTCCTGGAACACGAATCCCAGCTCTTCGCGGCGGAATCGTGCAAGCTCCTTCGCCCGCAGCGTTCCGGTGTCTTTGCCCGCAATGACCACGCGCCCGGACGTGGGGCGGTCGATGGTGGAGATGCAGTTGAGCAGCGTGCTCTTGCCTGAACCGCTGGGGCCCATGATGCCCACGAATTCGCCCTCTTCTACATAAAAGCTTACGTTGCCGAGGGCCTGCGTGGCGTCGTCGTAGCGTTTTGCGAGATCGATGACCTCGAGAATGCGTTTACCCATCATTATCCTTTCTGTCCACCGCGGAACCGCCGCGAGATTCGATTGGCTTTGACAAGGATAGGCGGGCATGCTTGCGGCTTCCTTCCTGCAACCTTACGTTTGCCTGACTTTCAATCAAGCGCATGGCGAAGCGCGCGGCGCGGTGGTTAAATGAGCGTGGAAACACTGGGCCGTGCAGCATGGGCTGCCGGCTTCCCGATACGAATGGAGCATGGGGCATATGGCTGATCCGATGAAATCCCGTACGATCCTTCTGGTTGACGACGAGCCCGGACTTTTGCGCATGGTGGGCGACATCCTTGCTGCCGATGGGTTCTCGCATGTGGTCAAAGCCGCAAGCGTCTCGGAGGCGCTCGTGGCGTTTCGCCGCGATAAGCCGGATTTGGCGCTGCTTGACGTCATGCTTCCCGACGGCGATGGTTTCACCCTCTGCCGGTTCCTTCGCGAGCTGTGCCCGGATGATCCGGTGCCCGTGATCTTCCTCACGGCAAAAGATGAGATGTCCGATCGCCTTGCCGGCCTGCGCAGCGGTGCGGATGATTATGTAAGCAAGCCGTTTTCTCCTCAGGAGCTGCTGCTGCGCATCCATGCGGTTCTGCGCCGTTGCTACCGCGATACCAATCCCGCCCTGCAGCTTGCCGCTTGCACCGTTGATTTGGAGAATGTCGAAGTGGTGCGGGCGGATGGCAGAACCGTGTCTTTGACGGCCAAGGAGCATGATCTGCTGGAGATTCTGGCGCGCAACGCCAATCGGATTGTGACCACCGACTCTTTGTGCGAGGAGTGCTGGGGGTCTTCGTTCGGCTATGAGAAATCGCTCATGACGCACGTGCGCCGCATCCGGGAGAAGATCGAGGCCGACCCGTCGAATCCGGTGAGCTTGGTCACGGTGAAGGGTTTGGGCTACAAGCTTCTGGTTGAAAAAGGTGATGCATGATGGAGGATTCCCGCATGCCATCGCTTCCGCCGCGCGGCGCCAAAGGAGGGCCGCCGCCTGTGCCCCCTGCCGTCTTCGAGCAGGGTGCTTTTCAGGATGCGGCCTTCAGCCTGGATGGCTCTGCTGCAGCGCCAGGCGGTTCTACGGTTTCTGCGCCCAGGAAAAAAGCCGGCAGAATTCCGTTTTTCTCAGTCAAGCAGGTGCTTTTATTCGCAGCCCTCGCCCTGTGCGTCATCGTGCTTGATCTGGCAATCTATGTCGGGTTGGGAATCTACGAAACCGGCATCTTGGATTCCAACGGTTCGCCGCGTTCCATGGTGGTCACCTTGGCTGATGAGCTATATGCCGAAGAGGTTCTTAGCGAAACTTCCGATGGTTTTGCCGGAGATGATGCGGACCGCGGCTCTGCATCGGAGTCCGGCTCTGCGTCGCCAGGGGAATCGGCGTATGAGACTGAGCCTCCCTCTTCTCCTGTTGAAGGGGCCATTGAGGCCGGCGTCTCTTATGACGGCCGGAGCTACTTCGTGTCGCCCGAGCTGATCGGCATGCTCGACGAGGCCAAGGCATGGGCCATGTTCATCGGCGAAGATGGAGAGGTGGTTTGGTCCTACGCCCTGCCTGATGATGTCCCGCTTTCCTACGACATCACGTCTGCGGCTCTGGTCGGCCATTACCGCATGGTCAACGATTATCCGGTCAAAATCTGGTCGCGCACCGATGGCATCGCGGTGGTGGGCATGCCTAGGGATTCCTATATCACCGGCGGCTATTCCCTTGAGTACGGCACCTTCATGCGTGTGCCCTTTTATGCGATGCTGGTCTTTCTGGTGGACATTGCGATCTTCTTCGCCGTGTATGTGGTGTCGAAGCGTCGTGTGGCGAAGGGTGCGGCTCCTGCCATGCAGGCGCTGGCTGACATCTCCGAGGGCCGTCCCGTCGACGTCCATCTGAAGGGCGCGCTCAGCGGCATCGGGGAGAGCCTCAACTCCGCTTCGCGCATCATTCAGGCGAAGGATACGGCGCGGCGCAATTGGGTGAGCGGCGTGAGCCATGACATCCGTACGCCTCTTTCCATGATCATGGGCTATGCGGAGCAGATTTCGCGTGCGGCGGGAGATGACGGGCAGATGCGCCAGCAGGCTGACGTGATTATGCGCCAGTCGATGCGCATCCGTGATTTGGTGGAGGACCTCAACATAGCCTCCAAGCTCGAATACGATATGCAGCCGCTCAACCGCGAGAGACTCTTGCCTGCGCGTCTGGCCCGCGAGGTTGTGGTGATGACGCTCAACGGCGGTCTTGACGAGCGCTTCGACATAGACCTCGATGTAGGCGAAGATGCCGAAAGCATGCTGGTTGAGGGAGACGCGCGTCTGATCAAACGCGCTTTGTCCAACGCCATCAACAACGCCGTGCTGCACAATGAGGACGGTTGCTCGGTCCTGGTGCGCGTGTCGAAGGACCCGGCCGGCTTCGCGAGGATCCTTGTTGCCGACGATGGCCGCGGGGTCGATGAGGCCACGCTGATCAGGCTTGCAGGTGTCATGGCCGGATCTGCCGGAACCGGTGTGGGTTCCTATGCTTCGGCGGCGCTGTCCGACGCTCCGGTGCTGCCTCAGACATCCGACGGCCACGGTCTTGGATTGGCGCTGATCGCCCGCATAGCCGTGGTGCATGGCGGTTCGGCCACGGTCGGCTGGGCCATTCCGCCCGCCGAGCCCGGACAGCCCGGAAGGGGATTCGCCGTGGAGGTCAAGCTTCTGCTTGCTGCCGCCTCCGATGACGGACGGCCGGATGCTTCGGCGGTTGACGCGGATGGGGATTCTTGTTGTCCTTGAGCTGACTGGATGCTGCAAGGCCTTGCGGGCGTTCGGGGTGCTATCCTCGACGACAACGGATTTCACGGGGATGCGGCGGGGTTGCAGGCTTCGCCGCATCCGTTCGCGCGAAAGGGGCGTTGCAGATGGACGATCGCGCTGTTCGCGTCCTGCTTGAGGATGTGAGCGCCGGCAGGATGGATGCGGAGCAGGCGCTGGTGCGCTTGCGTGCTGCGTCGGTGTCCGGCCCGGGTTTCGCAGATTTGGGCTTCGCCAAGGTTGATACCCAGCGGGCGGTTCGCCAGGGGGCTACCGAGGTGATTTACGGAGCTGGTAAGACCGCAGGCCAGATAGCATCCATTTGCAATACGCTCATCGAGGCGGGGCAGAGCCGTGTTTTGGTGACGCGTCTTAATGCGGATAAGGCGCGCGAAGTTGCCGCTGCGTTTTCCTCTGATGTGCCGTTTGAATTTCGCGAGCAGCCCGGGCTGGGCATTGTCGGCGGGCTGCCCGAACCGGAATCTGGGAGCTGCGTGCTTGTGGCATGTGCGGGTACGAGCGATCTGCCCGTGGCCGAGGAGGCCGCCGTTACGGCTGAGGTTCATGGGTGCCGTGTGACCAGGCTCTATGATGCCGGCGTTGCAGGGATTCACCGGTTGCTTGCCCATGCGGACGACATTGCGCAGGCGCATGTCATCGTGGCGGTTGCCGGGATGGAAGGGGCGCTGCCCAGCGTGATAGGCGGGCTGGCGGCCTGCCCTGTAATAGCGGTGCCCACCAGCGTTGGATACGGAGCCTCGTTCGGCGGGGTCACGGCGCTGCTTGCCATGCTCAATTCGTGCGCGAGCGGCGTATCCGTGGTCAATATCGACAACGGCTTCGGAGCGGGGTACCAGGCGGCGCTCATCGATCGCGCATGGTGGGATGCCCGCGAACCCGGCCGCACCAGCTCCGAGTCCGGATGCGATGCCGGCCACGACGCTAGCTTCGAACCCGGCCGAAACGCCCGATAGAAGGGAAGGACCTGATGGGAAAGACGCTGTATCTGGAGTGCGCATCGGGGATCGGCGGCGACATGATGGTCGCTGCACTCCTTGATCTTGGTGCGGACCGCCAGGCTCTGCTCGATGCCTTGGCGCGCCTTCCGCTTGAGGGGTTCAGCGTGCGCATATCCCGCACCTTCAAGGCGGGCATCGATGCGTGCGACTTCGCCGTGCTGCTTGATGAGGTCCACGAGAACCACGACCATGACATGGCGTATCTCTATGGCGAAATGCCCGTGGCTGCAGACCACCACGACCATGGCCACGCTGCAGCACCCCATGCGCACCGCACGCTTGCCGATGTGCGCCGCATCATATCTGCCGCGCACCTTTCGCCTGAAGCGGAATCCCTTGCCGTGCGCACCTTCGAGATACTTGCCGCCGCTGAAGCGAAGGCACATGGTACCACGCCCGATCAGGTGCATTTCCACGAGGTCGGCGCCGTCGACTCCATTGTGGACATAGTCGCTGCGGCGGTGTGCCTTGATGAGCTGGGCATATCCGATGTCATAGTGCCGGCGCTGCATGAGGGTTTCGGCACCATCAGGTGCGCGCACGGTGTTCTTCCGGTGCCGGTTCCTGCCGTGCTGGAGATTGTGCGCGCGCATGGCATCGCGCTGGCTCCCCTTAAGGCGAAGGGGGAGTACGTGACTCCGACCGGTGCCGCTTTGGCCGCTGCGGTTCGCACATCGGATCGGTTGCCGCAGGCCTATAGGGTGGTCTCTGCGGGATATGGCGCCGGCAAGCGCGACCATGAGGTGCCGGGACTCTTGCGCGCCATGCTGATTGAGCCGCAAGCTGAGCCTTTGGTCGATTTCGCCGCGCAGCCCGTTTCCGCCTCCGCCATCTGGAAGCTTGAGGCCGATATCGATGATTGCACGGGCGAAGCGCTTGGTTATACCTTGGATTGCCTGTTTGCGGCGGGTGCCCGGGAGGCCCATTTCGCGCCCATTTACATGAAGAAGAACCGACCTGCCTATCAGCTTCAGGTCATCTGCGACGAAGCGCGCATTCCGGATCTGGAGGCTGTGATCTTCCGGGAGACCACCACCATCGGCATTCGCCGCGCCCCTATGGAACGCACCGTGCTGCCGCGTCGGAAGGCTTGCGTGGCCACGCCCTTCGGCGAGGTGGAGGTCAAGTGCGTCGAGCTTCCCGATGGTCGGAGGCGGGCGTATCCGGAGTATGACAGCGTCGTCGCTGCCGCCCGTGCTCACGATGCGGCTTTCGCTGAGGTCTACCGATCGGCAGCCGAAGCCGCGCAAGCCGCAGGCATGTGCTGACCTGCGGCTTGCGCGGCGCATCAACCTCGTTGGCGCTAGAGTTCGCGCTTGGCGTAGAGTTTGATGGCAATGGCGGCACTCACGGCATAGATTGCGATAACCGCTGCGACGGGGATGGCGACGGCAATCGCTATGCCCTCACCGCTGTTCATCAGAGCGAACACGATTCCCTCAAGCCCGTCGGCACCGAAGAGGCCCTGGCCCACCATGCCCAGTCCGAAGCAGAAGATGATCAGGAAGATGATGGGGATGATGCGCGTGGCTTTCGTCATGCCGTAGCGCATGATGAGCGGCAGCGCTACGGCCATGGTCACCATGATGGCGCCGACGCCTCCCACTGCCGCGCCTATCATGGCGCCGATCGGATTGTTCTCCCAGCTCAGCGACGCGGCCGTCTCTGCGGACAGCGGCAGTGCGCCTGCCACTGCGGTGACGATCGCGCCAACGCAGACGCCGACGACTATTCCCGCCGCCGAAACGATGGCTGCACTTGCGTATCGGCCCAGCACCACATTGCGACGGCTGATGGGCAGGCTCATACGGAAGCGCTCCCATCCGTTGAATTCGTCGTAAGCTACGATGCTGAACAGGAACATGAACGGCAGCATGGATGCGATGCTTACTGCAGCCGCGACGGTGCTGCCCATGGCCACACCCAGTATCGACCCTATGACCACGCAGCTCAAGATCAGCTGGAGCATAGACCGCTTCAGGGTCATGAAGTCGGAAAGAATCATCGCTTTCATCGGATTTCCCCTTTCAGAGTCAAGGCCATGTAGTCATCGATGCTTGCTTTGTCCACGACTATGCCGGGA
Organism: uncultured Eggerthellaceae bacterium; assembly: GCA_937892845.1. GTDB lineage: Bacteria > Actinomycetota > Coriobacteriia > Coriobacteriales > Eggerthellaceae > Slackia. The sequence continues at coordinate 37,688 of CALBGP010000031.1, read as the reverse complement.
TGCGCCGAGCTGAAGGCGAAACGGTCGGCGACAAGCAGGTCTATTCCGTATTCGCGGCGGATGTAGCGCATGCCGGGCGCGGCCACCTCTTCGAATTCGGCGGTACGGCACCGTGCGATGCCTGCCACGTCGCTGATTTCGTCTTTCGGCATATCGAAGGCTATGCGGCCCCCGTTGATGCAGACTATGCGGTCCGCGATCTTCTCCAGATCGCTCGTGATATGGGACGACATGAGGATGCCGTGGTCATCGTAGGCCATGAACCTCCGCAGCATGTCAAGCACTCCCTCGCGTGCGATGGGGTCGAGTCCTGCCGTGGGTTCGTCTAAAATCAGCAGGGCGGGGTGGTGAGCCATGGCGAAGGCCAGCGTGAGCTTCATGCCCATGCCGCGCGACAGCTCTCCGGCGCGCTTCTTGGGGGCAAGCTCGAATTCGCGGGTCAACTGCTCGAAAAGCTGTTTGTCCCAGTTGCGGTAGGCCGCCCGCCCCAAAACGCCGGCACCGGCCACGGTCATGTCGCGCGGGAATGCGCACGTGTCGAAGACCACGCCGATATGCTGCTTGAGCTCCTGCATGGTGGCGCTTTCCATGGCCACGTGCTGGCCGAAGAGCTCTATTTCGCCTGCATCGGGCTTGATGAGCCCGAGCGCGGCTTTGATGGTGGTTGTTTTGCCGGCGCCGTTTCCGCCGATGAATCCCGTGACGCATCCCCGGCTTACGGCCAGGTTCACGTCAGAGAGGACGAAGTCCCCGTATGTTTTCGACAGTCCCTGCACCTTCAGCAGGGCGTCGGTCGTGTTCGAAGTTGCCATGTCGGTCCTCTTCTCGATGTGCTGGAGCACGGCTGTTCGTGTTGGCCGCGCTCAGCGCTCCAGTGCCAAATCAAGCATTTCGCGCATCTCGTCTGCGCAGATTCCTGCCTTCCGGGCCTCTTCGGCCGCTTGGGCAAGCAGCGCTTCCACGCGTTTGAGCTGCTCTTCGCGCAGCAGCTCCTTGTTGCCTCCGGCGACGAAGCTGCCTTTGCCCTGTGCGGTCTCGATGAGCCCTTGGGCCTCAAGCTCCGCATAGGCGCGCTTGGTGGTGATGACGCTTATCCGCAGGTCATTGGCTAGTACGCGGATGGATGGCAGGGCGCTTCCTTCCGCAAGCTCGCCTGTTATGATGGCGGTTTTGATCTGCGAGGCTATCTGCTCGTAGATGGGTTTGCCGCCTGCGTTCGATATGATGATGTCCAAATCCGTTCCTTTCCGCAGCTTTCGGCGTGGCAGTGCGCGCTGGCACGCCGGGTGGCGGCTTGCTCCGCTTCGGCCGATCTGCTCCGAGGCGGAAAGCCGGCTTGGGCTGATCGGGCCCTTGCCGAAGGGGCGGTGCCGATCGATGCACGGCCCCAAGTGTGCATATGCAGTATTAACAGTATATACACGCATATACACAGTGGTCAAGAAAAAAATGCCCGGAATCAACCTCGCGGGAAATTCCGGGCACGTTATGGCCAGATACGGACGAAATGCACGCCTCGGGGCGTGCATTTCGTCCGTATCTGGCCATACCTGGTTGGTTGTTGGGGGACTGCCGAAAAACGATTAACATATCCCCAGGTCAGAAGCGTGCAGCAGCTACCTGTTCTGCAGCGCGCAAAAGGCCAGTCGTACATTTCGTCCATATCTGGCCACAAGTCACGCAAATCTTCCCGTCCCGGCGTCGGCGCTGCGCCCAGCGGCCTCGCACCTGGGGACGGTGCACCCGGCGGCGGCGCTGCGCCCAGCGGCCTCGCACCTGGTGACGGTGCACCCGGCGGGCTCGCACCCGACGCCGCCGGCGGCAACTCCAACGGCTTCGGGCCTGACTGCGGCGCCGGGTGGCCAGACTTCAGCTACAGCTCTATCGGCTTCCATTCGTCATGGTTGCAGATCCAGGCCTTGGGGTTTTCGACTGAGAAAAACACCAGAATCGGGTCGTGCGCGCCGTCGTAGTGCTCGCCGAGCCCGGTCATGTGTTCGAAACCCGCTTGGCGGATGTCGTCGTTGACCAGGTCCTGCATGCCTGCTTCGCCGCGCAGGATCAGCCAGCCGTGCCCCGGCCACCAGCTTGTGGCTTCGAAGCGGGGATTGGCGACAAGCTCTTGCCATACATCCTTGGTGGTGGCGGTGCAGAACCAGATCTTGCCATCCTGCTCGGCCGCGAAGCTGAAGGGCCGCACATGGGGCTGGTCATCTGCGCTTGTGGCCAGATACCAAGCCGGTACGGCCGTGAGGTATTCGAGGACGGTCTCTATTCCGGGATTGCGTTCTGTCATGGTCAGCTCCTTTGCTTGTCTTGCGGATGATGAAATCACAGCAGGATTGTTGCGGCGGCGACCCCGGCGCATAGGGCGGCTACGGCGCCGGCAGCTGCAGCGTCAATGCCCTCCAGCTTGAGCGGGTGCAGTCTGGTTCTGCCATCGCTGCCGTGATAGCAGCGGGCATCCATGGCGGAAGAGAGGGTTTCGGCATGGCGAAATACGCTCGCGAACAGGGGAACCATAAGCGACGACAGCATGCGCATGCCCTTGACGGGGCTGCTGCTCAGGGTTGCGCCGCGGCTGATCTGGGCGTGGTAAAGGGTGGATAGCTCGCTTGCGAACTGGGGCATGAAGCGAAGTGCTATGCCCATGATCATTCCCAGTTCGTGAGCGGGCAGGCCGAAGCGAGCAAGGGGCATGAGGAGCCGCTCCACCGCTTCGGTCAAATCAAGCGTGACGGTGGTCAGGGTGATAAGGCTCATGCCCATCATCATGAGCAGCAGGCGCGCGGCGATGAACGCGCACGCATGGACGCCTGCTTCGCTGATGCGGATGAACCACCACTCGAATACGACAGGTCCGCCCTGCGTGACGAAGAGGTTGAGCATGGACGCCAGCACCACGATGGCCAGAAGCGGTGCGAGGGATTGCAGCCCTTTGGAGGCCGGAATGCGTGCGAGCGCGTAGGCAAGTACGACGAAGATGGCTACGATGCCCAGCGCTGCGAAGTTGCCGGCGCTCAGGACGGCGGCGATGAAGACGAAACCCAGCACGAGCTTCGTTCGGGGGTCGAGTCTGTGGATGATGCTCGTGCCGGGGTAATAGCTTCCGAATGAGAAGACGTTGCCCATTACAGCGCCTCCTGCGACTCAGGGGTTGTGCCGTTGCCGGAGCCGGTGAGGCGGGCGATGGCGCGGCTGAGCGTCTCGGTGGTGTAGAGGATTCCGCTGTCAAGCGGCAGGCCCGCGTCGCGCAGCGCATTGGCGGCCTGCTGGGCGGAAGGCACGCCCAGTCCGATCGCCTTGAGTTCGGCAGCGTGCATGAAGACGCGCTCGGGCTCTCCCACGGCGAACAGTTCGCCCTCCTTGAGCACGGCTATGTAGTCACAGTAGGCGGCAAGGTCGTCCATGTTATGGGACACCATGACCACGGTCAGGCCCTGATCGTGCAAATCGGAGACCATGGCCAGAAACTCCCGGCGCGCCTGGGGGTCAAGACCCGCTACGGGCTCATCGAGCACCAGCACTTCGGGACGCATGGCCAGCACGCCGGCGAAGGCCACGCGTCGCTGTTGTCCGCCGGAAAGCTCGAAGGGGCTTTTCTCGGCAAACTCCTCGAAGGATAGTCCGACGCGCTTCAAAGATTCGCGTACGCGCTGGTCAACCTCATCTTCGTCCAATCCCAGGTTGCGCGGGCCGAAAGCCACGTCGTTGTAGACGGTTTCGGCGAAGAGCTGGTGCTCGGGATACTGGAACACCACGCCCACCTTTGCGCGCACGGCGCTGACCTGCGACTTTTCTGACACATCGGCGCCGTCGACCAGCACGCGGCCGGATGTCGGCTTCAGGATCCCGTTCATGTGCTGGATGAGCGTGCTCTTGCCCGATCCCGTATGACCCGCAATGCCGAAGAATTCGCCCGCGCGGATTTCGAAATCCACATCGCGCAGGGCCCATGTCGCATCGGGGGCGTTGCCCCAGGCCGCACGTTCCTGCTGGCTTTGTTCCGGGTGCTTGGCCTTGCGTTTGCGGCGTCGCTTGCTTTCGGCGGCATCGTAGGTGAACGATACGCGGTCGAACTTGATCACGGCGCGGGGTTTGGAGGTCGCCGTCCCGGAGGCGTCTGCGGCTGTTTCCCCGCTCTCTTTCGTGTCGGCGCTCTTCGTCTCCGCGTCTGCGCTGTCGCTTGGGCTTGCGGTTTCTTCGGGCCGTTCGTCCAGCGTGCAGGCGGTCCGGCGCGGCAGGGCGGATACGGCATCGACCAGTTCGTTTTGCGAAACGCACACGGGCACATCCGTCCCCAGGTTGCGCAGGGCAAGCGAGAGGTCGCATGCGAAAGGCACTTCCAGGTTGAGTTTGCTCAGGACGTCGGTTCGCGCCAGCACTTCGTCAGGCGATCCCGCCAGCGCAACGCGCCCACGGTCAAGCACGATGACGCGGTCGGCTTCGGCAGCCTCCTCCATGAAGTGGGTGATCATGACAATGGTCATGCCGCGTTCGTTGAGCTGCTTGCAAACACGCATGAGGCCCTTGCGCCCGCGCGGATCGAGCATGGCCGACGCTTCGTCCAAGACGAGGATCTTCGGCTCCATGGCCAGCACTCCGGCAATGGCCACGCGCTGTTTCTGGCCGCCGGATAGGGCGTGGGTTTCGTGTTTGTCGAATCCCACCAGGCCCACTTCGCGCAAGGCTTCGCCTACGCGTCGTACGATCTCTTCGGTGGGAACGCCAAGATTCTCCGGGCCGAACGCCACGTCGTCTTCGACAAGCGAGGCGACCAGCTGGTCGTCCGGATTCTGGAATACCATTCCCGCCGTTGAGCGGATCAGGTAGGTTGCCTGCGGGTCCGACGTTTCGTTGCCGTTGACGCGCACGGTTCCTTCGTCCGGCAGCAGCAGCGCGTTCATGTGTTTGGCCAGCGTGCTTTTGCCGCTTCCGTTGCCGCCCAAGATGCAGACGAATTCGCCCGGGCGGATGCTTTCGGTGATGCCGTCGAGCGCCTGGCGCGCGCCGTCGTAGGTGAAGCGGACGCCGTCGCATTCGATGATGGCGTCCTCGGTCTGAAGTGCGGTGTTGCTCATAGGTTGTGCCTCTTGCTTGCGTTAACGGCCTTTGACCTGGTTCTTCTTCGGCGTGATCAGGTTCGATACCGCTTTGTAGACAATCAGGGTCAAGACGGAGTTCAGGATGGTTTTGATGATGTTGAAAGGCAGAACGAAGGGAAGCAGCATGGGCATGATGGCCTCGACGCTGCCGTACCAGAACCATACGCCGATGGTCAGGTTGGTGAGCAGGCCGCCCGCAGTGGCGCAAAGCGATCCGACGATCAGGCCGAGGATTGCGCCCTTGAACGTGTGCTTGCGGCGATAGATCATGGCGGCGGGCCAGACGAAGAACAGAGTGGCGCAGACGTTCATGAGCGTGCCCACCCATTCGCCAAGGATGAGGCCATGGATGACCGATGCGATGGCTCCGACGACAATGCCCGATGCCGGGCCGAAGGCGAAGCCGCATACCATGGCGGGCATGAGCGAGGCGTCGTAGCACAGAAACGGCATGGCCGGGATGATGGGGATCTGTACGAATTGCAGCAATGCGGACATGGCGCACATCAGCGCCATGGTGACAAGCTGCTTGGTCTCCCACGTGTTCGTGTTCTGGAAATTAACGGATTTAGACTGCTCAGACATTCAGATCACCTGCCTCTTCCATCCGGACTATAACCGTTGGTCCTGGAGTTTCACCAGGTCAGCCTGCGATGCGAACCAACGCATGCAGGGTCGCGGACTCATCGGGTTGCGCCGGCCGTTTGCCGTGCGTCCGCGGCGCCGTCGAAACGGCCGCGCCGATTTACCGCCAGTGAGGAATTCCACCTCGCCCTGAAACAGTATGGTGGGGATTATAGGTCTGCGCGCGGACGTGCGCAACCCGTCGTAAAGCCTCGCGAGCTGGGGGTGCGCCCCCCCGCGGAGCACGGCTCCGGCGCGGCCCCGCTGCCGGAGCGGCCCCGCATACCGGTCCGCGCACCCGCGTCGCGCCCGCGCGCCGGGAGTCGCCCTACAGCAGCGCTTTCGCCCAGGTGTCTTCCTTGAAGCCCGGGATGACGACGTCGTCGGTCACCAGGAGCGGGCGCTTCACCAGCATGCCGTCGGTGGCCAGAAGCGCCAGGGCCTCGGCTTCGTCCATGCCGGCATCCAGCTTCTCCTTCACGCCCAGCTCGCGGTAGAGCATGCCGCTCGTGTTGAAGAAGCGGCGCAGGGGCAGCCCGCTTGCATGCAGCCATTGCCCCAGCTCATCGGCGGTGGGGTTGTCCTCCACTATATGGCGGTCGATGTACTCGACACCATGCTCATCGAGCCAGTTCTTCGCTTTTCTGCAGGTGGAGCATTTGGGGTATTCAAGGAACAGAACTGCCATGCGGCCTCCTCGAGTTTGACTTTACGGTACAATGCAACCCCATTGGATAGGAGTGCCATGGATATTATAGAGATACTCAACCAGGTGGACGCCTTCGTTTGGGGTCCGCTCATGATTGCGCTGCTTTTGGGCTCGCATATCTACCTGACCATCCGAACCGGTTTCATTCAGCGCAAGCTTCCGCTTGCCATCAAGATGTCCGTCACCAAAGATGAGGGCGCGGAAGGCGATGTCAGCCAGTTCGGCGCGCTCGTCACGGCGCTTGCTGGAACCATCGGAACCGGCTCCATCGTTGGCGTGGCCACGGCCATTCTGGCAGGCGGCCCGGGCGCGGTGTTCTGGATGTGGGTCACCGGCGTCTTCGGCATTGCCACCAAGTATGCCGAAGTGTTCGCGGCCGTAAAATACCGCGTCAAGGACCACAAAGGCGAAATGCTGGGCGGCGCCATGTACGCATGGGAGCGCGCCTTCAAGCGCAAGAACGGCACGATTCCCTGGTGGGCGAAGTTGGGCGCGGTTTCGTTCGCCCTGTTCGCCATCGTCGCGACCATCGGCACCGGATCTGCGGTGCAGTCCGCAGCCATGACCGGCATCATCTGCTCCAGCCTGCCCGGCCTTCCCGAATGGGTGGTGGGCCTGGTCATCGCCGTGCTGGTGTCTGCGGTCATCTTCGGCGGCGTGAAGGCGGTCTCCCATGTGTGCGAGAAGCTTGTGCCCGTCATGGCCATCGCCTACGCAGTGGGCTGCCTGGTCATCCTGGTGTTCAACTGGCAGCACATCATCCCTGCAATCGGCCTGATCCTGGAGTGCGCCTTCACGGCGAAGGCGGCGTTCGGCGGTGCTGTGGGCAGCGGCCTTATGGTGGCTCTGCAGTTCGGCTGCGCCCGCGGTCTGTTCTCCAATGAGTCCGGCCTTGGTTCCGCCCCCATCGTGGCGGCCGCCGCTGCGACCAAGAATCCCGCCCGTCAGGCGCTTGTTGCCATGACCGGCACTTTCTGGTCCACCGTGGTCATCTGCGCCATCACCGGCATCGTGCTTGTGTCCACCATGATCGCGCATCCTGAGATCGGGCAGGACATTCTGGCCAATCCCACGTTCTACAAAGGTGCCGAGCTGGCAAGCGCCGCCTTCGCCACCATCCCGTATCTGGGCACGCCCGTTCTGATCCTGGGCATGATCAGCTTCGCCTACTCCACCATCCTCGGTTGGAGCTACTACGGCAACCGCTGCGCCGTCTACCTGTTCGGCAAGCATGCGCGCATCCCGTACCAGGTGCTCTATGTGGTCGTCGGCTTCTTGGGCGCCATCGGCATCGGCGACGTGGTTTGGACCATCTCCGATATCGGTAACGCGCTCATGGCGGTGCCCAACATCATCATGGTGCTGTTGCTTTCCGGCATGATTGCGCGCGAGACCAGGCATTATGTCTACGAGGGCAACCTCGATGAGGAATATCAGGAAGAAATCCCCATGATCGAAGGGAAGTAAACAATGCTTAACGTTGATGTCAAAGAACTCGGCGACGGCCGCCTGGAAATGCTGGTGGAAGCCGAGGCCCCCATGGTGGAGCGCGCTCTCAACCTTGGAGTTGAGTCGTTCCTCTCGCAGATGGGGGCGCCCGTTCAGAAGGGCGCCGATCCTGTAGAATACCTTCGCGCAATCGTGGGCGATCGCGCCACCGACATGGTGAAGACGGCCGTCATGGGATATCTGGTTCCGTTCGCCATCACGAAGGCGGGCCGTTTCCCGGTTGCAGCTCCCGATCCGGTGGCCATCGGTGCGCCTGTAGCCGGTGCTCCTTTCGCTTTCACCATGACGTTCTTCGAGAAGCCGGTCTTCGAGCTCTCCAGCTATGATCCGGTTGAAGTTGAGATTCCCGGCATCCGTCCTGTCACCGACGAGGATGTCGAAACGCAGATTTCCATGCTGGCTGAGCAGTTCGCCTCCATGGGCGGTGGGGCGGGGTCCGTTCCCGAGGTGACCGACGCCTGGGTGAAGGAAGCCTTCGGCGCCCAGGGCATCGAGGACGTGGCTGCGCTGCGTGAGGCCATGCGCCAGGCGGGCGAACAGTACCAGGCCGATGCGTTCGAACAGAATCGCAGCATGGCTGTTGTCGGCGAATACGGCAAGCGCCTGATAGGCGAGGTGCCGGCGGGCATCATCGATGACTTCGCCGAAGAGATGGCGGGCATGATGCAGATGCAGATCGAAGCCCAGGGCGTATCGTTCGAGCAGCATCTTGCATCTCAGGACATGACCCCCGAGCAGTTCAACGTATCGGTGCGCGTGCAGTCCGAGCAGGCGCTGCGCGATTCGTTCGCGCTTGATGCGCTGTTCAGACATGTGGGCCTGGAACTGACCGAGGATGCTTTGCTTGAGGCCGTGTCCCTCCTTCAGCCCGACGCCGATCCCGCTGCGCTGCTCAAGCAATTCGAAGACGAGAGCCGCGTGTTCATGGTGCGCGAAAACGCCGAGCGCATGGCTGCGACCCAGTGGGCTCTCGACCATGCCGTCGTGAAGGTCATCTAGGTTTTGCGTCCAAGGCATTTTGCCAACCTGGTTTGAAATTGAAACTCCATGGATGAAGAGGGGGCTCAGGCCCCCTCTTCGTCTGCCTATCACGCCTTGGCAGCATCTCTCGCTCGCCTTTCGCCGCCTTGCGAAGCACTTTCGCATGCTAAAGCGCTTGCGCGGGGAGGCGTGCGTGCGGTCGCTTCTATAATGCGGACATCGCTTCAGCACTTCTCCCTGTCAACCTGCGCAAAGCGCGCGACATCGCCCGAGGAGGTTGCCGCCATGGACATTGTCGGCATGATCAACGCTGTGGATGCCGCAATCTGGGGCCCGCCCATGATTGCCCTGCTTCTTGGATCCCATATCTTCCTGACCATCCGGACGCGTTTCATCCAACGTAAATTGCCGCAGGCCATCAAGCTCTCCGTTACGCGCGACCCCGATGCCGAAGGCGATATCAGCCAGTTCGGCGCGTTGACCACCGCGCTTTCCGCCACAATCGGCACGGGCAACATCGTCGGCGTTGCGACGGCTATCATGGCCGGCGGACCTGGCGCGGTTCTGTGGATGTGGCTGACCGGCGTTTTCGGCATTGCGACGAAGTACTCTGAGGTCTATGCGGCCGTCAAATTCCGCGTCAAGGACCATGCGGGAAACATGCTGGGCGGAGCGATGTTCGCCTGGGAGCGTGCGTTCAAGAAACCTGACGGCACCATCCCCTGGTGGGCGAAGTTGGGCGCCATCGCGTTTGCCGTGCTGGCGGGTGTGGCGTCGTTCGGAATCGGGTCGGCGGTTCAGTCGAGCTCCATGACCGGCATCATCACCTCCAACTTCCCGGGCATCCCCACATGGGCCATCGGGCTCGCCATCGTCATCATGGTGTCCATCGTCATTTTCGGCGGTGTGAAGGTTATCTCCCGCGTCTGCGAGAAGCTGGTTCCGTTCATGGCCATTGCGTACGCGTGGGGTTGCATCGTGATCCTCGGCATGAACATCGAGTTCGTTTGGCCGGCAATCTGCCTGATCGTGGAGTCGGCGTTCAATCCTCAGGCAGCGTTTGGCGGCCTGCTGGGCAGCGGCATCATGGCTGCCATCCAGTTCGGTTGCGCACGCGGCCTGTTCTCCAACGAGTCCGGCCTTGGCTCTGCTCCCATCGTGGCCTCTGCGGCGGCTACGCGCAATCCGGCGCGCCAGGCTCTGGTGTCCATGACCGGAACGTTTTGGGATACCGTGGTCATCTGCGCGCTGACCGGCATCGTTTTGGTTTCCACCATGCTGGCCAATCCCGGGCTGGTGGAAGGCGTTATGGGCGGCCTGATTGCAGACGGCGCGGCTCTGACCAGCGCAGCTTTCGCCACCATTCCCTATGTGGGCACGCCTATCCTGGTCATCGGAATGATTCTGTTCGCGTACTCCACCATTTTGGGATGGAGCTACTACGGAAGCCGCTGTGCGACGTACCTGTTCGGCAAGCATGCCATCCGCCCGTATCAGGTGCTCTACGTCATCGCCGCATTCCTGGGTGCCATCGGCGTTGCAGACATCGTGTGGACCGTGTCCGACATCACCAACGCGCTCATGGCCTTGCCCAACATCATTATGGTTTTGATGCTGTCCGGATTGATTGCGCGTGAGACCAGGCACTATGTCTACGAAGGCAACTTGGATGAGAAGGTGATGGACGAAATTCCCGTGCTTGAGAGCAAGTAGCCGCTGGTTTTCCTACCAGTGCTTCGGGCTTGAAATTACACCGAATTCCAAGTGTTTCGGGTTGCGGTTATGTATGCTCGGGCTTGATGGGTGAGAACGAAGGACAAACCCCTGGTCGCAGGCTCTGCGTCCAAGGGGTTTGCTGCGTTCGGGGGACATGGCGCATCCGATTCGGCAAATTCGGGTGCATCGGACCCGAAAGACTTCGGTTTTGGTGCGAAAGGGCGACCGAAAACCTGCGGAAGTTTATTCCGTCGCCCGTACAGCGGAATCATCATGGTGTACGGAGCTGTGGCGAAGGCAGGCGCCGGGCACAGGATGCGGGCCGTGCGCTCTTGCGTCGTGCGTCAATCCGCCCGTCCCTGCCGCCCGCCGCGCCGCATCAGCCGTCCACCCTTGCCGCCCGCCGCGCCGCATCAGCCGCCTGCGGTTGCCATTGTTACGTCATGGTTAACGACACAGACAAGCCCCTTTCGAAGCTGCGATAATGGCACATGAAAGGTCGCATTAGCGCCCAAGACGCCCGGTTGCTCCGTGCGTCCGCTGAAAAGGAGGTTCGACATGGGATTTCTTACCGGTAAAACGGCAATCATCACTGGTGCGGGTTTCGCGGCGCTCAAGGATGGGTCGGCTGGCTCCATCGGATACGGAATCGCGACGGCGTATGCCAAGGAAGGCGCGAACCTGGTCATCACGGGTCGCAACATGGGCAAGCTCGAAGAGGCGAAAACCCGTCTTGAGTCCGAATTCGGCATCGAGGTGCTTGTCGTGCAGGCTGACGTGAATGCCGGTGCCGACAACCGGGCCGTCGTGCAGAACGTGGTCGATCTCGCCATGGAGAAGTTCGGCCGCATCGACGTTCTGGTCAACAACGCACAGGCGTCCGCATCGGGCGTGACGCTGGCTGACCATACGACCGAGCAGTTCGATCTGGCCATCTATTCCGGCCTTTACGCGGCCTTCTACTACATGCAGGCATGTTATCCGCACCTCAAGGAGACGAAGGGCAGCGTCATCAACTTCGCCAGCGGCGCGGGCTTGTTCGGCAACTTCGGACAAAGCGCCTACGCTGCCGCCAAAGAGGGCATTCGAGGCATGTCCCGTGTGGCTGCAACCGAATGGGGCCCGGACGGCATCAATGTTAACGTGGTGTGCCCCTTGGCCTGGACCGCTGCGCTTGAAGGCTTCAAAGACCGCTATCCCGAAGCGTTCGAGGCCAACGTCAAGATGCCGCCGATGGGGCATTACGGCAATGTGGAAACCGAAATAGGCCGCGTTGTAGTTCAGTTGGCCAGCCCCGATTTCAAGTTCATGAGCGGCGAGACCATCACGCTTGAAGGCGGCATGGGTCTTCGTCCGTGATTTTCACCCGAATTGCTGCGGGCTTCATTGCCCGCGATCATCGAATCCCCGTCGGCAAGCGTTTCCCGGCGGGGATTTTCATCATGCGCCCTGGCGGACGGTTAGACAATTTGTGAACGATGCCCTCATCGGGGACAACCTTTCTTGCATCGTGATGTGTGCGTGGCTAAAATGCCCTATTGAACACAGTGTTCAAAAGCGCCGAACAAACCCGGAATCCCGGGTTTCAGACAAGGAGGTTCCTTTTGGCGGTCACCACTGACGCCATTGCGGCTGAAGAGACGGAGGACCCGCGGATCACGCGTTCGAAGGCTGCTCTGCGTACGGCTCTGATAGAGCTCATGGAGGAGCGGGGCTTCGACAGCCTTACCGTCAACGACATATGCGTGCGCGCCGGCTTGAACCGCGGCACGTTCTACAACCATTACCGCGACAAGGAGACGTTGCTGCTCTCGTTTGAAGATGAGATCTTCAGCGAGCTTGAGTTGTTCCAGCAGCACATGAGAACCATCCGCGTGAAAGACATCATGCGGCACAGGTTCTCGAAGAAGCCGTTTCCCTTCCTGGTCGATTTGTTCTCATATCTTCGCGAGCATGGCGAATTCTTGCATGCGGTCATCGGCCCGGGCGGAGATGTCCGCTTCGGTCCTCGTTTGCGCCAGGCCGTGTGCGATGACCTGATCATGTCCGTTCTGCATGATCGCTACCGGGAAAACCCCACGCCTTTCGTCGATTACTACGTTGCCTATTTCGCCTCCGCATATCTGGGCGTCATCGGCCGCTGGATAGAGACGGGGATGAAGGAATCGCCCGAGGAGATGGCTGCGATAGCCACGCGCCTGCTGTTCATCAGACCTGGCGAATCAATCACGATGTGAACCGTTTCCGCCCGTCCGTGCAGGATGCGGCGCATGAGGAATGAGGAGATACCATGACCACCGAACCCAGAAACGAAGCAGGTGAAACCACCCTGCATGTCGGCATCGATGTCGGCTCGACGACAGTGAAAGTTGCCGTGCTCGATGATGCGGGCACGGTGCTGTATTCGTGCTACCGCCGGCATCACGCCGATATCCGGGCAACCATCATCGAGGTTGTCGGCGAAGCGGCGCAGGCTTTCCCCGATACGCCCATGACCATTGCCATCACCGGCTCCGGCGGCCTGCTTTTGGCGAATTGGCTGAACATCGAATTCGTCCAGGAAGTCATCGCATCGAAGACGGCTGTGGAGACGTTCATTCCGCAGACGGATGTTGTCATTGAGCTGGGTGGCGAAGACGCCAAGATCATCTATTTCGAAAACGGCATCGAGCAGCGCATGAACGGCACCTGTGCCGGTGGAACGGGTGCGTTCATCGATCAGATGGCCACGTTGCTCAACACCGATGCGGCAGGTCTCAACGAGCTGGCAAGCCGCCACGAAACCATCTATCCCATTGCCAGCCGCTGCGGCGTTTTCGCCAAGACGGACGTGCAGCCGCTGATCAACGAGGGTGCCCGCAAAGAGGACATCGCCGCATCGATCCTGCAGGCCGTGGTGACCCAGACCATCTCCGGTCTTGCGTGCGGCAGGCCCATCCGCGGCAATGTGGCGCTTCTGGGCGGCCCTTTGCAGTACCTCCCCGAACTTGACAAGCGCTTCTGCGAGACGCTGGGGCTTGACGATGAGCATGCCATTCGTCCTGAAAACGCCCATCTTTTCGTGGCTGCCGGCGCGGCCATCTGCGGAAGCGATGCGAAACCCGAGCTGCTTTCCGACGTGCTTGGGCGCCTGCGCGATCTGGGTGATGTCCAGGGAAGCGAAGTGGTGCGACTGAAGCCGCTGTTCGCCAACGAGGAGGAATTCCGCGAGTTCGAGGCGCGTCATGCCGCCGAAAAGGTCAAGCGCGGCAACCTGATGGAATACACGGGCACGGCCTACCTGGGCATCGACGCAGGGTCCACCACGTTCAAGGCGGCGCTTATCGGGCGTGACGGCAGCCTTCTGTGGAGCTATTACGCCAACAACAAAGGCGACGTTTTGGGAACCGCGAAAGCGGCTTTGGCCGATATGTACGGCAGTCTTCCCGTGGATGAGGAAACCGGCGAACCCTTCGTGACCATAGGGCACGCCACGGTCACCGGATACGGCGAGGGCCTGCTCCTTGAGGCCCTGCGCGTGGATTCCGGCGAAATCGAGACGGTTGCGCATCTGCGCGGCGCCCAGGAGATGCTGCCCGGCGTCGAGTTCATCTTGGACATCGGCGGCCAGGATATGAAGTGCCTGCGCGTACGCGACGGCGTGATCGACCACATCATGCTCAACGAGGCGTGCAGTTCGGGCTGCGGCAGCTTCATCGAGAGCTTCGCCAGCGGCCTGAATCTGGATGTCCAGGAATTCGCCAAGACTGCGAATGCGGCAAAGAACCCCGTCGATCTGGGCAGCCGGTGCACGGTGTTCATGAACAGCCGCGTCAAGCAGGCTCAGAAGGAAGGCGCGACGGTGGGGGATATCGCCGCCGGCCTGGCCATTTCGGTCATCAAAAACGCGCTGTTCAAGGTCATCAAGATCCGCGACCCCCGCGAAGTGGGGACGAAGGTCATCGTGCAGGGCGGCACCTTCCTCAACGATGCGGTGCTGCGCGCATTCGAGCAGCTGGCCCAGGTCAATGCCGTCCGTCCGGATATCGCCGGCAACATGGGCGCTTACGGCGCTGCCCTGCTGGCTCGCGACCGCGCTGGAGACGGACAGGATGCCTCGACGTTGCTTTCGCTGCCGGAGATAGAGGCGCTGGCGCCTACGCATCGCACGGTGCGTTGCAAGGCGTGCTCGAACCACTGCCTGCTTACGGTCAACGACTTCGGCGTGGACCCGGATACGGGCCGGCATCGCCGTTTCATCACGGGCAACCGCTGCGAAAAGGGCGCCGGAGCGCTTGATGCGTCGCGTGATGTGCCCAACCTCTTCGAATGGAAAAGCAAGCGGCTGTTCGGCTATGAGCCCTTGGCCCTTGAGGACGCGCCCCGCGGCACGGTCGGCATTCCGCGCGCGCTCAACATGTACGAGAACTTCCCCTTCTGGTTCACGTTCTTCACGAATCTGGGCTATCGCGTCATCTTGAGCGACCCGTCGTCCAAAAAGACCTATGAGGCGGGCATGGAGTCCATGCCGTCTGAGAGCGTGTGCTATCCTGCCAAGCTCTCGCACGGCCATGTGATGAATCTTCTGGCGAAGCGTCCGGATTTCATCTGGTTCCCCTGCAGCAAATGGGAGCGCCAGGAAGACGAAGGTGCCGGAAACCACTTCAACTGTCCCATTGTGGCCAGCTATCCTGAGGCTTTGCGCCTTAACATCGACGAGCTGCGGGATTGCGAAACGAAGTTCCTCAACCCGTGGCTGCCTTACGACAAGAAGGAAAACCTCAAGCGCCGCCTGTTTGCGGAGCTGGTGGAGAATTTCCCGGACGCCGCTTGCAAGCACGGCACGCCTCCCACGCAGGCCGAAATCGACGCCGCCGTGGATGCTGCGTGGGCCGAAGATGAGCGCTTCCATGATGAGATTCGCGCCAAGGGCGAGGAGACGCTGCGCTGGATGGAGCAGACGGGATCCCATGGCATCGTGCTGGCGGGGCGCCCCTACCATAACGACCCCGAAATCAACCATGCCATCCCCGAGCTTCTGACCGGATTCGGCTTGGCGGTGCTCACGGAGGACTCCATCGCCCACCTGGGTACGCTCGAGCGACCCATCCGCGTGGTGGACCAGTGGATGTACCATACCCGCCTCTACGCCGCGGCGAAGGTGGCAACCCAGCGCGATGACCTGGATCTCATCCAGCTCAACAGCTTCGGCTGCGGCCTTGATGCGCTGACCACCGATCAGGTCCAGGAGATCTTGGAGGCTGCGGGCAAGGTGTATACGGTTCTCAAGATCGATGAGGTTTCAAACCTTGGCGCCGCGCGCATCCGTGTGCGAAGCCTGCTTGCCGCCCTCAAGGACAAGGCCGACGAGCGCGCCGATGCCCAGGCGCAATCCCGCATGGGCTGCCCGGTTGCCGATGGCCTGTCGTTCAAGCAGCGCGAAGGCGTGTCCACCGAATTCGAGAAGGTCCAGTTCACCCAGGAGATGAAGGATGCGGGATACACCATCTTGTGCCCCCAGATGGCCCCCATCCATTTCGACCTGCTGGTTGAGATCTTCCGCAAGAACGGTTACAACCTGGAGCTTTTGCCCAGCGTTGACCATGGAGCGGTGGATGCCGGCCTGAAATACGTCAACAACGACATCTGCTACCCGTCCATCCTTGTCACCGGCCAGATCATGGAGGCCGTGACCAGCGGCCGCTACGATATCGACAAGCTTGCGGTCATCATCACGCAGACGGGCGGCGGGTGCCGCGCCACGAACTACATCGCCCTCATCCGCAAGGCGCTGGCCGCTGCAGGCTTGGGGCATATCCCCGTCATCTCGCTGTCCTTCAAGAAGCTCGAGGAGTCCAATCCCGGTTTCAAGGTCACGCCCAAGATGCTCTATCAGGCAATATACGGCATCCTCTACGGCGATTTGCTGATGATGTGCCTGTACCGCACCCGCCCCTACGAGGTTGAGCCCGGCAGCGCCCAGCATCTGTTCGACCACTGGATGACCGTATGCCGCCAGCAGCTGTCCATAGGCGTGAACCGTCGCCAGTGGAAGCGCACGTGCCGTGAGATCATCGAGGACTTCGACACACTGCCCCTTGAAGGGGAGGGCACCAAGCCGCGTGTGGGTGTCGTGGGCGAGATCCTGGTGAAGTTCCACCCCACGGCGAACAACCAGATCGTCGACGTGATAGAACGCGAAGGCTGCGAGGCCGTGGTACCGGGGCTGACCGAATTCTTCCTGTTCGGCATAGCGGGCGCCATCTTCCAGAAAGAGCCGTTGGGCCGTTCGGCCACCGGTGCTATAGGTGCGCGCATAGGGCTCAAGGCCTTGGACATGCTGCGCCGTCCCCTCAACCGTGCGCTGAGCGAGTCCGTCCGCTTCGAGCCGCCGGCGGACATCTACGAGCTTGCGGGTTATGCCAGCGAGATTCTGAGCCTGTGCAACTCCATGGGCGAAGGCTGGTTGCTCACGGCTGAGATGGTGGAGCTCATCCGCACCGGCGCTCCGAATGTGGTGTGCACGCAGCCCTTCGCCTGTCTGCCGAACCATGTGGTGGGCAAGTCCGTCATCAAGGAGCTGCGCCGCCGCTACCCCGAAAGCAACATCGTGGCGGTTGATTACGATCCCGGTGCTTCCGAGGTCAATCAGCTCAACCGCATCAAGCTCATGATCAGCGTCGCCAAGGCGAATCTGGCCGAAGGCAAGTAGGCGGGTCGCCGAGCAAACCGTTTGCGCCGGGACGCTGTGTCACGCATACAGCTTCCTGGCGCGTTTCGTTGCCGTCACGAGTTCGATGGATATCAACGCTATGCCCGCCCAGGCGAAGGCAAGGCAGACACCGTGACCCAAGGTGAATGCTTCGCCGAAGAGGGTCACCGCAAGTGCGAGTTCGATGGTGGGGGCGATGTATTGCACGAATCCGTTGGCCACCATGGTGATGCGGTTCGCTGCGGCAGAGTACAGCAGCAAGGGCGCTGCGGTCAGCACGCCGGCAAGCATGATGAGCAGGGATACGGCGGCAGGCGACGTGACGGCCATGGCGTCCGGTGTCGGCGGCACCAGGTTCCATATCCCGGGGAACAAGGCTGCGATGCCGAAGATCGCTGCGCCGATCAGCGCGTTGAAGATGCTTTCCACCGCCATGCCCGGCATGGCAGGATAGCCGCCGCGTTTTTTCACGGCCCCGTATGCTGCGAAGGTAATGGCAATGGTGAACGAGACCCAGATGGAACCGCCTTCGATGAGGATGAACGACGCCACACCGAATGCGGCCAGCGCGCAAGCTATCTTCTGCATGCGGGTTAGGCGCTCGGAGAACACCAGGGGTCCGAAGGCAATGGTGAGAAGGGGGCTCAGATAGTAGCCTATGCTTGTCTCCAGAAGATGTCCGCTGTTCGCCGCCCAGATGTAGATTCCCCAGTTCACGCTTGTGATGACCGCTGACGCAAGGAGAAACCGGCGTGCGCGTCGGTCCCGGAGCAGATACAGGAACCGCGTTCGTTTGACCAAGACGCAGAGCAGAAGCATGAAGGCGCATGCCCAGATCATACGGGCGGCAAGCAAGTAGAGGGCAGATTGGCTTGAGAGCAGCCTCCAGAGTATGCAGATGAAGCCCCAAAGAGACTGGCATGCAATGGCCTCGATCAGGCCTATGCGGTCGATATGCTGCATGGATTGCTACTTCCCCTTTTCCATCTGATGCGGCGTGTGCGGTCGGCTCCATATCATACCCGTCGTGTAACGCCTTGCCGTTGACGTTTCAAGGTTCAATCGTCGAAACCGACCTTCCCGTGCCTGCTACAGTTCGGCCATATCGTAAAAATCGGTATGAGGGGGTGTTCGCATGTTCTTCTATGAGCCGTTGTCGGCTACGGCATGTGTGAGCGTTGTGCTCTATCTGGTCTTCCTGATAGGGATGAACGAGTTGTCCCGCCTGAACAAATGGGTGGGCGGTGTTTTGTTCATAGCGCTTCCGTTGGTTCTCACCGTCTTCGTCTGGCCGCACACGGCGGTCGAAGGGACGGGTGCGGGAACGTGGTTCCAGTGGGTCAAGACGTACTCCTGCCTTGCGGGCGCCATTCTGGGATGGCTGATCGTCTACTTCCCGGCTTTCCAGAAGAAGTGGATCGTGTGCATCCCGCCCATCATCTTCGCCATCAACATCCTGGAGGCGTGCATCCGCGACTTCCAGCTCACGGGCGTCAACGGCATCGTCGACGGCTATATGGTGGTCGGTGGTCCGTGGAACGTGATCAACGGCGTCGCAGGCATCCTGAACGCCATCTGCATTTGCGGCTTTTTCGGCATCATTGTCAGCCGCGGCAAGAAGAAGGACTATGTTTGGCCTGATCAGCTGTGGTTCTGGATCATAGGTTACGACCTGTGGAATTTCGCGTACACCTACAACAGCGTTTCCGATCGCTCCATGTACTGCGGCTTGGTGCTCCTTGCGGCATGCACCATCCCGGCGTTTTTCATGAAGCGCGGCGCCTATGCCCAGCACCGCGTGCGTACGCTGGCCGTGAACATGATCGTGACCATGACCATTCCGTGGTTCTATCTGCATCCCGCTTTCGTGGTGCATTCCACCAACAGCCCCGCGGCGCACATGACCATTTCGGTTATCGCACTGCTGTTCAACATTGGTGTGTTCGTTTACCAGATGTACACCATCTTCGGCAAGAAGCGCAATCCCTTCAAGACCGAGCTCTACTATGACAACCCCAAGTTCCAGCGTGTCTACCTTGAGAGCATCGATGTTCCCGAAGGTCAGGAGCAGGCGGCGCTCGATCGTCTCATCGCCGGCGGCTATGCGGCTGTGTGGGACGAGAAAGGCCGTGTCCGCAAGATGACAGAGTAGGCTGAATCGTTCGCATCACGTATCTGTTCTCCAGATCCGTGTGAGGTCCCGGTCGGATTTGCTTCGGCCGGGACCTCCTCTTTGTCAGGGCGTTTCTGGAGGGGCTTCAATGGCTGGGCCGGATTGTCGATGCTGCGGTTGGCGGGGCCGTCCGCATCCGGATGGTTTGCCCGCGCTTATCCTCGGCGGCTTGAGATGACGGATGGGTTCCGTAGTAGAATGATTCGGTCAAACGAGGGCGCCATCGCATGCATGCGGAAAGGAGACGGCGCTGCAATGTCTGGAAAACTGGTCATCTGCCCCACACCCATCGGCAATCTGGGCGATATGACGCTGCGCGCCCTTGAAGAGCTGCGCGCCGCTGATGTCGTCTGCGCCGAAGATACGCGCGTGACAGGCAAGCTGCTCGCGCATTTCGGGATTGAGAAAAGCCTGATGAGGCTTGACGAGGCATCCATCAATATGGCGTCTGCGGCGGGTGTCGTGCGCAGGATCGAAGAGGGGCAGCGTGTGGTGTACTGCTCTGATGCGGGTACGCCCGGCGTCTCCGATCCCGGATTGCGTCTGGTTGAGACGGTGCGCGCTGCAGGTGGCGCGGTGGAGGTTCTTCCCGGGGCATGTGCGGCATCCACAGCGTATGTGGCTGCGGGATTCAACAATCCTTCGTTTCACTTCGCCGGGTTCTTCCCGCGTAAAGACGGTGAGCGCCGGGCGGTGCTTGAAGCCTTGAGCGGCTTGGATGCCGTGCTGGTGTTCTATGAGAGCCCGCACAGGCTGGCGGACGCGCTTGCTGTCGTGGCTGAAGTCTTGCCGAATCGCGAGGTTGCCGTATGCCGTGAGCTCACGAAGCGCTACGAAGAGGTTGTGCGGGCGTCTGCACCCCAGGTGGCGCAGCGGTTTGCGCAGCGTGATGCCGAAGGCGGAATCAAGGGCGAAATCGCATTCGTGATAGGACCCGCCACCGAAGCCGAACGGGCGGGTGCCGAAGAGGTTGCGCGTTTGGCGGCGGCAGACCGTGCCGCCCAGCTTCTGGCAGACGGGGCGTGTTCGAAAAAAGATGCGGTTGCGGTTCTTCGCCGTGAGTACGGTATTTCGCGCAACGAGGCCTACGACCTGGTGCATGGGGCTCGGTAGCAAGGCCGCGCGCCCGGGGTTCAGCGTGGACCGCGGTGCGGCTGAAATAGGGTGAGAAGCCGAAAGGCCTGATGATAGGAGCTTACATGAATGACTTCACTTTCCTTTCCCCGACGAAGTTCGTTTTCGGACGCGGAGTCACGGATTCCGTCGGCGAGCAGCTGGCCGCCGCCGGGTACCGCAAGGCGCTGCTCGTATACGGTCGCGGCTCGGTTGTGCGCAGCGGAACGCTTGACCGCGTGAAGGCTTCCCTTGAGGCTGCGGGGGTTGCCAGCTTCGAGCTTGGCGGCGTCCGCCCGAATCCCGAGGTGACCAGCGTGCGCGAGGGCATTGCCATTGCCCGGGAGCGCGGTGTCGATTTGGTGTTGGCCGTGGGCGGCGGATCGGTCATCGACTGCGCGAAAGCCGTGTCGTTCGGCGTGTTCCACGAGGGAAACGTGTGGGATTTCTTCGAGAAGCGCGCCACGGTGGGCCAATGCCTGCCCGTTGCCTGCGTCCTCACCATCCCCGCTGCGGGCTCCGAGGCATCGGATTCTTGCGTGATCAGCAATGATGCCGAAGGACGCAAGACGGGCGTGAATTCCGACAGGTTCCGCCCGGTGATGGCTTTCTTCGATCCTGAGCTCACCTTCACTTTGCCGCCGTATCAGACGGCTGCAGGTGTGACGGACATGATCGCCCACATCCTTGAGCGCTACTTCAGCGGCGTGGGCGCCGTTCCCGTTACCGACAACATTGCGCTGGGGCTCATCTCCGCCATCATGGAGGAAGCTCCCATCGTCATGGAGGACCCGGAGAACTACGATGCGCGCGCGAATATCATGTGGGCGGGCATGCTTGCCCACAATGGCATTGCGGGCATCGGGCGCGGTCTGACGGCGGCGCGCGTGGGAGACTGGTCCAGCCACGCGCTCGAGCATGAGCTTTCCGCCTTCGACACGTCCATCACGCACGGTGCGGGTCTTGCGGTGGTCATGCCCGCATGGATGCGCTATGTGTGGCGCGAGGATCCGCAGCGTTTTCTGTCCTTCGCGCATGACCTCTTCGGCATCGAGCCCCTTGAAGAGGGAGACGAAGGCTTCACCGACCAGGAGACGGCCGTGGAGGATGCGGTGCTGGCGGCAATCGATGAGCTGCAGGCCTTCTTCATGTCGCTGGGCATGCCTGAAAAGCTCGGCGAATTCGGCATCACGCCGGATGATATCGATGCGCTTCTGCCCCCGCTCAAGGCGAACAAGGGTGAGGTTTTCGGCGCGTTCAAGAAGCTGACCTGCGAAGACGCGAAAGCAATCTATCTGTCTGCATTCTAGGATGCTCTATGCCGGCTGCGGCTGACGCGCGGATGTGCGCATGCCGCAGCCGGTTTGCTCCGACATGGTTTTGCGCTGGTCGGGATTTCGAGTTGACCGCCGCGCTCCGGCCGCGTTATTCGAACAGTGCAATCACCCGGTCAAAGATGGTGGGCTCGGGTTGTTCGGCATCGGGCTCATCGGGGGTGTCGGGCGCCTTGATCGCCGGAGTCGCCATGACGAACTGGACTTGCGTCACGTGCTGATTGTCAGGGGACATGAAGGACACGGGCTCGAAAGCAGGGAAGGTGAAGTCATTCAGCATGGCATCTATCTGCGTCGATATTGCCTGCGGAATCAGGGCGACCGATGCCGAGAGGGCGCCAAGACCCTGGCTGAGCGCAGTCGCACCTGCGGCAAGCTCCCCGGTTCCCTCTTCCAGCCCGGAATAGCTCTCTGAGAGACGGTCCACGCCGTCTGCGAACTGGGCCACGCCGTCATGGAAGGCGGCGAACTGCCCTGCCATCTGGGACAACCCGCTGATGAGCTCCTGCAGCTTCGCAGCGAGCGATTCATCCCCGCCCGCTTCAAGCAGGTCTGCGGCTTCGCGCATCAATGCGGCTTGGGCTTGTGCGGTGGCAAGCGCGTCATCCCCGCCGATGGATTCCAGCAGTGCGGCCGCTTCGGCGAAGGCGGACGAAGTCCCGTCATATGCCGCGATGACGGCGCGGGCATCCGCATAGGATCGGGCCAACGTCTGGACGGTTGCGTACGCGTCGGTGTCTTCGACCTGTGCCAGGGCGGCCTCTATCTGGGCGTCATCGAGCACCAAATCCGACCTGAGCGTCTCCATGGCTGCGCCGAGTGCGCTTCGAGCCTGCTCAAATGCCACCCACACGTCATGGGCGGTTGACGCCTGCGCTTCAAGGGCGTCGGCCGCTTGACGCAGGATGGCGGGCAGTTGCGATATCTGGCTGGAGATGTCCTGGTCAAGGTCTATCTTGCCCAAAGCGTCGGATACGGCCTGGAGGGCTTCGGACATCTGACTCGATGCCTCTATGAGCTGGTCTCCCGATGCGGCGAGCGTTTCAAGTCCGCTTCCGAATTCGGATGAACCTGCGGCCAGCTGCGTCGCGCCGCTTGCCAACTGCGCCGCACCGCCGGCAAGTCCGGCCACTCCTGCGGACAGGGTTTCCATCCCGCTTGTCAATTCAGAGGTGTCGGGCATCTCCATGGCCTGCGAATACGGCAGCGCCGCAATCTGGATGCCGTCCATGGTGAAGTCTTCGACGTTCGCGCTCAACGTAAGGTGCGCATCGTGGCCGGGAAGCACGGCGAAGGCGGCGGTGGTGTTCTTGCCCGCTGTGGCGATCGTGGCGCCTTCAGCCTTGATGTCGCTGGCGGAGGACGTGGGCATGCTGAGCGTGATCTGCAGCATGAAACTGTCGTAGAATGCCGATTCGCTTACGGCGTCGTTGCGCTTCGTGTCGATGGAGATTTCCAGCGACCCTGACGCGCCGCCAAGCTCATCAGGGGAAACGTCACGTCCGTTGAGCTTGTAGCCGAAAGATACCTTCCAGGGCAGGTCTATTGCCCCCGCATCGCCTTGGTAGTAGAACACACCTTCGTCTGCATCGATGTTGACGGATTCCCCGTTTGCCGTCACCTGGCCCGTTTCGGACAAGGCCGCAACGGAGCCGTATTGTCCGCGGTCGATGATGGTGCCGGGTGTTTTCACGTCGAAGCGGTTGACGGTGTAGACGGATTCGACCGCGCCCATGCTGTCAAGCGTGGCATAGATGACTTCGGCCTTCTCGTAGGACGCATCGCCTGAAGCGGTTGCGGGTGCGCCTTCGGCAGATGCCTGCGTTGCGGATCCGGCGTTTTCGGGCTCGGGGTCTGTGCCCGCAGAGCAGCCGCCCAAAGACAGGGCGGATCCGGCTGCGATGCTCAAAGCGAAAGCGGCGGCAAGCAGGGTGCGGCATGCGGCGGTTCTAGCGTTCATGGGGTTCTCCTGATGGTTCAGTTGCGGAGCGCGATGGCGCAAGGGATGCATCCTTGTCGCCGGAAGCTTTGCGGGCGGACGCGAATCCCGGGCGCCATGTCAGACGGCGGATGATGCCGTCGCCGTAGACAAGCAGCGCGGGAAGCAGACAAGTGACCAGCGCCAACGATATGAGCGCACCGCGTGCGAGCAGCATGCCCAGGCTTGAGACGGCGGCGATGGCCGAAGATGCGTAGAGTGCGAATCCGGCAGTGGCCAGGATGCCGGCGCTGACAAGAAGCGACGGGAAGGTTTCCCCCAGCGCCCGGTGAACGGCTTCGCGCGCAGGTACCTGCTTTCGCCACCGCAGGTAGTGGGTAGTCAGCAGGATGCCGTAGTCAATGGTGGCGCCCAGCTGCACGGTGTTTATGACCAGGTATCCGATGAAGTTGACGTGCTCGCCCATGAAATAGGGGATGGAGAGGTTGATCCAGATGCCCGATTCGATGGTCAAAAGCAGCGCCACCGGAATTGCGAGTGAGCGGAATGTGATCATCACCACCAGGAAAATGCAGATGACGGCCATGAGGCTTACCACTATGTTGTCCACGGCGACGATGTTCTTCATGTCATAGAGGTTCGCCGACTGCCCTGCCGTGTAGAAGGTGTCGAAGTGACGCGCGGCGGCGTTGGATACGGTTTCGACGGTGGCGAAGGCCTCATCGCTTTCAACGTCGGTGTCAAGATAGGCTATGATGCGCGCCCAGCCGCCCGAGTAGAACTGCGCGGTGATGCTTTCGTCCAAAAATTCGCTGGGGATGCCCGTTCCCACAGTGGTGGGAAACGACATGACGGATTTCACGTTGTCCAATTCGCCCAGGTCATGCGCAAGCGCGGCTTCGGCTGCGGGGTTGCCCTGCTCGACAAGCACCACCATGGCGTTCTGCTGGCCGAATTCCTCTTGGACCGCAAGGGTGTCGGCCCCTGCTCGCAGGTTGGGGTCCGCAACGTTGTTCTGGTAGGTGAATGCGGTGTGCGCCTGGCCCAGAAACGCGGGGACCACAAGAACGCAGATCAGAAGCAGGGTGGGGACGCGCAGCTTGCCCAAGACCGACCCCACGCGCTCGAAGGAGGGCATGAGGCGGCGGTGCGTGGTGCGGTCTATGAGTTTGACCATGATCATGGTCAAGGCAGGCAGAAACACCATGACGGTGATGAAGGATAGCGCAATGCCCTTGACCAGATTCAGGCCCAAATCCGCGCCGATCTGGAATTGCATGAATGCCAACGCTGCGAATCCGAACAGCGTGGTGGTGGCGCTGGCGGCAACCGTCGCCGCTGAGGAGCGCATGGCGCGCGCCATGGCAAGCTCCAGGTCATCGGTTCGCCGCCGCTCCGCCGCGAAGGCGTGCAGAAGGAAGATGGCGTAGTCAAGAGAAACGGCCAGCTGGAGGATGGGGCTTACCGAGTAGGTGACGAAGGAGACGTCGGGGAAGATGAGGTTCGTTCCCATGTTGATGAGGATGGACACGCCGATGGCGGCCAGAAACAGCACAGGCTCAATCCAGGACATGGTGGACAGAATCAGGAGAAGCACGATGGTAGGCACCACGATCATGACGGCTTTGCCCACCTGGTCGACCATGCTCAGCTGCATTTGGGCCGTGTCCATGGCTTCGCCCGAAACCGCCCCTTGCCGCCCCGGTGCATCCACGAGCGCGCGCAGTTGGGCGATGGCGTCCTTCTCGCTTCCTTCTGCCACGCTGACCTGGAACAACGCAGTTCCTGCTCCGCCATTGCCCGCGTGGTAGTACGTGTCGGTGAATGTCGGGTCCAGCATTTCGAGGGGCTGCGTGATATCGGCTACGTCATCGAGCCACAGCACGCCTTCCACGCCGTCTATCTTCGATATGTCCGCTTTGATTTCAAGGGCTTGGGCGATGGTCACGTTTTCGACCATGACATTGGCGTTGGGGATCGCCTGGTCGAAATTCTCCGACATGATCTGCACCGCCGTGGTGGACTGGGCCGAAGGCGGCAGGTAGTCTGCCAGGTCGTAATTCGTCTTGACGAAGGGGATGCACGCTGCCGAAACCAGGGCTGCAATCAAAAACGTCGCAACCACCGCTTTGCGGTGTGAAAGGATGGCATGTATAAGACGGTCGATCACGTGGTGCTCCCATTCGTGCATGGATGAGCACGATGATAGCGCTCGGGGGACTCATTGTCATTCCATGGTAGAATACTGCGGCATCTATACATCCCGGGCGCGCCCATTCGTGTGTCCGGAAGGTCGCCCAAGGCGGCATCATTCGTCGCCGAAGGCAAGGAAGAGGACTCATGTCTAAGGGAACCTATTCGTTTACCACCCCTATCTACTATGTGAACGCCGCCCCTCATCTGGGTACCGCGTACACCACCATCGCCGCAGACGCCGTGGCCCGCTACCAGCGCATGAACGGTTACGACGTGGCTTTCGTCACCGGCTTGGATGAGCACGGCCAGAAGGTTGCCGAAACCGCCGAGAAGAACGGCATGACCCCGCAGGAATGGTGCGACAGCCTTGAGCCGGCATTCAAAGAAGCCTGGAACATGCTCGACATCACCTACACCGACTTCGTGCGCACCACCGAGCCGCGCCATGCTGAGACGGTGAAGAAATTCTGGAACGACCTGTATGAGAAGGGCTACCTGTACAAGGGAAGCTACGAGGGCTGGTACTGCGTCCACGAGGAGACCTATTACGCTGAAAGCGACCTGCTCAAGGACGAAGAGGGCCGCTTTGTGTGCCCTGACTGCAAACGCCCTGTGCAGATGATGGCCTCCGGTGAGGAGAATTGGTTCTTCAAGCTCTCCGAGTTCCAGCAGCCCCTGCTTGACTTCTACGCTTCGCATCCTGATTTCATCCGTCCCGAGACGCGCCGCAATGAGATCGTGACGTTTGTGGAAAGCGGTCTGAAAGACCTCTCCATCAGCCGTTCCACCTTCGACTGGGGCATTCCGCTGCCGTTTGACGAAGGACACGTGTGCTACGTCTGGGCCGATGCTTTGCTGGCGTACCTCACCGGCATCGGATACGGCAATGACACCGACCGTGCGGGCGAATTCGAATCTCGTTGGCCCATGCGCTACCACTTCGTGGGCAAGGACATCACCCGTTTCCACTGCGTGATCTGGCCCGCTATGCTCATGGCTGCCGGTCTGCCCGTTGCACATACCGTCTTCGGTCACGGCTTCCTCATGGTGGGTGGCGAGAAGATGAGCAAATCCAAGGGCAACGGCATCAAGCCCGCCGACTTGGTGAACGTCTTCGGCGTTGACGCATACCGCTATTACTTCCTGTCTGACGTGCGCTTCGGTGCCGATGGCAATATCTCCATCGAGCGTATGACGCAGGTCTACAACGCCGACCTGGCAAATACGTGGGGCAACCTGTGCAGCCGCGTATTCAACATGGTGGGCAAGTATTTCGAAGGCAAGGTGCCCGAGGTTCCCGCCGAGCTGGCAGATGAGCCCAATCCGCTCAAGGACATCGCGTGCGGCCTGTATGCCCGCTACGATGCCTGCATGGAGCAGGTCGACTTCACGGGAGCTGTCGAGGCTGCGCAGGAGCTTGCCAGCCGCGTCAATCTCTACGTCGAGGAAAGCGCTCCGTGGAACCTGGCCAAGTCCGAGGAAACCCGCGCCGAGCTGGCCGCCGTCCTCTACAACGCGCTGGAAGCCTGCCGCATCCTGGCCCTGTTCTTCGCCCCGTTCATGCCGAACACCTCTGCTGAGGTTTTCCGTCGTCTGAGCCTGGGCGATGTGACCGCCGTCACCGATATCGAATCCGCTGCTGCATGGGGCCAGCTGCCCGCCGGCAACGCGGTCGAGAAGGGCGATCCGCTGTTCCCGCGCCTTGACGTGAAAGATATCGAGCTGTAGGGACGGCACCCGTGGAGAAGAACGCTTCCGTTGCAGTTTCCGCAGGGGCTGCAGGATCCGCGCAGACCAGATTCGCCGAAGCATCGCAGGAGGTCTCCTTCTGCGATGCTCTTTTCAGACGCCAGCGCAAGCGTGGCTTCGAGCTGGTGCCTTCGCCCGATCCGTCGCTTGAGGCTCCTGTAGCTGATTCCCATGCGCATCTTGACTTGATGGCCGACCCTGCGCTTTCGCTGGCTCGCTGCGCAGTCATGGGGATGGATTTCATCTGCACCGTGGCTGAGCCTGCCGAAGACGGTGCGGCGGTCTATGAGAATCTGCCCGAATGGCTGGCGGGCGCCATGCGCCTTCTGCCCGATGTGTTCGAGGGCACGCGCCGTGCGCTCGGGGAGCACCGTGCGGACATGGCTGCTGCCGGCACGCCCCTGCCCGAGGCGCCCACTTCAGATGAGATGCTGTCGTACCGATGCGGCTGCACGGCGTCCATCCCGCGTGTGCGCGTGGCTGTCGGCGTGCACCCCCATAATGCGAAATCATGGGATGCGGATATGGAGCAGCTTCTGCGCAGCTTGCTTGCCAAGCCTGTGACCTGCGCTTTGGGTGAGGTCGGCCTGGATTATCACTACGATCTTTCGCCGCGTGATGTGCAGCGCGACGTCTTTCGTCGCCAGGTTGCCATTGCGCACGAATGCGGCCTTCCGCTGATTCTGCACGTCCGCGATGCCCACGAGGACGCCTTCGCCATCATGGAGGAGGAAGGCTGGCCCGCCGCAGGCACGCTCCTGCATTGCTGCAGCGTGGGTCCTGATGAGCTTGCGCGTTGGATCGATCGCGGATGCTATGTGGCTTTCGGCGGTGCCGTGACGTTTAAAAGCTCCGATGATCTGCGGGCGTCTTCGGTTACGGTGCCGACGGGACGACTGCTTGCTGAAACCGATTCGCCCTACATGGCACCCGTTCCGTTCCGCGGCCAGGAATGCGGCCCCGAGTTCACCGTTTTCGTGGCTGAGCATCTGGCGAAGCTGCGCGGGCTGGAACCGGGAGAGCCGCGTCGGGCATTTTTGCAGGACGTGCATGATGCAACGCTGGAGCTGCTGGACCGTGAGCCCACCGCCTGGCAGCAATGCGCTGCGTTTGAGGAGTCTGCCGGTCTTTCGCCTGAGCCCAGCGCTGCACGGTTTGAGGAGTGGTCATGTCGCTGTCGTTGATTCTGGTAGGTTCGCCCCGCGCTGCAGGCGTATGCGCCCGTTACGCGGTCGAGCTTGAGCGGCAGCTTGAAGGCCGCAGGACCGATTCGCCGTTCGCTCCCAGCGCCGTGATCTGGCGCGTGTGCGATCATGAGGTATCGGGCTGCGTGGGCTGCGAGGCGTGTCGCAGGCGCCTTGACTGCGCGATTGAAGACGATATGGGCGAGCTGATGGACCTCATCGACAAGGTGGAGGAAATCCACGTGGTCAGCCCGGTGTATTTCGCCGGCGCACCTTCCCAGCTCAAATGCGTGCTCGATCGGCTTCAGCCGTATTGGGAGCGTCGTCGCGGACCCAACGCCGCAGCGTTGCAGGCCATGGGCGGCGTAGGGCCCGATGCGCCGAAGCGCCCTGTCTATCTCCACGTGATCGGCGCCGGGGGAGACCCCTACGGATTCGATCCGCTTGTAACCACCGTCCGTTCGGCCTTCGGTGCCGCCGGTTTCGCCTTGACCGAGGTCTTCGACCGCATCGGCTGGGGCCAGTAGGAGGAATCAATGCCCGAGTTCTCATATCTTGCCTGCCCCAGCGCCACGCGCGAAACGCTTGAGCGCCATGGCCTGGCCACGAAGAAGGCCTTGGGCCAGAACTTCCTGGTCAACGATGCCATCATCGGCAAAATCTGCGCTCTGTCCGAAGTGGGTCCGGAGGATTCGGTTCTTGAAGTGGGGCCCGGCATAGGTACGCTCACGGTGGCGCTTGCTGCCCGTGCGGGGCACGTGGTCTCTGTTGAGCGCGATGCGGACCTGCCGGCGGTGCTTGCCGAAACGTGCGCGGATTTCGATAACTTCCGTCTGATCAGCAAGGATGCCCTTGAGCTTGACCAGGCCGATCTGGACGGTATTCCGGCTCCCACGAAGTTCATCTCGAATCTGCCGTATGCCGTTGCCGCCACGCTGGTGCTTGATTACTTCCAGCGGTTCGACTCCCTTGAGAGCTGTACGGTCATGGTGCAGAAAGAGGTTGCCGACCGCATGATGGCATCGAAGGGAACGAAGGATTACGGCGCCTACACGGTTAAGCTGAATCTGATAGCCCGGCCTGCCGGCCGTTTTCCCGTGGGCCCGGGCAATTTCTTCCCGCCGCCGCGCGTTGAATCTGCTGTTATCCGCTTGAACAGACGTGATGCGGTTGAGGCTGATATCACCCCGGCGCTCATGCAGGCATCGTGCTTGGCGGCGGATGCCGCATTCGCAACGCGTCGCAAGACCATAGCGAACTCCATGAAGACGTATTTCGCGGGTAGGGGAGCAGGCGGTGCATTCATGGCGGAGCACGTGCCTGACATCCTAGAGCGTGCGGGCATCGACCCCCGCCGCCGCGGTGAGTCGCTTGATCTGGAGGAGTTCGTGGATCTGGGCTGTGCGCTTCTTGAGACGCGTTGATCGAGCCTTGCTGAATGGGTGGGCGGCAGTGTCTGCCCAGTTATAGGCGAAAGTGTGTGAAAACCGCGTATGACCTGCGAAATTATACATTTTACATCAAGCGTGCTATAATATTCGCTTGCAAAATTCTGGATTATGCAAGCTAGCAAAGGAAACCCCTCATATGGATTTGGAAAAGCAGGCGAGGATCGTCGACGATATCCGCACGGAACTTTCCCATCGCGTCGACACTCGTTTGAAGGTGCGCGCCAACATGGGCCGCTCTAAGATCGTCGAGTGCGAGGGCACGCTCATGCAGGCGCATCCCTCTCTGTTCATCATGGAAGTCAATCGCAAGCGCGGCCGCACTGCGCGTCAGTCGTATCAGTACGTCGACATCCTGACCGGCATGGTGGAGCTCTACGAGCCCGCCACTGGCGAGCCGGTGTTCGAGCCGTTCATCGAGCCCGATCCCAACGCGCTTCCCGTCGAAGCTGACGAAGAGGAAACCGAAGACGACGATCTGTAGGTTCTTCGTAGTTCGTTTGCCTTTGAATGGATAACGCAGAAAAGCCGCCACCGGGCGGCTTTTCGTGGTTGTCATGCACTGCATGCGGACTGCATGTGCAGCTTATTGTCCGCATCGACGAATATCACGGATGCAAGTTCCGGATGTGTTCGTGCGAATGCCAGCCCTTCGTCTATCCCCAATGCGCACAGGGTAGTCGAATAGCCATCGCAATCTGCGCTGCGCGCGGCCACGACGGTAACGCTTTCGGCATCGGTCGCGATGGGGAATCCGGTTTCCGAGCTGAGGATGTGGCTGAAGCGGACGCCGTCACGTTCGAATGCGCGTTCGTACAGGCCGCTTGTCACAACGGAGCCATCGGTTATGGGGATGGCGCCCAAGATGGCGCTCGGGTTCTTCGGATCTTTTATCCCCACGCGAAACGGACTGCCATCGGGTTTGCCTCCGCATACCATGACATTGCCGCCCAGGTTGATGAGGAAGTGTCGCAATCCGCAGGCGAAAAGCCTCTCGCGCAGCGCATCGGCGATGAACCCCTTCGCCGTGCCGCCGACGTCGACCGCGCCCGCTGGATCGGCAAGCCGCGCCATGCGCAATCCTGCTTCGCCTGTCAGCTCGATCATGCGGAAGTCGACGTGATGCAGCGCCTCGGCGAGTTCGGCAGGATCGGGGATGACGCTGCGGTGGAAGTCCCACAACCTCGTTGCGGCGCCGATGGTGATATCGAAGGTGCCGTGAGATTCGCGGCAATACCGGATGCTTTCGCCCAGCAGGTCGAAAGTGGCATCGGCGATGGGTGTCCAGGCTCCTTGCGCTGCGTTCAGGCGGCTGATGTCGCTATGGGACAGCGTGCGTGAGAACAGGCGCTCGAAGGTCCGACAGTCGGCAAGCGCCGCTTTGAATGCCGAGCGCGCAAGCTCGCTGCCGGCCTCGGGGTGCACTCCCTCCGCATCCCATGCCTGCAGGGTGACCACGGTGTTGAAGGCGTAGAACGTTGCCGTATGGGCACCGTTAGAGGCGCCGCCGGTGTCCGGGGCGCCCGCAGGTGTGAAATCGTATTCGTTTTCGAGCGGTATGGTGTCAAGCGGAGCCATGGAAAGGCCCGCCTGCGTGTCGAAGCGGTATAGCATCGGTCTCCTTGCGAAGATGAGGTGGTCCGGTCGCGTTTGCCTGATTATATCCCTCGGCTTCGATTCGGGATGTCATCTTCGGAGCGTGGTTGCCGCTCTCTAGTGCTGCCCTTGCCCTGCTCCCGAGATATCCTGCGTGAATCCTTCGGTATATGCGCTGGGGACCACCATGGTGCCGTTGGTTTGCTTGATGCCTTCATTGAGCAGGTGCATCTGGCGGAGCTTGAAAGCCACTTCGTCTTCGCGGTAGATGTCGCTTGCTTCGTGCAGCATCGAGGCGATGTCCTTCTCGATTTCTGCCAGGACCATGCGTGCGTCGCGCTCTCGTTCGGCGCGTGCCTCGGCTGACATGTCCTCTTGCAGGTATTTCGGCAAGACAATGTCGCGGATCTCCACGGACAGCACGCTCACGCCCCAGGTTTCCGTCTTTTCGGCAATGGCTTCTTTGAGTTCTTCGTCCAGTACGGTACGGTGCGTGATCACGTCTGTGATGCTTTTGCGGCCGATGGTGTCACGCAAGGTTGTTTGGGCGGCGAGCGCTACGGAGTCGTAGTAGTCCTCCACCTCCATGCAGGCTTTGCCGGCATCCCAGACCATCCAGAACACGACGGCGTTGACGTTTGTGGGGACCAGGTCCGCCGTCAGGGTCTCTTCGGCGCTGAATCCTGTGATTTGAACGCGCTGGTCGGCGCGCAGTGCGATGTGGTCGATGAACGGAATGGTGACATAAAGACCGGGGCCGCATGTGCGATGGTATTTTCCGAAGCGCAGGATGACCACTTTTTCCCATTCCGATGCGATTCGTATGGTGAATACGGCGATCGTTGCAACCAGAATAGATACAGTGATGCCGAAGATCTCTATGCGGCCTGCCACTAGGAAGCTTGCCCCCATGCCCAGCGCGAATGCGAGCATGAATAGCGCAGCTGAGAAAACCGTGCCGGCGTTCTCGTTGGCGTAGCGGGTTTTTGGCGAATTGTACGATTCGATCTGGACGGCCTCATCGCGTTCGCTGCGGCGTGAGCCGACGGGGGTTTCATCGATCTGCTTGCGCTTCATTTGCAGAACTCCATTCTCTTGGTCAGCTCATTGTCGGCTTTGGACTTCAAATCGGAAACGAGCGCCGACATATGTTCATGTATGTCTTCGTAGGTCATGCCGAGCGCGCGGTATTGGCGCACGCAGTCTTCGAGCAGCGCGTCTGCTGAGGCTGTCTCCGACTCTTTGCCGTTTTCTCTGTTCCCTTGAACGAACATGCCGCGTCCTCGAACGGATACCGCCAATCCCTCCAGTTCGAGATCGCGGTATGCTCGGGCGACGGTGTTGTAGTTGATCATGGCCGAGGCAGCCAGGCTGCGGACGCTGGGCAGCTGCTCTCCGTCTTTGAAATGGCCGGTCTTGATGAGGAAGGCGAAGCGGTTGCGAAGCTGCACCCAGATGGGCAGATCCGATGTTTCGTCGACCTCGAACGGTATGTTGTCCGTTTCGTGCACGTGTTGGTTCCTCTTGTCTTTCTTCGGTACTCCTGATATCCGGACGGTCAATGGGCGCCGCACATAATAATGCAGAATCTCAGGCAGAATCCGCCAATGAGGCAGATGACGTCGGAAATCGGAATCGATCGGCATTGCCCCCTGGTCAAAGCGTATGTTTCCAGGCAAGCAGGAGCGATGATCCCCATGCCTACGATACCTAGTCCTGCGCATCCCAGCATGTCGGGGTTAAGGAGCAGATCGACGGATTTCGATGCATGGGGATTGCCGAACATGGCGAATGCGAAGGCGGCCAATGCCGCGCTTTCCAAAGCCAGACAGACAAGGTGGAGCTTCTGCATGGGCTGCACGGTTCGGAGGAGCAAGACTTTGCCTTGAATGAAGTAGTCGATGAGCAGAACAACGGAAATGCCGGATGATATCGAGGAGAAAATGAACAAGGGGACAATGGTGACGGTGTGCCAGATGGCCACAGCTGGTTGGGTGTAAAGAAAAACTCCGGTATAGGCCATGATGCAGATGGAGCAGACTACGCCCAGCGCCTCAAGCGCCCCTTTGACGTAGCCGTTCATCGCCCGCGGTCGCAGAAGGTTTGCCACGACCAGCAAAAAACCAATCGCAAGTCCGAACGTAAGAGCGAACGCTCCGAATGTGATGGGTGTGGGATGCGGTCGCATGAACAGGAGGTAGGCTCTGTGGGGACTTGCCAGGTCGAATGCGAGGCAGAGGACCGATATGGCAAGGAGAATGAAGCTGATGGTATAGACCGCCGACTTCAGGGCTCTGAATGCGCGTCTGATGCGGGGCGATCGGTGCGATTTGCGGTAGTGGAAGATGAGGCTCCACGAGCACATGATGAGCAATGACCCGCTTGCGGCGCCGCCGAGGAAAAGATATGTCGTGATAAGAATGCCGTACACGGTGCTTTCGACTTTCAGGCGGTTTGCTGTTTGCAGGCAGGGGGGCTGCACTGTGTTTCCATGACATTATCCGATAAACATCTTTGAAAGCAAACACCGATTGACTGAATCGGTGAAACGCTCTACTATGACACCTTGTTAAGGGGGCACCTAGGACGAGATTCGGCTGAGGGGGGCCGGGGCGGTTTGCCTACCCGTGTTCTCAGTCATCGTGCTGCATGCTCCGAATTTAACGCTTGATAGAGGAGGATGCATGTCAGAGATGAATCTCACAAGGCGCAATTTCCTTCAGTGGAGCGCCGCGTGCGCGGGTGCCGCGGGCCTGGTCGGCCTGACTTCGTGCGCGCCCAAAACAGAAGAGGAGCCTGCGCAGGGTGCCGGCGATGCTGGCATCGATGAGTCGAAGGGTGAATGGAAGACCACGACCTGCATGTACAATTGCAGCTGCGGGTCGTCTCGCTGCATGATCAAAGTGTATGTAGAAGATGGCGTTCCAATCAAAATCCGCACGGATGAAGAGGATTCCGATAGCTACGCGCTGCCCCAGAGGCGAGCATGCGTGCGAGGCCGTGCCCAGATCAGCAACCATCTTTCGCCCGCCCGTATCAAGTACCCCATGAAGCGCAAGAATTGGAGCCCTGAACAGCCCAATGGAGAGCTGCGCGGCAAGGACGAATGGGAGCGCATCAGCTGGGAAGAGGCCCTCGATTACGTTGCCGGTGGGATCAAATCGACTTTGGACAAGTACGGACCGAAGGGGATTCTTTGCGGTGCGGCGTCCAACACTGCTTCTCCCCGTAATTTCGACCAGACGGTCTGTCTGCTCGACGCTCTGGGCGGTACGGTCCATGCGGAGGCGGGTACGATTTCATTCGGATCCTTCTCCGTCGCGGATACCCACATCCTCGGCGGGTTCGGAATTTCAAATAACCCGCATCCTTTGCAGCTGCGTCAAAGCGAGCTGCATGTCATGTTCGGCTGCAATTGGGCTGCAGAGAAAGCCGGCAACCATGCATGGTGGCTGCAGCAGTGCCATGAGGCCGGCGCCAAGGTCATCGTCATCGATCCTTGGCTGAACCAGACTGCCCAGGTTGTGGCCGATCAGTGGGTACCCATTTTGCCTGGTACGGACACCGCTCTCATCTTGGCAATCTGCCATCAGTGGATCGTGAACAATCAGTTCGATCAGGAATTCTTGGATAAGTACACAATTGGTTTCGATGCGGATCACATGCCCGAAGGTGCGCCGGCAGAAGGCAACTTCAAGGATTATGTCCTTGGCACCGGCGACGGCCAACCCAAGACGCCGAAATGGGCTGAATCGATTTGCGGCGTTCCCGAGCAGGTCATCATCGATCTCGCAGAGGAGATAGCGAATACCGACAAGGTCAACTTCTTCTCCGCAATGTCCACGTCGAAGATTCCTGCCGGCGAGCAGCTGGTGCAGAGCTTCTACACCATGGCCCTCATGCACGGCGGTATTGGAACGCCTGGCCATTATATGGGCTGGGCGGGCATGCGTTCATATATGGGAGGAACTGTCTCTAACGGCGATTCTACGAGCGCTGCCATGAATCCCGTCAATCCTTTGGCTCCTGCCGGCGCTCCTGTATATATGTACTACCCGATTCCCGTGTTCGCGAAGCTTCAGGGCGCCGATTGGGAGAACATCGAACCGTCCGAATGCTGGCAGAGCATTCTCGATGGCGAGTACGGCCGCGATTGCTGGCCCGAAGGCAAGCATAAGCTCGATATCCATGCGATGTATCTCGGCGGTGGCCGTAATTACCTCAATCAGCAACCCAATGCAAATGCCGGCATTCGCGCGATTCGCAGCATGGACTTCGTTTGGGGTGCCGATCCCTTCTTTGATCCCACTCGTCAGTATTGTGACGTAGTTCTGCCCGTGACGGGCTGGTGGGAGAAGGGCGATATCACGTATGCCGAGGATATGACCACCCTGTACTGGACCGACCATATCATGGATCCCCTTTATGAGGCTAAAACTGAGGGCTGGATTGCCGAGCAGCTTGCCGAGAGGCTCGGTGTCGATCCTGCGGTGGTAAATGCCCAGACCGATGCCCAGCGCAGCTATGCAAGTGTTCGCGACTCCACCATCATGGATGGAGAGACATTCAAGACGCAGCCGCTCATCAGCATCTCTCAGGAAGAAGCTGATTCATTCGGCGCAGAAGGTGCCGAACCGCGCGAAGAGGGCATGATCAGCTTCACGGAATTCAAGGATAAGGGCTATTTCAAATATCCGCAGAAAGAGGATGTTTTCATCCCCGAGCCGTACATGGGATTCATCGCCGATCCTGAGGGATCTCCTTTGCCCACAGCATCCGGAAAGTTCGAAATCTACTGCCAGACGCTGGCTTACATGGTCAATTCGGTCGGCTACTCCCAGATCGCTCCCATCGGCATGTATCAGGTCGGAGATGCTGAGCAGGGTGCGGCGGCAAGGACTGAAGAGTTCCCGCTGCTCCTGTGGACCCCGCACAGCCTGCGCCGCGCCCACTCCGTCAACGACAGCGTCGTATCTTTGCGCGAAGCATTCCCCCAGGAATGCTTCATGAGCACCGTCGACGCCGAGGCCCGCGGCATCAAGAACGGCGATATCGTTTTGATGACAAGCCCGTACGGACAGGTTCTGCGACCTGCGAAGGTGATGCCCACCCTGGTTCCCGGCGCTGTGGCCCTTCAGGATGGCGCATGGATGCAGATCGACGAGGAGACCGGCATCGACATGGGCGGCTGCCCCAACGTCCTGCAGGCCCCCAAGGCTTCCGGCGGCGGATGCCAGGCCTGGACCGGCACCGTCCTGCAGGTTGAGAAATACGACGGAAACATCGAGCTTCTGCCTGATAAGAATCGCCCGATTGTGACGCCTGTCGGCATCGAGGAGTAAGGGGGAGTCATGTCTCAATACGGTTTCTATTTCAATCAGGCGAACTGCGTCGGCTGCAAAGCATGCCAGGTTGCATGCAAGGAGACCTATAAGCTCCCGGCAGAGAACCTTTATCGTAAGGTTCTGAATTACCAGAACGGATCTTGGGAGAAAGACGATGCTGGATGCTTTGTGCCCAAGGACGTGTTCGGCTATTTCACATCTATGGCTTGCAACCACTGCGTCGACCCCGCCTGCGTGGCCAACTGCCCGACGGGGGCCATGCAGAAGGACCCCGAC
>CALBGP010000030.1 GCA_937892845.1 uncultured Eggerthellaceae bacterium | reverse complement strand
CGCATCGGATGTTTCGAACATCGGAGCGCACCGAGAAGTGCGCTTTTTTTCTGCCCGGATTCGCGAGGCGCGGGACATCTCGTGCGGTGCCGGACATCTTCAGCTGCTTTTCGGCTTCATGTATTTCTCCCATGCATTCTTGCGGATGGAGGCGCAGGTGCGGCACCTTAGGCTCTCATAGGCATCACCTTTCAATGCTGCTTCGGCTTTGTATCAAGCTGCCTGCGACCGCCACCGTATTGAGCATAAGCGAGATTTTGTTCAGCATGAATAGGATTGTGTGCTTGGGGTGTTTCGTTATCTCCTCGTGTTTTGTGGTAGAATGTGCAGGACGAAACGGGCGGCCTCAGCGGTCAAACTAAAACCGCCCGTCGAGGGTTAGAGGGTGCGCCTCCTATGGGGCGCCCTTTTCACTTTCAAGAGGGCTTCTATCTTTTCCATTGCCTCCAAGAACACTGCCTCTATTTTCTCTTTGTGCTGAAACATGCCTTGCGAAGTTTCATTTCGGCAAACAACACGAGCTGGTCACGGGCCTCAAGTTGACGCTCTGTAGAATGTGTTCAAGAGAAAGAACGCGAGTACGGAGCAGCCATGGCCTTTGTTGAATTCCGCAACGTCAGCAAAATCTATAAGATGGGTGAAGTTGAGGTGAAGGCCGCTTCAGGCGTTACCTTCGATATTGAACGTGGGGAAATGGTTGTGGTCGTGGGTCCATCAGGTGCTGGCAAGACCACGGTTCTGAACATGTTGGGCGGCATGGATACTTGCACTTCAGGTACCATAATGCTGGACGGGCGCGACATCAGCAATTTCTCCGAAAAGGAATTGACGCTGTATCGGCGTTATGACATCGGCTTCGTCTTTCAGTTCTACAACTTGGTGCAGAATCTTACAGCGCTCGAAAATGTCGAGCTTGCCTCGCAGATCTGCAAGGATCCGTTGCCTGCACGCGAGGTGCTGCAGCAGGTTGGTCTGGGGCATCGAGCGGATAATTTCCCCTCGCAGCTTTCCGGCGGTGAACAGCAGCGCGTCGCCATTGCGCGCGCGTTGGCGAAAAACCCCAAGCTGCTGCTTTGCGATGAACCTACGGGTGCGCTCGATTACGAAACCGGCAAGGCAATCTTGAAGCTCTTGCAGGATACGTGCAGGTCAACAGGTCGTACTGTTGTTCTGATCACGCACAATTCCGCATTCACGTCCATTGCCGACAGGGTTATCCATATCAACGGCGGTAAAGTTGCAGGCATGGAGACCAATGACGCACCCATGTCTGCCGACCTGCTTGAATGGTAGGGGCTGCCATGAAGGGGATGTTCGGCAAGGAGATGCGCCGCGCCATCAAGGGGTCATTGGGTCGTTTCGTGGCTATTGCGGTGATTGCCGCCTTGGGTGCAGGGTTCTACGCTGGCTTGCGTATGACCAGCCCGGATATGAAGCTCGCGGGCGATATGTACTATGACGGAACGAACGTTTCAGACATCCGCGTGGTTTCCACGTTAGGGCTTTCCAATGAATCGATAGAGAAATTATCCCAGGTGGAAGGCGTGGAAGGCGTTATGCCGGCCTATGAGACCGACGTCATGGGGGTGGCGAACGGCAAACAGGTTGTGATGCGCCTGCACTCGTTGGACATGCAGGCGGCGCAAGCGGCTGATTGCTCCGATGGCCTCAACGCGATTTCCGACGATGCTGACTACATCAATCGCCCGATTCTGGTAAGCGGCGCATGGCCGAAGCATCCAGGCGAGTGCGTTCTTTCGGCTGACGCGGTGTTGGATTCCCCTGTTGAATTGGGTGATTCGATCCGAATTACAGAAGGCGTTCAGGACCCCGACGATGTGTTGGATGTTCGCGAGCTGACCGTTGTGGGTTTCGTACGTTCGGGATACTACACTTCAACTACCGACCTTGGTTCAACGAGCTTGGGCGGCGGAAGCGTTGAAACTTATGCCTATATAGCTGAATCGGATTTCGCAGACGGCATACCCTGGAGTGAAGCGTTCATCACCGTTGCCGGAGCAAAGGACTTGCCGGCTACGGGCGAAGAATATGACGCTGCGATCGATGCTGTTGCTGAACGCATAGAGGAGTGCGTGCCCGGCATCGCTGCAGCACGTCATGCTGAAGTTGTAGCTGAAGCTCAGGACGAGCTGGATGCCAGCAAAGAGGAATTCGAGCGGGAACGCGCAGAGGCCGAAGCGCAACTGGATGACGCTGAGGAGCAACTCGAAGCATCCGCTGATACCATACGGAAATCCGAGGACCGCCTTGGACAGGCGGCGGCGGAGCTTTGGTCGGCGCAAAACAGGATCTCCGATTCGGAAGCCCAGTTGGCATGGGGTCGTGAGCAGGCTGAAGCGGGCGAACGTGAATTGGCAGCGCAGCGTGAGCAGGCTGAAGCGGGTTTTGCCGAGGCTCAAAGTAAAATAGACGCGGGTCAAGCGGCCTACGACGCGGCGTTGGCCCAACGAGAAGAATTGACGAGACAGCTTGCGGCTGCCGAAGAGGCTTTGGCGGCATTGGATGCAATGGGCCAACTTCCCCCTGAGCTGGCGGAACAGCGTGAACAGCTTGCTCAGGCGATTATCGAGTTCAATGCGGGCATAGCGCAGATAGACCGGCAGATTACAGGTGTGCCGGAAGCGTTGGAACAATCTCGGGCAGAGCTTGCGACCGCACGCGAGCAGGCTGAAGCAGCTTTCGGATTGGCTCAGGGCGAAATCGATGATGCGTGGCAGCGTGTGACCGAAGGGGAGGCGCAACTTGCCGCGGCACGTACCGCATTGGAGCAGGGTCGTGCTGAATTCGAGTCAGGTTCTGCTGCATTGGAAGAGGGTAAGGCATCGTACGATCAGGGCTTGGCGGAGTTCGAACGCAGCAAGGCGGAGGCGGAAAGCGGATTCTCCGATGCCCAGACCAAGCTTGAAGAGGCGCAAAAAACAATCGACGATATTGCGGAGCCCGACGTCCATGTCCTGGATCGCGAGAAGAACCTTGGCATGGAGAGCTTTATGGCCGATGCGGACAGAATCGATCGCATAGCCCAAGTGTTCCCGTTGATATTCTTTTTGGTGGCGGCTCTCGTGTCGCTGACCACCATGGCGCGCATGATCGAAGACGAACGCGTGCTTATCGGGACGTATAAAGCGCTCGGCTACAGCCGTGCCCGCATTACTGCGAAATATCTGGCGTATGCGGGTATCGCCAGCGGTGTGGGCAGCATCTTAGGCATCTTGCTGATGGCCAACGTGCTTCCCGGCGTGATCATGTGGGCGTATTCGATAGTCTATGCAGTGCCGGTCAGCCCTACGCCCATCAATTTGGGTATCGCGGCGGCTTCGGCCATTGCGTGCGTGAGTATCACCTTGATTGCCACATGGTGTGCCGCGGCTGCAACATTGCGCGAGGCGCCGGCATCGCTCATGCTGCCGCGCGCGCCCAAGGCGGGCAAGCGCATTCTGCTTGAACGGGTCAAGCCGGTATGGAATAGGCTGAGCTTCTTGCAGAAAGTGACGGCGCGAAATCTGATTCGCTATAAGAGCCGCTTCATCATGACCGTGGTGGGAGTTGCCGGCTGCACGGCGCTCATGCTTACAGGCCTGGGACTGCACGATGCGATCAATGACATCATCGATAAGCAGTTCGGGGAAATCTATCATTACGACACCGTTATGCGTCTGGATGAAGAAATCAACGATGAGCAGGTGGAACGAGTCGAGTCGGTTCTTGCAGATGAGTCGCTTGTTGAGCGCTATATCGCACTCCAGTCAACCACGATCCTGGCGTCTTCGCCCGATGATGAGCGCCTGCAGTACATCAGCATGATCGTGCCGAAGGATCCGGCGGTCTTCCAAGACGGCTACGTGACCGTGCGCAACCGCATTTCCGGGGGGCCCATCGACATGGCGTCCATAGGCAATGCAGTTGTGGTCAGCGAGAAGACGGCGACATTCTATGATCTTGAGGTGGGCGATACGCTGCTGCTGAGCGAGCAGGATGCCATCGGCAACGCAACAGGTCAGCCTCATGAGGTGGTGGTGGGCGGTATTTCCGAAAACTACGTGGGCCAATGCGTGTTCATGACGCCTCAGGTCTATGAGTCCGCTTTCGGTGAAGAGCCCGTTTACGCAGCGGTCTATGCGGAAGCAGCGGACGGCTCTCAGGCTCGTGAGCA
Source organism: uncultured Eggerthellaceae bacterium (assembly GCA_937892845.1). Taxonomy (GTDB): domain Bacteria; phylum Actinomycetota; class Coriobacteriia; order Coriobacteriales; family Eggerthellaceae; genus Slackia. The sequence continues at coordinate 8,163 of CALBGP010000030.1, read as the reverse complement.
GCTGAGCGCCGATCTTCTTGCGCTGGACGGCGTGAAGACGGTGGGCTTCAACGACGAGACCATCGACTCATACCGCACTATGCTGGGCAGCGTGAATTCCATCGTGGTTGTGCTGGTTGTTTCGGCGATGGCTCTGGCGTTTGTGGTGCTGTACAACCTGACGAATATCAACATCACCGAACGAAAGCGCGAGATTGCCACGCTCAAAGTGCTGGGCTTTACGCGCAACGAGGTGATGGCCTACATTTTCCGCGAGGTCATTCTGCTTGCGGTCATCGGAGCGCTTGTGGGTCTTGGACTGGGCGTGTTCATGGAGGGCTTCGTGGTGGTGACCGCCGAGGTCGATCAGGTCATGTTCGGTCGAGAGATCCATGCGGCAAGCTTCGTGCTGGCTTTCGTTCTGACCATGGTGTTTACGGGCATCGTCGCGTTCTTCATGCGCCGTAAGCTTGCGCGCATTGATATGGTGGAGAGCCTGAAGTCGGTGGAGTGACCCCCTGGGGGGGTGAGCCCAGCGGTTCCCGGCAGGGTCGGGTCGTGCCGCACTCGATTTCGCGAGTTTTGGTCAAAATGGCGAGTTTTTAGTGGTTTGCCGACCCCGGTAGGTCGTGTGGGCATTTCGCGACCTGGGGAAACGCCGCGTCGAGCGGATCCGAATGCCGTCGATGGTCAAAAGCGTGAGTTTTAGGTACCGAATACTCGCGATTCTGACCACAAGTCGGCTTTTCGTGGTGCGGCCTTCGAAGGCGAGGCCGAAGGAGCGAGGATCGGGCGGTGAATAGGGCGGCGAGCCCTGCGCGACATGTTGGGCAACGGCAGGCCGGGCGGCGATGGACTGGGCGGCAACGGACTGGACGGCTGGCGGGCGGGCTCAGTTCTTCTCGTCGGGACGGAGTGCGCGCGGAATGAAGTGGGCGGCGAATGATTTGCCCTTGCCGTTGTTGCGGTTCTTCACGTAGACGAATCCGATGATGGAGAAGACGATGGCGCCTGCCATGTTGACCAGCAGGTCTTCCATCGAGTCGTGCAGGCCGATGTCCAGGTAGCCGCCAGGAATGATCACAGTGCCGTCGGCGGTGGTGATGGCGGTTTCGGTGATGCCGGTGACGGGAATGGCAATGTTGGAATTCGTAGGATCGAGCGTGACGCTGCTGAATGCCGCAACAATGGTGTCTTTCTGCATGTCGAAGCCGAGGATGCTATCGACGCCGTATTCGAATAGCTCCCACAAGGCGCCCGCTGACATGGAGAAGCAGAACGCAACGATGGCCATGTAGATGGGGGTCAGTTGCAGGCGCGATGCCTGGCTGCGGTTGAGGATGTCGGCCAGGGCGAAGCCGATTCCTGCGGCCAGGAATCCCCATAGTGTGTGGAGCATGGTGTCCCAGAAGGGGATTTTGATATAGAAGGCTTCGATCTCGCCGAGGATTTCGGCGGCGAATATGAACAGGATGACAATGGCTTCGAGAACGCTGGGGATTTCGACCTTCAGCTTGCGTTCCAGAAAATCGGGGATGTAGAGCAGAACTATGACCAGCAGGCACAAAAGCACGTATTCGTAGGCTCCGGTGAAAAAGGAGCGGATCATGATGGCCAGCACAATCAGGCGCAGCACGATATAGAGGCCGAAGACCCAGGGCTTTTCCTTGGCGGTCTGCCGGGCGGAATCGAAGTAGCGGGTGAGGGGGTTCACGGGAGTCCTAACGTATGGGATGCGATTTCGTATTGGCAAAGTATACGCGAACGGACGGGGTTGCGTTGGCGTGCCGGTGTGGAGGGTTTCTGCGTTTGTCGGGCGGCTGAAGGCGGTGCAGCGCATGGAAGAATGCCTCGCCCCCGCTCAAGGGCGGGAACAGGGCCAGCCTTCGAATTGGGATGTATGACCTTATGCCGGACTATCCAAACAGAGCCATTGCGTCGTCGATGATCTTTTCTTCCTCATCGAGCCACTCGTAGGCCGTGGTCGGGTTGTGGACTACGGACGGACGGGTGTAGGCGTGGTAGGCGGTGGCGTCGGCATAGGCCTGACGTGCGGCGTCGAGCGTTGCCTGGTCGGCACCGGCTTCGTCAGCGGCGGGCTCAGGCTCTGCGGGTCAGGCCGTCGCTCGGGGATCATTCCGGTAATGCTCGAATGCCTTATTGCCATGTTCGCCGAAAGGCTACACCGAAAAGCTGCATGAGGCAGTAATTGACGTACGAAAGAAATTGCTGGCTCTTACATGTCAGGAACAGCTGCGTTCCGGTCGCACTATAATGTCGTCTAACGCATTTGTATTGCATTTCGAGTGATTAGAGAAAAAATGTCTGGATCATATAAAGAGCTTCTGAAAAACAATGCTGATGAAACTGAGATCCGTAGTTTTCTGGCGAATGGCAATCAGGTTTCCGTAACGCTGCGTATTCCTGATGCATTGCGTGATGCGGCTAAGGAAGAGGCCGTTCTCCGCGGTATGAGCTTCTCGGCTTTCGTGCGCACTTGCATGATTGAAGAGCTTGCGAAGAAAGGGGCGTAGTCGTGATTCGCGTCAAGACTCTTACCATCCAGCTTATCGATGCGCTGCCGGATCGTATTCGCATCTGCCGCGTTGAGGGTGAATCCCTCGTAACCATTGTTATCCCAAGGGATGATCTTGCTGAGGCGAAGCTACTGCCGAACATCCCGCAACGCGGGATTTACTACTTGCTCGATGAGGACCATGGTCGGGTGGGTCGTGTTTATGCTGGCCAGACCACCCAGGGCATTGCTCGCCTTGATTCTCATAAGGCAAAGAAAGAGTTTTGGAATAAGGCCGTGATGTTTCTCGATGATGATCAGAATATCAGCAAGGACGCCTTGGATGTTTTGGAGGCGAAGGCGATAGATTACGTTCGTACCCATGGGTCGTATGAAACCGACAACTCAGCCACTCCTAAACCCTATATCGACCCATATAAAGAAGAAGCGGTTGAGCGCCTTCATGAGAGGATTCTTTTCAGGATGGCGGCGTTGGGGTATGACTTGGATAGGGTGGACCAGGGACCTGTAGGGGCAATCGACGTCTTCCATACGAAGAAAAAGGGTATATGCGGGAAAGGCCGATACGATAAGACAACTGGGCGGTTCACGGTATTAGCTGGGTCGAAAGTTAATTTATCGCGACCGGTTCTGAAAAATGTTGCGGTCGAAGAAGTGCGCAAGCGGTTGTTCGGAGAGGCGACGGGTATCGTCGAGCTGTCAAACGATCTCGTGTTCCCAACACCCAGTGCGGCTGCAGTGTTCGTGCTCGGAGGCAGTCAGAATGGATGGACTGAATGGGTGAACGACGAAGGCGAGACATTGAATCGGGTCTATAGAAGCAAGGAGAACTAGATGAATAAACAGCAGCTGGCTTCCAAGATATGGGAATCTGCGAACAAGATGCGCTCTAAGATCGAGGCCAATGAGTACAAGGATTACATCTTGGGCTTCATCTTCTATAAGTTCTTATCCGAAACCGAAGTTTCTCGTCTGAAGGCTCGCGACTTTGCCGAGGAGGACCTGCCCTACCTGGTGGAAGACGATAAGGAGACGGTTGAGTTCGTCAAAGGCGAGTGCGGCTACTTCATCGCATATGAAAATCTCTTCTCCACCTGGATTGCCAAAGGTGGCGATTTCGAGATATCGAATGTGCGTGATGCGCTGTCGGCATTCAACCGAAATATCGACCCCGCTCGTAAACGTGTCTTCGATGGAATTTTCGATACGCTGCAGACGGGCCTCTCGAAGCTGGGTACTGACGCACGTAGCCAGTCCAAAGCCGCCCGTGATCTCATCTATCTCATCAAGGATATCCCTATGGGCGGCCGTCAAGACTACGATGTGCTCGGCTTCATCTATGAGTATCTGATCAGCAATTTTGCCGCCAATGCGGGAAAGAAGGCTGGCGAGTTCTATACGCCGCACGAGGTTTCCGTGCTTATGAGCGAGATAGTTTCATGGCACCTGTCCGGGCGTGAGAATATTACTATCTACGACCCTACGAGCGGATCGGGTTCGTTGCTCATTAATATCGGCAAAGCTGTTGCGCGTAGGAACGGCGATCCGGACTCTATAAAGTACTACGCGCAAGAGCTCAAGGCGAATACCTACAACCTTACGCGCATGAACTTGGTGATGCGCGGCATCCTGCCCGACAACATCGTGGCTCGCAACGGCGATACGCTGGAAGATGACTGGCCATGGTTCGATACGGTGGAGAACAAGGACGAAACCTACGATCCGCTTTTTGTCGATGCGGTGGTTTCCAACCCGCCCTACTCGCAGAACTGGGATTCTGAAGACAAGGAGTACGACCCGCGCTTCAAGCGTTATGGTGTAGCGCCCAAGTCGAAAGCCGACTATGCTTTCCTGCTGCATGATCTGTACCACCTGCGTTCAGACGGCATCATGTGTATCGTTCTGCCCCATGGAGTGCTGTTTCGTGGTGGGGAGGAAGGTGTCATCCGTAAGAATCTAGTGGAGGGACACCATATTCAAGCGATTATCGGGCTGCCTGCCAATATTTTTTTCGGCACGGGTATTCCCACTATCGTCATGGTTTTGCGTAAGCAGCGCGAGAAGAGTGACGTGTTGGTGGTGGACGCCTCTAAGCACTTCATTAAAGAAGGCAAGAACAATAAGCTGAGGGCGAGCGACATCAAACGCATAGTTGATGTCGTGACAACGGATGCGACGGTCGAGAAGTTCAGTCGTTTAGTGTCCATCGAAGAGATTCGTGCCAACGGTTATAACCTTAATATCCCGCGCTACGTGGATTCATCGGAGACTGCAGAAAGCTGGGATGTGTACGCGACCATGTTCGGTGGCGTGCCGAAGGGCGAAGTGGACGATCTTTCGAAATACTGGGATGTGTGGCCCAGCCTGAAGGATCAGCTTTACCGTGATACCGGTGGGTCGTGCTTTGAGCCTGTAACTGATGCGATTGGACAGACGGTGAGGAAGAATACCGACGTCTGCAATTTCGTGAACGAATATCGAAGCGCGATAGGGCATCTGCCGGCTGAATTGCGTGCCCGTTTGGTTGATGGGGTCGATCAGGTTGATATTATGGCAGAGGAGGAAGTCGTCGCAGCGTTCTTGAAAGATGCGGTGTCCGGCATCTCGCTGATTGATGGCTATGACGCCTATCAGGCGCTTGACGATGCTTGGACGGGTATTTCAGGAGACCTTGAGGTTATCCAGACTGAAGGAAAGGATGCAATCCGTAGGGTTGATCCGAACATCGTGGAGAAAAAGAAGGCGAATCAAGTCATTGAGGTGCAGGATGGCTGGATTGGCCGCATCCTGCCATTCAAGCTCGTTCAGGAGCGTTTGCTTTCTGAGGATGTCGAAAAGATTGCTGCCCGTGATTCTCGTCTGAATCAGATTTCGCAGGAAGTAGATGAGATTCTGGAGAATCTAGATGAGGAGGATAGGGAATCATCTGCCGCCATTGGCGACGACGGCGTGTTCGTGACGGCAGAACTCAAGAAAGTCGTGAAGGAGATTGGGAAGCAACCCAATAGCGATTTCGAGAAGAGCCTAGTGCGTGCCCAGATGCTGCTCGACGAAGAGAAGGCCCTCAAGAAAGCGAACAAGGAAGCAAGGGCCACGCTTGAGGAGAAGACCAAAATGGCCATTGAGGGCCTTACCGACATTCAATGCGGCGATTTGTTGGCAGCCAAGTGGATAGAGCCCCTGCAGGCTGAGCTCCTGGCTCTCCCCGGGGCTATCGTGGACGACTTTATTGCGAAGATTGTAGCGCTCAATGCCAAGTACGCGACCACCTATTCAGATGTTTGCAATCAGATCAGCGAGGCGGAACGTCAGTTGTCGGATATGCTAGGGCAGCTCGTTGGCAATGAATACGATATGGCGGGCATCGCTGAGTTGCAGAAGCTGCTAGGTGGTGAATAGCATGGCGGAGAAACAAAATGCTCCCGAAATTCGATTCAAGGGCTTTACTGGCCCTTGGGAACAGCGTAAGTTGGGTGACTGCGTTGGAGCAACTTATGGAGGCGGTACTCCAAGCACCTCACATGACGAGTACTGGGGTGGCGATATTCCCTGGATTCAGTCGTCAAACGTTCTGGAAAATGAGTTGTTTCACATTGATATTCCTAAAGCCATAACGCAGGATGGGTTAAGGAAATCAGCGGCATTGCAAGTCCCCGGGGATTCTATTGCCGTAGTTACACATGTCGGCGTCGGAAAACTCGTTTACCTGCCATTTTCGTACGCGACAAGCCAGGATTTCGTGTCTTTGTCTGAGCTTAAGGGAGACGCTAGCTTCCTTTGCTACGCAATCCATAGAAAGCTACAGTCTGAGCTTCATATGGTCCAAGGCTCAGCTATCAAAGGCATTACCAAAGAGGAACTTTTGGGCAAAGAGGTATCTTTGCCAGCTGCCGAGGAACAGAAGCTCGTAGGCAACCAAATGCGATCCATGGATAATCTCATCACCCTTCATCAGCGTAAGTACGACAAGTTGCGCATGGTGAAGAAATCGATGCTCGACAAGATGTTCCCGAAGTCCGGTGAGTCCAAGCCAGAGATTCGGTTCAAGGGTTTTACTGACCCTTGGGAACAGCGTAAGTTAGGAGACTGCTTCGAGTTCTTGAAGAACAACACTCTTTCACGCGCTGGTTTGAATGGTGAAAATGGCACTGCTCGCAATGTTCATTACGGAGATATTCTTATTAAGTTCGGTGATTGTCTCGATGGCGAACGAAACGATTTGCCGTTCATTACCGACGACACAGTGCTTCCCAAATTTGCTGGGTCGATACTTCGCGAAGGTGATGTCATTTTCGCCGACACAGCGGAAGACGAAGCGGCTGGCAAGTGTGTTGAACTGCGGAAACTGCCCAAAGAGCCAACTATCTCGGGGTTGCATACGATACCGGCGCGACCTCGGTTCCCCTTTGGGACGGGCTACTTGGGGCACTACCTTAATTCCGATGCATACCACAAACAGCTTCTTCCCTTAATGCAGGGGATCAAGGTGATTTCCGTTTCAAAGGCCGCACTGCAAGATACACAAGTAAGATTTCCTGGTTTGTCGGAGCAAACTGCCATAGGCGCGGCGTTGAGTGAGATCGACACCCTCATCACCCTTCATCAGCGTGAGCCGACATACATGATGAAGGAGTAAATAATGCCAATTTCCATTACTGAGGAAACCCTATTCTGTGATTACTACTCGCAATGGATCAGCGTCTATAAAGAAGGGGCCATACGTGAAGTCACGATGAGGAAATATCGACTCACGCAGTCCTGGCTTGCTAAGCTCATCCCTGATCTCAAAATCAAGGACCTTGATCGAACGTCGTATCAGAAACTCATCAACGGCTATGCCGAGCATCATGAGCGACAGACAACTATGGACTTTCATCATCAGCTCAAAGGCGCGATTCTCGATGCTGTCGATGAGGGGCTCATGCCACGCGATCCTACACGTAAGGCAATCATTAAAGGGAAACAGCCACGGACGAAGAAAACTAAGTATCTCAACCAATTCGAGCTTCATGCAGTGCTCGGCGACCTCGATCTATCGAGTGAGCCTAGTTGGGACTGGCTCATCCTCATCGTTGCTAAGACAGGATTGCGCTTTTCTGAGGCATTGGGTCTTACTCCTGAGGATTTTGATTTCGTCCACCAAACGCTCTCTGTTGACAAAACCTGGGATTACAAGAATGGAGGTGGTTTCGTTCCTACGAAAAACGCCTCGTCGGTTCGTAAGGTTCAGCTCGATTGGCAGCTTATCATGCAGCTTTCGGGATTGCTGAAGAGCCTTCCTCCGACGGAGCCCATTTTTGTTAAGGGTAAGGTGTATAACTCGACAGCGAACAGCGTTTTGGCTCGTCATTGCAGGAACGTTGGCGTACCAGTAATTTCAATCCACGGACTGCGCCATACGCATGCGTCGCTTCTGCTATTTGCCGGAGCATCCATAGCGAGCGTTTCCAGAAGGCTTGGCCATGCAAGTATGACAACAACCCAAGAAACCTATCTTCATATCATCCAGGAGCTTGAGAATAAGGATATCGACATTGTCATGAGAGCTCTTTCAACCCTTGTCTAGCCAGTATCAGCAAACCCTTGGCTCACGCTGATGAAGGGTGATGAGGGAGTCGAGACGACAGAAGAAAGCCGCAATCTTGGCT
>CALBGP010000029.1 GCA_937892845.1 uncultured Eggerthellaceae bacterium | reverse complement strand
ATGTTCTTGTCGTTTTCCTCCACGCCGTTGATGAGAACCTGGACGGGGAAGTCGGCGCCGCAGCGTTCTTTGATGCCGCGCACCACTTCGCACACGAAGCGGGTGCGGCTTTCGAAGGTCTGCGGACCGTATTCGTCGTCGCGTTTGTTCCTGTTGCGGGACATGAAGGTCTGCCCGATGTTCTCGCCGGCTGCATTGATTTCGACGCAGTCGAACCCGCATTTCTTCAGGGTTTCGGCGGCGATGATGGTGTCGGCGATAAGGTCGCTGATCTCTTGGGCGGTCATGTCCATGCAGTCCGACGACTGGAAGATTGCCGTGGGATCGGGCTGGAAGCCGCTGAACTCGAGGCCCATTGTTGCGAGCTGGTAGCCGGCAAGGCTGCCGTTTTCATGGATGTTGTCGGCGAAGGCGCGCAGCTCGTCTTCCTTCCAGTCCACGAATTTGCCCACATCGGGAATGGCGCGGAAGTGCGGGTAGAGTTCGGCGAAGTCATCGCAGTAGATGATTGAGGCGCCACCCTTTGCGAGCGAGCCGTAGTGCTGCATGTGCAGATCGCCGGTGATGCCCTGGGAGGTCACGCCGATGAAGCCTGCGGCAGATTTCACCACGCGGTTGGGAAGCGTGAGCGATCCCATGGTCCATTCTGTGAAGAGAGAGGGGCACGTGCCGGTTGCCACCGGATCGGTTTCGTTTTGCGGGTTGAGCTTGGCGGCATGGGCGCGCACATCAGCATCGGTGGATGCTTCAGAAGCGGCGGGTTCCGGTGCGGCTTTCGGCGCGCAGCCGGCAATGCCGAAAGAGGCCAGCGCTCCTGCCGTGAGAGCGGATCCTGCCAGAAACGAACGTCTTGAAAGATTCCCCATGTTCATTCCTCCTTGTCTTTCTGTTGGACGTGCTTTAAGAAAGCCCTGTAAACATAGGAAGAATAAGGGGGTTATTCGTGTCTCAAAGTGGGTGAATTTGCGGATTGATGGGTGATTAGCCTTCCCAGGGCTGCTTTGGCTCGATGGTCTTTTCGCAATAGTTGATCAGGTCTTGCCGCGTATGGACGTCGGTAGCCCGGTAGATTCGTTTAACGTGCGATCTGACTGTATTCTGCGAGATGGTGAGCGCCTCTGCAATGGAGGGGACGTTTTTGCCTCGTAGGATGAGACTGAGGATTTCAGCTTCCCTTTCGCTGAGGTTGTTCTTCTCCTTCACAATGGCGACGGCTTCGTCGGAATTGTGGGGAATTGCAGCGTGGGGGTCCGTCTTGGGCTGCTCGTTGTTTTTCGGGGCGCGCTCTGTTTCGGTCTCGGCTGCTGGAGATGGTTTTCCGTCCTTGCGCTTACGTGCGACCATGAAGGCCATGCTCAAAATGTATACGCAGAAGAATACTGCGAATACGGTTAGGAGTTCGGCAGAGCTTGAGGTGCTCAAAATGTTGGGCATGAGATTTTCCATGAGGAGGCTGGTTCCTGCAAGGATGAGGTACCCGATTGCGTAGAAGGACTCGAAAGGTACGCTTCTGCCGAGCGGGAAATGGATTGCGTCGGACCGAAAGAGGGCGTCGGCAGTCGTGAAGTAGAGGCATGATCCTACGAAAAGCATAACGAGGGTGTATTCATAGCCTGCAAATGGGACAAAGAAAAGCGCCAGCACCAGGCAGGGTGTTACGTATTGGAAGAATCGTGTCGAGTGCGGATATCTCGTGCTCAGACTCAAGAACAGAAACGAGAGAACTGCCGCTGAAAGTTGGGCGAGGCATACGATCAAGGACTGCGATTTCGGCTCAAGGGCATCCATGAGACCGAGGTAATTGATGGACGGTGCAATGATCTGAAGGGCAATTATGCAGATCAGGACATCGGCGAACTTTTCAAACGTTTTGAAATAGTCTTGGGCCAAAGCGGCAAGAGTGCTGCGCCTTTGGTTGTCCGAAGGTGAGGAGCTGCCCTCTTTGCGGCAGGGAAGGATGAGGAGAGCGCTGATCAGGGTCAGCCATCCTATGAGCAAAGGAGCGGGTATTTGCGGTGTGAAAGAGCAAGCCGCTTTCCCTGCCGCTCCGAGAAGGAGCGCAAGGGGGAGAACGATGTTCGAAGGAAGAGAATTCGATGAGATATACGTGACCCAGAAAAATGACGCACAGGAAAAAGTCCAGCCTGTGGAAAGGGCCATTAGGTAGAAAAGCAGAGGGCTCTTGTCCCAAAGCCCTCCGATGGCGATTATTGTCGGTATTGTTGCTCCGCAGATGATGAATGCGACGTTCCATTTGCCGTTGGTTCCCGTTGCAAGAGGGGTGATGATTCGCGCTAGAATGCCGGCAATCATGCCGGCAGCTGCGAACAGCGGATATGACGAGCTGATTTCTTGGCTGACGGAAGTGAAGAGCTCGCCTGTGGTGAATGCGGAATTGCCGTTCCATACTCCTATGCCGTAAAGAACCATGCATACCGCAAGCCCGAGAGATGAGAGGATATGCTTTATGGGGAATGCCATAGGATCTCCGTCGTGCCGTTACTGATTTCGTGAGAGCTGATTGTATAGCTTTTTCTCTGTATGCGCGATTTGGAACCCGCTGGCGCTATCGACGTGCGATGCGGGTCTTGCGAGACGGCGGGGAGCCTGCCGATCGAGCGCGATTCGCTATCTAATGACTTCGAGGGTCTCGTGCTGCCTCCCCCTTCGAACCAGTGTTCTTTAGGATGGAGCTTGAAGGGCTTGTTGCCGCTGGCGCCTGGGAAAGTAGTCGCGGCTGGTGGCCAGATACGGACGAAATGCACGCCGCGCGGCGTGCATTTCGTCCGTATCTGGCCAGGGCGCGGCACGTTGCGGCCGCTTCCAGAATTCGCAGCGGCGTTTTACCAGGCCAGAAGCGCGGCAGAATTCTTCGCCGTGTTCACGTTCCGAAGGCAACCGTGCATTTCGTCCGTATCTGGCCAGAAAGCCCGGAAAAGTTCCCGTCGCCGCGATGTTCCCGCGCGACGCGGCATCCGTCGCGGAGTGGATCAGGAAGCTCGACCAGCCCGCCAAGGCCGTATATGAGTCGGGCGTCACTGGGTTCGACCTTGCGAAGAGGCTCGAAACGCTGGGCATCGACGTCGTGGCCGGGGCGGTCTCCAAGATGATCAAGCTGAAGGCGGACAGGAGGATGAAGACGGACTGCAAGGACGCTGAGTTCCTGGCCAGGATGCTGTCGGCGAGCAACGTAGTCCCCGTCCGGGTTCCCAGCCGTAGCAACGAAATGTCCAGCGACGAGTTCGCCATGGGCGGATAGAAGACTGCGAATTACGAGCGTTGAAAGACACGCCATAGAACCCTGAGGCGGAGTGAATGATAGAGCCCGTGCCGAAAACTATCGGTACGGGCTCGTTTTGCCTGTTGGCAATGTTCTGCTCATAGAAAAAGGCCAACCGAGTGGTTGACCTGAATAGTTGGTCGCGGGAACCGGATTTGAACCGATGACCTTCGGGTTATGAGCCCGACGAGCTACCAGACTGCTCCATCCCGCAATATGTTGAGCACCGAAGTGCGAATTGGTATATTACGCGGTTTCCTGGGGAATTGCAACACCACGCCCCCGGGAATATCCATCAGCACAGGGTCTTCACAATTCGCCCGCGGTTCGGGGCGGACGAATTGCGGCGGCAGCCCGAGGTCCACGACGGACGGTCGGAGGTTCACGACGGACGGTCGGAGGAGCGGTTGCGGCCGTGGAGTCTTGGGGCCTTGGAGCCGTGCGGCAGTGGGGTCGTAGGCCGAGGGCGGGCCGCGCTACTTCCACTGCTCTCGGATGGCGGCCCACTTCGTATCGCGCCCGGCTTCGACGGCTGCAATGTCCTCGGCGGTCAGCTGCTTGAAGCGGCCCTGCCTGCGCAGGTACGCCTCCACGCTGGCGAATTCGCGCGGATTGCGGTTCAGCTTGAACTGTCCGCCCGGTACGCCGCACACCGTTTCGCCCGTGTATTCGGCCAGGTACCACAGGCCGCAATCCACGATGTCGCGCGCAATGTCCACGGTCTCATCCACGCCGCAGCCCCAGCCGGTGGGGCAGGGGGCAATCACGTGGATGTAGCGCGTGCCGCGGATCTCTTTGGCGCGTTCGAGCTTGCGGATGAAATCGTTCAGGTAGCCCACGCTGGCCGTGGCGGCGTATGGGATGCCGTGTGCGGCTACGATCTCGAACATGTTCTTCTTCTGGGTCAGGCACCCGCGCACGTTGCTGCCGGCGGGCGTGGTGGTGGTTTTCGCCCCGAACGGTGTCAGCGAGCTCTTTTGGATGCCCGTGTTCATGTACGCCTCGTTGTCGTAGCAGATGTAGAGCACGTCGTCGTTGCGGTCGATGGCGCCGGAGAGCGCCTGGATCCCGATGTCGGCCGTGCCCCCGTCGCCCGCGAACCCCACAACGGTGCAGTCATCGGGCTTCTTGCCCTGTGCGCGCAGCCCGGCTTCGATGCCCGTGAGCACGGCGGCGGTGGCCGCGAACGGGGTGATCATGGCGTTGTTTGCGAAGCTGAGCTGGGGAAAGTTGAACCCGACGGCGCTCATGCAGCCTGCGGGCAGTGCGGATACGGCGTTGGGTCCCAGCACCTTGAGCGCGTGGCGCAGTACGAGCGAGCCGCCGCAGCCAGCGCAGGCTTTGTGGCCGAAGAAGAGCTCGTCGTCGCTGATGGTTTTGGCGTTGATGGCCATTTAGCGCACCTCCGTTTCAGTGGTGAAGTCGATGCCCAAAAAGGACACGCGGGGCAGGGACGGTTGCCCGGGGTCTTCGGCGGCTGTCTTCTCAAGCGCATCGAGCATGGCTTCCACCTGGGCGTCCGAGATGTCGTCGCCGCCCAGGCCGCCGATGAAGTTGAACGTGGGGGCGAAATTGCCGGCCTGATGCAGAACGGAATTGACGTTGGTGAACACGGTCCCTTCGGCGCCGAAGGAGACGTCCTGCTCCAGTACGCCTACGGCCTTCACGCTGCGCAGCGCCTCGGCGACGGCGCGCGCCGGCATGGGGCGAAGGTAGCGGATCTTCAGCAGGCCCACCTTGCGTCCGGCCGCACGAAGCCGGGCCACGGTGCCGCGGACAAGTCCTGCGGTCGAGCCCAGCGTGACCAGCACGACGTCGGCATCTTCGCAGTTCAGCGCTTCGACCATGCCGGGGTAGCTGCGGCCGAAGGTTTCGGCGAAGCGCCCTTCGACCTCTTCGACCACGGTTTCTGCGGCGCACATGTCGCGATGCTCCCAGTATTTGTAGTAGCGGTTGTATTCCGGGCCGGCCGAATAGCCGATGTTCACGGGTTCGTCGAAGTCGAATCGGTTCGCCGTCTCGTATGGCGGCAGGAACGCATCGGCCTGCGCGGGTTCGGGCACGTCGACCATTTCGTAGGTGTGCGTGAGGGCGAAGCCGTCCAGGTTCACCATCACGGGTGTGGCCACGCGTGGGTCTTCGGCGACCGCGTACGCCATGAGCGCCAGGTCAAGCGCCTCCTGGTTGTCCTCGGCATAGACTTGGATCCAGCCGTGATCGAGCAGCGCCAGCGAATCGCGCTGGTCGCCGTAGATGTTCCAGGGCAGCGCGGTGGCGCGGTTCGCGTTCATCATGACGATGGGGAATCGTCCGCCCGAGGCGTAAGTCAGGCACTCCGCCATGTACAGCAGACCTTGGCTGGAGGTTGCCGTGAACGTGCGGGCGCCGGTTGCCGAAGCGCCGATGGCGCACGAGAGCGCGGAGTGCTCCGACTCCACGTGCACGTACTCGGCATCAAGCGTGCCGGCCTCCACCATTTCGCTCAGACGCTCAACCACGACCGTCTGCGGGGTGATGGGGTATGCGGAGATGACCTGGGGGCGCGCCAAGCGCACTCCTTCGGCGAAGGCTTCGTCGCCGGAGAGGAACCGTTTCATTGGGCATCCGCCTCGCTTTCGGGGATCATGGCCAGGGCGCCGAATCCGCATGCCTTCACGCAGATGCCGCAGCCCTTGCAGAAGTCGTAGTCGATGGCAACGGCGCAGGTTGCGGGCGCGGGCTGTCCGGCGGGCGCGGGCGGCTCGGGTGCTGCGGGCTTGAACACGGCGCCGTCGGGGCATTCCATGTAGCACTTCAGGCAGCCTGTGCAGGCGCTTTCGTCAAGCGCGGGTCGCTCGTTGCGCCAGCCGGCGTTGGTGGCAACCAGGTTACCTGCGGCAAAGCAGGTGCTGCGTGCGTAGACGGTCGGGTCCAAATCGGTTTGCCGCAATGCGGGCATGCGCACGTTGCGGCGCCGCGGGGCGGATGCCGTTGCAGCCAAAGCCGCGGGCGCGGGCTGTCCGGCGGGTGCAGCCTGTGCGGCGGCCGGGAGGGGACTGTGCTGCGCGGTTTCGGAGCAGGTTCCTTCGCTTGCCTGTGCGACCTGCGCGGATGCTTCATGCACGATGGCGATGTTGCCCTGGTGGAGCTTGGCGGGCATGTATTGGCGGATGGCTTCGCAGATGTCCTCTGCGCTCACGGCGTCGCACAGCGCCGCGAGTCCCCCTAGAAGGGCCGTGTTGGGGATGGGGCGCCCGAGAACGGACTTGGAGATGCCGTCTGCGTCGATTGCCACGATGCGCGCATCGTCGAAGGTCCGGGTGCTGTTCACCAGGATGCGCCCGCCGGATTTGAGTTCGGCGAAGCATGCGGGCACTCCGTCCGCGTCCGGGGTCGGGTCGAGCAGCGTCTCGTCCAGATAGACGACGAAATCCGCGCGGGATACGGCGCTGCGGTCTCCTATGGGGGCGCAGTCCAGTTTAGTGAACGCACGCATGGGCGCGCCGCGGCGCTCCGGTCCGAATGAGGGGAAGGCAAGTGCGAACCGTCCATCGGCCAGCGCCGATGCGGCTCCGAGCAGACGGGCTGCCGTGAAGGCGCCCTGGCCGCCGCGGCCGTGCCAGAGAATCTCGATCATGGGTCCTGCTTTCATGATGTCGGCCTATGGGTCGAAGCGATAATCCTCTCAGTATAATCGTTCGGCGGGTGATCGCGGTCGCGACGGCGGATTCCCCTGGCGGCCTTCATCCGCCAGCGGTTGCGTGGTCTTCTTGCGGATGGGGCGATGGTTTGAAGTGCGCAGGGTCCGCGTCCGGATTCTCGGGCGCATCCGGAAACGACGTCTTTTGTACCATGGGTCAGAATTTGCAGGCCTCAAATCCAATTTTTCAATCTGTTGTACCATTGGGCGCCGGAGAATGCGGACGCTTGGATTGGACGGCGATTATGCGCATATTCGAACTATCCGATGACCAGGGGAAACGCGGTCTCTGAATCAGTCGCCCTTTTCAAATGGCCGTGGAGCGCTCCGCTGAAAGCGGTTTTTCGGGTTTTTCGTGGTACAAAAGATTGCGAATTTGGATTTAAAGGACGAATTTCCTGACCGATGGTACAAGAGATGCGTTTCTTGTCCGTTTGCCGTGCGCAACGCGAGGTTTGAGCCGGTGGCGCATGGCGAATTGTGCGCATCGGGCAAAGAAATCCGTTCGGACCCTTCGGCGCCGCTATAATTTCGCGCATGGCCCGTTTAGCGCAAGGTGGCCAGCTGGCTCTTCGGTCGGCTGCTCTTCGGTCGGCTGCTCTTCGGTCGGCTGACGTTCTGCTTGCCGGCGCTTCTGCCGGCTGCGGCTTTCGACAGCTGGCGGTACACGGGTCGATGGGCTTCAAATCACGGAATGGAAACTGGACTGCGCATGGGCATCGAAGAAGAAAAACCGACGGTCCGCGGACGTCACGCCGCTGCGGAGCGCATGCCGAAGAGGACTTCGGCATCGGGGCTTGACCTGCCGCCTTCGGTCTCCATCCCGTTTCCCGGCAGGCTGGCATCCACCACGGAGTCCATGCCGCCCGTCTCCGGTCCGATCAGAACCGACAATCCTGCCGCCACGGGCGCCCATGCGGCGCTTCCCTCCGGAGCCGGAGCGCATGCATCGCGCGAAGCCGAAGCGTTCGCAGGCGCGGATGCCGCCGGCCGCGGAACCCGTGGCGGTCGTGGGCGCAAGCAGCGCAAACCGCGCAAGCCAAGCTTCCTGCGCCGCATCATCAACGAGTGGTTCAACCGCCTTGTGGGCGCGGTGTCGGATGGATCGCTGGCCGACCAGGAAGAAGAGTACGCGGCGCATCGCACGACGCGCGATTACGTGTGGAACACCATAGGAATCGGCCTGTGGGGCGGCGTGTTCCCCCTGCTCACCATCGTGGTCACCCAGCTCGCGGGCGTCGAAGCGGCCGGTATGTTCTCCATGGCGTTCGTCACGGGCCTGCTGCTCATGTTCGTGGCGAATTACGGCGTGCGAACCTATCAGGTTTCCGACCTGGATGAGGAGCACACGTTTTCGGATTACCAGATCAACCGCGTGATCACCTGCGTGATCATGGTGATTGCGGGCATCGGGTACTGCTTTGTGCGTGGATATGGCGAAGACATGTTCGTCATCTGCATGGGCGTGTATCTCTACAAGATGATCGATGGCCTGGCCGATGTCTACGAGGGCCGTTTGCAGCAGGTTGACAAGCTCTACCTTGCCGGCATCTCGCAGGCCCTCCGGTCGCTGGCGGCCGTGGTTGTCTTTTCGTTCGTGCTGCTGATCACCCGCAACGTGGGGATTGCCAGCGTTGCCATGGCTGTGGCTGCGTTTGTGACGTTTCTGCTGCTCACGCTCCCGCTCGCGTTCCTTGAGACGCCGCGTTCAAGCGGTTGGAGCATGGCAAGCGTTCTGTCCATCCTCAAACAGTGCTTCCCGCTGTTCGTCGCCTTGTTCATGTACAACCTCATCGACAACATGCCGAAGTTCGTGATGGAGGGCGTGCTCAGCTACGACAACCAACTCTACTTCAACGCGATGTATTTCCCGGCTCATGCCATCCTTCTGATGGTAGGTTTCGTCTACAAGCCGCTGTTGGTTCGCATGGCGGCCGTATGGGCCGATCGTCGCAAGCGCCGCCGCTTCGATTTGATCATTGTGGCAATCCTGGCGCTCACGGTTGTGGTGACGTTTGCAGCCATGGTGGTCATAGGCACCATCGGCATACCTATCATGAACTTCCTTTACGGCCTTGACTTCGACCAGTTCCGCGACCTGTTCTACATCATGATCGCGGCCGGCGGCATGACTGCTGCCATCGAGTTTCTCTACCAGGTCATCACGGTGCTGCGTCGTCAGGCCGCCATCATGAAGCTGTATCTGATCACGTTCGGGTTCTCTCTGTTCATTCCGGTTCTGTTGGTGAATTTCACGGGCCTGCCGGGCGCCGTGATAGGGTATCTCATCATCATGAGCATCCTGTTCGTGCTGCTGATCTGGGAATACATCACCATTCGTCTGGATTTCGCGAAGGACTCTGATTCTGATTCCGGTGCTGGCTTTGCATCTGCCGCCGCACCCGCAGATTCGTCGCGTGAAATGGCGAAGATGCCCGCCTCCGGTCGCCCGCAGGCCGCACGCCGCAACGCCGCGCCGCTTCGCGCTCCCGCACCTGGGCGCACCGCAGCGCCGGGCCGTCCCGCTGGATCCGGGCGCACCGCGGCGCCGGGCCGTCCTGCTGGATCCGGCCGCACTGCGGCACCGGCGAGAATCAGGCTTGAGGATAGGGAGTCCGTGCGTTCTCGCATCTACGAAGAGCCGCCGGTGATCGCGGTTGCTCCGGAAGACGGCCCCATGAGCTGGAAGGCGCTGAGTCTGCGCGCATCGCGGGACGGGTCGGCGGAGAACCAGACTCCAGATGTGCGGCCCGCGGCTGATCGCGACGTGCAAGGCGACAGGCAATTCCAGCAACGGCGCAGCCGTCACGGAATGTAATCAGGAGAGGCGCGTTTGTATCAGGTGCCTGATGGCGTCGAGTGCAAGTCCGCGAAACATGGCGCGCGGTCCGGCGTAGGCCATGGTCATGCGCTGCCAGGCCGCTTCGTCTTCTGCATAGCAGTGGTTCTTGCAGGTTTTGCATGATGGCCGGGGATCTTTCGTGCACAGCGCCCTTCTGATTTCCCCGTAGCGCAAATGCTCGGCGCAATCCGGGCAGAGACGGACCTGCTTGCGTGCGGGGTATACGCCCGCTTCGGTTGCGTGGCTGCAAAACGGCTCGCGCGCATCCGCGTCATGATGGTCCTCGCAATAGATTTGAACCATGCCCGCCAAAGTGGTTATATCGCGGGCCACTTCCTTGTCGGAAAAACGCTCCAGAATGCGTTCTTTTTGCAGGGCGAAGATCTTCTCGCTGAGCGAATCGATGCTTTGCCCCTGTTCTGGGGCGCTGTGCTGTTCGTTTTCCATTGCCGTCATGCTTTCGATCTCGAAGTCTGGTGGGGCGGAACCGATCCCGTTTCCTCAGTAAGCTCGAAGCTCTTTTCGACGAAAATCCTGTTGGCGGTGCAGGTTGCTGCAGATATGACCAGGCGGCGCTCCGGCGTGAGGTCGCTTGAATCCACGATGCTCAGAGAGAATGCGTAGCCATGGGGCTCTTCGATGCGCCAAGATCCGATGGCCTGCGTTTCGGTGGCGCCGCAGAACAGCATGCGCAGGCTTTCTTCGAAGACTGAGCAGAAGAAATCATAGGCTTGCGCCACGTCGTGCGTTTCGTTCTGCACACCGATCATGCGCAGGATGTGGTTCATAGAGAACGTGCGTTTCATCAGGCATATTGCAATCAGGTATGCAACGTGGCCCCTGCCGTAGCGCTTCGCGTTCGGGGTGGGGATGATGCCCTGTTTGACGTAGTTGTTCACCATGGAGGCCGTCAGCAGCTTCTCATCGGCGGAAACGAGGGGGCGCAGGTGATTTTCCACGTAGGTGAGCACCTGGTCCATGTACAGGTCGATGTCCGGCAGCTCCCGGTACCGGGGCAGGTGCAATTGCGCAATGTAGCCGGCGTATTCGCTTGCCGCATCACGAGGGAGTTCGGTGATCTGTATGGTGGTCTCTGCCATGTTTCCATCCTAGCATTCGGGCATAGTCTGTGCAATGTCAATGTCTCTTGACATAGTAAACATCAATACATAATCTAGTAATGAAAACCAGATATGTTGCTTCCAATATGGCGAAAGGAAAGGTTTGATGGATACCACTCTGCAGGAAAACGCGTTCGGCCAGCGAATCGCGCTCATAACGGATTCGTGCGCCGATGTCCCGGCGGATGAGGTGAAGGCGCACGGCATCATCGTCGTTCCCTTGGCCATCAACTACTCTGATGCCTCTTATCGTGACGGCGTGGACATTACCCCTGATGAGGTCTACGCGCGTTTCGCCGAAGAGATTCCCAAGACCTCCCTTCCCGCACCTGCTGAAGTTGCCGCTGCATTCGATGGTGCCATTGCTGCCGGTGCAACGCACATCCTGGCCGTCACCATTGCGTCGGGGCTTTCGGGGACGCATGACCTGATCCGCAGCGTGGCCGCAGGGTATGCGGGCGTGACCTGCGAGGTTGTGGATACGAAAAGCATCGGACTCGGCGCCGGCATTTCCGTTCTTGCCGCAGCTGAGCTCATCGATCGCGGCCTGGAGTTCTCCGAAGTGCTCAAGGGGGTGCATGCCGCCATCGCGGATACATCCGTCTTCTTCTGCGTTGATACGCTCGAATACCTCTACAAGGGAGGCCGCATCGGCAAGGTCACGTATTCGGTCGGCAGCGCTTTCGACATCCGCCCCGTCGTGACTTGCGAACGCGAAGCCGGCATCTACGTCACCGCAGGTAAGGCGCACGGCCGCAAGGCTTCCCTGAAAAAGGCGAAGTCCTTGGCGCTCAAGGCCCTCAATGATGTCCGCGGCGATTCCGGACGCCGTTACCGCTTCGCCGTGGTCCATGGCGGTGCGGAAGCTGAAGCCAAGGCACTCTATGACGAATTGGCCGCTGCGTGCCCGGATGCCTATCGCCCTCTGTTCGGCCAGATCACCCCTGCGCTCGTGGTTCACACGGGACCGGGTCTGATCGGCGTTGGCGTCCAGGTTTTGGACTGATTTCGCACCGAATCCTTCGCCCCGCTTGTCTGACAGGTGCACCGCCCCTGCGAAGTGAAGCGCCGTCTCCATGCCGCTGTGCTATGCTGACGCGAATTGCGCATTCTGGAACAAGCCCCGCACGCCGTCTCAGCGCGTGCGCGCGGGCCGTGTAGCACGTCGGAGGGACCATGGATACCGTTGAACGCATTCGGGAGTTGGCACATGAGATCGAGCCGGAGATCATAAAGACGCGGCGTTGCTTCCACGCGTATCCCGAGCGAAGCACTCTCGAATACGAGACCTCTGCGGCCATCTGCGCTGCGCTGGATGGAATGGGGATTCCGTACCGCTGCGTTTGCGAGACGGGCGTGGTTGCCTCCATCAAGGGAACCGCTCCGTCGCCGGAGGGTGTGAAAGCCCGCTGCGTGGCGCTGCGTGCGGACATTGACGCGCTGCCTGTCACCGAGCAGACGGGCGTGGACTACGCCTCCAAGTACGAAGGCGTCATGCACGCCTGCGGTCACGATTGCCACATTGCCATGCTGTTGGGAGCGGCCCGCCTGATCAACGAGGTCCGCGACTCGTTTGCAGGCGAAGTCCGCCTGCTGTTCCAGCCTGCCGAAGAGTGCTCCATCGGCGCCAAGCGCATGATCGCCGCCGGCGCACTGGATGGCGTCGACAACATCTACGGCGCCCACATCTGGAGCGAGCTGCCCGCGGGCATGATCTCGTGCGAGCCGGGCCAGCGCATGGGCCACACCGACTGGTTCCGCATCGATGTCCAGGGCGTGAGTGCCCACGGGTCCATGCCCCACAAAGGCGTTGACGCCATCGTTGTTGCAGCTGAGCTGGTCAACGTCTTGCAGATCCTGGTCAGCCGCGACGTTTCGCCGTTCCAGCCCGTCGTGGTGACGGTCGGCGAGTTCCATGGCGGCGAAGCCCGCAACGTCATGGCGGGTTCGGCCCATCTGACGGGAACGGTCAGGACGTGGAGCCAGCGCGTGCGAAGCGAGATGCCCGCCCGCATGGAGCGCATTGTCGAGCGTGCGGCAAACGCCCTGGGCGCAAAGGCGCGCCTCACGTACGAAGAGGGCAACGACGGTTTGGCAAACGACCCCGTCTGTGCGGAGCGCGCCCGCATGTCCGTTGTGGATATGTTGGGCGAAGAGGCCGTGGCGTCCTACGACGGCACCATGTCGGGGGAGGACTTCTCCGAATACCTGCACCTTATCCCGGGCGTTTTCGTCTTCATAGGCTGTCGCAACGAGGAGTGCGGCGCCGTGCATCCCCAGCACAGCTGCTACTTCGCCGTCGATGAGAGCGTATTGGTCAAGGGGGCCATGGTGGCCGCCCGTTATGCCGTTAGATATCTAAGCGAATAGGAGTATGAAACCATGAGCGAATGCACGTGCGGATCTTCGTCTGAATCCATCTTGTCGGCCGAATCCGCCGCCGCGTCTTCCGTTGCGTCGGATGCGGAGGGCCGCCTGTACAAACGCGAGGGAGCTTACATCCCGCGCATTGCCGCCGTGCATGACCTGTGCGGCTACGGCAAATGCTCGCTGGGTGTAGCCATTCCCGTTCTCTCCGCCGCAGGTTGTGACGTTTGCCCTGTTCCCACGGGGCTTTTCTCCAGCCATACGGCGTTTCCCGGTTGGTACATGCACGACACCACCGAAATACTGGCCGACTATCTGAACGCCTGGAAGGGCATTGGGGTGGATATCGATGCCGTGTATTCCGGTTTTTTGGGTTCTGCTGAGCAGGTGGATATCATCCGCGGGATCTACGAGACCTATCCCAACGCGCTGCGCGTGGTCGACCCCGTCATGGCGGACCACGGCAAGGTGTACCCCACATACACGCCTGAGCTGTGCCGTGCCATGGCCGAGCTTGCCGCCGATGCGGACATCCTCACGCCCAACCTGACCGAGGCGGCCATCATCCTGGGCGAACCCATCGGTGATGAGTGGGTGGGCGCCGATATCTCTGACGAAGAGGCCGAGCGTCTGGTCGATGCGCTTCTGGCTACCGGTGCCAAAACCGTGGTGCTCAAGGGCATCCAGCGCGGCGACGGTGTGATCCGCAACTTCGTCAAGGGCGAAGGGATTGCGCTGCACCAGGTCAGCAACGAGTATCTACCCTACATGCTTCATGGTACGGGGGACTTGTATGCAAGTGCACTGCTTGCTGCGGTCATGGCCGGGCGCTCGACGGTGGATGCCGTCGCGTTTGCGGGCGACCTCACCCACGATGCCATGATCGTGTCCGCCCAGCAGCCCGATTTCCGCAACCGCGGCGTTTCGTTCGAGCCCTTGCTCGGTAAGGTCGCGGCGCTTTTGGCCTAGGCGGCAGATCAGGGCTTTCGGCGTCGGCCCGCCCAGCCCGGCCCGCCCGTTGCGCCGTCGGCCCGTCCAGCTCGGTCCGCCAGCCCGGCCCGGCACCCGTTGCGCCGTCGGATCGCCCGGCCCGGCCCGCCCAGCACCCGTTGCGCCGTCGGCCCGCCCAGCCCGCCCAGCCCGCCGCGCTCAAACGTGACCCTCTGACTGGGCTCTCCACGTGAAAGGACCCGGAATGGAGATTCATTCCGGGTCCTTTTTGATGGTTGGTTTTGCTTCGGGCGCCTTTTTCGCTTCTATTGTGCAGTCCGCACCGCGATGCGTTGTGCGCTGCCGGTTCGTCTTGAGGTGCGTTAGTTGTCGTCGTCCTCGTCGTCGAAGAAGCTCCACTCGTCATCGTCTTCTTCGGGTTCGCCGCGATCTTCGAATTTGCGACGCGTGTTCCATTCCATGATGATGCACGCGACGATGCTGATCAGGATACCCGCGGCAATGAGGATGCCCATGCCGGCGAAGGTTTCGAACAGAAAATGATAGATGGCGCCGAAGTCCATGCAGGCCTCTTTCCTATGGCTACCGGCCAGGTGGCCGAAACGGTGCGGTTGTGCGTGCGCCAAAATTGTGACGCATCGGCTCATTGTAGCAAATTATGTGGACTTGGCTGCGAGTCGAATCAAAACCGCGTGCCGTCCGTGTCAGCGATGTGGACAAGGGCCAAGCAGATGAGCCCGAACCCGAGCATGCAGAAAGCGTGGTTCGGCTGAATCTTGTCAAGCAGGGAAAGCGTGGCAACCGCAACGCCCATGGCGAGCGCCATCGCTTTCAGGGCAAGTTCGATGAGGGCGGGTGCTTTACCCTGCGAGCTTTCCTGCGAAGATGTTCTGGCTTCGAGCAATTCGTCTATTGGTATGCCAAGCTCTTCGGCAAGTTTCGGCAACGTTGTTACATCCGGGAACGACAGATTGCGCTCCCATTTAGAGACGGCCTTGTCGGTCACGCCCATTTTCCGGGCAAGCTCAAGTTGGGTCATGCCTTTCTGTTTGCGCAGGGCTGCGATGGTTGCGCCGAAGTTCTGTAGGCTCATGGTCGTCCTTTCTATTGCCGGTGGCGTTCGTGATGAATGCATCGTCGCCCGTTCGCCTTTTCGACTCAACCGATTCTCGGTAGAGTCAGCTCGACCGTTAGTTTAGCCCTGGTTGAGCGTTCAGTTGCGGGGAGTGCGCCCGCAACCGCCCGTCCTGCCCGCGCCCGCCTGTCCCGATCGCCCCGATAGCAGCTGGCGGGAAAATAATCGGGCCTACTGGCCAGATATGGACGAAATGTACGGCGCGCGGCAGGGGCTGGGTTTGGGTGAAAATGTCGAGCTGAGCGAAACCCCAGGTCACAGGCTTGCTCTTTTCGAGACGGTTTGCCAGGTGCGACGAAACCCTCCGAAAATGGCGGTTTTTCGTGGGGAGAACCATACATTTGGTCCATGGATGGCCACAACGCGCATTATTTTTCCCGCGCCTCCGGTCTCGGGGGCGCCTGCGGGTGAACCTGCGCGTACTCGCACCAAATGGGACGGCGCGACAACGCGGGCGTGCGATAATGCCCTTGTCTGAGTTCGCGTGCTGGATGGTCCGCACGCACGCCGGCTGGGCCGCGATCATGCCGGTCGGTCCGCACGCACGCCGGCTGGGCCGCGACCATGCCGGCCGGGCCGCACGCACGCTGGTCGCGGGAAGGGGGCACCATGCTGTTCGCTGCTTTAGCGGCTTCAGGGCAGTTCGCTGCACCGGCTTTGGCGTCCGTCGCCCTTGCCGCGTTCGCGGCGGTGCTGATCTGGGCAGCCACGGTTGACGCCGGACGCCGCATCATACCGAATGCGGCCATCGCGGCAGGTTGCGCGGCTTGGTTCGTTCTGCTGCTTGCCGCGGAATTGTCGGGCATTGATGTGCGTGAGGCAGCGGCACGCGGCCTGGCCTCGGGATTGCTGCTGGTGGCGGGTCTGCTTGTGTTTTCCGTTGTGTTCGAGCGGATGGTCGGCCGCTCATCGATGGGTGGGGGAGACATCAAGCTGATCGCGATGTCCGGTCTGTACCTTGGTCTATCGGCGTCGCTTGCTGCCCTGATGGTCTCCTGCGTTCTTGCCCTTGCATTCGAAGCCGTGCGGACAAAGTGGCATTCGGGACTGCGTGCCGAAACCTCCTTCGCCTTCGGGCCCTACATTGCCGTGGCTTCGTGTGCGGTCGCTGTGTGCGAGCTCATGCTTGCGGTGCTTTAGGCTATACTTAACCAACTAGTCGCAATCGGCAGGCGCCGCACGCCAGCGCATGCACCCAACGAGGCACAGGAGAACATGATGCTAGATATCCGCTACGTCCGTGAAAATCAGGAGGCCGTTGCAAAGGCCATGGAAAACCGCAATTTCCCGTGGGATGCAGCGAAGTTCTCCGAGCTTGACGAGCGCCGCCGCGCCGCCATCGCCCAGGAAGAGGGCTTGCAGGCGCAGCGCAACACCCTCTCGAAGCAGATCGGCGGCATGATGGCCGCCGGCAAAAAGGAAGAGGCCGAAGCGGTCAAGGCCCAGGTCCGCTCCATCAACGAGGAGCTGGCCGCTGCAAGCGAAGCGCGCGAGGCCATTGATGCCGAAATGCGCGAAATCCTGATCAGCACGCCCAACATCTGCGACGAGACCACGCCTGTCGGCAAGGACGAGACCGAAAATGTCGAAGTTCGCCGTTGGGGCACGCCCACTGAATTCGACTTCGACTTCAAGCCCCACTGGGATTTGGGCACCGACCTGGGAATCATGGATTTCGAGCGCGCCGTCAAGCTGGCAGCCGCTCGCTTCACGCTGCTGGGGGGCCTGGGCGCCCGTCTGGAGCGCGCCATCATCAACTTCATGGCCGACACGCATACCTCGCGCGGCTACAAGGAGTGGTGGTGCCCGGCCATGGCCAATGCGGACACGCTGTTCGGCACCGGCCAGCTTCCCAAATTCGAGGAAGACCTGTTCAAGACCCGCGAGGGCCTGTATCTCATTCCCACGGCGGAGGTCCAGCTCACCAACATCCATGCAGGCGAAGTGCTGGATGCTTCCCAGCTGCCGCTGAAGTACTGCGCATTCACCCCGTGCTTCCGCGAGGAGGCCGGCAGTGCAGGTCGCGACACCCGCGGCTTGATTCGCGTGCATCAGTTCGACAAGGTGGAGATGGTCAAGTTCGCCAAGCCCGAGGAAGGGTTCGCGGAACTTGAGGCCATGACCGCCGATGCGGAAAACATCCTGCAGCTGCTTGGCTTGCCGTATCGTGTGCTGTCGCTGTGCACCGGGGACACGGGCTTCTCATCTGCGAAGACCTATGACCTGGAGGTTTGGCTGCCCAGCTACAACGGCTACAAGGAGATCTCCAGCTGCTCGTGCTGCACCGATTTCCAGGCGCGCCGTGCGAACATCAAGTATCGCGACCCCGAGAACTTCAAGGGCACGCGCTACCTGTACACGCTCAATGGATCCGGCCTGGCCGTGGGACGCACCATGGCCGCAATCGTCGAGAACTACCAACAGGCGGACGGCTCCGTCAAGGTTCCCGACGTGCTGGTTCCTTACATGGGCGGCGTGGAATACATCAGGCCTGAAGGCGAATAGACGGATTGGAGCGCTCGGCATCTGCCGGGCGCTTTGCCAGGAAGAGAGGAATGACCATGAGCGAAGACATCAACGGCCAGGTTCCCGCCCCGGCACCTGCACCCGAACCCCCTGCGGCTCCGGCACCCGCACCCGTCCCGGCTCCGGCACCTGCCCCCGCACCAGCCGCGGCCCCGGCTCCGGCCCCGGCTCCGGCACCCGCACCCGTCCCGGCTCCGGCACCCGCCCCGGCTCCGGCCCCCGCTCCGCAGCCGGTCGGCGGCACCGCCCCTACAGCTCCCATGCCCCAGCAGCCCTATGGCGCCCCGGTTCCGCCGGCGCCTCAGCCTCAGCAGCCCTACGGTGCGCAGCCTCCGGTCCCGCCTCAACCGGGCAATCCGTATGGCGCTCCCATGCCGCCCATGCCGCCCATGCCCCCTTCGGGTCCTCAGCCGTCCTCGGCTCCCATGGTGTTGGGCATCATAGCCATCGTGGCTTCGTTGTTCCTCTTCTTCCTCCCGATCGGTTTGGTTCTTGGCATCATCGCCGTGGTCATGGGAGCCAAGCAGGTGAAGCAGTTCGGTCCCATGGTGGGGCAGAAAGGGCGTACGGGCAAGATCTGCGGCATCGTCGCCATCGTCATATCCACGATTGCGCTCGTGATCACCATCGCCGGTGTTGCGTTGTTCGGTTCCGTGATGAATGAAATCATCGAAGAGGGCGGCATGGGTTCCGGTGGCAGCTCGATGGTTGCCCCCATTGGACCCTCCGATGATTTTGCCGAAGATTCCGCTGAAGCCGCCGTCGAAGTGGCGTTCAACAGGGATATGGACGCAATGCTGTCCGGGCAAAACGATGCTTTGCTGGTAGTCGTTCAGTCCATGATGGATGATATCGATGCAGACGCCGGCCCGGATGAACTGTCGTTTAGCCTGATGGGGCTTTCGGCTGAAGACATCACGGCGAAGATGGCCTCTACGGTGAGCTATCAGGTGACCGACCTTGATTACATCGGTGCAGAGGATAAGGTTTGGGTCACCGCGGACGTGAAGGTGGTCAGCCTTAACTCCCAGATCGATGAGTTCGAGCGAATCTATGAGGCCGACACCCGTACGTTCGCCACTCCCGAAGAGTACGGTGCCGCATGCGGCGAGATGTACATGAGCGCGTTCGACACGGCGCCGACGGTGACCACCCAGGTCATGGCCGAGTACTATCTCGTAGATGGCGAATGGCAGCTTCTGGATAGCGACTGGACGTATCTGCCGGAGAGCATCGCCTACGCGACGGAGGTTTAGCGTGGCCGATCGAGATCGCAAGCCGACGGTGCGCAAGCGCGGCAAGACAGTCGCCCGCCCGCAGGCTTCTCAACGGATTGACCAAGGAGGTGCCCCTGCTTCAAGGGGCACCTTTTCGCCTGACGGCTCGTCACGTGAGCCCGCTTCCCGCTCGCGGAGCGCCGATGCCCAGCGCGCCGTGCAGCTTGCTCGCAAGCGTCGCAGGCGCAAGGTGGGGATTGCGGTAGCGTGCGTGATCGTCCTCCTGTTGGGCGCGGCCGGTTTGTTTGCGTGGGACCGTTTCCTGCGCTACGACGACGCTGCGGACATCCAGGGCCAATGGCGCGTTCCGGAGCAGAACATGACCGTCGTGATCGATGCCGAAGCAATCCACATGCCCGCGTCCCTCAGCTACCCGTATCAGCTTGATACCTGGAAGAAGACTATCACGTACGATTTCGCCGGCTACGAAGGCGGCGGCACGTACGAATTCGCCCGTGACCGTCAGTCGTTCACCGTGACGGAAGGCGAAGGGGAGTCGGCGACATCGGTGACGTTCGTGCGCATCGGCGATGATCTGACCGCCGAACCCCAACTGCTTAAAGCCCCTGCGGCTTCCACGCAGGAATCGCAGGATGCTGCGGGCTCGGGTTCGGCCGGCACCGCGGGCTCGGGCATCGGCGACTCTGCCAACACCGCGGGCTCGGGCGCCGGTGGCTCTTCCGGTGCCGTGGATGCGTCCGCATCCCAATCGTAGGGGCGAGCGGTGCACACGCCGGAAAGCGTCTTCATCTTCGATCACTTCCATGTGCGTGCCGACCGCATGATATGCGATCTGCGCATTGCGGATGCCCGCTTCGCCTCGCTTGATGCGCCAGGTGTTGCCGGCACGGACCTGCCGCGCAAGCTGACGCGGCGTTTCCCGGACTTGCCTTCCCATGCCTGCGTCAATGATTTCGGTCCGACTTTCGGCTCCTGCATGGCGAAGGCGTCCATGCCGCACCTGCTTGAGCACCTGGTCATAGCCTTGCAGGCGGAAGCCGAAGCCGCCGATCCGTCGGTTGCGGCTCCGCTGTGCTTCGTGGGCAAGACCCGCTGGACTGATTTTGCCCGCCTTGCGGCGCGGGTCGAAGTCAACTACCGCGACGACATCACCGCTTTCCGTGCTTTTCGGGACGCGGCCTTGTTCGTTGACTCCATCGTGCTAGAGTAACCCCATGGATACTTCGCATATCATATTTGACACCTGGGGCGACAGAGTCGCCCATCGCGTGACGCGGATGCGCTCATCTGCCGTGCGCGATCTGTTCGCAGCCGCTTCTCGCAGCGATATCATCTCGCTGTCGGGCGGCATGCCCGACGTCTCGCTGCTTCCCGCGTCGGCCATACGGAAGGCCACACGCGCGGCAGTCGAAGATCAACGTGCGACGGCGCTGCAATACGGCGGCACCAACGGCCGCGAACAGACGCGCGCGGTGTTCTGCGATTTGATGCAGGGCCTGGGCATCAGGGTGAAGCCTGACAACGTCCTCATCACATCCGGCGCGCAGCAGGCCTTGGATCTCATAGCCAAGACCTTCATCGATCCCGGCGACGTCATCATCACGGAGGGCCCCACCTACCTGGGCGCCTTGCAGGCATTCTCTTCCTATGAGCCTGACGTGCATTGCATCCCCTTCGATGAGCAGGGCATGCGCGATGATCTGCTGGAGGCGGAGCTTCAGCGCCTTGCGGCCCAGGGCAAGCGCCCGAAGTTCCTCTACACCATCCCGAACTTCCAGAACCCGGGCGGCGTCACCATGAGTCCCGCACGCCGCAAGCGCCTCATCGAGCTGGCGAACGAATACGACTTCATGGTGGTCGAAGACGACCCCTACGGACGCCTTCGCTACGACGGCGGTCACGTCAAGCCGCTGCGAGCGCTTGATGACAAGGTGGTCTATCTGGGCACTGTCTCGAAGGTCTTCGCCCCCGGCCTGCGAACGGGTTGGATTGTGGCCCCTAAGCCCATTTTGGCGAAGATCAATCTGGTCAAGCAGGGAACCGACCTGTGCGGATCGTCGTTCGACCAGATCATCTGCGAGCACTACTTCACGGACACGCCGTGGGAGCGCACGCTGCAGAAGTTCGTGCGCACCTACCGCACGCGCCGCGACGCCATGCTGGATGCCCTGGAGGAATTCTTCCCGGAGGAGGCAAGCTGGACGAAGCCGGAAGGCGGATTCTTCGTCTGGGTCACGCTGCCCGAATACGTGGACACGGCCTCCATGCTCTCGAAGGCCCTGGATGCCGGCGTCACCTACACGCCGGGCGATGGGTTCTTCCCCGACGGCAAGCGCGGCAAGAACTGCATGCGCGTCGCGTTCTGCTTCGAGGACCCTGAGAGCATCCGCGAAGCCATCCGACGTCTTGCGTTGGTCATTGAGGAAAGCTTGGAGCTCTACCGCGCGTTCATCGCGGCGGGTGCACTACCGAAGGAGTGAATATGGGTCTGAAAATCGCCGTGCTCATGGGCGGAGCGTCCTTCGAGCGCGATTTTTCCCTGGCAAGCGGAAAGCGCGTGTGCGAAGCGCTTGCCGCCGCGGGACATAAGGTGGTTCCGCTGGATACCACCGGTCAGCTGGTTCCCACGTTGCGCAGCGAGCGCCCGGATGCCGTCTACAGCGCGCTGCATGGCAAGCATGGCGAAGACGGCACCATCCAGAGCCTGCTTGAGCTTCTGGGCATTCCCTACGTGGGCTCCTCGGCTTCCGTTGCGCGCAGCGCCCGCAACAAGTCCACGCTGGCGCGCCGCCTTGCCAGCTATCGTGAGGCTTCGGGCGAAGCCACGGCAGCCGTGGTTCCCGAAGGAATCTGCATTTCCCGCGATGCGTTCAAGGATATGGGCGCCGCTACGGCGCTCGATCTGGTGGCATGCCGCGCCGGCGGATCGTTCCCGTTGGCGGTCAAACCCGCTCGCGGCGGTTCGGCAATGGGCGTCCACCGGGTCGATTCGGCGGATGGCCTGGGCGTGGCCGTTCTGGATGCGCTGACTTTCGACAACGAAGTGCTCATCGAGCGCTGGGTGGAAGGCGTGGAAGTGGCCGTGTCCGTTGTGGGGACGGGGGAGAGCGTCCGCGCGCTTCCTCCGGTGGAGATCTGCGCCCGCGAAGGCCTCTACGACACCCAAGCCCGTCTGGATGCGGATGCCGTGGACTACTTCGCCCCGCCCCGCAGCTCAAGCTTGGGCGCAACCGAAGAAGAGGCCGCCTGTGCGCGTGCTGCCATCGAGCAGGCCGCACTCGAGGTGTATCGGGCATACGGCGTGGGCGATCTGGGCCGCGTCGATATGATCTGGGACGGAACGGCCGCCCATGTGCTGGAAGTGAACGTTTCTCCCGGCATGACGGAGCTGTCGCTGTTCCCCATGGCCTGCGAAGCCGAGGGGTCGTCTCTGTCCGAGATGCTTGACGGATTGGTCCGAGCCTGCGTTGCGCGGGGCAAATAAACGCCCTGGCAACATAGATGTGAATCGGGTTCGCATCTTCTATAATGCAAGCAAATGGCGCTCATACCGCATGCGTGCGGAAAAAGGAGGCAGGTATGGCTAACAAACTCGGACTCTTTCTTGCCGGTGGCATCGTAGGTGCCGGCATCGCATTGCTCTACGCTCCCCGCTCCGGCGCTGAAACGCGCCAGCTTGTTGCCGAACAGGCCAACGCCGCATGGGGCCAGGCTCAGGATTTCGGCGGTCAGGTTGCCGCAAAGGGCCAGGCCATCTACGGTGAAGCCGCTGCGAAGGGCCAGGCCGTCTATGCTGATGCCGCTGCCGGCGTGCAGGCTGCCTACACCCAGGCAAGCGCCAAGGGCAAACAGGTCTACCAGGGTGCCGCCCAGCGCGCCACCAACGTGGCCAGCGCAGTCAAGCCCGTCTTCTCGGAGAAAAACGACGAGCTGCGCGAGAAGATCGACGCCGCCCGTGAGCGCATTGCCGCCCAGGTGGTCAAAAACGCCGAAGCTGCGCATGCTGCCGTGACCGAGAAGGTCCCTGTTGCCGCCGGCAAGGTGACGCAGACAGCCGATGCCATCCAGGAGAAGATCGCAGCTGCCGCCAAGGTTGCCGACAAGGCGGCCGATGCCGTGGAGGACAAGGTTGAGGACGTGGCTGAAGCGGTGGAAGAGGCAGTGGAAGCCGCTGAAGGCGAAGCGAAATAACCGTACCCCCCAACATGGGAAACGTCTGAGCGGCCGGCTTGGTTCCGGCCGCTTTTTTGGAGGAAGACATGGTGAAGACCCTGACATCCAATGCCGTGCACAAGATGCGCGTCATGGGCGGCAAGCGCGGCACGAAGCATATCGGCCGCGTGCGCAGTTGCGTGTTCCATCCCAAAGAGAAGCGTTGCATCGGCTTCATTGTGAAGCGCCCTGACCTTCTGTGGATGTTCCACCGCAAGGATGTGTTCGTGGGTCTTGATGATTTCGAAGTGATCGATGGACATCTGGTGGTCCATGCGGATGCGGGGCTTTCCGGCCCGCGCGCCTGCCAGGCTCTGGGCATTGACTGGGACAAGTGCGTGATTTGGGAGGGCATGCCGCTGCTTGCCCCTGATGAGACGGTTGTCGGCTACGTGGGAAACATCACCTTCAACCGCCGCTCCGGTGCGGTGCGCATGATCGAAGCCAACAACGGCGCTACGTCCCGCCTGTTGCTGGGCGCTCTGGAAGTCCCTGCTGATCTGGTGCTTGGCTTCAAGCGCGGTGTCGGCGCGGACCTTTCGTTGGGCAATGGCGAAGACGGTTCGGAAAACGAGCGCGTCTTCAAGGGCGCCATCATGGTTTCCGATGAAGTGTGGGAGCTGTCTCCTGAAGGCGGCTGGGCCGAGGCCGCGGGCGAATTCACGGCCAAAGCGGGCGCACGCATCAAAGATGCCGCTGCCAACGCCAAGCCCAAGGTGGAAGCCGTTGCGAAAAGCGCGGGTGAAGCCGTGGAGAAGGGCGCTCAAGCCGCAGGACGCCAGCTTGAAGCCAGCAAGGGCATGTTCTCCGCGTTCAAGGAGGAGTACGACAAGGCCCGCCATGAGGGCGAAGAGCCCGCAGAGCTGGCCAAACCCGTTTCCGAGACAGAGGACGCGGACTTTGATATCGACGCCGATGCGAACCTCGACCCGGCCGTTGATGCGGACATAGACGGCGATGCCGTTGAGGCCGCAGATGCCGAAACCGACGTCGATGCAGATGCGGACGTCGAAGCCGGCGCAGGCGAGAGCGCCAGCCCCAAGGCCAAAGCCAAAGCTTCCGTTAAGGCCCCTGCTGCGGAAAGCGTGGCCGAGAAGGCCGCCGGCGCCGTATCGCGCCAGCTCAAGGCCAGCAAGGGCATGTTCTCCGCGTTCAAGGAGGAATACGACAAGGCCCGCCGTGGCGAAGAGTGACGCACACGTAGAAGGCTGTAAGGGCCGCGTTGAGATTGCATAGAGGTAGAGTGGTACATGGAAGAACGCAAGACCGAACATCATGAGGGCCTCAGCGAGCGCCTCGAGGAACGCAAGGAGCACGTCGCTGAGCGCCGCGAAGAGCTCCATGAGCGCCTTGACCAGCCCGTTTCGTCGAAGCCCCGCTTCGCCCGCATGACGAAGGCGGACGTGGTCAAGTTCGCGGGTCTTCTGGCGTTTTTCGTGTTGACGGCCATTGCGTGCGTTGCCATGGCGCCCATCGTCGCTGAGCTTACCGAGCCGGGCGGCATCGACCGCGTCATCGATCAGGTCCGCGATGCCGGTGCCCTGGGTGTGTTCATCCTGCTGGGCATGCAGCTGCTGCAGATCATCGTCGCGTTCATCCCCGGGGAAGTGGTTCAAGTTGCCGCGGGCATGATGTTCGGTCCTTGGTGGGGCGCGCTCATCATCTTGGTGGGCTGCGTGATTTCGAGCGCGTTCATCTACATGTTGGTTTCCAAGCTGGGCGCACCGTTCGTCCAGGCCATGATCCCTGAGAAGTGGATGGGAAAAATGCGCGACTTCGACGAGTCGGAGAAGCTTGACGCAATGGTCTTCATCCTGTTTCTCATCCCCGGCCTGCCGAAGGATACGTTCACGTACTTGGTGCCGCTGACGGGCATGGATGTCCGTGCGTACTTGTTTTTGTCCAATCTTGGTCGCGTGCCCGGCATCCTCATGTCCACGTTTGCGGCGAATGGCCTGATGGAAGGCGATTACCTGATGAGCATCATCATCTTCGCCGCAGCCGGCCTGCTTGCCGTTTTGGGCATCGTGTTCAGGGATAAGATCATGAAGCTGTTCCATCGCAAGGAGAAGGCATGAGATTCGTCTCTTGGAATGTCAACGGCTTGCGCGCCGTCATGAAGAAGGGCTTCGAAGACATCTTCGCCCAGCTTGATGCCGATATCGTGGCCCTGCAGGAGACAAAGCTCCAAGAGGGGCAGATAGACATCGATTTTCCCGGTTACCACCAGTATTGGAATTACGCTGAGCGCAAGGGTTATTCCGGCACTGCGGTCTTCACGCGCATGGAGCCTTTGCGCGTGGTGCGCGAGCTGGGCATTCCCGAGCTTGATGATGAGGGCAGGCTTTTGGCCTTGGAATTTCCCGGATTCTGGTTCGTGGACGTCTACACCCCCAACGCGCAGAATGGCCTTGCGCGCATAGACCACCGCATGGCGTGGGATGATGCGTTCCGTGAGTTCTGCAAAGGCCTTGAAGAGGGAGCCCTGCCTGTCGAAGGCCCTGGCGCCGCGGAACCGAAGAGCGTGGTCATGTGCGGCGACTTCAACGTGGCACACCAGGAGATCGACCTCAAGAATCCAGGCCCCAACAGGGGCAACGCCGGCTTCTCAGACGAAGAGCGCGGCAAGTTCACCCAACTGCTTGAGGCGGGGTTCGCCGATACGTTCCGCATGCTGCATCCCGATGAGACGGGGGCGTACTCGTGGTGGAGCTATCGCTTCAACGCGCGGGCGAACAACGCGGGGTGGCGCATCGACTACTTCCTTGTCAGCGATGCTTTGCGCTCGAAGGTCGAGTGCGCCTGCATTCTGCCCGAGGTCTTCGGCTCCGACCATTGTCCTGTGATGATGGAGCTGGGCGATGGCGTATCCACCACGTCGGTTCAGGTGTAGTAGAATCTACAGGATATGCGCAAGCTCGAAGATGGGAGCGTTTTGAAGCCGGAACTGCGCGGCCGTGACCTGAACAGAAGTGTGAAGACCCCCTTGTTGGGTGTTCTTACCATGCTTGCGTACATCATCATGTTCATCATCGTGCTGGGTGCCATCGTCATTTTCGGCAAAGGCCTCAGCATCCTGTTCATGGGTTAGGCTTGCTCCATGTGGCAGCGTTTCACACTCTACGATTCCAGGGTCATCGCCCACTATCTGGGTACGTTGATGCTGTTTCTGGCGGCGGCGCTCTGCGCGCCGTTCTTCGTGGCTGCCGTCATGCAGGAGTGGGGCCCTGCCGCGCGCTATCTGCTCTCAATAGGTGTGGCGCTCATCTTGGCTTCCATTCTGCGTATGGCGCATGTTGCGCCCGGCCAGCTGGATAACCGTCAGGCCATCGCCGTCACGGCGCTTGCGTGGCTTGTGCTTGCCGTGATCGGCGCCATCCCGCTGTACCTCTCAGGGCACTTCGGCTCGTATCTGGATGCGTTCTTCGAGAGCATGAGCGGATGGACCACAACTGGGGCAAGCTTGGCGCAGGATCTCGATCATCTCTCCATTGCGGATAACATGTGGCGTTTCACCATGCAGATGGTGGGCGGTCAGGGTGTCATCGTCATCGCCTTGTCTTTGGGCATGTTCGGCACTGCGGTCGATTCGTCGTTGTACAGCTCTGAGGGCCGCAGCGAACATGTGGTTCCCAACATCATGCAGACTACGAAGTTCATCGTGCGCTTCTCCGTTCTGTTCATCACCATCGGCGTGGTCATCATGACGTGCCTGTGCTTGTGGTTGGGCATGGATGGGCCGCGCGCATTCTTCAACGGCCTGTGGCTCTCCATCGCTTCGTTTAACACGAGCGGCATGACGGCCATGTCCACGGGCATTCTGTACTATCACTGCGGTCCGCTTGAGATGGTGGCCATGGTGCTCATCCTGCTGGGCTCCATCAACTTCACCCTGCACAATGAGGTTTGGCGCGGACGCATCTACCATTTCGTCAAGGATATCGAAGTGGTCACGCTGGCGGTGTGGCTTGGCGTTGCGGTTCTGGTCTTCACGCTGGCAACGTGCGCGGCCGGGGTCTACGACGATTTGCCGACGCTGCTGCGCCGTTCCGTGTTCACCGTTGTGGTGGCGTTTTCCTCTACGGGCTTTCAGACCATCACGGCCAACCAGCTCACAACGGTCATTTCGAGCGGTGCGTTGCTCATCTTAATCTTCTGCATGGCCATGGGCGGTTCGGCGGGAAGCACCACCGGCGGCATCAAGGCGTTCCGCGTCGGCATCCTGCTTAAAGAGCTGGTGGCCTACATCAAAGAGGTGCTTGCGCCGGATTCCGCGCGACAGGTGGTCATGTACTACCATGTGGGACGCCATCCGCTCACGAATAGCCTGGTCAGAGCGAATCTTGCCGTCTTCCTGCTGTTCTGTGCCGCATTCCTGGTCACCACCATCGCAACGGTTGCGTTCGGCTATGACGCCGCCGAAGCCATGTTCGAATCGGTCTCCATGGCGTCCAACATCGGCATGTCGGTGGGCATCATCCAGCCCGGCATGCCCGATGTGCTCAAGCTGCTCTATATCTTCGACATGTGGGCTGGCCGTCTCGAGTACGTTGCCCTGATCGCTCTGCTGACTTCGGTGATCATGTCCATGAAGCCCAGAAAGAAGGTGAGCCGTGGATAGTCGCCGCACAGCTTCGCGCCGCATCGGCTTCCTGCTGTCTTCTCTGTCGGTGCTTCTTCTCGTCGTTTTGCTTGCGGCGAGCGTGCCCGTGTGCGCTCTGGCCGTGACCGGTGCTGCAGGCGAAGCCGCCAAATCCTCTGATCCGGCCATCACGCCTGAAGAAGCCGCGGCTTACGAAGGGACGGAGGATACAGCCGTTCCGCTTGACGAACCCGGCAACACCGTCAGCACCGGCCAGCTGCCCGACAGCTCGTTTCTCTACGACACCTCGATTGCCGCCCTTGCAGGCGCGGATTCGTACTATGACGGCCAGGAGGTCCAGGTCATGGGCGAGGCGGTAGGTGAGGCGATCCGCGTTACGGGCGATGAGGACCACTGCTGGGTGGTGCTTGCGGCTCCTGAGGACAACGCGAGTGTGACCACGTACATGCGCGTATCGGATGCGCGCAAGATCGATACGTATGGAGCATATGGATCCACGGGTAGCGTTCTCAAAGTTCGCGGCACATTCAATCTGGTTTGCAAAGAGCATGACGGCGAGAGCGATCTGCATGTGGTATCGGTGACGGTTGTCGAAGCGGGGTCGGTGCATCCGGACGCCTTCGACGCACGTGATTTTCTGCCCGGCGTGGCGCTGACGCTGATTGGTCTGGTGCTCATGCTGATTGTCTGGCGTTTGCGGGAAAGGCAGCGTTGATGAAGGGCGTTGTTGTCAAGCTGGACCGCGGGTATCCGTTGGTCCAGGTGGAAGACGGCCGGCTGGTTCGCTGCGAGCACGCCGTCGCGTTGGTGAAAAACGAGCATGTGCGGGCGACCACGGGCGATGAGGTTGAAATCGCGTTGCCGCAGGGCCACGACAAGGGCATCATCGAATCCATCGCGCCGCGCCGCCGTGCGTTCATGCGGAAAGACCCCACTGAGCGGGTGGAGGCCCAGGTCCTGGCCGCGAATTTCGATGCCGTTTTCGTGGTCGAGCCGCTTGTCAACATCAATGTGCGCCGCCTTGAGCGGGAACTGGTGCTTGCCCATGAAAGCGGGGCCGAAGTGACCGTCGTACTCACCAAGGCCGATCTGGCGGAAAGCCACGATGAGCTTGCGTCCGTGAGCTCGTTGGTGGAGCGTGTGGCCCAAGGCACTCCCGTCGCGGTGGTGTCCTCGGAAGATCCGGCAAGCCTCGATGTCGTGCGGGCCATGGTTCCCGAAGGGAACGTTGCGATCCTTCTGGGGAAAAGCGGTGTCGGCAAGTCGAGCCTTGTCAATCTGCTTGTGGGCGATGACGTGCAGGCAACGGGTGCTGTTCGGGCAACCGACGGGAAGGGCCGCCATACCACGGTTTCCCGTGAGATGGTGCGCATTCCCGGCGGCGGATGCATCGTGGACATGCCGGGTGTCCGCGGCCTTGCGCTGTGGGACTCCGATGCCGGAATCGAGGCGGCATTCTCCGATGTGGAGGAGCTTGCCGCGCAGTGCCGCTTCGCCGACTGCCGCCATGTCTGCGAACCGGGGTGCGCCGTTCGCGCAGCCGTGGACAACGGGGAGCTTCCCCCCGAGCGACTGGAAAGCTATCTCAGATTGAAAGAAGAGACCGAAACGCTGA
Organism: uncultured Eggerthellaceae bacterium; assembly: GCA_937892845.1. GTDB lineage: Bacteria > Actinomycetota > Coriobacteriia > Coriobacteriales > Eggerthellaceae > Slackia. Next base: position 195,719 of record CALBGP010000029.1, on the reverse strand, counting down.
GGCAGCGCAATGTGGAGGCTCAGCGCATTCGGTCACGCACCGGGCATCCCCGGCGCTGGAAAGGTTGATCTGCAGATGGAACTGATCATAGATGTCTTGATGGAGGCGGTGCTTGACACGCTCAAGCTGATACCGTTCCTCTTCGTCACATATCTTGCCATGGAGGCTTTGGAGCACAAGGCGGGCGAGCACAGCGAACGTGCCGTGCGCCGCGCCGGGGCTGCGGGCCCTGTGATCGGAGCGTTGCTCGGCGTGGTGCCGCAGTGCGGGTTCTCGGCCGCCGCCGCAACGCTGTATGCCGGGCGCGTGATTACGCTGGGCACGCTGTTCGCCGTGTTTTTGGCAACCAGTGATGAGATGCTCCCCATCCTCATAGCCGAGCAGGCGCCCCTCGATATGATTGCGAAGGTGCTTGCCATCAAGGTGGCGGTGGGCATTGTCGCCGGTTTCGCCATCGACCTGGCATTGCGTTTGGCGCGCCGGGCGGGCGATGAGCACATGCACATCCATGAGCTGTGCGAGCAGGAGCATTGCGATTGCGACGACGGCGTGCTCAAGTCTTCCATCAAGCACACCGCCCAGGTGTCGCTGTTCATCTTCCTCATCACGCTTGTGCTGGGCGCGTTGATTGCGCTTGTGGGCGAAGACACCCTGGCGTCGTTCATGTCCGGCAACCCCGCGCTTTCCGTGGTGGCGTCGTCGCTGGTGGGCCTCATCCCGAACTGCGCGGCTTCGGTGGCCATCACCGAACTGTATCTGGAGGGCGCCCTCGGTGCCGGCGCCATGGTGGGTGGTCTTCTGACCAGCGCGGGCATAGGGCTTCTGGTGCTCTTCCGCACGAATCGCCCCATGCGGGACAATGTGGCCATTGCCGCCGTCCTGTTCGCCATAGGCGCAATCACGGGTCTGGTGCTGACCGCGTTCGGATTGACGTTGTAAGCATGCCGCCGTCCAGGTTGACCGGCGGCCCACAGAGAGGAGAGGCGTATGTCGCAGTTGCAGGCAGGAATGACCAGGGAGGAAGCTTTCGCCCTTTTGGCTGAGCACAACAAGGATCCCTTCCATATCGAGCATGGCGAAACGGTCGAGCAGACCATGCGCTACTTCGCCCGCGAATTCGATCCGGAAAACGAGGAATTCTGGGGCATCGTGGGCCTGCTGCATGACCTTGACTGGGAAGAGCATGATGACGACCCCATGAACCACACCCTTTACGCCACGCCGCTTATCGAAGCTGCGGGCGGCACTCCGGAGCTTGTGCGTGCAATCCAGAGCCACACTTCGGATTTCAACACCGACCTGCCCAGACCTGAGCTGCAGATGGAGAAGATCCTGTTCGCAACTGAGGAGCTGACCGGCCTCATCGGTGCGGCCGTTGTCATGCGCCCCTCGAAAAGCGTCATGGACTTCGAGGTCAAATCCCTCAAGAAGAAGTTCAAGGACAAGCGCTTCGCCGCCGGCGTGAGCCGCGATGTGATTCGCAGCGGCGCCGAGATGCTGGGATGGGAGCTTGACGAGCTGTTTGCCCGCACCATCGAAGCAATGCAGAGCTTCGCCCCGGACCGCGACACCTTCGTGGCGGAAAGCGCAGAGTAGGCACACCGAGCACCCCCGCATCGCCTCCACGGGCGGGCGGGGGTGCAGCGTAAACGGCTTGGCAACGCGCCAGGCTGCAAGTTCGCGGCTGCAGGCGTGTCGGTGGTATCCTTCACATGCTACATGTCTGCATACGCAAAGGTGAACCATGCTCGAACTGAAGAATATCAAGAAGGATTATCTGAGCGGCGATACCGCCGTCCATGCCCTCAAAGGCGTGAGCCTGCAGTTCCGCGATAGCGAATTCGTGGCCATTTTGGGTCAGTCCGGCTGCGGCAAGACCACGCTGCTCAACATCGTGGGCGGCCTTGACCAGTACACATCGGGTGACCTGGTCATAGACGGCGTCTCCACGAAGAAATACATGGATGCCGATTGGGATGCCTACCGCAACCATAGCGTGGGCTTCGTCTTCCAAAGCTACAACCTGATCCCGCACCAGACCGTGCTTTCCAACGTGGAGCTCGCGCTGACCCTTTCGGGTGTATCCAAGCGCGAGCGTCGCCAGCGTGCCATCGAGGCGCTTGAGGCCGTGGGGCTGGGAGATCAGCTGAACAAGAAGCCCAACCAGATGTCGGGCGGGCAGATGCAGCGCGTGGCCATCGCCCGAGCCCTGGTCAACGACCCGAGCATCGTGCTTGCGGACGAACCCACGGGTGCGCTGGATTCGGAAACCTCCGTGCAGGTCATGGAGATCTTGAAGGAAGTGGCGAAAGACCGCCTGGTCATCATGGTCACGCACAACCCGGAGCTGGCAGACGAATACGCCAGCCGCATCGTGCGCCTGCGCGACGGTGAGGTGGTGGATGATTCCGATCCCTTCGCCATGACCGATGAGGAGCGCTACGATCTTGAGGACCGATCGGACGGCCGTCAGGGCAAGACGTCCATGAGCCTGCTCACGGCGTTCTCCCTGTCCCTCAACAACCTCATGACCAAGAAGGGCCGTACGCTTCTGACGGCGTTCGCCGGAAGCATAGGCATCATAGGCATAGCGCTGATCCTTTCGCTTTCAAGCGGCGCACAGGACTATATCAAGCAGGTTGAAGAGGACACCATGAGCGACTATCCGCTCATGATCCAGTCCACCGCCGTAGACATGACCACCATGATGACCACCATGATGGGGATGCATGATTCCGCCGTTGAGCAGGATCCCCCAGACGGTCAGGTGGCAAGCAAGAACATCATCGGCGATATGGTGGAATCGCTGGCGAACGACTCCAATAAAAACGATATGGCAGCAGCCAAGGAATGGCTTGAGGGCAATCCCGACGGGCTGGACGATCTTGTCTCCGACATCCAATACGCCTACAAGACGCCTCTGAACATCTACAATTTCGATGCCGACGGCAATGTCCACCAGGTCAATCCCACCACGGTGATGGACTCCATGGGATTCTCCACATCGGGGGCCGTGCAAAGCGAGATGATGTCATCCATGAGCAGCATGGGTTCGGGCTATGACGTCTGGACACCCATGCTCAACAACCCCGAGCTCATCGACCAGCAGCTCGAGGTGGTGGAAGGCCGCTTGCCCGAAGCGTACAACGAGGTCGTGGTCGTGGTGGACAAGAAGGGCCGCATCTCCGATTACACGCTCTATGCCCTGGGGCTCAAAGACGATACCGAGCTGAAGGATATGATGAGCGACGCTTTGGCCGGCAAAGAGGTGCAGGAGGCCGAAACGTCCACGTATTCCTATGGTGACATCCTGGGGCTCGAATTCCGCCTGCTGCCCGAGTCGGCGAAGTACGCCGAAGAGGACGGGCTGTGGGTTGACAAGTCGGACGACGAGGAATTCATGGCCGATGCCGTGCGCGATGCCGAGCAGATTCGCGTGGTGGGCATCGTGAAACCCGGCGAGAACGCCAATGTGTCGGGCGCAAGCTTCGGCGTGGTGCTCTACCGCAGCGATCTGCTTGAGCATGTGATCGAGCAGATCGAAGATAGCGACGTGGTGGCCGCCCAGCGCGCGGACAGCACCATGGATATCTTCACCGGGTACGCTTTCCCCAAAGGCGACGATGAGCCGCTGACCATGGAGGGCATCGAGGAGCTGCTCGCGCAGATGCCGGATGCGCAGGCGTCGCAGGTGCGTGCCTATGTGGACCAGATGAGGGCATCGGGCATGGATGATGATGACATCGTGGCTGCTTTTGAAAAGCAGATGAAGCGCGAGACCAGCAATGCCACTTACGAAGGCAATCTGGAGAAGCTGGGCGTGGCGGATGTGGACGAACCCTTCGCCATCAGCATCTACCCGAAGGACTTCGAATCCAAGGAGCAGATCGACCGGATCATCCAGGACCACAACCAGCGCATGCGCGATGCGGGTAAGGACGGCCAGGTCATCCAGTACAGCGATGTGGTCGGCGCCATGATGAGCAGCGTGACCAACATCATCAATTCCATCACCTACATCCTGATCGCGTTCGTGGCGATCTCGTTGATCGTGAGTTCCATCATGATCGGCATCATCACCTACATCAGCGTGCTTGAACGCACCAAGGAGATCGGCATCCTGCGCTCTATCGGCGCATCGAAGAAGGACGTGTCGCGCGTGTTCAACGCCGAGACGTTCATCATCGGCCTGGTGTCCGGCGTGATAGGCATAGGCGTGACGGTGCTGCTGGATATTCCCATCAACATCATCATCGAGCAGATATCCGGCGTGGTGAACATGGCTTCGGTGCCTGTGGGTGCAGGCGGCGTGCTGATTGCGATATCGGTGCTGCTGACGCTGGTGGGCGGCCTCATCCCGTCGCGTATGGCGGCGAAGAAGGATCCGGTTACGGCTCTTCGTACCGAATGATGTGCGGCAGCGGGCGGGGCGGGGCTCCACCCCGCTGTGCGTATGGTGGGTCAGCCGGCAGGGTGCTGCCTATCTACGCGCATCATGCAGTAGCCTATGCCTACGCGGGTTTGGATGTATTCCGGGTTCGACGGGTCCAACTCGATTTTCTTGCGGAGCGTGGCCATGAATACGCGAAGCGACGGCAGATCATTGGCAAGTGCTGCGCCCCAAACCTCTTTCAGGATGAAATTGTGCGTGAGAACCTTGCCCACGTTTTTCGCCAGAAGGCAGAGGAGGCGAAACTCGATGGGCGTGAGATGCACCTCTTCACCGCGAACCGTCACGTTGCCGGCGTTGCGGTTTATTTCGATGTCGCCGTTTCGCCAGATAGGAGCTTCGCTTTCCTGCGAATCCATGTATGAGAGCCGTCTGATGGCAACGCGTAGGCGGGCCAGCAGTTCATCGACGGAGAAGGGCTTGACCAGATAGTCGTCGGCACCGGCGTCGAGCGCTTCCACCTTGTCGGAATCTTCGAGACGTGCGGAGACGACGATTATGGGAGTATGCGACCATCTGCGCAGCGAACGGATCACATCCACACCGTCGATATCGGGAAGCCCCAGGTCGAGGATGACAAGGTCGATGTTCGGCGACGATGTGAGCTCGCGCAGCGCTTGTTCACCGCCAGTTGCTTCGCGGTGGCGGTAGCCGTTCACGTCAAGCGTTGTTGCAATCAGGTTGCGGATGGCGGCGTCGTCTTCGACGACAAGCACGCAAGGATGCGTTTCCATTGCGAAACTCCTTTCAGAAATCGGTAACGGGCGGATCATCTGCTGAGCCATGTTCCGCAAGGGCGGCTTCCTCCAGATCGAATGAGAAGATGCAGCCGTGCGGGCTCGCGTCGGACACCTGCATTTCGCTGCCATGAACGCGGACGATTGAACGACAGAGGGGAAGTCCCAGGCCCATTCCGCGTCGGGCATCGCCGCGGCCCAGCGCACCGCTCATTATGGCGGCGATTTCGCTGGTTGAACGGTTGTGCCCGGTACGGAAGGCTTCGCTGATGCCGGACTCGCAGGCGGGGTTGACGTGCATGGCGGGCGATCCATGGTCGGCAGGGTCTGCGGCGTGCACGGCAGGCTCCGTGGAATCGGGCACATGGTAATACATGTCGAAGATGCGTTTTTTGTCATTGTCGGAGATGCCGGGTCCGTCATCGGAGACCGAAATGCGCACCAGGTTACGGCCTTCTTCGCGGTGGCGTTTTGCGGCTATGGTGATATGCGAACCCTTCGGCGTGTAGGTGAGTGCGTTGTTCACGAGGTTGACGATGACCTGCATGATCAGGCGCGCATCCATTTTCGCAAGCACGAATTCATCAGGGATATCGGTTGCGATGACATGGTCGGTGATGCGGCGGTTCACGTGGCGCAGGGCATCGGCCACTACATCGCATACCAGTTCGGGTTCAAGTTTCGTGCTCACGGAACCGTCGTCGATACGGGTGATGGATAGTAGGTTTTCAACCAGGTCGATGAGCCAGCCCGCGTCGGCATGGATGTCGCGGTACATCTGGCGGCGTTGTTCGTCGGTCAGACGGCCGTTGTCTTGCAGGAGTACATCTGCATCACCCGAAATGCTGGTCAACGGCGTGCGGAGATCGTGTGAGATTGCGCGCAGCAAGTTCGAGCGCAGGGCCTCTCTTTCCGTCCGCATGCGCATTTCCTGCTGCTCTTGAGCCAGAATGATTTGGCCGACGGCTTGGCCGCACTCGTCTATGATGGCGCCGAGCAGGTTTTTCTCAAATGGGGCGAATCCTTGCCCGGTCGACTCCATCACCAAGCCCGCAACGCCTGCGACCTGGTCCTTGGTCCTGATGGGCATATACAGGCATTGGGCTTGTCGCAGTGTTTCGGTGGTGGCGCCGGCGCGTTCGTTATTGGTGGCCGCCCAAGCGGCTACGGCGATTTCGCTTGGCTCTGTGAGCTTTTTTGAAGAGGCGTTCCCGCCGCCGCTTCCAGGGATGTCGAACACGCGCGGTGACGAAAGCACGCCGCTGGGCAGCTTACGGTACATGACTACGGGCCGGTCGAGGATTTTCATGATCTGACCGGCCGTGAGTTCCAGGCATTCGTCGAGTGTGGTGGCGCTTTGCAGCTTGCGGCTGCTTTCCAGCAGCACCTCTGTGCGGTAGGCGCGCCGTGCGGTTTCGTCGCTTTGGCGTTTGGCCCGGATGGTCATTGACGATGCGAGCATGGTACCTACCAGGAGCAGTATGAACATGAGCGAAGCGCTGGCGCCGTATGCGTGGAACGAGAACCGGGGAACGGTGAAGAAGAAGTTGTAGGCCAGCATGCTGCCCATTGCGGAAAGCCCGGCGTACAGGAAACCGTCGGCGCGTGTGGCGATCAGGATAGCGGCGAGCATGTACATCAGCGGGATGGTCGAATAACCGAATCCGACGAACTGCACAGCGAATCCCAGGCAGGTCGAGATGATGACGGCGCCTGCGGCACGCAGAGCGTCCGCCGTCGTGGGCTTGAAAGCCGATGGGGTGGGGGCGGTGCGCACCCCTGCCGGCGAATTTTCCATGGGAACGGAGAGCACTGTGGCCCCGTAGGAGACCGCAGAAAGGCGCTGGGCGAGATCGGTACGCCGCCAAGGGAGCTTGCTTCTGTCCTGACCTGCGCCTACGACGATTTGCGTGATTCCTGCGGTCACGGCGTACTGGGAGATCAGTCGTGCGCTGTCGTCACCGTAGAGCGTGACGGTACGGGCGCCCAGCTCTTCGGCAAGGTCGACATTGCGTCGCAGGGCACGCTTTTCGTCGTCGGGCAGTTCGCGCTTCGCTTCGGCAGAGGGCGTTACGACCAGTGCGGTGAGCTCTGCGTGCAGGGATTCGGCAAGGTTGGCTGCGGTACGGATTACCCGGGCGCTTCCACGGGAAGGCGAAAGCACGACCAGTACGCTTTCGCCTGCTTCGGGTCGCATCGTAGCCTCGGCTTCGGAACGGCGGGTCATGCGGTCCGCCATGCGGCGCAAGGCGATTTCGCGTAAGGCTGTCAGGTTCTCTCGGGAGAAGAAGTTGGCAAGTGCGGTTGCAGCGCGGTCCGGCAGGTACACCTTGCCCGTACGCAGGCGTTCGATAAGGTCGCTAGGCTCGATGTCGATGAGCTCGACGGAGTCGGCGCTGTCGAACATCGAGTCGGGGATGCGTTCTGACACGCCGATGTTCGTGATGCCGGCCACCTTGTCGTTGAGACCTTCCAGGTGCTGCACGTTCACGGTGGTGAACACGTTGATCCTGGCGCGCAGCAGTTCTTCCACATCGCGATAGCGTTTGGTGTGGCGGCATTCCGGTGAATTGGTGTGTGCCAGCTCGTCCACGAGCACAACCTGGGGTTTGCGAAGCAGTGTCGCGTCCAGATCGAATTCGTGGAGCTTGATGCCGCGATGTTCGACTTCTTTCAAGGGGATGCGTTCGAGGCCTTGGGTCAGAGCCATGGTTTCGGCCCTCGCGTGCGGTTCCACGTAGCCGATCGCCACATCGACACCCTTGCGTTTGAGCGCATGCGCTGCTTCGAGCATGGCGTACGTCTTGCCGACGCCCGCGGCATATCCGAAAAAGATCTTCAGCTTGCCCCGCGTCTCGTGCGTTTCCGCTTCTTCGGCGTTGACGCGGCGCAGAATCGCGTCGGGGTCTCGGTTCGCATCGGGCTTCCGGTCCGTGTCGAACAGATCATCCATGGAGTTCCTCGCATCCGTTGTAGGGCTGTTACATGATAGCACCCGCCGGGGGAGGCGCCGGGACGTTTCCGGGCCGCCCGCGGCGGGTTTTAAGACAAGGGGGCACCGCAGCTTCGAACGGTGCAGCGGATTATTCGACGGGCAGGATGCCGTCAAGCATCAGATTGACCTTCAGCACGTTCACACAGGGGTCGCCCAGGATGCCGAGCTGGGGCTGCTCGGTGCACAGCTCGATGATGGTGCGGACTTCGGCAGGTGCGATGCCGTTGGCGCGGGCCAGGCGGTCGACCTGGTATTCGGCTGCTGCGGGCGAGATGTGCGGGTCAAGGCCGGAGCCGGAACAGGTCACGAGGTCGCTGGGGATGGGTGCGTTGACTTTTTCAGGATGTGCGGCGCGAATTTCGGCTACGCGCTGGGCCACGAGCGCGTCGAATTCGTCGCTTGCGGGGCTCAGGTTCGAAGGACCGTACCACATCACAGGATTGCCCTCGTTGTCGGTGAAGGTGCCGGCATTGGGGTTCATGATGCGGCCCCACATGTGGGTCTCGCCGGTGAACTGCTGGCCCACCACCTCGCTTCCGTACTTCACGCCGTCGACTTCGATAATCGAGCCGTTGGCTTCATGCGGGAACAGGGCTTGGGCGGCGCCAGTGACGACGCCGGTGTAGATCACGCCGCACAGCACGGTGGTGACCAGGAAGAACAAGGCGGAGCAGATCCATGATTTCGCGGTTTGCATGGTCGGTCCTTTCTACATGATTCCCATGGCGGCCAGCACCATGTCGAGCAGTTTGATGGCGACGAAGGGCAGGATGATGCCGCCGACACCGTAGATGAGCAGGTTGCGCGTGAGCAGGCTCTGCGAGGGCGCTTCGCGGTAGTTGACGCCGCGCAGGGCCAGCGGAATCAGCGCCACGATGATGAGCGCGTTGTAGATGACCGCGGCCAGGATCGCCGTCGCCGGGTTCGCGAGGTGCATGATGTTGAGTGCCTCGAGCTGGGGATACAGCGGAACGAACAGGGCGGGGATGATGGCGAAGTACTTCGCCACGTCGTTGGCGATCGAGAAGGTGGTCAGGGCGCCGCGCGTCATGAGCAGCTGCTTGCCGATGCGCACGATGTCGATGAGCTTGGTGGGGCTGGAATCCAGGTCCACCATGTTGCCGGCTTCCTTGGCCGCCTGCGTGCCGCTGTTCATGGCCACGGCCACGTCGGCCTGGGCAAGTGCGGGGGCGTCGTTGGTGCCGTCGCCGGTCATGGCGACCATGTGGCCTTCGGCCTGGTAGCGGCGGATCGCTTCCAGTTTGGTCTCGGGGGTGGCTTCGGCGATGAAGTCGTCTACGCCCGCTTCGGCGGCGATTGCGGCGGCAGTCAGCGGGTTGTCGCCCGTGATCATGACGGTCTTGATGCCCATCGTGCGCAGGTCGGCGAAGTTCTCCTTGATGCCCTGCTTGACGACGTCCTTCAGATAGACCACGCCCAGGATGCGGCGGTCGCGTGCGACTAGCAGCGGGGTGCCGCCCGCCTTGGCGATGTCTTCGGCTGCCTTCGCGCATTCGGCGCTGTAGGTGCCGCCGGCGGCTTCGACGTAGGCGCGGACCGCGTCGGCTGCGCCCTTGCGCACTTCGTGGCCGTCGAAGTCGACGCCGCTCATGCGGGTCTGCGCGGTGAAGGGCACGGTGCGCATGCCGGAGCCGGAGATCTCGCGTTGGCGGATTCCGAAGCGCTCCTTGGCCAGGATCACGATGCTGCGGCCTTCGGGGGTCTCATCGGTGAGGCTTGCGAGCTGGGCGGCGTCGGCGACCTCGCGCTCGGTTGCGCCGTCAACGGGGATGAATTCGGCGGCCTGGCGGTTGCCCAGGGTGATGGTGCCGGTCTTATCGAGCAGCAGCACATCCACGTCGCCGGCGGCTTCAACGGCGCGCCCGCTCATGGCCAGTACGTTCGCCCTGTTCAGACGACTCATGCCTGCGATGCCGATGGCGGAGAGAAGGGCACCGATGGTGGTGGGCGCAAGGCAGACGAACAATGCGATCAGCGATGTCACGGATGTGGGGTTCTTTGTGCCGGATTGTCCTGCGGAAAAATCGCTGAAGGTGAACAACGACATGGCTACCAGCAGAAATACCAGAGTCAGTGCTACCAATAGGGTTTCGAGCGCCAGCTCGTTAGGGGTCTTTTTGCGCACTGCAGATTCCACCATGGCGATCATCTGGTCCAGGAAGCTATGGCCGTTCTCGGCGCTGACGCGGACGACCAGCCAGTCGGAAAGCACCGTGGTGCCTCCGGTGACAGACGAACGGTCGCCGCCCGCTTCGCGGATCACGGGTGCGGATTCGCCTGTGATGGCGCTTTCGTCGACCGATGCGGCTCCCATGATCACCTCGCCGTCGGCTGGAATCTGCTCGCCTGCGGACACGAAGAACATGCTTTCGCGCCGCAAGGTGGAAGAGCTCACATCGTCGGCGTGCAGAAGGAAGAATTCGGCGGGATCTTCCACATGGGAGCCTTTTGCCACCAGGCCTTCGTTGACCTTGTGGGCGGTGACATCCTGTTTGGCGGCGCGCAGGGAATCGGCTTGGGCTTTGCCGCGGCTTTCGGCCAGGGCTTCGGCGAAGTTGGCGAACAGGACGGTGAGCCACAGAACTGCGGTGATGGCGGCGATATAGCCCGGCTGCGCATCGGCGATGCCGAACAGCGACAAGGCGAACAGGGCGGTGGTGAGCAGAGCAGAGATGTACACCATCAGCATGACGGGATTTTTCGCCTGGTCGCGGATGGATAGTTTCGACACTGCATCGCGCAGTGCGCGCACAGCCTGGTTTTTCAGGTCTGCGTCGGAGCGGTTGAATGTGGATTCGAGCATATTCTACCTACCTGACCTACAGTGCTGCCGCGGTGCTTGCGGCAGAGCTCAGAATCATCGAAAGGTGTTCGGCCACGGGGCCCAGTGCAAGGGCGGGGAACATGGAGAGTGCGCCGATGAGCAAGATGATCACGATGAGCAGGAATACGAAGACGAAGTTGCATGTGGACAGTGTGCCGGCGTTTTCGGCCACCTTGCGGCGTGCGCCAAGGCTGCCTGCCAGCGCCAATGCTGCAGCCACGGGGATGAATCGGTTCGCGAGCATTTCAACGCCCAGGACGGTGTTGATCATAGGGGTGTCTGCCGTCAGGCCGGCGAAGGCAGAGCCGTTGTTGCCGCCTGCGGAGATGGCCGCGTAGAGCACTTCGGAGAAACCGTGTGCGCCGTCGTTGTTCAGGCTTTCCACGGTGGCAGGATCCATGCACATGATTGCCGCACCGACCAGGATGACCACGGGGGTGGTGATGCACAAGATCGTGGCCATGCGCATTTCGCGAGGACCGATCTTCTTGCCCAGATATTCGGGGGTGCGGCCCACCATCAAACCGGCGACGAAGACGGTCAGCAGCACGAAGCCGATCATGGAGTACAGACCGCAGCCCACGCCGCCACCGACGATTTCGCCGAGGGCCATGAGAATCATGGGAACCATGCCGCCGAGCGGGGTGTACGAATCGAGCATCGAGTTCACGGAGCCATTGGATGCCGAGGTGGTGAAGACGGTCCATAGGGCGGAGTCGGTCACGCCGAAGCGGGTCTCCTTGCCCTCCATGTTGCCGCCAGACTGGCCGCTGGTGCCCATGTACACGGCGCCGTCCTGTGCCAACTGGGGCGTTGCCGCGATTTCGGCCCATGCGACAACTGCCAGGCATGTGAGAAAGAGCACCATGACGGCTGCGAAGATGGCGCGTCCCTGGCGACGGTCGGCCACGAAACGGCCGAAGCTGAAGATCAGGGCGAACGGGATCAGCAGCAGCGAGATGCACTGGATCAGGTTGGTGAAGGGTGTGGGGTTCTCAAGCGGGGATGCGGAATTGACCCCGTTGAAGCCGCCGCCGTTGGTGCCGAGCTGTTTGATGGCCACCTGGCTGGCCTGAGGTCCCATGGGGATCACGCCTTCGGTCACCGTTTCGACCGCTGCCGGGTCGTCGGCAGCGACCACGTTGCCTTCGGCGTCAAGGCCGACAGGTTCAACGAGCTGCACGGTTTCATAGTCGTTGAGGTTCTGCGGGGAACCCTGGGCGACATCGATCATGGCAACGACCAGGGACAACGGCAGCAGCACGAACAGCAGTGCACGTGTGGCGTCTGTGAAGAAGTTGCCAAGTGCATCGATGCCTTCGCCTGTGATTCCGCGGAAGAGCGCGAACAGCACGGCCATGCCAACGGCGGGGGTGACGAAGTTCTGCACCGTCAGGCCGATGGCCTGCGAGAAGTAGCTGAGAGCGGCTTCGCCGGAGTAGGACTGCCAGTTGGTATTGGTCACGAAGCTTGCTGCGGTGTTGAACGCCAGGTGCCAGGACAGGCCGTCGAAGCCCTGGGGATTGAAGGGCAGGACACCCTGCAGCATGAGGATTGCCATGAGGGCGATCAGCGAAATCGCGGAGAACGCCAGCACGCAGACCATGTAGCGCTTCCAGTTCATGGAATCGCGCGGGCTCACGCCGGTCATGCGGTAGATGCCGCGTTCGACGGGTGCCAGCACGCGCGAGATGGGGCCGTACTCGCCGGCCATCACGCGATTGATGTACGCGGACAGAGGGATCGCCAGTGCGATGAGCAGCGCAACGTATGCGCCGTATTCAACGAGTTCGTCCATCATCGCCGTTCACCTCCGCCGAGCAGGATGTAGAAGAGATACAGCATCGAGGCTACGCCGATTGCGCCCACGATGCCCGTTACCAGTGACATGTTGCTCCTTTCGGTTTGCTTCTATCGCGCGGCGCATCGGACCGACCGCTTTGGAGCCGGGGCTTTTCCCGGCCCGATGTGCTTTCACGGAATGGTCTTGCGCTCGCATTTCCAGGCGATACAAAGGTATGCGGAAGAGCCTTAATGCAGTGTTAAGATTGGTCGCGAGAGATTAAGGTTGCATTAAGATGGCCATTCGCCTGCAGGCACCGTTGTCCTTGGGGTTTGCGGCAGGTGATGGGGGAGGCGCTGTCTATGCGGGACTTCGGTTTTCTCGCTTCGCCATGCGCAAAGGGTGGTAAAATAGACGAACTTGTTTGATTGCCTCCGTAGCTCAGGGGATAGAGCACCGCTCTCCTAAAGCGGGTGTCGCGCGTTCGAATCGCGCCGGGGGCACCAGGTGAAATCACAGGCCAGAGGCATCGATCCTCTGGCCTGCTTTGTTTTCCCGGGAAGTGGTGGTTGCTCCGCTTGCGACCTTGGAGCCGTAGCCGCCGGTGCGTCAATGCGGAATCGGGGTTGCGGGTTCCGGTTTTGTGCGCGGCTGTTTGTTCAGGTTCGCGCACTAGGCCAACTCGCGGAATTCTATTCGTCCAACTTGCGGAACTGAAACAGTCCAACTTATGGAATTAAAATAAGCCACCTTGCGGAAAAGCCAGTACAATAGCGGTATCATATGAACAGGAAAGCTTTTCATGCAGGAGGGTTTGGTATGACGGAAGTCGATTATCTTCCGCGCGTCGCCGATCGCGTACTCGAGCGTAAGTTGAGGACTGCGGGAGCGGTTCAGATCAAGGGTCCCAAGTGGTGCGGCAAGACCGCGACTGCGGCGCGAGCCTCTGCGAGCGGCGTGTACCTGCAAGATCCGGACAACGGCCCCAGCTATCTCCAATTGGCGGACTTAAAGCCATCGCTTTTGCTTGCGGGCGCGGAGCCGCGGCTCATCGACGAATGGCAAATGGCCCCGCAGCTTTGGGATGCCGTTCGCTATGAAATAGACCGAGGTCGGGGACGCGGGCGTTTTATTCTCACGGGATCCGCAACTCCACGGAAGACGGAGCAGCCTGCACATTCGGGAGTTGGCCGGATTGCCCGTATGACCATGCGCACGATGTCGCTGTTCGAATCGGGAGAGTCTGCATGCGGTGTTTCGCTTGCCAGGCTTTTCGATGGAGATACCGATGTCGCATCGCTGGCGAACTTTGATATCGAGGACATTGCCTATGCAGTGTGCCGTGGGGGATGGCCCGAGGCGGTAACCGAGACATCTCGCGAAATCGCCCTTGAGATGGCGCGTGATTATGTGACCGAGCTGCTTGATGCCGATATCGAGCAGATCGACGGGGTGCGTCGCAATCGAACCTGGATGCGCTCGATTTTGAGGTCATATGCCAGAAACATCGCCTCAGAAGCGAGCTTGACGACTATCGCCGCGGACATGCAGGGAGAGCCTCCCTCGCGCGATACGCTATCCGAATATATCGATGCCCTTACGCGGGCATGCGTTTTGGAAGATATGGACGCGTGGGCCCCGCGTCTGCGTTCGAAGACCGCTGTCCGTACAAGTCCCACGCGGCACGTGTGCGATCCCTCGATCGCGGCTGCCATGCTCAACGCGACGCCGGAAAAACTGTTGCAAGATTTTGAGATGTTCGGGCTGTTGTTCGAATCCATGTGCGTGCGAGACCTTCGTGTGTACGCGGATGCTCTCGAGGGCACCGTGTATCACTATCGGGATAAGACCGGGCTCGAGGCGGATGCGGTATTGGTTCTCAACGACGGGCGCTGGGCGCTCGTCGAGGTGAAGCTCGGATTGCGTCAGATCGATTCCGCGGCTGAGAATCTCAAGAAGCTCGCCGCCAAAATCGATGCCGACATTGAGGGAGAGCCGTCATTTTTGATGGTTCTTACCGGGACGGCTACGGCGTATCGCCGGGAGGACGGCGTGGTGGTTGCGCCGCTTGCGACCTTGGAGCCGTAGCAGCCGGTGCGTCAATGCGAAATCGGGGCTTGGGGATCATGTTCTACAATGACAAGAGGCGATTTTACGGAGGTCGTCATGGCTGGTACCAAATCTGACGCCAAGGAGTTTGTGCAACGTTGGCGGTCGATACTCGACAAGGTGCCTGAGGGCAAGAACAACGAGCAGCAGGATACCGCCAAGTTCTGGCAGGACCTGTTGGTGAACGTCCTTGGCGTGCCGTCGAGCTCCATGGCCACGTTCGTGGACTTCGAGCGCAAGGTGCGCGGGCGGCGCATCGACGTGTTCGTGAGCGACCATCACTTCCTGTGCGAGCAGAAGTCCGTGGGCGTGGACCTCGACAAGCCAGAGCCCCGCAACGGCGGGCTTGAAACCCCCTATCAACAGGCAACATGGTACGCCCAGCACCTGCCGTACTCCGAGCGCCCGCGCTGGCTCATGACGTGCAACTTCGAGACGTTCCGCCTCTATGATCTGGACGAGGAGCGCCCCGAGGACACGGTGCAGGAGTTTTCCCTGGAAGAGCTGCCGAACCACCTGTACCTCTTGAGCTTTCTCACCTCCAAGGAATCCAGTCGCCTCCACAAAGAGCAGGAGCTGTCCGTCGAGGCCGGTCGGCACGTCTCGCGCCTCTACGACGCCCTCTCGAAGCAGTACCACCATATCGACACCGATGAGGAGGAGCAGCGTTCCCTCAACGTCCTCATCACCCGCATCATTTTCCTGCTCTACGCCGAGGACGCCGACCTGCTGCAATCGCACTTCGCCTTCGGCGACTTCTGCAAGGGCGACCCGAGCAAGCTGCGCCGCAAGCTCGCCACACTGTTCGAGACCATCGACACTCCCTACGAGGAGCGCGACGAGTACGCGGACGACGACGTAGCGGCTTTCCCCTACGTCAACGGCGGTCTTTTCTCCGACCGGTCCATCGTCATCCCCCAGATGACCGAGGAAATCGCCGACGCGATTGAGGACGCATCGCGTGGCTTCGATTGGCGCGAGATCTCGGGCGTCATCTTCGGCGGCGTGTTCGAAGGCACCCTGAACCCCGAGACCCGCCATGCGGGCGGCATGCACTACACGAGCGTCGAGAACATCGAGCGCTGCCTGAGACCTCTATTCCTCGATGAGCTGTGGGCGGAGCTCCACGCGGCGGAGGGCGAGAGGTCCGGGGCTAAACGCCAGCAGATGCTCGAGGCGCTGCACGACAAGATCTCGAAGATCACGGTCGGCGACCCCGCCTGCGGCTCCGGCAACTTCCTCACCGAGGCGTACCGCCAGCTGCGCACCATAGAGAACCGAATCATCGAAGACGAGCACGGCGACCAGACGGCGCTTTACGGCGTGTTGGACAACCCAATCCGTGTCTCGCTCGACCAGTTCTACGGCATCGAGATCAACGACTTCGCCGTGTCGGTCGCAAAGACCGCTCTGTGGATCACCGAGGAGCAGATGCTGCGCAAGACGCAGGAGATCCTGCCGGGCTACCAGTTCGACTTCCTGCCGCTGCGCAACCTCGGCAACCTGCGCGAGGGAAACGCCCTTACGACCGACTGGGCCGAGGTGTTCCCCGCAGACCTCACCTACCTCGTCGGCAACCCGCCGTTCCTGGGAGCGCGTAACCAGTCCAAGGAGCAGAAGGCGGACCTGCTGTCGGTGTTCGACGGCGCGAAGAACGCGGGCAACATCGACTTCTGCGGCGCCTGGTACATGAAGGCCGCAAGATTCACGCAGGGAAAGCACACCAGGTGCGCCCTGGTCTCGACCAACTCCATCTGCCAGGGCGAGCAGGTGGCGAACCTCTGGAAGCCCCTGCACGACATGGGGATCCACATCGACTTCGCCCACAACACGTTCCGATGGGACAACGAGGCGATGGACAAGGCCCACGTGTTCTGCGTCATCGTAGGCTTCTCCCGCGAGACCGTCGAGAAGCGGCTGTACCTGCATGAGACGCCCGATGCACCTGAGGAGCTGAGGCATCCGAGGAACATCAACGCCTATCTGGCCGACGCACCAGATGCGTTCGTGTGGAACCGAAGCGCGCCCATCTGCGACGTTCCCAAGATCGGTATCGGCAACAAGCCCATCGACGGCGGGTTTTATCTGTTCAGCGATGACGAGAAGGCTGAATTCCTGAAGTCCGAACCCGGTGTGGAGCCCTACTTCCGCAAGTGGATCGGGGCAAGGGAGTTCCTGCATGGGGAGAGCCGTTGGTGCCTCTACCTCGGAAACGCGACCTTCTCCGAGCTGAAGGGCCTGCCGCGTTGCCGTGAGCGCATCGAAGCCGTCCGCGATTATCGTCTCGCGAGCAAGAGCGCCCCGACGCGCAAACTGGCGGAGACTCCCGCCCGGTTCCATGTCGAGAATATGCCGAGGGGCAATTCGATCGTTATTCCCGAAGTCTCCTCCGAGAGACGGCGATATATCCCAATGGGTTTCATAGGTCCCGACACGTTGTGCAGCAATCTTGTGAAGCTCATTCCAAATGCCTCGATCTATCACTTTGGCGTACTCCATTCGCAATTCCACAACGCTTGGATGCGCACCGTCTGCGGGCGGCTCAAAAGTGATTACCGCTACTCGGGTGGTGTGGTCTATAACAACTTCGTTTGGCCGGAGCCGTCCGATTCCCAGCGCGAGGAGGTGGAGCGTTGCGCTCGGGCCGTGCTCGACGCGCGCTTCGCGCAGGAGGGGGCAACCCTCGCCGATATGTACGACCCGGACAATGAGACGTTCTTCCCAGACCTCATGCACGCCCACAGGGCCCTCGACGCAGCCGTCGAGGCCGCCTACGGGGTCGACTTCAAGGGCGACGAGGAGAAGATCGTGGCACACCTTTTCCGACTGTATGCAGAGAAAATCGGTGAATAGCCATGACGATGCCCAAATGGCATGAGTTCATGCAGCCCGTCCTCATCTCGCTCAGCAAGCGCGATGGGCTCGTCTCCTCCAAGGAGATCCAGGCGGACATGATCGAGCACTTCTCGCTCACCGAGGAGGAGCAGGCCGAGCGGCTGTCGAGCGGTCAGCTGCGCTTCTGCAACCGCCTCTACTGGGCCATCACCGATCTCGAAAAAGCCAAACTCGTCGAATACGGGGAAAAGAAGGGCACCTACCTCATCACCGATTCCGGGCGGGTCTTCCTGTCAAATCACGACGGTCCGTTCACCGCGAAAGAGCTCATGAAGGAGTGCGAGGCGTTCCGGGCGTGGAAGAACGGCTACGCCTCAAAAAAGAAAAGCGCCGACAAGGGCAGCTGCGCAGACGAGGCGGCCCAGGAGCAGATGTCCCCCATGGAAACGATGGAGGCCTCTTATGGCGAGATGCGCGAGGCGCTTATCGAGGACCTTCTCTCCATGGTCATGAGCAAGAGCCCGTACTTCTTCGAATACCTCGTCGGAAGGATCCTCCTCGCCATGGGCTACGGCGAGGGCGCCTCGCGCGGCCTGTTCATCATCACCGCCAAATTCTCCTCGGGGGCGAGGGAGTACGCGAGGGGCATCCACACGCAAAAGATCGTTCTCGTGGACGGTCACGACCTCGCCGAGCTCATGATTGACTACGGCGTGGGTGTCAGCACCAAGGCCACGTTCGAGGTCAAGGAACCGGACAGGGATTTCTTCGATGAGGATGCGGCCTCCTGAGACAGCCCGTCCTTTTTCGCCCTTCGGCCAAGGTGGCCCCTGCGAAAGCGACAATGTCGCGACAGGAAAACGACACTGTCGCATTGGAGGTGGCGTATGGATGCAGAGGAATTGAGAGGGTATCTTGCGGCCGGCGAAGGATTGGTAACCGAGTTCAAGCGGTATGGAGCGGGTCCGCAAAACGACCTGTACGAGACCGTTTGCTCGTTCGCGAACCGTCAAGGCGGCAACATTTTCATGGGCGTTGACGATGGCGGCGCCGTTGTCGGTATCCCGCCTGCCGCTGTTCGTGACATGCAGCGGATGGTTGTGAATGCGGTGAACAATCCCAAGCAAAACGGGTACGAAGATGCCGCGCGCTGATTGGGCCGCGATGGAGCAATATCCGGTGCTTATTCCCGATGATGGATTGCTCGATTTGTTTGATGAGAAGGTCAAAGCGCTTGCGAGTGAGATTATGACCCTAAGTGGCTCTTCGCATGCAGCAAGGGAGGCTCGCGACCGGCTGCTTCCCAAGCTCATGTCCGGGGAAATCGAGGTGTGACGCCAGGCTCGCTTTACGGGTGATGGTCGGGCAGGAGTGAGGTTCCGCCTGATTTTCTCCAAATTTGGTTTTTTTACGGCCGTATTTTCGCCAAAACATGTGAAAAACTTCTGCGAGAACGCGCCCGGGTACGCGGTGGCTGCAGCTGGCTCTCTTCTGGGCATCACCGTGCACGAGGGCAGCGGATACCCCGTAGGGAAGGTGAACACGCTCGATCTATACCCCCTGAGCTTCCGGGAGTTTCTTGTCGCAGCAGGGAATCGGGCACTTCGCGACCTTGTCGATACGGGCGACACAGATCTCATCAACAGCTTTTCAAGCAAACTCGTTCCACTCCTTCGCCAGTACTATTACGTCGGGGGCATGCCGGAGGCGGTGGGCGCTTTCCTCGAACGGGGCCTTCTGGAGGATGCACGTGAGGTGCAGCTCGAGATTCTGCGCGGTTACGAGCGCGACATCTCGAAACACCTCAACAGGACCGAAACTGAGTACGCGCTCGCCGCGTGGCGGTCAATCCCCATGCACCTTGGCCGCGAGAACAAGAAATTCGTGTTTAGTCATATCGCGTCGGGCGCGCGGGCAAGGAACTATCAGTCAGCCATCACCTGGCTCACGCAGACTGGAATCGCAACGCTCGTCCGACGAATCTCGAAACCCGGCATCCCTCTGCGCCCCTATGCCGACGACACGGCGTTCAAGCTCTTCCTTGTCGACGTCGGACTCCTTGGCGCGATGGCGGGGCTCGACAAGGAGACAGTTGTCGGGGGCAGTAAGATTTTCGAGGAGTTCAAAGGTTCTCTCACCGAGCAGTACGTCTGCCAGCAGCTCGTATCCGACTGCGGGTTCACACCGTACTATTGGTCAGCTGAGAGCTCGTCGGGAGAGGTCGACTTTCTGGTGCAGGGGCCGAACAGTGTGTTCGCCATTGAGGTGAAGGCCGAGGAGAATCTTAAATCCAAAAGCCTCCGGGCATTCAGGGAGTCCCATTCGGAGATCAGATCCGTTCGCTTCAGTCTTTCCGGGTACCGTGACCAGGATTGGATGAGAAACGTTCCGCTGTACGCGATGTCGAATATGGGGCTATGGGGATAAGGCGAAATGATGGGTAAGTTGTGCAGCAGGCGCTGTGCAATTGGGAGGAGGGAGGAGAATCATGCTTGCAAACGGTTCTGATTATCTCAACTTGCTCGAGCAGGTGAAAGGTGAGATTGCGACTACTCGTTCCGAGGTTGCGGCGCGGGCCTCTGCGGGCTTGGTCGCGATGCATTGGCGCATCGGCTGCCATCTTAATGAAGAGCGTGAATACGGCACCGGCTTCATAGACTCTTTGTCCAAAGATATTCGTGCGGCATTTCCCGGCATCAAGGGAATGAGTGGGCGCAATCTGCGCTATATGGCGAAATTTGCCCGTGAGGTCAGTTCTGAATTATGCAGTGCCTACTGCAAAATTCCCTGGGGCCATATCATGAAGCTTCTCGACAAGACCGAACCTGGCGCTCAACGCGAATGGTATCGGCAGGCGATCATTGAGAACGGATGGTCCCAAACCGTTTTCGATCACCAGCTTGACCTGCATCTTTATGAGCGGCAGGCCGTTTCCGGCAGCGTATCGAACTTCTCCCGCACGCTGCCCGATCCGCAAAGCGAGCTTGTCCAGCAGGCCCTCAAAGATCCGCACGTGTTCGATTTCATCACCGCCAACCAGAGCTACGAGGAACATGAGATCGAGCGGCAGATGGCGAGCTCAAGGGCGCGGGCGACAATCCCACCATCGGGCTGCTCCTGTGCAAGGAGAAAAACGACGTGGTGGCGGAGTACACGCTCAAAGACGTCAACAAGCCCATCGGTGTGAGCGCCTATCGTTTGGGCGATGTGCTGCCAGGTGATTTCGCCAAGTACCTTCCCTCGCCGGAAGATCTGCAGAACCGAATTTAGGAGATCGCGATGTCGAGCCGCTATTCGGAGGAAGAGGCCGTTCAGAAGCCCGCGGGCGAGCTGCTGCGCGCAATGGGCTGGGATCTGGTCTATGCCTACAACGATGAGAAGCTTGGGATGCATGGCACCCTTGGACGCACGAGCTACCGCGAGGTTGTGCTGCGGCGCGAGCTTGTCGACGCGGTTCAGGAACGGCTTGCGCAGCTGGAGCGTTGGACCGAGAAGCCGGAGACCCAATCGGTTGTGAGGACCCTCATCCGCGACGAGTTGTACCGGTTTCTGCCCCAGAGCTATCCGGATGAGTCCATTCCGGCCTACAGGGATGAAATCTACGAGTACTTCTATTCGCGAGCGGCATAGCGGATTGTCGGGTCGTTTCGGCGGCGGGCTGGGGCGGGGCTGCCCGGCAGATTCGAAACGATAAGGAGAAGACGCGGGCGCGAAGGCGTGAATCTGAATCTGAATCTGAATCCACCCCTCTTCCAGAAACGGAGTCCGTTTCTGGAAGAGGGGCTTTGCATCGTGCCACAAGATTAACAAAGCGTTAAATCGGAAAACCCATATTCACTTTAATTTGCGCTAGTGCTAAAGTTCGGTTCATCACCTTGAGGTGGCGGTTGACTCCTTTTCCTCTCTCTTGTCGTTTACCGTGTCCCCGAGGTGATTCGTTTTTTTCGGGCGCAATGTCCGAGCAGGCCTTGGAAATCCAGGCGCCGGATGCATGCCATATCCCTGACTGCGTGTTGATTCGCGCTCCGACGGAGGAGACCGCATTCCATTCACGGATGGCCACGAACGCGCGATTTCTGCTGGAAGACGACGTTTGCGTTCGGCGATCATGAGATGAATCTTTGCCAAAGATGCACCGCTGCGCGTGCGCTATGCGCCCATCTGGCATATGATGAACGGACGAAAACGAACAGCCGGAGCCTTTCGGGCGCCCGGCGGAAACGATATCTGGCGGAAACGATAGGGTAGGTATGGTCGATCAAGAAAAAGTAGAACGCGCGGTCCGCTTGCTGCTGGAAGGCATCGGCGAAGACCCGGATAGGGACGGGCTGATTGAGACGCCGGAGCGCGTGGCCCGCATGTACGCGGAGCTGGCCGGCGGCATGGACCGGTCTGCAGCCGAGCATCTGTCGAAGACCTTCGATGTCTCCGGCAGCGACATGGTCGTTGAGCGCGACATCCAGTTCTATTCTCTCTGCGAGCATCATCTGCTGCCGTTTTTCGGTACGGTTCACATTGCCTACGTGCCCGACGGCAAGGTCGTGGGCCTGAGCAAGCTGGCGCGCACCGTGGAGGTGTTCGCCCGCCGCCTGCAGGTGCAAGAGCGCCTGACCGGCCAGATCGCCGACGCGCTCATGGACGAGTTGGGGGCGAAAGGGGCCATGGTCATGGTCCGCGCCGAGCACATGTGCATGAGCATGCGCGGCGTGAACAAGCCCGGTGCGCAAACCGTCACCATCGCCCGTCGCGGCGTGTTCGCAACGGATGCGGCGCTGGTCGGCGACTTCTACAACGCGGTTCGCTAGCGGGCGCCGGGATGGCCGAAGACCATCATACCTACGACGGCGCCACGGCTTTGCTGGACGCCATCTGGTCGCATCCGCTCTACCGGGAGCATGCGGTGCGCCTGGCGCAGTTTGAGGCGGACCGTCCGTACTGCCGGCACGGCGTAGAGCATCTGCTGGATGTGGCCCGCATCGCCTGGATTGAGAATCTTGAGCGCGACCTGGGCTTTTCGCGTGCCGTCATCTATGCGGCCGCACTGCTGCACGATATCGGGAAAGATGAGCAGTACGCATCCCGTCGTCCGCACGAAGAAGCTGGTGCCGAAATCGCCGCGCTCATCTTGGCGGATGTTGCGCCTGCCATGGCTGAAGTCGAGTCCGGTGCTGCGGAAAGCGCTGCGCCGGTCGCTGCGGGCGGCACTGTGTCCGAGGCTCCCATGCAGCTGAGCCCCGACGACTGCGCCGCCATCGTGCGCGCCGTGGCCGAGCACCGCCGCTGCCCGGAAGGCTCATCGGAGCTTGGCCGGTTGCTCTACCGCGCGGACAAGGCCTCACGCGCCTGCTTCGCCTGCTGCATGCGCGGGTCGTGTTCGTGGTCTGAGGAGAAGATGAACTTGAGGATAGGGGTGTAGCCATGCAGGACGCCGTTGCCCGGAAGGCGCCGGTTTCGGTGCCGAAGGATTGCATTCGCATCGTCGATTTGGAGATATTCGCCAATCACGGGGTGTTCCCCGAGGAGACGGCGCTCGGTCAGAAGTTCCTGCTCACGCTCGAGCTGACCGCCGATCTGGCCCCTGCGGGCCGCAGCGACGATCTGGCTGATTCCATCGACTACGGCGCAGTATGCCACCTGGCCGACCGGGTGATGCGCGAAACCCCCTGCAAGCTCATCGAGCGCGCCGCCGAACGCGTGGCTTCGGCCATCCTGGCGGAGTTTCCCGCCGTGGAGCACGTGTTGGTGGAGCTTAAGAAGCCATGGGCTCCCATCGGGTTGCCCGTAGCCTACGCCTCTGTGGTCATCAGCCGTTCCCGTTGATGGATGCCGATTCGCCGTCCTGGTTCTTTTTCGGCAGCGGGAACACTTCCGATATCACGATGGCGCCGAAGATGAGCGCGAAACCCGCAAGCAGTTGCAGCGTGACCTCTTCGCCATAAAGCAGCACGCTGAATATCACGCCGAACACGCTTTCAAGCGAAAGCAGCAGCGCGGCCTGTGACGGGGTCACGTGCGCCTGCCCGACATTTTGGAACACCATGGCCAGACACGACGCGAACACGATCAGATATCCCAGCTCCATGAAGAAGCCGAATGTGAAGGCGCTTGCCTGGGGGAGGGGTTCGGTTGCAAGGCCCACGCCTATGCCCAGCACGCCGCTGACCGCGATTTGGATTATGGTGATGGTCATGATCTCATGCCGTGTTGCCAGCACCGCCACCAGCACGATGTGGATGGCGAAAAAGACTGCGGACAGGATGGTGATGGCATCGCCCCACTGCATGCTCAGATTGCCGTCCTTGAGGGCAACAAGCCCCACGCCCGCAATGCACAGCACCGCTGCGATGATGTTGTACGGCGTAGGCTTGCGGTGCGCCACCGCCCAGTAGATGAACGGGACCATGACGCAGTACGTGGCCGTGAGGAACGCGTTTTTGCCGGGTGTCGTATCGGTGATGCCCACAGTCTGCAGCCAGAACCCGACGAACGAGGCTATGCCCAGCAGCGTGCCTGCAACCAGGTGGCTCATATCCAGGTTGCGCGCCAGTTTCTTCCAGAACACCGCTATGAGGATGAGGGCCGTGCCCGTGAAGCGCATGCCCATGAGCCATGCGGGCGGCACGGCGTCCACGGCTCCCTTGGTGACCACGAACGACAGGCCCCACATCACCGTGGCTATGACTATGAGCAGTTTGTAGAAGAGCGGGGGCAGGGTTTTCGCCATGCTCGGCAGCTCCTTTCAGGTGCGGGGTGTGCGGCGTGACAGCTGCGGCAGGGCTTCGCTTACCACGATGCCGCACGCGATCAGGGCGAAGCCCAGGAGAAGGCGTCCGGTCATGACATCGCCCAGAAGCAGGATGCTGAAGAGGACGCCGAAAACGCTTTCAGTGGCAAGCAGAAGCGATCCCGGGGCGGCCGCCACGCATGTGAGGCCGATGTTTTGCAGCAGCAGTGCGGCGCAGGATCCGAACAAGACCAGGTAGGCGATGTTGGAGATGGTTCCGGGCGTGAACATCTCCGGGGTGGGCGGTGCTTCGGTTGCGGCCGCCCAGATGCCTGCCAGGATTCCGCAGACCAGGAACTGGATGGCCGTGAGAGCCGCCATGTCCCGCCCGTCGGCGAATTTCGCGACGAATGCCAGATGCAGCGCAAGAAAGAGAGACGAGAGCAGCGTGATGGCGTCGCCGAATCCCAGGGCGAACCCTTCGTCCGCGTTCTGCTGCGATACGAACCAGATGCCGGCAATGCACAGCGCTGCGGCGGCCAGGTTGAAGCGCGTGGGGCGCTGGCGCGAGATGGCCCACGAGATGAATGGGACGAAGACGCAGTAGGTGCCCGTCAGAAATGAGCTTTTCGAGGCGGTGGTGTCGGTGAGCCCGGTGGTGTTCAGGCAGTAGGCGAAAAACAGCAGCATCCCCAAGAAGGCGCCTGTCGCCCAATGCGAGGCGTCGAAGGAGCGGATCAGACGCGGCAGAAGGATGATGCCCAAGATCAGGCCGGCGCTGAAAAACCGGATGGCGACCAGCCATGCCGGCGGGAACGCATCGACGGTGTCTTTGATCACCACGGTGCCCATTCCCCAGATGGCGGCCGCAAGCAGCAGCATGGCCTTGTAGGTCCACGGGGGCAGGGTGATATGTCGAAGCATTGCCATAGAGCCGTATTGTAACGCGGCTGGCGGGAAGCGTCAGCTTGCGAGTCGCTGGGTGTTGCGGGCGGGCGTTTCCGCCCCGACGCCTGGCGCCGCACCCGGCCGCCCCGACGCCTGGCGCCGCACCCGGCCGCCCCGACGCCCGAGGCTGAAAATGGTCTCAAAACCGAAGTCTTTCGGGTGCTATGGAGGGCGTTTCGGAGCCAGGCTTGCTTTACGGTTGCATGGCCGCCTTACCGCATGCCCATGACCTGGGCATATGCTTTCGCCGTGTTTTCAGCGGCAGAATGCCGACCCGAAAAACTTCGGTTTTGCGTCTTCCGAGCTTTGGTCGGATGCGTGCTTGCTCCTCGCCGCATCCTCTTACGCTCTCAGGGAGGGCGTCGCCTGCAGAAAAAACACTTTCGTGGCCATCCGTGAATCAAATGCGGCGCCTCTGCTTGGGATTATTCGAAGTGTGATGTTGTGTGCCTTGCATAATACCTGGTCACGCGCATGACTGTTTGTATCTTCCGGGAGATTCGCCCGGCTTCGCTGCATTATGCGCTGGATTTTGCTGCGATCAGACCGCACTTGATTCATATTTGGCCGCGAAACCGAAGAAAGTGCTGCGGGCGGACGTTTCCGCCGTGGCCGCGAGGGCTCCGTGTTTTGGGCAGGGCGGCGCTTCAGGCGTCTAAACGGGCCAACCGTGCGGCAAACCAATCGAACACGGTTTGGGCACTTCGCGACAGCGGGAGCGCGCTGTGCGTTAGGGCGGCGATTTCCCATGTGAATTCGGGGCCTTCGAGCGGAATGGCTACGATGCCGTCTTGACAGAATCGGCTGATGCGATGTTCGGGCACGACGCACGCCCCCTTGCGTCGCACTACCTGATCGAGGATGAGATGGTAATCGTGCCAATCGAAAGACATTCTCAGGTCGAGGTCGTGCTCCTCGGACATCCTGATGAGCGCGGAATCGAGGGGAAAATCCTTCGATAGTCCGAACCAGGTGAGGCCTCGGAGGCTTTGGATCGAGCGGGTTTCCTCTTGGGCAAGGAGCGACTCATGGACGGCGGCGAACAGCGAGACCCGTGCAAGGGAAGTGCAGGTGACCTGCGGATTCGCTATCGGCCCGACGATGAGCGCGATATCCTCTTTCCCTTCGACGACGCATTGCTCGGCCAGCGACGGCTCGATTGCGTCGATTTCAAGTTGGATGAGCGGGTGCTCCCCGTAGAATTCTTCTACAAGTTCGTCGAACGGTATGGATACGAGGACGCCGTATGCGACGCAAAGCCGTACCGTTTCCTTCGTTTTCGCCGTTGCATTGCAGAGCGCCTGGATATCTTCGTAGGTATTGAGCAGCTCAACCGCTTTGGGGTAGATTTCGTCGGCGAGCTCGGTCGGCTCGAGTCCCTGCGGATTGCGGATGAACAGATCCTGCTTAAGCTCCGTTTCCAAGCCTCTTAGTATTTGGCTGAGGCCTTGCCTGGTGAGATAGGCGCGCTTTGCCGCTTTGCCCACGGTTTTCGTTTCGTATGCCAGCCGGAAACACTGAAGGCTGCGTATGTCCATCGGGTCCCCTCGAATCGTCGTGCGCTGCATTCCCCCTGATGCATGATCAATTATAGCAAGGAGGTTTTCGCCCGACGTCGGCTTGCGCATTGGGCGAAAGCAAGCATTGCGGGGCTGCCAGGAATCGTTTCTTCTCCGGGATTTCGCGCCGTGGTTCCATAGTTGATGATCACGCGGATGCAGATGGGAGGCACCGCGAGGGTCGATCGAGGGAATCCGTGGGGACACGGTATCGAAAGGGGAACCCATGGCAGAGAAGACAGGGATATCTCGAAGGAATTTCTTGCAGGGGTTGGCCGTTGGCGCAGTCGGCGCCGGCGCGCTCGCGTTGGGAGGATGCGGGGGGACGCCCCAGACGAATTCGTCGTCGGAAAACGGTGCCGGCGCCGAATCGGGTAAGGGCTCGTCATCCGCTGTCGTTTCGGAGCTCAATCCCCAAGACTACGATTACACTTCCAACTCCATTGACGATTTCAGCAAAACGACGCTGTTCTCCGATTGGCAGCTCGGTCCGATCACGTTGCATCATCGCATGGTGAAATCGGCGGCATTCCAGCTGGCATTCATGAAGAACGATCCGGATGAGTACATCAACTACTACGCCCGCATGGCCAACGGCGGCGTAGAGATGATTTGGATCGAGGACTTTGCCAACATTTGGGATTTCACGGCCAGCCCGCTCAAGCAGGACTATGCCCTCTACGATGTGAAGGGGCTGCTGGATACGCTTCATGCGGCAGGCGCTTACGTGGGCTACCAGTTCGACACGATGGGATCGCCCATCGGGCCGCTCGACTTCACCGAGAACTTCATCGGAAAGTATTCAACCGATGAGGTCCGCGAATGGGAGCAGGTGATCATCGGAATTGCCAAGCGGCTGCATGACGATGGCTTCGATGCGTTCGAGTTGAATTTTGCAGCGAACAACGTCGGCCAATCGTTCTTGTCCCGCGCTCGCAACGATCGCACCGACGAGTACGGCGCCCAGTCGCTCGAAAACCGCACGCGATTCGCCGTTGAGGTGATCAAGGGCGTCAAGGAGGCATGTGGCAAGGACTTCATCGTGCAGGTGCTGATCAACGGCATCGAGGCGAATGATGTGTCTCTCGGGGCCGACTCCCTGTACACGTCGATTGAGGAGACGAAGGCAATCGCCCAGATTCTTGAACAGGCCGGAGCCGACAGCCTCCACGTTCGTCTCGGACCCTGCGGGCAGCATATCGCACAGTTCGCCAGCGAACTGTACTTCGCCGTTCGGGGTCTTGAAGGGTCGAACGGATTCGGCAATCGCTTCGATTTCTCGCGTCACTTCCAAGGGAAACTGCGGGCGAACCATTCGGGATGCGGCATCATGATCGATGTTGCTGGCGAGATCAAGAGCGCCGTGTCGATTCCCGTAGGTGCGGCAACGTATATGGACCCGGCGCAGGCCCCTGACTACTTTGAGGAAGCGCTTTCCGAGGGCAAGCTCGACTTCCTCGTAATGAATCGGCCTCTTTGCGTCGATCCTGAGTATGTGAACAAGCTGCGCGAAGGGCGCATCGACGAAATTGCTCCGTGCACACGCTGCCTGCATTGCTTCTACGATGCCGATAAGGATGGGAAGCTTCTCGAACACTGCCGTGTGAATGCGGCGAATTGGCGCGCTTACGGCGAAGATATGCCCGAGGGATATGAGCCGGCGCCCATCGAGGGAAGCAAGAACGTTATGGTTGTCGGCGGCGGTCCCGCTGGCATGGAGGCGGCTCGCATAGCGGCGAAGCGCGGATGCTCGGTGACTCTCTATGAGAAAAAGAGCGCTTTGGGAGGTCTGCTTCCGTCGGCCGAAGGTATTAAGGGGCCGCACGAGAACCTCGATCGACTGTGCACCTACCTTTCTCGCTCTCAGGAGCTTAACGGTGTGACCGTGGTAACGGACCAAGAGGTCGACCGTGCGTTCATCGAATCGGAAAAGCCTGATGTCGTTATTCTTGCGGTCGGCGGTTTGAGGCAAGAGCCGGAGTTCTCATCGACGGATGGTACGCAGGTGCTTACGTTCGGCGAAGTTGTCGGTGCCGAAATGGGTGACCACGTGGTCGTGCTGGGCAGCAATTGCCAGTCAGTTGACGTGGCGGTCTATTTGCTCTCGCTCGGCAAGGACGTGACAATCGTCACGCCCGATCCGCTCGATGCCTTCGAGAAGGGGCATTCCGTTAATATGCGCAATTTCGTAGAGACTGCCATCAATGCGCGCGGCACTCGTATCTGGCCCTCAGCCGAGGTCAAGGAAGTTGGGGATGGTGAGTTGACGCTGCTGAGCGAGGCGGGTGTCGAGGTGGTTGTTCCATGCGATGCCGTTGTCGATATGCGCGACATGCTGCCGAACACGGCGTTGATTGACGGTCTTTCGGGCATCCAGGCGATTGCAGTGGGCGATTGCGCTGATCCGTTCAACATTGCAGAAGCGATCTCGTCGGCGAATCTAGCAGCCCGAAGCCTCTAACTTATGCCGCCGGTGAGGTCTGTTGAACTGTAGGCAGCCAAGACGGAATCGTTCGGCTCCATAGCAGTTCAACCTCTAGCCGTTGGGCCCCCGCGTTTCGTTGCGGGGGCCCAAGCGTTTCGATTGCGCCCGCCGGCTCCGTTTTAAGCTTGTGGGATGCGTCCTCGATGAACCACGTTTGCTGCTGCCATGCGCGACGGCGGTCAGCCGCTCTGAGCTCCCTGCGCAATTTGATGACCTTTCCGGAAATCCGCACTTTTTGAAATGGCGAAAAAGGGGAAATCTGCACTTTTTGAGGCATGCTGGCAACCTGTTAGAATGCGGTGGTCGAACTTTTCGGGTGCCCCTGTGCGCGATCGGTGCAATGCTTGCGCAAGCGGGCACCCGTTTCCGAATCTCATTTCGCATTTCGGAGGTGATGCGCCTATGGCGCCCGCTCAGTCTTCCTCTATGGCCCTTGCCGATCGCAAGCGCGCTGCAAAGGCGTTTGTTGAACGTTGGTCTGCTCTGCCCTGCGTTGAAGAGGAGCATTCCCGTTCGTTTTGGATCGAGCTTTTGGAGGACGTGCTGGGCATCCCCGGCGCCACGCGCGTGCTGGAGTTCGAGCGCAAGGTCAAGGGCCGTAAGATAGACGTCTTCTACGAGGACCGCGGCATTCTGATAGAGATGAAGGGCCGCGGCATCGGCCTGGACGAAGCGTCCGTGCGAAGCAAGAAGGCCGGTGCGGAAACGCCCTACCAGCAGGCGAAATGGTACGCGGACAATCTGCCGTTCTCCGTCCGTCCGCGCTGGATCATCACGTGCAACTTCGACGAATTCCGTATCTACGATCAGGAGAAGGAAAACCAGGAGGACTACGTTTCCATCGCGCTGACCGAGCTGCCGGAGCAGTCGCGCCTGCTGGCGTTTTTCACGGATCAGGGCGCCTCGCGCATCGAGCGCGAAAAGGAGCTCTCCGTTCAGGCGGGCGAGCTGGTGGGCCGCCTCTACGACCAGCTCTCGCAGCAGTACCTCAACCTGGCAACCGACCCGCGCGAGCAGCGCAGCCTGAACGTGCTCATCGTGCGCCTGGTGTTCCTGCTGTACGCGGAAGATTCCGGCCTGCTGCACAAGCGCGACGCTCTGCTCGATTACCTGCGGAAGTACCCGGCAGCGCAGATGCGCGCAGCGCTGATGGATCTGTTCCGCATGCTGGACACGCCGGATGGAAGCGGTGGAACCGCCAACCAGCGCGACCCGTATGCGGACCTCGATCTGCTGGCATTCCCGTATGTGAACGGTGGCCTGTTCGCGGATGAAGACATCGTGATCCCCCAGTTCACGGAGCAGATTCGCCTTGATTTGCTGCTTGAGGCGTCGCAGAAATTCGACTGGTCAGGCATCAGCCCCACCATCTTCGGCGCCGCGTTCGAAAGCACGCTCAATCCCGCTACGCGTCGTGCGGGCGGCATGCACTACACCAGTATCGAGAATATCCATAAGGTCATAGATCCGCTGTTTCTGGATGATTTGCGCGCCGAGCTTGCGGAAATTGAGGGCGAGAAAATCGAAAAGAACCGCATCTTCAAGCTGAAGGCCTTCCAGCGCAAGCTTGGCAGTCTGCGCATCTTCGATCCCGCGTGCGGCAGCGGCAACTTCCTGACTGAGAGCTATCTGAGCCTGCGCAAACTCGAAAACCGCGTGCTGGAAAACCTGCAGGGCGACCAGGTGGGCATGGACTTCGGCGACGAGACCACGCCTATCGAAGTCACGATCGATCAGCTCTACGGCATCGAAATCAATGACTTCGCCGTGAGCGTTGCCAAGACCGCGCTGTGGATCGCCGAAGAGCAGATGATGGAGGCCACGCAAGAGGTCGTGATGCGCTCGTTCGACTTCCTGCCTCTGAAGAGCAACGGCAATATCCACGAGGGCAATGCCCTGCGCATGGACTGGAACGAAGTCCTTCCGGTCGACCCTGCTCTCTCTCTCTCTCTCTCTCTCTCGAAGCGCGCGGCCTGATGGCGGCGTAGCGGAAGGGTCTATTTTTCTGTCGGGAAACCCTCCCTTTTTGGGATATTCGAACCTGTCGAAGTCTCAGTCAGAGGACCGCGAGCTGTTGTTCGGCAAGGTGAAGACCGTTGACTACGTGGCGTGTTGGTACAAGAAGGCCGCCGAATACATGCGCGACACTCGTATACGTGCGGCGTTCGTGTCCACGAATAGCATCTGCCAAGGTCAGCAGGTTGAACCGTTGTGGAGGCCGCTGTTTGAGCAGGGCATTGGCATAGACTTCGCATGGCAGTCTTTCGTGTGGAACAGCGAAGCGAACGACCAGGCGCATGTTCATGTGATCATTGTCGGTTTCTCGTATGCGGGCAGGCACGAGCGCATGCTCTTTGATCGAGAAGGCCATGGCCGTGCGGTTGAGAACATCAACGGTTATCTGCAGCCCGCTCCGAACGTGTTCATCGCGAAGCGGACAAATCCGTTGTGCTGCGTTGAGGGGATGGCCGCTGGCGGCAAGCCCACCGAAGGCGGCAATCTGATTCTCGACGAGAGAGAAATCGAGAGTTTTATCCAGCGGAATCCCGAAGCTGAAAAGTGGATTCGCCCATTTTCGATGGGCGAAGACTTCATCAAGGGTAAACCTCGGTATTGCATCTGGCTTCCTGATGTGGACGTCGCGGAGTGGTCTGAAGTTGAAGAGGTTGCCAATCGTGTTGCAGCTGTGAAAGAGATGCGTCTAGCGTCTTCGAAGGAAGCGACGCGCAAGAAGGCCGAAACGCCATGGCGCTTTGATGAGATTCGTGAGACCGGAGACGTGTATGTCGGCGTGCCCTCCGTTTCATCGGAGCGTCGTGATTACGTCCCCATGGGATTTATCGACAACGGTATGATTCCGGGCAACATGCTCTATTTCGTTCCGTCGTCTTCGCTGTATGTGTTCGGAGTGATGATGTCGCAATTTCATAACGCATGGATGCGCGCCGTGGCTGGACGCCTTGAGATGCGATATCGCTACGCGAATACGGTGGTCTACAACAACTTCGCGTGGCCAGGTGTCACACGGGAGTCGCTTGGCGTTCCTGTGGAGGAGGCCGTCTCGCCCGAGGTTCGCGCCCGCATCGAATCCTGCGCGCAGGCCGTGCTGGATGCCCGCGCGGCACATCCCGACAAAACGCTTGCCGATCTGTACGACCCCGAAAAGATGCCTGCCGATCTGCTTTCCGCCCACAAGGCCCTTGATGCTGCGGTGGAAGCCGCGTACGGAGTGGATTTCAACGGTGACGAGGAGCGCATTGTGGCGCATCTGTTCGAACTCTACGCTCAGCTGACGGGTGAATAGTCCGCGAATTAAGCCCATACTTAGGAAACGAACTTAGGAAACTTAGGAAGCCTACTTAGGAAACTTAGGAAGCCTTTGGCTTAAGTTCAGGTTCGGGTTCAAGTATGGGCGGAGGCGGCCATGTTCATCATGACGGACGGCGATTTGCAGGCGTCGGTCGAGCGCATGCGTTTGGCGGGCACGGATTTGGCTGGCTATGAGTTGAAATCCGCTGCTGGCGGGTTGTCGCTGGATGCCGCGGCAATAGCTGCGGGCGTGATGGCCTGACCTTCGGGCACATGCGTGGCCCAGCAGGAGAAGCTGGGCTTGTCGGCGGCAATGGCGCCAAGCGCTCGGGCCGCCGCGCGCACATCCGCTTTCGTCATGTTCGCTTCACGCAAGGGGGAGCGAACATCCAGCTCCGCCAAGGCGCGGAACCCGGGTCTGCGTGTAGGGTTGTCATCACGATTGGTGCCGTCGCAAAGGATCTGTCTGCCGTCGGCCTCCATGGCCTGCCGGATGCTGCCGAATATCAGGCGTTTGCACAGGTAGCAGCGGTCGGGCGGGTTGGCGCAGATATCGGGATGCGCGAATACATCCAGCTCGATGACCTGGGCGGGAACTCCCGCCGTCCGCGCCGCCTCAATCGCATCTTCGATGTCGCGTTCGGGTTGGAAGGCTGTTTTCACGATGTAGGCCTTCGCATCAAGGCCGGCCTGCGCCATGGCGGCCGTCAGGCAGGCGGAATCGCATCCGCCCGAAAGCGCAATGCCGAAGCGCGCACCTT
Organism: uncultured Eggerthellaceae bacterium; assembly: GCA_937892845.1. Lineage (GTDB taxonomy): Bacteria > Actinomycetota > Coriobacteriia > Coriobacteriales > Eggerthellaceae > Slackia. The sequence goes on along the minus strand of CALBGP010000029.1, from coordinate 162,179 downwards.
TGCAGGCGCGCGCCATGGATTGAAGATGCTCTATCAGGTGCTCATGCGCGCCGGGCGCACTGCAGGTTTCGCCCACCGCGGCACCCCTTAGAACCTGGCGTAGCGTTCCAGGTTGTCGGCGAGTTTCGCCACGAAGCGTTGTCCCAGCTCAGAGAGCTCTTCGCCTTTGCGGGACACGTAGCCCAGGCGCAGCGTGACGTCGCACTCCAGGGGAACGGTGGTCAGTGCGCTGCCGTCCGAGATGCCCACCAGGATGCCGCTCGTGACCGTGTACCCGTTGAGCGCCACGATCAGTTCGGAAAGCGATGCGCGGTCGGTGCAGGCGATGGTCTTCTTGCGCGGGACCGTGGCCAGGGCTTCTTCGGCGAAGGCTTCGGGTGCGCCGTCCTGGTCGAAGTAGATGTAGGGCCAATCCTCAAGCTGCGAAAGCGAGAGGCTCTTCGCGTTGATGAGCGGATGGCTGGCCGGCAGCGCCACGCGCGGCGCGGATTCGGCGATAAGCGTGAATTCCAGCCCCTGTTCGGCAAGTGCGGCGTTGAGCTCATCGGCCGTGGCGGACGTCTGCATGATCACACCCAGGTCGCTCACTCCGCTGGCCACGTCGGCCAGCACTCCTTTGGTGGTACGGTCGCGCAGGGCGTAGGCGTATTCGTCGCCGCCCACGGAAAGCACGGTGTGGGCGAAGGTCTGCACGTCGAACAGGTAATGCTGTCCGGAAACGGAGAACGTATCGGTCATTTCAAGCCTCCTTCGGCTGGGATTATTTGCTGCTGCGTTCGTCGATGAAGCGCGACGCTTTATGTTCGGACGAAGTGCCCAGCTTGTCGGCATCATACACGATGACCTTGGCGGGGCGCACGCCGCAGTGTGCCTTCAGCGCGGCATCGATGCGCTTGGCCACGGAATCGTACGGTTCGTCGGACCCCTGGGCGCGCTCGACCGAAACCTCGTATTTCGTCGTGAAGTTGGAATCGTAGACGCGGATGGAGTATTCGCCGGTCAGGCCTTCGGACCCGCGCACGACGTATTCGACATCGGAGGGGAACACGTTGACGGCGCCCACGATGAACATCTCATCCTTGCGGCCGGTGATGTGGATGCGGCCATGGGTGCGCCCGCACGAGCAGGGCGAGTTGTCGACGTAACCGATGTCGCCGGTGCGGAAGCGGATCATGGGGCGGGCCTTCTTCATGAGCGTGGTGTAGACAAGCTCGCCGGTTTCGCCGGGCTCAAGCACTTCGCCTGTGATGGGATCCACGGTTTCAACCAGGATCTGGTCCTCAACTATGTGCAGGCCGTCCTGCTCTTCGCACATGGCCGCGCAGGCTCCGTAGATGTCTGACAGGCCGAAGAAGTCCACCACTTTCGCGCCCCACAGATCTTCGATGGCCTTGCGCGTGCTCTTGATGGAGCCGCCGGGCTCACCTGCGACGATGATGGTGTGGATGTTGAAGTCGGTGCGCGGATCGAAGCCCTTCTCCTTCGCCTTTTCGCCCAGGGTCCACGCGTAGCTGGGGCTGGTCCAGATCACCGTGGGCTGGTATTGCTTGAGCACGAACAGCAGGCGGTCGGAGGGCACGGCGCCAACCCAGATGGCCAAAGCGCCCAGGCGCTGCGCACCGATGACGTCCGGTCCGCCCACGTACAAAGCGAAGTTCAGGCCGTGCACGTAGCGGTCGTTGGGACGCATGCCTGCCTGCCAGAACAGACGGGCTTCGGTGTCCTGCCACAGGTCGAAGTCTTCCTGCGTGAAGGGGCTGACCGTGGGGACGCCCGTGGAGCCAGAAGAGGTTGCCATAAACACCACGTCATCTTCGGGCACCGAGCACAGTTCGCCGAAGAAGCTGCCCACATGCTGCGTTTCGCGCTCCGTCTTCTTGTCGATGAACGGGAACTTCGCAATGTCGGCCAGCGTCTTGATGTCTTCGGGGACAAGGCCCGCTTCGTCGAAGGAGCGCTTGTAGTACACGGTGTTCTCGTAGGCGTACTTCACCATGGCCTGCAAACGTTCCAGCTGCATGGCCTCGAGCTCGGGGCGGGGCATGCACTCGATTTCGGGGTCGTAGTATTTCTGATCGTAGGGAATGTTCTTCTTTGCCATGATTCGGTTCTCCTTCTGCGGTGTTGCCAGTCGCTGCGGCTGAGCGGTCCGTCCGGGTGCGCAGCCTTTCCGGTGGTGCGTCCGTCCGGGTGCGCGGGTGCCGAGAATGAAAAACCCAGCGCACCGGAGGCTCGCATTTCCGCTGGAAAAGCGACGGGTTGTATGAAACCACGAACGGTGAAGCTGGGCAATACGCTGCATCATTCGTTGTTCTGGTGATTGGCTATCTGTTTTACCGATAACCTGGTAAGATGAACCCTCGAATTGAGCCGGAACGCTTCGTGGCGGGCCTGTTTGCCCGCCGTTGTCCGTTCGGGCGTGCGTTGTTGCCGCCGATCGCCCGCGCCGCCGCGGGCGCGTTATTCCAGGAGGCCCTATGACCCTGCAGCAGCTTCGATATCTCATTGCCATCGCGGAATACGGCTCCATCAACGCCGCCGCGCAGAATCTCTACGCTTCGCAATCCAACCTGTCCACTGCCGTCAAGGAGCTGGAGCGAGAACTGGGCATCACCATCTTCATGCGCAGCAACCGCGGGGTCACGCTCACCAATGACGGCACCGAGCTTTTGGGGTATGCGCGTCAGGTGGTGGAGCAGGCGGACATGCTGGAGCGCCGATACGCCGATGAAGGGCCGCGCCATCTGCGCTTGGCGGTCTCGACCCAGCACTACGCGTTCAGCGTGCAGGCCTTCGTCAATGTGGTGGAGGCGTGCGCGGGCGAAGAGTACGAGTTCGTTTTGCGTGAGCGCGCCACAGGCGAAATCATCTCGGATGTGGCAACCTTCAGAAGCGAGATAGGTATCATCTACACGGATGCTTTCAATCGGCGCGTGCTGTCCAAGGCTCTCGAAGATGCCGACATCGCGTACTTCCCGCTGTTCGATGCACGCGTGCATGTGTTCGTGGGGGAGCATCATCCCTTGGCCGGCCGCACCCTCATCACGCCGGATGACCTGCGGGATTATCCGCGCTATTCGTTCGAGCAGGGTACGACGAACTCGTTTTACTACTCCGAGGAGCCCCTCAGCTATCTGCCGCATCCGCGCAACATCCGCATTTCGGACCGCGGCACGTTGACCAACCTTCTGACCAGCCACAATGGATACACCCTTTCTACTGGCGTGCTGTCCAGCGAGATGCATTCCGGCATTGTCTCCATTCCGCTTGACGTGGATGAAACCATGCAGGTTGGCTACATCATGCACAATGAGCGTCGCCCCAGCGCGCTGCTGATGAGCTACATCGAGCAGCTGCATTCGGTGATTGACGCGAATCCCACCGTGACCGCGTATCCGCGGGGGTAGCATTGCGCAGCGTGCTTCGTGGGTGCGCAACGCCGTAGAAGCGCGCGGCGCCGTCGGAAATGAGAAAGGGAACGGTCTTCGGCTTATGGGCCAAGAACCGTTCCCTTTTTTGAATCGGCGCGGGGTCGAGGCGGTTACCCGAGGGACACGCGCTCGATGTCTTCGGGGTTCACGCGGACTACCACTTCAAGGGATTCGTAGTAATCGGGAGGAAGGCAGATGACGCCCTCTTTCAGTCCATCAAGGAACTGGTCTTTGTACATTGCGAACGTTTGAATCCCGTGGCCGCTTGATATGGGATAGACCCTAATGTGGGTGATGGTCTCCGGTTCGGGCTGCGTTTTGCCCGTTGCGTTGGAGCGGTCATCTGCATCCACGAATCCATTGCCGGCGCTTGCAGCGTTGCCTTCGTCGGAATAGCCGTTATCAGCGTATCCGTTGTCTGTGTCCATGTAGTCTTCTTGCATGTACGTATCGTATTCGGGTACGTACTCAATGATATCGGGTCCTTCGATGGTGATCTCTGCAGCGGGAGGGTTGCAACGTGCGCTGATGGAGACGGTGCCCGCGGGCACATTCTCGTCAGGCTGGATGGACAGTGCATCCTGATCGGGCACGAAGACGTATATATTGCCTTCTTCGGGGATGGACAGGTCGGCACTGTTCTGGACGGGTTCGCCGTTCCCGGGGATTTCCATTTCCCGGTAATCCATTGACGAGTATTCGCCGAATGCGATTCCGGCGCCTATGCCGGTGAGCAGGACGCCAGCGCAAAGCGTTGTGAGAAAGATGCGGGTCGTGTTATTCATGGATGGCTCCCATCTCTCGGCTGTACGGTGCAACCAGGCCCTCGAAGACGCGATACGGTGGCTCCGCGGCTGAAAACTGGCGGACGGAGGGGAGGGGGCGGGTGTCGCCCAGATTGCTGCCCGAGGGCGTCGCGATTGGCGTTGACGTGGTGGGCACGGTGGGCGCGGATGCGGATTCAGGCGCAATCGCTGCGGCGCGGTTGCCGAAGGTGCCGGTGCTGTCAGGTGCATCTGGTTTGTCCGCGGCGGGTTGCTTGCGCACAATCAGCCTTGTGACCAGGTATGATGCTGAGAGCAGCGCCGTTGTTGCACCCAGAAGGGCAATGGTGATCCCTATGGCGGGATAGCCCTGGATCAGAAGCATGGCGCAGAATCCGGTTGCCGCCAAGGAGAACAGGCCCATGGCCAGAAGGAAGGCGACGCAGCATCCTGCGAAGATGTTCCAGGCCCAGCGAACCAGCGTGCGCAGGGTCTTCCAGCACCAGGCCAGCACACGCTTCGCGGCCGTGGTCAGACGGCGCATCACGGACGGCTCGCAGACGGCTTGCGTCGCGGTTTCGCTTGCGCCGTTACCTTCGGTTTCCGCGCAAAAGGTCTGCTCCGCTGCTTGGTCGGATTCCCCGGCGTGCATTTTCGCGTTTGCCTTGCCGACGCTGCTGGAAACGGCATTCGCTGCCTTTCGGACGCCGTTCTTCGTGGCGGCAACGGCTTTGCTTGCGGCGTTTTCGACTGCACGTCCTGCGGCTTTCCCGGCGGAACCTGCGCTTTCGGCGAGACCGGCAAGTGCGCTTGCGGGTTTGGCTGCGGCATCCGGCAAGGCGGCATCTGATGCCGGCGCTTTCACGTGGTAGGCGCTCAGGATTTCGGCGACCAGGTCATCGAACGGGCCGAAATCTTCGATGGCTTCGGCTTCGGTCATACCGCCCGCGACCTTCATGTCGATGTGCTGGGTGTACTCATCGAGGATGTCTTTTTGCTCGTCGTCATCGAGCATGGCGATGTTTTGTTGCAATTGGGTTAGGAATGTGGCTTTAATCATCGTTGTGCTCCTCTAGAAACTTGCAGACGCTCTGCTGGAATTCGTTCCATTCATGCCTGAGCGCTTCGGCGTGGACCACCCCCGAGGCGGTGAGGTGGTAGTACTTGCGCGGCGGCCCTTCGGCGGATTCGCGCAGGTACGTTTCGAAGTAGCGTTCGTTCGTCAGACGTTTGAGCAGGGGATAGATGGTTCCTTCCTTCACGTCTATGGTCTGCGAGATTTCCTCGACCAGCTCGTAGCCGTACATGTCGCGTTTGCGCACGCATTCCAGAACCAGCAACTCCATGACGCCTTTCTTGAATTGGGGGTTCATGCGTCCGCACCTCCTTTCGATGACTATCATGTTAAACACGCTACTATGTAATGTCAAGTACCTAGGATTGCATGGCTAAGAAATAGGAGAGGCGTTCGATGTTCTGGGGTGAATGGGAAAGGCCCCGCGATCCAGTGTGGTTCGCGGGGCCTGTTGTTGTTTGATGCGTGCCGGGTTTTACTGCGCGCGCGTGGCGTTTTCCGGATTGAGCGTCATGGTCTGGAAACGGTGCTCCATGTATTCGTTGTCGAAGTGCTCGGCGCAATACATTTCAACCGCATTGGTGGGCTGGTAGCCGGCCTCGCGCTGATACCAGCAGTCCAGCGCGATCAGCGTCATGGCGCCGTCGAAGATCATGAGAGCGGTGCAGATGGTGGTCAGCGAGTAGCGCCACTTCCACGGAATGAGGTTCACCAGTTTCAGCATGCGCGGCAGGCAGAACTTGATCCAAACCACGCCCAACACGCCCCACATGCACATGAAGGCGAAGTTGGTGCGGCCGTCGATGGAAAGGAACGATCCCGTGTAATCCCAGGCCACAATGCCGAACGCGAACTGCATCCACCAGCTGACGGCGAATTCGAATGCACCGCCGATGACGGCGCTGACCAGGAAGATCAGCACCACGCTGCGGTCGTGGAAGCGGTTGAGCGCGATGGTCATGAGCACGGCGCCGAAACCGTAGATGGGCGAGAACGGTCCCCACAGCATGCCGGCGCGGTCCTGGTAGACGCCGGGATCGACGATGACCATGTGGTAGACGACCTCGATGATCAGGCCCAACACGCAGCAGACCGTGAAGATCCAGAACAGGTTGAAGAAGTCCAGCTGGATGAAGCCCTTGCCGGTTTCGTCGCGTCCCAGGGTGCCCGCTTCGGCGTCCTTGCGCACTTTGAGGTCGCGCAGTTTGCGCTGGAGCTTGCGCTCTTCGGCCAGGGTGGGGTCGATGTAGCTTTGCAGCACGATGATGATGGCGAACACGATGCCGTAGCCGATGAGGTTCATCGACATGCCCGACAGGGCGATCTCGCACAGGATGGTGCCGACCAGCAAGATCATGATGAGTTCGGACATATGGCGTGCGCCGCGGCGCTTGTTGAGCAGCAGGCGGATGCCGAAGACCACGAGCGTGATGGAGGTGGCAAGCGAGATGGCCAGCGAAACACCGGAGATGACCACCGTGAGGGTGGACTGTCCGTCCAGCACGCCGTCGAGCATGTTGGTGGGGATGTAGGCGATGAGCGAGATGACAAGCAGCACCATGGGAACGGTGACGGCTATGCCGCCCGCCACGCACAAAAGCCCCAGGATCTTGAGCGGCCAGGGAGTGGTTTTCAGCTTGCGGGCCGCGGCCTCGACCCTGGCGGCTTCTTCGGCCAGTGCGGCTTCCTCGGCGATTTCCTCAGACGTGATGCGGTCGACCGCGGCGTCTGCGGCGGATTCCGCTTTGCTTGCGGCTTCCGATGCGGCGTTGTCGCCGGCCTCGGCTTCGCCTGCGGTTCCGGCGGCGGTCTGCTCGGCTTCTTCGGGTTTCAGGGCGTTCGGCTTTGCGGCGTCGTTTGCCGGAGATGCGTCAGGGCGTTGGGTGTTCGGCATGGGGTCTCCTGTCGGGCGGTTCGCGTCTGGCGGCTGGGCCGGTGGCCGAAGGCGCCTGCGCGGCATCGTATGCGGGTGGTCCTGCGCGAATCTCCCGCAAGGCTCAACTCGCCATTATATGGGGCGGAGCTGGCGGTTATGCCCATATCGATGCAATCTGTTGCCAAGTCTCAACTTTGGAGGGCGGGCACATGCCTTCGTGCGGGTTTTGCGCACTGGATCCTTGCCTTTGTCGGGCAACGATGTCGCACGGCTCGCATTTTTGTCCGGTATTGGCCAAAAAATGCGAGCTGTGCGACATTCGGGCTCTCTTGGCGGGTGCAGGGTTGGGGCGTGGTTTGTGTTGTCGTTTTTGCGAGCTTTCAAAACCCCAGGTCAACGGCTTGTTGTGCGCATCTGCCGAAACCGCGCGGGCTTTAAGGTTCGAAAACCGCCAACCTAACGAAAGCCGAGTTGCCAAAAAACGTCGCATTGTCCGCTGTTTTGTCCAATGGTGGACAAAACAGCGAGCTGTGCGAGGTCGTGCGTGGCGAAGCGCTTCCCGAGGTCGCCCGGTTGGCGGGTCCGCCACCAGGCCCGCGGACCTCGCGCCCGGTTGGCGGGTCCGCCACCAGGCCCGCGGACCTCGCGACTGGTTTGCGGGCCGAGCGGGTCGAGCGGGCCGGGCGCCCGCCCGAGCGCCCGCCGGGCGCTGGGCGTAGGGCGCTGGGCGGCGAAGCCCTGGTGTTCGGACCGCGCATCGGCCGCTTCGTCCCGCGGTCCGTATCTTTAGGATAAAATAAGCCGCATATTAGCTGTAACCGTATCAAAGGATGTGTCATGAGCGATCTTCAGGGATACAAACAGGAATTCATCGAGTTCATGGTGGAGAGCGAAGTGCTCAAGTTCGGCGACTTCACGCTGAAAAGCGGCCGCAAGTCCCCGTTCTTCATGAATGCGGGCGCGTATGTGACTGGCGAGCAGCTGCATCGTCTGGGCCTGTACTACGCGCAGGCCATCCACGACAATTTCGGCCTGGATTTCGACGTGGTGTTCGGCCCTGCATACAAGGGCATCCCCCTGAGCGTGGTCACCGCCATGGGCATCAGCGAGCTTTACGGCAAGCAGGTGCGCTACTGCTCCAACCGCAAGGAGGTCAAGGACCACGGCGATACCGGCATCCTGCTGGGCAGCAACCTCAAGGACGGCGACCGCGTTGTCATGGTTGAGGATGTCACCACGTCCGGAAAATCCATCGAGGAGACGTACCCCATCATCACCTCGCAGGCGAACATCGAGGTCAAGGGCCTGATGGTAAGCCTCAACCGCATGGAGGTCGGCAAGGGCGGCACCAAGTGCGCGCTTGACGAAGTGGCCGATCTGTACGGATTCCCCACGGCCGCGATTGTGGATATGGCCGAAGTGACCGAGTGCCTGTACAACCGCGAATGCTGCGGCAAGGTGGTCATCGATGACACGCTGAAGGCCGCCATTGACGCATACTACGAGACCTACGGCGCCAAGGAGTAGCGCCTGAAGCGCATAGGGCTCTTTGCAAACCGGGGCGTCGCCAAGCGGCGCCCTTTTCTCATTCTCCGTTCGGCGAAATATCGCGCGTTGTGGCAATCAACGAACGCGTAACGGCGCCAGGACCCGCTCCCTTGCCGGCTTGACATCGCATCCGCCGGGGCTACAATCCACATTTAGCACTCTAAGGTTGAGACTGCTAATTACGCGCAAGGCCCCAGGCTCCGTGTGAAAGCCGGACGCTTTCATGCATGCTATCTGCGGCTGCGCGGTAGCGGTCAGGCATGAAAGGTAAGGCGAAGCCAGGCATGAGGAAGTTCAAGACCGAGAGCAAGAAGCTGCTCGACTTGATGGTCAACTCCATCTACACCAACCAGGAGATCTTTCTGCGCGAGCTGATCTCGAACGCATCGGACGCCGTCGACAAGCTCTACTTCAAGAGCCTCACCGACTCCGACATCCAGCTTTCAAAGGATGACCTGCGCATCCAGGTTGCCTTCGACAAGCAGGCCCGCACCATCACCGTGTCCGATACGGGTATCGGCATGACGGCCGAAGAGCTTGAGAGCAATCTTGGCACCATCGCGCACTCCGGCAGCCTTGAATTCAAGACCGAGAACGCGGAGGCGCAGGGCGGCGACGTGGACATCATCGGCCAGTTCGGCGTCGGCTTCTACGCGTCGTTCATGGTCGCATCGAAGGTCCGCGTGGTTTCTCGCGCGTACGGCTCGGATGCCGCAAACGCATGGGAAAGCGACGGCGTCGAGGGCTACACCATCGAGCCTGCCGAAAAGCAGGGCCACGGCACTGATGTCATCCTGACGCTCAAGCCCTCCACCGACGAAAATGATTTCGACGCCTACTTGGGCGAATACGCGCTCAAACGCCTGATCAAGAAGTATAGCAACTATGTGCGCTACCCTGTGGTGATGGAGTGCTCGAAGCGACGCGAGCTGCCGCGTCCCGAGGATGCCGGTGATGATTACGAGCCGGAGTTCGAGGAATACACGGAGCAGGAGACCGTCAACTCCATGGTTCCCATCTGGAAGCGCAAGAAGTCCGAAGTCGCAGACGAAGAGTACGCAGAGTTCTACAAGTCCACCTTCCATGATTTCTCCGACCCCGCCCGCACCATGAGCTTCCATGCCGAAGGCGCGCTGACCTACGATGCGCTGCTTTTCATCCCCGGCCGTGCGCCGTATGACCTGTACAGCAAGGACTACAAGAAGGGCCTGGCGCTCTACAGTTCCAACGTGCTCATCATGGAGAAGTGCGAAGACCTGCTGCCCGACCACTTCAACTTCGTCAAGGGCATCATCGACAGCCAGGATCTGCAGCTCAACATCTCGCGCGAAACGCTGCAGCACAACAGCCAGCTGCGCGCCATCGCCCGCCGCATCGAGAAGAAGGTCACCGCAGAGTTGGCCGACATGCGCGACAACGACCGCGAGACCTACGAGCGCTTCTTCGAGAACTTCGGCCGCGGCCTGAAGTACGGCATCTACACGAGCTACGGCATGAACAAAGGCCAGCTGGCAGACCTGCTGCTGTTCTACTCCGCCAAGCAGCAGAAGATGGTCACGCTCGAGGAATACGTCCGCGCCATGCCCGTCGACCAGGAATCCGTGTTCTACGCCGCGGGAGATTCGGTGGAGCGTCTGGCGAAGATGCCCGCTGTGACCGGCGTGCTGGACAAGGGCTTCGACGTGCTGCTGTGCACCCAGGACGTGGACGACTTCTGCATGATGGCCATGCAGTCCTATGCCGCGCCGGTTGAGGAAGGCGAAGAGGCGAAGGACCTGCCGCTCAAAAACGTTGCCGGCGGGGATTTGGGTCTGGAATCCGATGAGGAGAAGACCGCGTCTGAGGCTGTGGCCAAGGAGAACGAGGCGCTGTTTGCGGCCATGGCGGAAGCGTTGGGCAATCGCGTGACCCGCGTGGCGGTGTCGTCGCGTCTGACCGATGCGCCCGTGTGCATCACTGCCGAGGGGCCTGTGTCCCTTGAAATGGAGAAAGTGCTGGCTGCCGGCCCCGATGGTGCAGACGTGAAAAGCGATCGCGTGCTGGAAGTGAACGCCAAGCATGAGGTGTTCGACGTGCTGAAGGCCGCGCAGGAGGCGGGCGATGCCGACAAGGTGAAGCTTTACACCGAGATCCTGTACAGCCAGGCGCTGCTCATGGAGGGCTTGCCCATCGATGACCCCGTGGCATACGCCCAGGCTGTCACCAAGCTCATGAAGTAAGGCGGCGCTTGCGGCCAGCCCCGTCGGCGGCAGTTTTTCGCCACCGTCGGTCATTCGCCATTCGCCCCTGCGGCCGGTATGCGGCTGCGGGGGCGAACCTGTTTTCGCTACTGGATGAACTGTGCGAATTGCAGCAGGTCAACGTAAGGCTGCGCGCTCTTGGGGACGGCAAGGGTGAGGGTCTGCCCCAAGGCGTTCACCGTGACATATGAGGGGTCTTCGTACGTGGTCACGGTTGCATCGAGCCCTTCGTAGGCAATGGGGAAGGTGTCGTAGGCAATGGCGCCCTCGGGAAGCGTTGTCACGCCCCACGAGGAGATGTCCAGCGTGGCTATGGCTGCGGAAACGTCCTCTTCGGAAAGCCCGGTTGCGGCGGCAAGGGCCGCCACGTTCTCGTTCAGCGCGCCTTCGACTTTATCCTTCACACCGCTTGCGTCGATGGCGGCGTTGATGGCCTGGTTCTTGATGTCGTCAGCTGCGCCGCCCAGCAAGCCGGGAAGCACGGTTATGGCGCCCGCAACAATGACAACGCACAGGCCTGCGCCCAGAATGAATTTCACGATGCCTTTCATGGCCGCTCCCATCTTCGTTCGGGGTTTCGGGCATCATACAGGACGACCGGTCGCGAGGTTGCGCCGCGCGCCCGTGCGGCCGCCTGCTCCAGCAAAAAACGACATGTCCCGCAGATTCTGCGCACATACCCGCGGCAAACGGATGGCGCCGGATTGCTATGATAGGATTTCCGTTCAATCGAAAACCATCGCGCGCATCCGTCCGCCCCTCGGCGCGCTTGCGGCGCATATCCAATCTGGCAAGAAGCGAGGACCCATGAATTTCAACAAGGCCGAATTCACCGGTGCGTACGGCACCTCCGCGCAGATCCCCGAGTCAAAACGACCGGAGGTTTCGTTCGTGGGCCGCTCGAATGTGGGCAAATCGTCGCTGCTCAACAAGCTGCTCAACCGTAAAAGCCTGGCGAAGGTTTCGTCGGTGCCCGGCAAGACCAGCACCGTCAACTTCTTTCTGGTCGATGAGGAGATAGACCTGGTGGACCTGCCCGGGTACGGCTACGCCAAGGTTTCGAAATCGGAGAAGGGCCGCTGGTCCGAGATGATCAACGGTTATTACGATCAGTACCGCTATTATGCCCTGGTTGTTTCGCTGATTGACATCCGCCATCCCGCCACGGCGCTTGACGAGCAGATGGTCGAATTCCTGCGTGCGTGCGAACTGCCGTTCATCGTGGTTTTGACGAAGGCTGACAAGATCAGCAAATCCCAGGTCGCACGTCAGAAGGCCGCCATCCGCAAGCAGCTTGGCCTGCCTGAGGACATTCGCATGATCGCCTGCTCTTCTGAAAAGGGCACGGGCATCGATGAGCTGCGGACCGTCATCGCAGAGGCGTGCCGATGAGCGCGGCACCCTCGCGTACGCGCGTGACCATCTACACCGACGGTGCGGCTCGCGGCAATCCGGGTCCTGGCGGCTACGGCACGGTCATGCACTTCACGGATTCGACGGGAAAGCTCCATGTTCTCGAGCTTTCCGGGGGATTCGCCTGCACCACGAACAATCGGATGGAGATCCTTGCGGTCATTGCCGGTCTCGAGGCCTTGAAGCGTCCGTGCATTGTGGACGTTGTTTCAGATTCGAAATACGTGGTCGACGCGTTCAACCAGCATTGGGTGGACGGTTGGCTCAAACGCGGGTGGAAAAACGCCAAAAAGGAGCCGGTCAAAAACATGGACCTTTGGAAGCGCTTGCTTGCGGCGAAGGCCCCGCACCAGGTGGCGTTCCATTGGGTGAAAGGCCATGCGGGCCATCCGGAAAACGAGCGCTGCGACGAACTTGCCACAACTGCAGCCGACAGCGGCAACCTGCCCGCAGACGAAGGGTTCAACCCCTCCGATATGTAGCTGCCCGCTTGTCGCCGGCTGTTCGGCCGGTGTTCGATGATCGCCTTGGCGCCCGATGGCCCATGACGCTGGATTTCGCAGAGCGGTGTCTTCGCCATAGAGATTCTCCAGCGTGCGACCTTGATTGCAAGGTTGCCGCAATGCATACGGAAATCCCAGTTCACAGGCTTGTATAAAGTATTTTGACATATCGACGGGTCTGTTTTTGAGCCGCTATAAAGCCATTTGATGGTATGGTTTCCTGCGCCATGGCACCCTTCGCAGCGGTAAGGGTCGCCGAGAACACGGAAGGATAAAGCATGGAGCTGGGAGCCCATATCAAAGAGCATCGTAAGGAGAAAGGGCTCTCCCAAGATGATCTGGCGGAAGCGATATACGTATCGCGTCAAACCATCTCCAACTGGGAGACGGGGCGCACATATCCCGACGTCCAGAGTCTGCTTCTGCTTTCCTACGTGTTCGATGTGACTGTGGATTCCTTGATCAAAGGAGATGTGGAGGCTATGGCGGAGAAAATGGATCAGACAGTGAAGGAATACCATCGTGTTTCTACGATTGCCGTGGTGAGCGCGGCTCTGTGCTTGCTGTTGATGGCGTGGGGTGCATTCCAGTGGGTATGGGGTGACAATATGCTGCTCACGGTGGTGCTTGCAGTGGCGGCGCTGCTGAGCATGCTGATTTCGATGGGGCGTCTTGAGGCGCTGAAGAAGCAGCATGATCTGGTGACATACCGTGAAATCCTGGCGTTCAGCCGCGGGGAGCAGGTTGACCGCGACACCATTGCCGGGCGCCGCGAGCGTGAGATGAATCCCTGGATAAAGGGCCTGCGCAATTCGCTTCTGATACTTTTGGGCGCAGGAGTTGGCGGCGCAATCGGTATTGGCATAGCTATGATCGCGAAGTTTCTGGCGTGATGCAGCGGGCTGGTTTCTGCCGGTCGTTGCCCTGACAGGTTTCGAGTGTTCTTAGGGGGGGCTGAATCGTGGTGGTTTCAGCCTCCTTCGCTTCTCCATTCATTTTGAGAAAAGCATTGCCCCGTTCCCTGGTTTCTATCAGTTAATTAATTCATGAAATACTGAACTAGTGGAACGGCCTGTCGAACGGAGATGGGATGGCTCGAAATACCGCACCTGTCGGAAAGGAATGCGTAGCGGGCCGAAGGTCTTCGCCGCACGCCCCATCCTGGGAGAAAAACCACGCTCTGTGGCCAGATATGGACGGAATGCACGCCACAAGGCGTGCATTCCGTCCATATCTGGCCAGGGTGCGGCGTGTTGTCGAAACTGATGCAGCATTTCCCCAGGTCAGAAGTGCGGACGAATAAGGCGCTGCGTCCGCACCCCGAAAGCCGTCGTACATTTCGTCCGTATCTGGCCAAAGGTCCTGCAGTTTTTCCCGCGCATGCTCGGAGAGCCTTTTCAGGAGAGGAATCAGCCCGCAAGCCACACGACGGAAGCGGAGCAACCGCGGTTCGCTTCCGTCGTGCGGCGGCAGGAAGCGCGGTCAGGTGAAAACAGACGGCGAAAAAGGAAAAACCCAGCCGAAGCTGGGTCTTGAATTCGATGGTGCGGGTGAAAGGACTTGAACCTTCATGGGGTTGCCCCCATACGGACCTGAACCGTACGCGTCTGCCAATTCCGCCACACCCGCGTGGCTTTGCAGCCACACCTCTTGCGAGGTGCAAGTGAGCATATTACAGGAACGCAATCGCCATTGCAAGCGGTGTCTGCAACTTTTTTCAGCAAACGAAGCCCTGGTGCATGAAGCCTGGATCTGGGTGCGTGTGGAGAAAAAATCAACGCCTTGCTGACGGTTGTGCCAGCTGCCAAGGTCGTGCTCAGGTGCACGACAGCCTTGGCGGTATACTTTGATGCACGTGAAATGCCATATCATCGAAGGAATCCCATGGATAAATCTGGATACGAACCAGTGCCGGCCGGATGCGAACCAGCGCCGGCCGGATACGAACCAGCGCCGTCTGGCGAACCAGCGCCGTCTGGGTGCGACCGGCGCCAACCGCTCACGGGGCAGGCCCCGCGTGCAGGGCGGGTTGCAAGCTCGCCCTGCACGCTGTTCGCCTGCGCTCGCGATCTGACGCTGCGCACGTCTGAGGGGTGCCCGTTTGCCGGCGTCGACCTTGATATCCCCGCTGGCTCCCTTTTCGCCATCCGCGGCCGGGCGGGAAGCGGCCGCACGTCGCTTCTGCTCACGCTTGCGGGCCGCATGCTGCCCACCTCCGGCTCGCTGTCGGTGCTTGGATTCGAGCTGCCCCGGTACAGGGCGAAGGTGCTGAGGCGCGTGGGATTGGCGGAATTTCCCGGGGTTACGGATCTGCCCGAAACCCTTTCGGTCCGTGCTGTAACCGCCTCTGAGCTGGCACTTTACGGCCGTAAGGCGAAGGTTGCGGATGCTGAGGCATATCTTGACGCATGGGATATGGCGCACACGGCCCGCATGGACGTGCGCGATCTCTCGGCGGAAGCGCGTGTGCGCTTCGCGGTGGCGCTCGCCCTGGCAGGCGGCGCGGAGGCCGTGGCGGTCGACTCCATCGAAGACGGTCTGACCGGCACGCAATCGCAGCGGTTGATGGACTTTCTGCATGACGTTTCGCTCGGCGTCCACACGGATGGCCGCCAGATCACGGTGATGCTGGCTTGCACCGAGCGCGGATTGGCGTTGCAGGCCGACGGCATGTGCAGTTTGGGATAGGAGTTCGCATGGCTTTCAGTGCAATCAGATTCGCAGCCATGGACATGAAGCGCGCCGCATCGCCAAAGCGGGCGGCGGCGCTGGTCATCGCGGCCATCCTGGTGCCGTGCCTGCTTGCCGCCGCTGTCCTGGCGGTCAACGACAACCCGTTTTCGGGGTATCGCAACGTGCCCGTGGCGGTGGTCAACCTTGATCGCGGCGCGCAGATGGGCGACGGACATCGCGTAGTGGGCGAAGACGTCTGCGACCAGCTTGCCGCACGTTCGGACGGGATGCAGTGGCATTTCGTCTCCGAGGAAGAGGCGCGCGCAGGGCTTGAGGCGGGCACGTACGCCATGGTCTGCACGATTCCCGAAGGCTTCAGCGAGGCGGTGGCCTCCGCACAGACGCCTGATCCTGAAAGCGCGAAGCTGCTCGTGGAGTATGACGAAGCGGCCGGCGCACAGACGCAGCAGCAGGGCAGTGCGGTTATGGAAGGCGTCCGCAGCGCGATGGGGGAGTCCATCGCCCGCGGATATTGGCGGACGGTGCTCTCCGATAGGGCGGATACGGGCAGGTATCTGGTCCAATCTGCCGAATCCGCCGGCGCGTTGGCGGACGGTGCCGAAATGGTCGAAGAGGGCAACGGCGCCATTGAAAGCGGCCTGTCGGGGGTGGCGCAAGGTGCCGGCGCGCTGGGGTCGGGCTTGGGAGCCTTGGCCCAAGGAGCGGGCGCCCTTGATGTGGGAATGCAGCAGATTTCGGATTCGGGGCAGGCGCTTGTCCAGGGTGCCCAGGGGGTTGCCCAAGGCGTGGGAGCGCTGGCGCAGGGCTTGGCTCCTGATTCCGAGCTGGTTTCGGGGGCTTCGGCCCTTGCCGAGGGAACGGGCGCGGCCGCGCAGGCCATGTCCGTCCAGATAGGCGCTTTGGCCGCAGGCTATGACGCGTTTGCGCAGGGCTTGGCCGTGGCGGTTGACGGGGATGCCGAAGCGGGCGTGTCCGGCCTTGCTCCCGGTGCGGCCGCGGTGTCTTCCATGGCCGGTGGGCTTGAGGCGTCGCTGGGTGCTTCCGCCTCTGCGATCAGCGGCGCATCGGGCCAGGTCACGGCTGCTGCGGCATCCGTTGCCCAGGCGCGTGCGCACGCCCAGGAAGCAGCCGCCCGCGCGGTTGCCGTTGCGCAGGACCCGAATGCCGGGGATGCGGAGCTGCGCGCGGCGCTCGTTGCCGCCGCCGGAGCTCTGGATGCTTCCGCGGTGGCGGGCGTTGCCCCGGGCGAAGGATCCGGTCAGGCTGAGGGCTCCGGCCAGGATGCCGAAGGTGGGCAGGTCCCTGCCGCGTCGCAGCCGGGTGTGTCCCAGCTGCTTGACCCTGCGGTTGCGGGGCTTTCCGACGCGGAGGCGTTGCTTGCGGCGCAGGCAGATGCCGAAGCTGCAGGCTCCCTGGCTTCTTCGCAGGCGCTTGCGGGGCAGCTTTCCGCTGCGGCGAAGGGCGTCGATGCCGGCGCAGCGGCCCTGTCCGCCGCATTGGCCGGCGACGAGGCTGCGGCCCTTTCGTCCGGCTTGTCCGCGCTGGCCGATCCGCGCTTCGGTGCCGCTGCGGTGCTCTCCGGTGCTGCGCAGGGCATGAGCGGCGTCAGCATGGGGCTTGGGGCGTTGTCTTCGGGCGCTGCGCAGCTGGCCGACGGCGCCGAGCAGCTTTCCTCCGGCGTTGAGGCGTATGTGGGCGGCGTGGGCGCCGTCTCTTCGGGCGCATCCGCATTGGCTCAGGGTGCCCAAGGTGCTGCAGACGGTGCATCTGCCCTGGTGGCAGGCGCGGATGCGCTTGCGTCCGGGTCGGGACAGCTGGGCGAGGGCCTGACGCTCATAGCCGATGGCACCCAGTCGCTGGCCGATGGCCTCCAGGAGCGCTCGCAGGGCATGGCCGCCTCGGACTCCGTCATCCGCTCGCAGGCGGATGTGCTTGCGGCGCCCGTCGCCCTCGATGACCTCCAGGGCACGGCGTCCTATGGGCAGGGGCTGGCACCGTACCTGGCCGCAATGTTTCTTTGGGGCGTATGCCTGATCATCGGCTTCGCGCTGCGTCCGCTCAACATGCGCATGATCATGGCCGGCGCCAACCCCGTGTCGGCGGCGCTTGCTGGCTTCATCCCCATGGCCGTTGCGGCGGCTGTCGCCTCTGCGGTGCTGCTGGCCGTGATTCAGCTTGCTGCGGGCGCGCATGTCGAAGATCCGGGCGCGTATTTCGGCGTGGGCATTTTGGCGGCGGTGGCGTTTGCAGCGGCAACGCAGCTGCTCATGGCGGCGTTCGGGCGCTCGGGCGGTTTGGTGTCCGCGGCTTTGCTGGTGCTGCAGGCCGTATGCAGCGGTGCGGCGTTCCCCATCCAGACGGCGCCCTCCGCATTCGGTGCGCTCCAGGCCGCCATGCCGCTCACCTATGCCGCGCAGGGCATGCAGGCCGCCATGCTGGGCACCGGTGCGGGCCAGGTGGGCCTGGCGTTGGGCGTGCTCGCGGCGTTTTGCGCGGTGTGCGTGGCGCTGACGGCGCTTGTGGCCATGCGCCGCCGCACCGTGATGGTGTCCCAGCTGCATCCCGCTGCGGCGTAGGCGGCCCTCGCCGTGCGCGGGTGCGGCGCGCGGACATGTGGAGGAATCCACATGCCTGCGCGGTGATTTTGTGCGTACCGCCTGCGGCGTTTTCGCCTGCATGGGCTGCGGCGTTAGAATTCGTCGCTGTTGAAAGCGCTCGCTGCGACGAAAGGACACGCGCATGTGCGGCATCATCGGTTATACGGGCATCCGCCCGGTCAAAGATATTCTCATCCATGGACTCAAACGCATGGAGTACCGCGGCTACGATTCCGCCGGCATTGCGGTCCAGACGCCGCAAGGCCTCAACGTCAAGCACAAGGTTGGCAAGGTCGCAGGCCTTGAGGCCATGGTGGAGGCCATGGATATCGAAGGTACGTGCGGCATCGGCCATACCCGGTGGGCCACGCACGGCAAGCCCAGCGAACGCAACGCCCACCCGCATACGGCCTGCGCGAACAATATCGCCGTGGTCCACAACGGCATCATCGAGAACTTCGCCAGCCTCAAAGAGGAGCTGGAAGGCCGCGGACACGTGTTCTCCAGCGAAACCGACACCGAGGTGGTGGCGCATCTGGTTGAGGAAGCCTACGACGGCGACCTGCTGGCGGCGGTGCGCGTTGCCGTGAACCGCCTTGCCGGAGCCTACGGCCTTGCCGTGGTGTGCGAATCCGAGCCCGGAACCATCGTGTGCGCCCGCAAGGACTCGCCCATTGTGGTGGGGGCGGGCGAAACGGGCGCCCTGGTTGCAAGCGACATCATTGCGCTCATCGACGAGACGCGCGACGTGGTTGTGCTGGAGGACGACACCTTCGCCAAGCTGACCTGCGAAAACGGCGAAGTGGCCATGGAGTTTTCGGACCTTGAGGGCAACGTGGTCGAACCCGAGATCACCCATATCGACTGGGACGTGGACACCGCCGAAAAGGGCGGGTACCCGGATTTCATGCTCAAAGAGATCTTCGAAAACCCGCGTACCATCCGCGATACGCTGGCGGGCCGCCTTGAGGGCGGGCATCTGTGTTTCGACGAGCTGTCGCTGAATTACGAGGAGCTTGCCGCCATCGATCGCGTCTACATCATCGCGTGCGGCACCAGCTACCACGCCGGACTCATTGCCAAGCAGCTCATCGAGGCGTGGAGCCGCATCCCCTGCGAGGTGGAGGTTGCCAGCGAGTTCCGTTACCGCAACCCCATCATCACACCGTCAACCATGGTGGTGGCCGTCTCGCAGTCGGGGGAGACCGCCGACACGCTTGCCGCCATCCGCGATGCGCGCATCAAGGGGGCGAAGGTGTTCGGCATCACCAACGTGGTGGGAAGCCCCGTTGCGCGCGAGAGCGACGGCGTGCTCTACATCAAGGCCAACAAGGAGATCTCCGTGGCGGCTACCAAGAGCTTCTTGGGTCAGGTGGCGGCGCTCACGCTTCTGGCCATGCTCTTGGGCCAGCTGCGCGGCGGCTTGACTACGGCTCAGATCCGCATGCTGTTCCGCGAGCTTGCCGATACCGCTCAGCAGATAGAGGGCATCCTGTCTGACACCTCGTCCATCGAGGAGGCGGCCCAGGCGTGCAAGGACGCCCAAAACGCCCTGTTCATAGGGCGCGGCATGGGTGCGGCTATCTGCTACGAGGGCGCGCTCAAGCTCAAGGAGATCAGCTACCTGCACGCTGAGGCGTACCCCGCCGGCGAGATGAAGCACGGTCCCATAGCCCTTCTGGACGAAGGTTTCCCCGTGATTGCCGTCGCCACGAAAAGCCCCACCTACGACAAGGTGATCTCGAACATCCAGGAGTGCAAGGCGCGCGGTGCGCTGGTGATTGCCATTGCCACCGAAGGTGACGAGGAGATTCGCCGTCATGCCGACCACGTGATCTACATCCCCAAGGTGCGCGATTGCTTCAGCCCCATAACCGCAAGCGTTCCGCTGCAGCTGTTCGCGCGGTCCGTCGCTTTGGCCCGCGGCTGCGATGTAGACCAGCCGCGCAACTTGGCGAAAAGCGTGACGGTCGAATAGGGGCTGCGGCGCGCGGAGGTCTGCGCGGGCCGTGCGTGGTATCCTGTCAGGTGAACGTCAGGAGGCACCATGGCACAGCACAGCATCAATGGAGCCGCCCAGTCGGGCGGCTCTTCCATTTCCCGGAATGAATCCGTGGCAGGCAGCCGCACCCTTGCATCGGGCAACGTGGGCCTGGGGGTGGATATCGTCGAGATAGAGCGCATGCGCCGCATCCTGGATAAGACGCCATCGTTCGCACGCAAGGTCTTTACCGACGATGAGCAGGCCTATTGCAACAAGAAAGCCAGTCCTGCAACGCATTACGCGGCCCGCTTCGCAGCCAAAGAGGCGGTCAGCAAGGCTCTGGGGACGGGGCTTTACGTGGGGGGCCTGAAGCCCAACATGATAGAGGTCCGTCGAGATTCGAAGGGCAAGCCGTCGGTGGCGTTGCACGGCCGGGCCCTTGAGCTGGCCGAAGAACTGGGCGTGCTCGACGTGCCGCTGTCGCTGACCTACACGCATGATGTGGCCGTTGCCAACGCCGTGGCCATCACGCGCTCCTCGCAGGTTGAGCGTGAGCGCCGCCGCGACATCAAGGCGGAGTTGGGTGCGCGCTTCAAGGAGGTGCGCGGCATGCTCGATGATCTGGGCGAAGGGACCGCTGCCAAGGCCGCTGCGGCCGCCGGGTCGGCATTCGCCGGCGCTCCAGCCGTGTCCGATGCGCCCGAACCCGTTGACCGTGAGGCTCCAAATCTTTCCCAGGAGGTGTGAGCATGCGCAGGATGACGGCGAAGAAGGCGGCGGCGCTTCTGCCGGATCTGGCGCGTGATGCGAACAAGTACACGCGCGGCGTGTGCGAGCTCGTGGTGGGCAGCGAGCGCTATCCCGGAGCCGCCGTCTTGGCCGTGCGCGCTGCGAATCGCGCCGGTGCCGGCTACGTGCGCGCCTACACCTGCCGTGAGGCCGCTTTCGCCCTGCGCATCACGGCTCCGTCATGCGTGGTGGCGTCTCCGGGTGAGTTTTTGCAGGATCGCCATGTCAGCCTGGAGGGTCGGCCGCTTGCCGTTGTGCTGGGGTGCGGCACGGAGTGCCGTGTAGAAGGGGACATTCTGGACCCTGCCGTCTGCGAGGCGAATTTCATGCTCGACGCGCTCAACGCCACGTGCGCGCCTGCGGTGATCGACGGCGGAGGTCTTTCCGCTCTGATGTGCTCGCGGGCCTCCGAAGTGCTTGCGCAGCGTGCCGACCGTGGGTTCGAAACCGTGATAACGCCCCATGCCGGAGAGGCCGCGCGCCTTGCGGCTTTCGCAGGGCTTGATCCGGACTCGGATTCCATTGGGTCCGACGCCGAAATCGATGCCGATTCGGAATCCGAGCAGGCCCGCCTCTGTCTGGAGCTTGCGCGGGCCTACGCGTCGGTTTGCGTGCTCAAGGGCCCCGTCACCTGCATTGCCGACCCCGTCATGCTCTTCGATGAGGTGTTCGTCCTGCGCGAGGGGACGCCGGCGCTTGCCAAGGCTGGCACGGGCGATGTGCTGGCGGGTGTGATCGGATCGCTCATGTCCCAGGGGTGCAAGGCGCTTGACGCTGCATGCGCGGGCACTGTGGTGCACGCGCTTGCCGGCAACAGCGCTGCACGCAAGCTGGGGGAGCGCTGCGTGTGCGCCGAAGATGTGCTGGACCGCCTGCCCCGAGCTTTCGGCATCGTGGCGAAACGCGGTGCCTGACCGCGCAGGTTCGGACCCTTCGCCCAGAACCTTTGCAATCTGACAGTGCGGCTTATGGCTGCGGCGTTTCGCGCGTGCCGGCTATGCGGCCGCCTTCGCCGAGGGCCGTTCGGCGGCAGCTTCGCCCCGAAGCGCTTTTCGTGCAATGAGGGCGTAGGCAGTCAGCATGGCGCCGCCTGTGATGACCCAGGTAACCAGATAGACATCCATGAGCATCTCGAACGTGGGGAATGCGGCGAACACGGTGTAGACCCACACGACGCGCAGCACAACCGAGCCGATGATGGTGATGATGGCGGGCAGAGTGGAACGTCCCATGCCGCGCAGGGCGCCAGCGGTGACTTCGTAGGTTGCGCAGAAGAACTCCAACATGCCCACGCGGTACAAGCGCACCAGCGCGTATTCGATGGCGGCTTCATCGGTGGTGAAGACGCCCATGAAGAACCGTCCGTTGAAGGCGAAGATCGCGCAGGTGATCACGGTGAATCCGATTGCGCAGCCCATGCACATCCAGAAGATGCGCTTGCAGCGCTTGTAGTATCCGCGTGCGTAGTTTTGGCTGATGAACGTGATGGCGGTCTGCGCGAAGGCGGAGATGATGAAGAACGAGTAGCACTCGTAGTTGAGCTCTGCCGCGGAGCCGGCCATGGCGTCGGGGCCGAATCCGTTGACCGAAGCCTGGATAACCACGTTGGACAGGGAGAACACCATGCCCTGGATGCCTGCCGGCACGCCCACCTTCAGGATGTGCAGCAAGGGGGTCTTGCGTACGCGCAGCTGGTGCAGATGCAGCTGCAAGGGCCCGCGTTCGCGTGAAAGCCACCAGATCACAAGGACGGCGTTGATGGCGTTGGCGATGGCGGTTGCCGCTGCTACGCCTGCGATGCCCCATCCCATGTGGACGAAGGCGATGTCAAGCGCCAGGTTGGCGGCGCAGGATATGATGAGCGCGTACAGGGGCCTGCGGGTGTCTCCCTGGCTGCGCAGCAACGCCGCTCCGAAGTTGTAGACCATGGCGAAGGGCATGCCCAGAAAGTAGATGCGCAGGTAATCGGCTGCGGAGTCAAGTACTTCGGCAGGAGTTGAAATCAGGACCAGAATCTCTTTCGATGCCACGATGCCGATCACCGCAAGACCCAGGCCGCTTGCGATGGCCAGCACCATGGAGGTGTGCACGGTGTCTTGCACCTTCGCCTTGTCGTTCCAGGCCAGATGAATTGCCGCGACTACGTTGGAGCCCACCGACAGGCCTACGAACAGCGTGACGAACATGTTGATGACGGGTGTGGTTGCGCCGACGGCAGCCAGCGCTTCGCGGCTGACGAACTGTCCGACCACGGCCGCATCGGCGGAGTTGAACAGCTGCTGCAGCAAGCTGGTGAGGGCAAGGGGGAGCGCGAAGATGAGGATCTTGCCCAGAAGCGGGCCGTTGAGCATATCCAGTGTGTCGCCTTTTTTCCTCATGTGAACGTTTTCTCCTGTACGTTCGGTGCCGATGCGATGTATACGATTGGTTTTCTCGAAAGGACTGCTCATTGTCACGCAGGATTGTGGAGGGAATATGGTAAACCCGATATTCACGGAATCCCGACGTTTGCCCTGACGTTTGCAGCGCCGGCATCTTCGAAGCTAAAAGGAGGGACTTCTTTCCCATGATGAACAACGCATCCGAACAGCTTGCCTTCGCCATCGATGGGGATGGGAATGTAGACGCCCAGGCCGCCCAGGCTGCTGCCGCCTATGAGCGCGATCGTGAACGCATCGAGGCCTTGCGCCGCGAGATCGACTACCACACCCATCTGTACTACGTGCAAGATGCACCCGAAATCTCCGACGCGGCCTTCGACTCGCTGATGCGCGAGCTGCAGACGCTGGAACGCGCGCATCCTGAACTGATCGTGGCCACCAGCCCCACTCAGCGCGTGGGCGGTTACGTGGGTGAGCAGTTCGCCGCCGTCAAGCATGCGCAGCGCATGTATTCGCTGGACAACGCTATGGATCTCGAAGAGCTGGATGCCTGGATGCAGCGCACGTTGGAGGCTTTGGGCCATGATGCCGAATTCGTGGCCGAGCTCAAGATAGACGGGTCATCGATTGCCCTGACCTATGAGGCGGGCGTGCTGGCCCGTGCTGCAACCCGCGGCGACGGGACCACCGGCGAAGACGTGACCGTGAACATGCGCACCGTGCGCGACGTGCCGCTGCGCCTGCGCGATGCGGGCGTTGCCGGTCTTGCGGATGCGGATGGATCCGTGGAGGTTCGCGGCGAGGTTTACATGCCCAAGAAGAGCTTCGACGCGCTCAATGCCGCTGCCGCCGCAAACAACCGCGCTCCCTTCGCCAACCCCCGCAACGCCGCTGCGGGATCGCTTCGCCAGAAAGACCCCCTGGTCACGAAAGGGCGCGATCTGTCCACGTTCATCTACGCCATCGCCGATGACGCGGGGATTGCGGCGCAGGGTCAGTGGGAGCTTCTGCAATGGCTGCGCGATTGCGGCTTCCACGTGAACCCCGATGTGAAGCTGTGCGCCACACCGTCTGAGGTGCGCGCGTTCTGCGAAAGCGTGGCGGACAAGCGCTCCAGCCTGCCGTATGACATCGACGGCGTGGTGGTGAAGGTGAATTCCTTCGCCCTGCAGCGCGAATTGGGCTTTACGGCGAAGGCTCCGCGTTGGGCCATTGCCTACAAGTTCCCGCCCGAGGAGAAGACCACGCTTCTGCGTGACATCACGGTGCAGGTGGGGCGCACGGGCGCCATCACGCCCGTTGCGGAACTTGAGCCGGTGCGCGTTGCGGGTTCCACCGTTGCGCGTGCGACGCTTCACAACCTCGATGAGGTGCACCGCAAGGATGTGCGCGTGGGCGATACCGTCATCGTGCGCAAGGCCGGCGACGTGATCCCTGAGGTGCTGCGCGCGGTTGCGACCCTTCGTCCTGCCGATGCCGCGCCGTGGCAGATGCCCGAGGTCTGCCCCAGCTGCGGCAGCCCGCTTGTGCGTGAAGAGGGTGAAGCGGCGTTTCGCTGCGTGGCCATCGATTGCCCGGCCCAGGCACAGGAGCGTCTGCTGCATTGGGCCAGCCGCGGCGCCATGGATATCGACGGCATGGGTGAGGAGATCGTGGCGCGTCTGGTGGAAAGCCAGCGCGTGACGGATGTGGCGGACTACTACAACCTGACCGAATACGATCTGGCCACGTTGGATATGGGGCGCGTGAACAAGGACGGCGAGCCCATCCATCTGGGGTCGGCCATCGCGGCGAAGGTCATCGCGTCTATCGAGGACTCCAAGACCCGCGGGTTTGCGCGCGTTCTGTTCGGCTTGGGCATCCGTCACGTGGGCAAGACCACGGGCGAGCAGTTGGCGGCGGCGTTTCCCAGCATGGACGCGCTGCGCTCGGCCACTGAGAAGGAGCTTGCGGGGGTTGACGGAATCGGCGGCGTGATTGCGAAGAGCATCCGTGCATTTTTGGACAACGCCGACAACCTGGAGGTCATCCATCGCCTGGAGATGCACGGTGTGGCAATGGCTGCAGCCGAGCCCGCCGAGCAGCTTGAGCAGACGCTTGCGGGGCTCACATTCGTGCTGACCGGATCGCTTGTTGAAAGCGGGATGACCCGCGATGAGGCGGGCGCGCGGCTGAAGGCCATGGGCGCCAAGGTGTCCGGCAGTGTGTCGAAGAAGACGTCGTACGTGATTGCGGGCGAAGCGGCCGGCAGCAAATACGACAAGGCCATGGCGCTGGGTGTTCCGGTGCTTTCCGAGGCGGATCTTCTTGCGCTTCTGGATGCCGGTTCGCTTGAGGCGGCGGGTTTGGCGTAGAGCGGGAGCCGAATCGCCGTCGGTCGGTCGGCCGGTCTGCCGAATCGCCGTCGGCCTATTGCTGTGTCGCTTTCAGGCGCGCGACGAATTCTTCGATGAGCTGGTTTATCATGTCGGGCTCATCCGTGTTGGAGTTGTGACCCGCGCCGGGAATCCATTCGAGGGGAAATCCGGTTCGCTTGTGCCATTCGCGGCTGTATCGGATGCATGAGCCGGCGCGATCCTTTTCGCCGCAGATGAGAAGCGCGGGACAGGTGACGGCGTAGGGTAGGTCGGCCTCGACGGCTTCGGCCAGCATTTTGTACCCATGTCCCGTGAGCCGGGCGTAACGCTGCTGGTCGCCATCGTAGGTCATCATCATGTCGCGCATCAGATTTCTGCCGTATTCGGATGTGGCGACGCCGTTCGCCCCGGTTTTCAGCAGAGACTTCCACGGATACCAGCGGTAGACGGGCTCGACTTTCTTGAGCGCCCAGATTTCAAGCGCCGTCATGTACTCCCGTCGAAGGGGTGCCGAATCGATTGAGATGAAGCCGCTCATTTCGCCTGGGAACAGCTGGGCGAAGGCTTGGGCCACGTATCCGCCCATGGACTGCCCGATGATGACGGGCTTGCCGAATCCCTCACGGAGCAGGATTTCGTGGAGCCATTGCGCTTTGTCTGCAAGGGTGAACGTCAAATCGAACGGCCAGGATGAGGCGTGGCCGGGGGCGTCCCAGACGAGCAGCGGATATGTGCCTTCGAAGTGTTCGATTTGCTTTTCGAACAGCCTGTGGTCAGCGGTCAATCCAGGCAGAAGCACCAGGGGAGGATTGCCGGAAGCGCTGTTCGCGTTTATCCAGTAGCGGATGGTTCCGCAGCTTGTTGCGTGGGATTTTCCTATCATAGAGGACTCCTCCGTCTTTTCGCCCGTTCCGGGTAAATGGGCGGGCTTTCGACTGGCATGCGGGCGCAGTTGCATGTCAGGCGGTTCGGTGTGCAGGGGGTTTGCCGGTTCATTGTAGCGCATCGATGTTCGCAGAGCGGGAGGCGACGCGGCCGCATTGCAGTAATCTCTGAGACGGCAACTTTTTATGATAAACGATATATAATCATCGAAAAACGGCGAAATCATGGTATAGTCTGCGAATGTGAACGCAAGGGAAAGGATGCCGTATGGATTTCAAGAGTCTGTCTCGCGCGCTGAAGGGTGCGGTCGCCGTATGCATTCTGGCGGCGCTGTGCTTGGCTGCAATGGCAAGTCCTCTGCTGTATCTCATCGCCACGAAGCCGCTGCGGATGGTTTTGACAAGCGCGCCGGTAAGCGATGCCGCTCTGGTTTGCTCGACGGTCGCTTCGGCGGTGGGGCTTGTCCTGCTCGTGGCCGCAGGCGTTATCACATGGCGTCTGTTCACGCGGATCGGCGCGCGCAGAATCTTCGAGCAGGCTTCCACCCTGCTTTTGGGAAGGGCTGCGATTGCCTATTGCGCAAGCGCTCTGGTGTGGGTCGTAGACAGCGCCGTATGGTTTCCTTGCTTCGAGATTGCGCCGTACGCGGTGCTTTCCGCCTCATCCCTGGCGGCTCTCAGCGCTGCGTTTTTCGTCATCGCCCTGGCGCTTTCCAGGCTGAACAGGGAAGCCTGCGCCCTTGACGATGAGCTGAAGATGGTGGTGTAGCGGTGGCCATCAGGGTGAATCTCGATGTGATGCTTGCAAAGCGCAAGATGAAGCTTGGGGAGCTTGCCGAGCAGGTGGATATAAGCCCCACGAACCTCTCCATTCTCAAAACCGGCAAGGCGAAGGCGGTGCGCTTCACGACGTTGGAGGCAATCTGCCAGGTTCTCGACTGTCAACCGGGGGATATCTTGGAGTATGTGGCCGATGGAAAAGACGGCGAATGAGCGCCCCCGCATCTGAAGACGGCGCGTCGCCCGCATCCGGCTCTGGGTCGGTACCCGCATCTGGTTCTGAGTCCGGTTCCGGGCGTGTGCCTGAATCCGCGCACGCGCCCCGTTTCGCTCCCGGCCCCAAAGTCCGCAGCTGCGCGGATGGTCTTTCGGTTGCAGGCTGGGCCATGGCGGTCTTCGCGCTTGCGCTCTGCACGCCGCCGTTCGAGGAGGTTGCGGAGTCCGTGTTCTTGGTCGGTTCCATCGCCATTGCCCCTGTCGGAAGCGTGTTTTCGGTTTTGCTTGCGTGCACCGCCGTTGCCTTCTGCGTTGCCGGCACCGTGGTTCGCGCTCGGTTCCGTCACCGCTGCCAGTCCTTCGCCTGCACCTGCGGCGCTGCTCAGGGAGGTTCCGCGGAGGGCGGGAGAAGGCGTGCGATCCGTTGGATTGCGAACGGGTTCATGGTGGGTGTCCTTGCGGTGGTATTTTTTGTTTCCGGCATCCGATGCCTGCTCAATGTCTCTTACGTGGCTGATCCTCCGAGTCCTGCGGGTGATCGCGTTGTGGTGGTGGAGCGCAATGTTCTTTTGAGCGGGAATGGGACGGTCTATTTCGTTTCGGACGGCTTCGGGTTCGGGGTTGAGATTGCGCGATACGGGGCCGACGACGGCTACAGCCCCATGGGAAACGGCACATATGTTCTTGAGTGGTGCGACCGGGTGCCTGCGTTTGAGGCATTGGGAACTCTTGCCAATCCCGTGGTCATGTATCCGCCCGATTAATGCGCGCCGTGATATTCTTGTCGCCATCGAATTCGATTGATCATGGGGAGGAGGTTGCGCATGGTGCGCGTTGCCGCTGGCGTGAGCCGCAAGTGGGCTGGGGCCCTGATGGTTGGCTGTGCCTTCCTTTTCGTTGCCTTCGGTCTCATAGTCTACAGCCGATTTTGCACAAGCGTCGGTGTGGCTGGTCTATTCAACCGCGCTTCCTTAGGCGTCGCTTTCGTTTTGTTCGGCATTGCGATGGCCGTCTTCACGCCTTGCCTCTACCTGCAGCGCATGCATCGCAAGCACGTCCGAGCGGCGGATCTTGCCAGGGAATTGGTTGGCATCGCCCTGGGCTTTCTCTGCTACGTCGTTCCGTTTTTTCTGGTGATGGGCGCTTTGTCCGCAGCGGATAGAATCGGTGCGGCGGCGTTCGTCCTCATGGTCGTTTTCGGCGCGGTCCCCTTCCTGTACAGGAGGCATCGGAAGAAGAATCCCATTCGCTACGAGCATACCGGCTCCGCTGCGCTTGTGGCGTTTTGCGTCGCCCTTGCGCTTGTCTCTTTCGTGGGAGGGGCCTATTCCTGTAGCGAGGTTGCCCGCGATCTTGGCGGCGGTTGGAGGCAGGAGACCTTTGCGTTCTACGAGGCTGACATCAACCGGCCCGGCGGCCGCAATGCGTCGTTTTCGCCCACCACGTACGAGGTCAGTCTGTATCGCGACGCCCTTTCGGTGGAAAGCGGGCACGTTGATGCGCGTCTCACGGTGAACGCATCGGATTGGCCGGAAGTGGAAGCCGTGCTCGACGAGCCGATGGCGGAAGTGCGCTGGTATCCCGAAACGCGCACGCTTGTGGGCGCGCGCGATGTCGATGGGCCTCTTGCTGCCGGCGATCCAATCGATTAGCAGCTTTGCGACCGACGCTGAGGCGGGGTGGGACTGGATGCCAGTTCCGTTCGCTCTGTGGCGGCGAAGGGGGAACATCATGCATGTCGGAGCTCGGCGGGACGGGGCTCTGCGGTTGCGCCGGGGGGGCGGTAATGACCCCGCTGCATGCCGCCCCTTCTGGGAGAAAAACCCCGCTCTGTGGCCAGATACGGACGAAATGTACGACGCATTTCGTCCGTATCTGGCCAAGTTGCGGCGCGTTGCGGCTGCCGCTGAAGCCTGCCGCTGCGTTTTCCCAGGTCAGACGGGCGGGCGAATTCTTCGCCGCGCCCACATTGCGAAGGCAACCGTACATTTCGTCCGTATCTGGCCAGAAGGCCCGCAGATTTTCCCGTGCGCCAGCGGGCTCCGCTTGAGACGGGCTCCGCTTGAGACGGGCTCCGCTTGAGACGGGCTCCGCTTGAGACGGGCGCCGCTTGAGGCGAAATCCGCGGCGGCAATCCTGGCAGGTCCCTGGGCTGAAGGGCTTGCAGCGCGCGCCCGCTGGCGTCGGACGCCCCCGTCCGAACGCCATAGGGCTGCGGAGCCTGGCGGCGCGCGACCGGGGCCGGACGCCGATCGCGCGCCCTGGATCCTCTGCACCTTGCTGGCCAGGAGCCCCAACAGGCCGGCAACTCCGCGGCTGCGTGGAGTGCGCGCCGCGCTTTGCGGCTTGGCGGAGAACGTCTTCGCAAAATGCTAAAATACCGCGGATGGAACACGGGGACGGAGAGGCAGGTTGCAGGGTGAGATTGTTCAGGTCCGCTGATTTGCGCAACAGCGTATCGGGGGCATCCCTCTTGCCCGATGCGGGCGCCCTGGTGTTTCTGCTCGTGTGGATTCTCCAGCTCTATTGGACGTCAAGT
The DNA here is from genome assembly GCA_937892845.1 of uncultured Eggerthellaceae bacterium. Lineage (GTDB taxonomy): Bacteria > Actinomycetota > Coriobacteriia > Coriobacteriales > Eggerthellaceae > Slackia. The sequence goes on along the minus strand of CALBGP010000029.1, from coordinate 132,108 downwards.
GTGGCCCAGTGGGTCGATTTCAACGCTGCCGTTCATCTTGACCTGCGCAATATATGGCAGGTGGGGGAATCCGTCGCCCTCGCATTCTGGTGCATCGTGTTTTTCGTTCGGCCGAAGACTCCGGGGTTCGCGGTGGCGGCGGTGGGTGCCAGCCTGGTGTTTTTGGGCAGCTTGGCTGCCGTTGTTCCGTTTCCTCCCGAAGTTGCCGCGACCGTTCGCGTGCTGGGCTCTTTCTTCTCGGGTGTGGGATGCAGCACGTTCATGCTGTGCTTGTGCATACGCCTTTCTTGGGGAACCCGCCGGGCCATGCTGCTCTGTCTGGCCATTTCGCTTGCCATTGCATCGCTTATCGACCTGCTGTTCTATTGCCTCCCCAGGGAATTCGACGCTTTGATCGTGCCGTTCCTGCCGCTGCTCGCTTTGGGATGCCTTGCTTTCAGCCGTAATTCCGATGTCGGGAGTTCGGCGCGCGCGAGAGGTCGCGATTCGGTTGCGACCGATGCCGCGGCCGAGTCGTTGGGCTCGGGCAAACGCACGAGGATGGCGGTTGCCTATGTGGTTTTGAGCCTTGCGGTCGGACTGGTGTATGGCATGTCCCAAAGCTTTTCCGTTGCTTTGGGGGCGTCGGGGTATGACGACCTGGCCTACATCCTGTCCATTGCGCTTACGGCGCCGCCAATTGTCGCTGCGGCGGTGCTCATCGATTGCATCAATACGGCGAAGGTCCTGGCCGCAATAGGCGGCGTTGTTCTGGTCAGCCTTGCTTTCGGCATGCTGGTCATGGCGCCTGAGCTTGGGGCTGCGGCCATGGCGGGTTGCGTTATCGGATATACGACGGTGTATTTCATGATTTGGGCTTTGTGGGGCGAACTCGAAAACCGCCGGGAGCGTCTTATCGCTTCGGCGGCAGGCATCCTCGCATTGACCGTTTCGGTGCCGCTGGGTTCGGAATTCGCCAGGTTCATCTACGCCCAGTCCGCCCTAAGCCCATGGATTCTGTCGTGCGTGGCCATGGTGGCGGCGTATGCCCTCATCATGACGGTCATCATGTTGCTGCGTTTCATTCCCGCCCGCAAGGTTGGACCGGGCCCTACTCCCGCGACGGAGCCGGGGCAGGACGCGCCGGTGCTCGATGATGGCGGCAGCCAGGTCGAATGCAACGAGGTTGAACTTGCCGATCGCTACGGGCTCACTGTGCGGGAGGCGGAAGTGTTCCACCTGCTTGCCCAGGGACTCAACAGGCCGGCGATTGCGCGAGAGTTGGTGATTTCCGACAACACTGTTCGCACCCATATGAGAAGCATCTACCGGAAACTTGATATCCACGCTCAACAGGAATTGATCGATCTTGTGCGCGAAGGCGATGAGCGCTAACCGCTTCATGCCGTCGCATTGACGGATGCGCTGTCCCCGCAGGACGGTTCGCCCAGGTGCTGCCCCGCAGGACGGTTCGCCCAGGTGCTGCCCCGCGGACGCTTCGACTCGGTGCGCCTGCCTCACATCGTTTCATCTGGGGAAACGCTGCGGCCTCACATCGATTGCACATCGTCTCACACCGTGGATCCTTGCGAAAATCGCATCACGAACCCCATGATTCACCACCTCCGATAGCAGATGGGCCCGCCTCAGAGCGCTATGGTAATTGCTGCAATGCTCCATGAAGGGGAGCAGAGAATCGAAAGCAGCAGAGCCGACCGAGGGGGTCGGCTGGGTGCCAAGGAGGGTGTAATGGAAGTATCGCGTAGGAACTTCGTTGCAGGTCTGGGTCTTTTGGCGGCTGGCGCAACTGCCGGTCTTGTCGGATGCGCGCCGTCCAATGGCGATGCGGGATCCGTAGATGCCGCAGGTGCGGCATCGCCGGGCGTTTTCGCAGAACCTGCCAGCTGGGACAAAGAGGCCGACGTTGTCGTGGTGGGCGGCGGCGGAGCCGGTCTGGCGGCAGCGGTTGCCGCTGGGCAGGAAGGTGCATCCGTCATTGTCCTTGAGGCCGATCAGCAGACGGGCGGCAACACCATTCTTTCCACCGGCATGATGCAGTGCTGGGGAACCGACGAGCAGGCCAAAATCGGCGGGGTCACCGACGACACCCTGGAAAAGCACATCGAGTATTACATGCAGGCATCTGAGGGCATGGCCGACCGCGACCTGGTCACCTATATGTGCACCGAGGCGCCGAATGCCCTGCAGTTCATGCGCGACCACGGCATTGTCTACGACATCATTCTGGGCAACGGCCCCATTCCCTTTGTTGACCCCGATGTGTGCCGTCCTCGCATCCATTTCTGCATGACCCCCAACGAAGAGGGCCTTTCCGGCGGCGCGGCGCACGTCAACGTCCTCATGAAGGAATGCGAGAGCCTGGGCGTTGAGATCATCTGCGGAACGCGCGGTGAGGCTCTGGTACGCAACGGCTCCGGCGTGATCACCGGCGTGGTTGACGCGAACGGCAAGTTCTACCATGCGAAAAAGGGCGTCGTGATTGCAACGTGCAGCTATGACCGCAACGAGGAAATGGCCCGCATGTTCAGCCCCCATATGGTGCGCACCATGGAGGAGAACCGCCAGCGCACCTGCCTGAACAACGACGGCAAGGGCATCCTCATGGGCATGGCCGCGGGCGCATCGCTCGCAGGCATGGGCGGCGCTTTGGGCATTGGCCCCCTGATCGGCGGAACGCCTACGCTGCCGGGTACCCCCGAAGTCGGCGGCATCATGGTTAACAAGAACGGCCTGCGCTTCGTCAACGAGTCCGGCCACTACGGTTGGGTAATCGAGCAGACCTATGCCCAGGAACAGGGCAAGGCATGGGGCATCTTCGACCAGACCGTCGCAGACCAGGGTCCTGCGGCTGTGGCGAGCGCCATCAGCGGCCTGGGCGAAGACTGGGATGCCGAGATTGAGAACGGCAACGTGTTCCGCGCCGATACCATCGAAGAGCTGGCCGAGCAGGTTGGCATCAATGTGAGCAACCTGAAGGCTACGGTGGACAAGTGGAACGCCGACATGGCAGACGGCGGCAAGGATACCGTGTTCCAGGATCGTACGTGCGGTCTGACCCCCATCTCCACGCCTCCCTACTATGCGCTGCCCTGCCTCGACTACAACCTGGGCGGCATCGGCGGTCTGCGCATCAACACCAAGGCGCAGGTCCTGGATACGCTGGGCGAGCCCATTCCTCACCTGTATGCGGCGGGCCAGGCGGCTGGCGGCATCATGGTCACCTGGTATCCGGGAACCGGCACCGGTGTGCTGACCACGATGGTGTTCGGCATGGCTGCAGGCAAGAATGTAGCGGCCGAGACGGAGGCGTAAGTCCTTCGGCGATGTTTCCCGGACACCTCCCCTCCCTGATTCGAACCACGCGATCGGACTTGGCTGGCCAATAGGCCCGAGTTCGGCAGATACAGCGTGTTTCGCGGGTGGCCGGTTGACATGTGGCAAAGGCGTCGCTTGCCGTTTTGGCAGGCGGCGCCTTTTGCGTGCTGTAATCTCTGCTTGCTGGGGGCGGGCTTGAAGGGTTGCTGCCATGGGCCTGCTGTCGAAGGGACCGAGGCGCCGGCGCCGAGCTTCTTGCTGCATGCCGCCCCTTCTGGGAGAAAAACCCCGCTCTGTGGCCAGATACGGACGAAATGCACGACGCATTTCGTCCGTATCTGGCCAGGTTGCGGCGCGTTGCGGCTGCCGACGAAACACGCCGCTGCGTTTTCCCAGGTCAGACGGGCGGGCGAATTCTTCGCCGCGCCCACGTTTCGAAGGCAACCGTACATTTCATCCGTATCTGGCCAGAAGGCCCGCGGATTTTCCCGTGCGCCAGCGGGCGCCGCTTGAGACGGGCGCCGCTTGAGACGGGCTCCGCTTGAGGCGAAATCCGCGGCGGCAATCCTGGCAGGTCCCTGGGCTGCGGAGCCTGGTGGCGCGCGCCGGCTGGCGTCGGACGCCCCTTCCGAACGCCATAGGGCTGCGGAGCCTGGTGGCGCGCGACCGGGGCTGGACGCCGATCTGCGCGCTAGATCTTCTGTGCCTTGCTGACCAGGAGCTTCAGCAGGCCGGCAACTCCGCGGCTGCGCGGAGTGTAGCGCGTTCCGTGCATGAACAGGCATTCTGCATGCATGCCCTCCAGGCCGGCCGGCTCAATGGCCAGCAGGTCGCGCTGGGTGGCGAAGAAATTCGCCTCGTAGCCCTCGCGCAGAAGGCCAATCTTCTCGTCGAGCATCTTGCCGCCGTTGACGGTGTAGGTCGCAAGCGCGTCGAAGGCTGAAAGCGACTGCTCCTCCACGTAGAACTCGCGCATTCCGCGCATCTGCAGGAACGGGTCCACGGTCTGCACCGGCGCATCGCTTGATCCGCAGATTACCACGCCTGCTTCGGTGAAATCGCGCAGCGGAATCTGCTGAGCAAGCATGTCCTCGTCGAGCATGCGGGCGTAGCCGTGCATGAAGCGCTTGTCCATCCAGGAATATCCAGGCTGCACGGTGACCGACGGCTTGAGCGCACAGATCCGCGCAGCATCGTCGGCCGAGGGGAACTCGCAGTGGTCGATGCGGTAGCGCACGTGGTTGGGCGTGTCGTCGGCGGCCCCGGACCCCGCGGCGGGCGTGTCGTCGGCGGCCCCGGAGGCTGCGGCGCGCAAGTTCACGTCGGCTTTCTCGAATGCTCGGACCAGTTGGCTGATGGCCGTCTCGCCGATGGCGTGCGCGGTCACGGCGAAATCGCGGCTGATCAGGCTGTCAACCTCGGCCTCGATGAATTCGTCCGAAAAATAGGTGGGGGCTTGCTTGCCGTTCGAATACGGGCGGTCGAAGGCGGCGGTCAGCGACCCGATGGCGCCATCCAGCTCCCATTTCATGCATCCGCCCACACGCTTGCGGCGCATGCGGGGCAAGACGCGTGCAAGCTTGGTCTCGTCCATGTACTGGGGAAACAGGCGCACGTCTATAGGGAATCGCTGGGCCAGAAACGCCATGAGCTCAACCAAGGTGTCGCGCTCCGAGTCGTCGGTGCCGTCCATGGCGCAAACGGTGCCTATGCCGAAATGCGCGCACGTGTCGCAGAAGTCCGCAATGCCGTCTCCCAGAAGACGCGGGCCCACAGCCGAGCTCACCACGCCGGTGATTCGCCCCAGGTTCGCATCATGCACGGGGCCGGCAAGAATTCCGTCCGGCGCTTCTTCGAGCAGGCCTATCTCCTCAAGCAGCTTGGTGGAGAAGGAACCGGAGTGCCCGTCGATGTTCATGACCCAACAGCGACCGTCGTTTGTCCACTCGTCCAATTCGAAGCGGTTGGGCAGGCGGCCCTCGTCCATGGTCAGGGCAATGCAGTTGCTGCAGACCATGAGATCGCCGGGTTTGGTGCGCGCGGCGTGCTCGCGGATCTTGGCTTCGATACCTGCCAGATTATGCGGCTCGATGCGCCCGTCCACCACATCGCACAACTGCACGCTGATGCCGGAAAGCGCTACGGTTTCAAGCAGGTGCAGGTGCGCGTCGATCAGCGCAGGGTAGACATGCAGGCCGTGCAGGTCAACCCGTTCGGCGCCTTTAGCGCGCGGATCGGCCTCGTCAAGGTCGAAGGCTGCGATGCGTCCATCCTCAACCAGCATGGTGCGATGCGCATCCGTTTCGCTTTCCATGGTGTGGAAGGTTGCGTTGGCGAAAAGCGTTTTCATGACGGTGCCTCGATTCGGGTGGGGTGGTGCCGGCCGTCTTCGGAGGACAGCCGGCCTGCGTTTGCGTTCGGCTGGGTGCTAGATGCTCACCATGCTGCCTACGGCCATCAGGATGAAGGCCAGGAAGACGATTATCTGCATGGGCGTGCTGGCCAGGATATCCGGCAGCAGCAGCTTGCCGTTTTCCCGGCGGCAGCGGCGATAGGCCGCAGGCACCATGAACGCGATGCCCAGGGCAATCAGACCGCCGGCGGTGCGCATGAGCTCAAGGAAGCTGCCAAGGTTCAGCAGGACCAAGATCAGCGAAGGCAGCGTGGCGATAAGCCAGCAGATGCGGCGGTTCCATTTCGTCTGCTCTTCGATGATGTCGGAAAGCGCCAGCGAGATGGACCAGTAGGTGGTGAGCATGGCCAAAAGCGTGAAGATGGAACCCAGGATCTGCGCCCACAGGCCTATGCCTTCGGACCATCCGATCATGGCGAGCTGGGTGATCTGTGTGGAGCTTGCCAGCGAGCACGCGGCAATGACCAGGATGAACATCAGGTTCAGGCCCAGGCCGATCAGCACGGCGTTGCGCACTTTGACGGGGTCGCGGTCAAGGCCCTCGACCGCCTGGGGAACGCTGAAGAACGCGATGAACGACATCATGGCCATGCCGAAGAAAGCCAGCAGCTCGGGGAAGCTGCCCACGGCGTACATGATGGAATTGTCCAGGTGGAATACGGACGCGATGCCCAGGATGGCCACGATGGCGATGATGATATCGATGGAGATGGCTTCGCTTATACCCAAAACCTTGAGGCCGAAGAACACGACGGCTGCCGCGATGGCGTAGAAGACCAGCTTCGCGGCCAGCGGGGGAAGGCCTGCGGCTTGCAGGATTTCGGCGCCGCCTGCCACATATGCCGCCAGGTTGAAGATGAGTACCAGCGTGACCAGCACGAACATGCCCATGGTCAAAGCTTTGCCGAAGCGCCCTCGGAACAGGTAGTGCTGGAAGATGCCTACGATCTGCGTGCCCTTGCCGGTTCCCATGGTGAGCTCGGCGAGCATCATGTGCATGCAGTAGCTGAAGAAGAATGCAAGCAGCAAGATGGCTATCGCCGAAACGGTGCCTGCGCGGGTGATCAGGTACGGAAGTGTCATGATGCCGCTGCCTACGCCGTATCCGGTGATGATGCAGGCGGCCTGCCAGGTGGTGAGTTTCTTGTCCATCGTCTGCTTTCTTGTCATGTCGGGTGTTGGAAGCGCACCTTCAGCCCGCCAGGCTCGAATGCGCGGGGAGCAATGATACACCACCTTGCGCCCGCGCGCCTTGGCGCAGGCTGCGGCTTGCACCGCAGCAGCTTCAAGCAGATTGCGGCTTGCGCGCGCTCAGGCGCGCCTTGGCGCACACGGCGTCAGCCCAGCACGCCCGTCTGCTCTAAGATCACCTTGGCGAAAAGCAGGATGAGAACCGCCACGATGATAGGGCGCACGATGCGCGTCCCGTCTTTCATGACGCGGCCCGCTCCCAGGTAGCTGCCAAGCGTCTGGAACACCGCGGCAATCAGCCCGAGCGCAATCAGGGTTGCCCCGTTGGATGCGAACATGGCAAGCGCGGCGATGTTGCTGGCAAGGTTGGCCACCTTCATTTCGCCCGACGCCTCTTTGACGGACATGCGCGCAACCGCGGTGAACGCAATCAGCATGAACGTTCCGGTGCCCGGTCCGTAGAACCCGTCGTAGCCGCCCAAAAGGAAGGCGAAGGTCACGACAATGGCCATGCGCCGTCCGTGCGACATGGTGGGATCGGTCTCGTCACGCAGGGTGCGCTTGCGCATGACGAATGCGGCGGCAATGGGCAGCGCCACGATGAGCAGCATGCGGAAGACCTCTTCGGGCGCGATGAGCGCCAGGCGCGCCCCGATGAGCGATCCTGCGATTGCGGCGATGCCGGCAGGGGCCGCCTTGCGAAAGCTTACGTAGCCGCCGCGCCACAGGCGAAACGTAGCGGTGGCGGTGCCTATGGCGGAGGCCAGCTTGTTGGTGCCGACGGCGGTGACCGGCGGAATGCCGGCAAGCAGGTACGCCGGAAGCGATATCAGACCGCCGCCGCCCGCGATGGCATCCACGAAGCCCGCCAGGAACACAAGCGGGCAGATGATGAGCAGGGCGGACAGGTCGAAGGGCAGTGCCGATGCGTCGAAAGGGAGGGCTTGGGAGACGAAGGAGAAGTCCATGGGGCGGTCTGTTCTTCCTGTACGGATTTTCTGGGGCAAAAGTCTTCGGATTATAATACGACGCGATATCAGAGCTGCAGCGGTTCGGAAATAGACCGCACGCGGCGGCAAGTCGGCCGTTCGCCGGCATGCGCATGGGTGAAACGGTGGTTGCATGGTCGAAATGAAGATGGCGGGCGGCGCGTCGGCGCGCGGCCGGCTCAAGAAGCTCGGGGTGATAGGCGGTCTGGGGCCGGCGGCTTCAGCCCACTTCTACCGCAGGGTCACCGAGCTCACCGATGCCGCCACCGATCAGCAGCACCTTGAGGTTGCGCTGCTGTCCATTCCGCAGACGCCGGATCGCACGGCGTTTCTCTCAGGCGCTTCGGATGTTTCCTTCGTCCCCGTCCTCAACGGCGCGGCCCGTCAGCTTGAATCGTTGGGATGCGAAGTGCTCTGCGTGACGTGCGTGACGGCGCATTCCCTTTTCGACCAGGTCTTCGGCGGTCTTGAATCGGCGCACGCCCTGCATATGCCGCGTGAGGCGGCGCGGGCGGCTTGCGCGGCAGGGTGCTCGAAGGTGGGGATCATGGCAACGGACGGCACGGCTCGCACGGGGGTTCTGCAGCGTGCCATCGAGGCTGAGGGTCTTGCCGCGTGTCTGCCCAGCCGCGAGTATCAGCAGCTGGTCATGAGTCTTATCTACGACGACGTGAAGATGGGCAAGGCTCCCGACATGGCCAAATTCGAATCCGTCTGCAGCCATCTGCGCGATTGCGGCTGCGACGGCATCATCTTGGGGTGCACTGAGCTCTCCCTTATCGACACGCCTTCGGATTTCGAAGGCATGGCGGTCATCGACGCCATGGAGGCGCTGGCGGTCTGCGCCGTGCGGACCTGCGGTGCGCGCGTGCGCGAAGAGGCCGTGAATCGCGCATTCTGACTGAGCATCGGGTTAGCATAGGAGGCATACATGCAAGGCAAGGCCTTGGTGGCGCTGCTGTGCGTCATGTACGGCGGCGCGTTTCTGGGCGGATTCAATGAGAATCTGGTCAACATGGCCCTGGTCAGCGTGATGGGGGAATTCGCCGTTGATTCGGTCACGGCCCAGTGGCTGGTCACGGGCTATATGATCGTGGCAACCGTGGGCGTGACGTGCATGGCGTTTTTCTACAGGCGCGTCAAGCTGCGTACGCTGTTCTTCGCAGCTTCGGCGGCGAACCTCATCGGGTCTGCCATGGGGCTTTTCGCAACGTCATTCGAGGTGCTTTTGGTTGCGCGGCTCATACAGGCGGTGGGCACGGGCATCTTCATTCCCATGATGATGAACACGGTGCTGGCTGTCACGCCGACGGAGAAGCTTGGCATCTACATGGCCATAGGAAGCTGCATCATCTCGTGCTCTCCGGCGTTTTCGCCCGTGATCTGCGGCGCCATTGTGACGGCGTTCGGTTGGCGCTACATCTTCTTGGTCCCTATCGCCGTGTCCGTGGTGTTGGTGGTGGCCGGTGCGGCGTTCGTGCGCAACCTGCATAACAGCGAGGCCCACCTTGACATCCCGTCCGTGGCTCTTTCGGCGGCGGCTTTGACCTGCTTGTCGTTCGGATTGGCGCAGCTTGCCATCACCCCTGTTCCCGCGGCAGTCTCCCTTGGAGCGGCGGTTGCGGGCGCGGTGGCGTTCACGATTCGGCAGCTGCATTGCGAGCACCCGCTCATCGACCTCACGCCGGTTCGCCGCCCTGAGTTCTGGCCCACGCTTCTGCTGGTCACGGTCACGATGATGAGCACGTTTTCCATGAGCGTGGTTTTGCCTATGTACCTTGAGGGCGCGCTGGGGCTGACCGCTGCGGCGGCGGGCATGGTGATATTGGTTCCCGTTCTGGTGAATGTGCTGGTCACGCTTGTGGGTGGCCGCATGCTCGATAAACGGGGCGAATGGCCGCTTTTGCCCGTTGGTTTCGGCATCATCGCGATAGGTTTCGCGTTCACGGCTGCGGTCGCGCCCGCCATGTCGGTGGTGGCGGCATTTGCAGGCGCTGTCCTGGTGTACGGCGGTGTGGGCCTGGTGTTCTCGCCGTCTCAGACGGCGGGCCTGCGTCAGCTTCCCGCTGAGGAGCATCCCTTCGGTGTGGCGCTTTCCACCACCGCCGTGCAGGTGGCGGCATGCATCGGGCCCTCGCTGTTCACCGGCGTGATGCAGGCATGCCAAGCATCGCAGGTTGCCGTGGGTGTGGCGCAGGGGTTGGCGGCTGCCCAGGGATTCTCTGCAGCCATGGCTATAGCGGCATGCATCGGCGCTGCCGGTTTCGCGGTGGCGACGGTCTATGCGCTGAAGGCCCGCCGCAGGGCGAAGGCGTAGGGCCGAGGCCGAGGGCGAGGGCGAGGGCGAGGGCGAGGGCACGCAGTCGCAGCCCGAAGGCGCATGGACCTGTTGTAGGGCGGTCTAGTTTCGCTCGCTTTCGGTTTCACGCAGGCCCCGGTCCAGGTAGTATCCGTTTTCCGCGAATCGCTTCTTGTAGATGAGCAGGCATGCCAGCATGATGGCGGCGGTGTTGGCCGCCGTGATGGCCATCAGGATGACTATCTGGTATTTCGCCGCGCCGAGCGGATCGGCGCCGGCCAGGATCTGTCCGGTCATCATGCCCGGGATGCTCACGATTCCGGCCGCGCTCATGGTGGCCAGCGTGGGCGTCATGCCGGCGGCGATGCTGGCTTTGATGCTTGAGAACGCCGCTTCGCGCGGGGTGGCGCCAAGCGCTATCAGGCTGAACATCTCATCTTCGCGAGCATCCATCCCCGAGAACAGGCGGTCGGCCGCCACGGCGATGCTGCTCATGGCGTTTCCCACCACCATGCCGGCTATGGGGATGAGTTCGCGCGCGTTGTACCACGGGTCGGCGTGGATGACGCCCTGCGTGATCAGGGCGACTGCCGCAAGGGATGACAGCGCAATGCTGGCGAACACCGGCGCGGCAAGTCCCGGGACCGTGCTCTTGACGCGCCCCAGCGCAATCTGGGTGGCCGCTGCCACCATGCATACCAGCACGATGGCTACAAGCCACCAGGTCTGCAGTTCGAAAAGATATGCCAGGCAGAAACCGCAGGCCAGAAGCTGCAGGAAGCAGCGCAGCGTTGATACGGCTATGCGTTTGCCCTGGCCAAGCTCTAGTTTCCAGGAGATTATGGCGGCTGCCACCATGAACAGGGTGGCGCAGACAAGCTCTATCCATCCTATCTCCACCACGCCGCTATTCACGAGGCACCTCCTCTCCGGTCTCCGTTTCCCGCAATTTCCCGTCGGCCATATGCAGCGTCAAGGTTGCAAGGCCGTCCGGCCCGCGATGCCTGATGCGCAGGCAGGCGGCGCCGCGCTTTGCGGCTTGGGCGGTAAGGTGGCTTACGGCAGCGGATGATTCGTTATCCAATGCGGCGTCCGCTTCGTCCATGAGCAGGACATCGGGCCTGGTCAGAAACGCGCGGAGCAGTGCAATACGCGCGGCTTGCCCGCCTGAGAGCCGGCTGGCGTCGCGATCGAGCGCCACATCGTCAAGAAGCGCCGCATCCATGGCGCGGCGAAGCTCTGCGTCGCTTGGGGGCGTTGCGCCTTTGCGCACCGCCAGTTTCCAAGGTGAGAGCAGGTTGTCCTTCACGCTTGCGGGAAGCAGGGATGCTTTCTGGGGGATGAGGCAGACGGAAGCCCTCCAGCGCGTGGGTTCGAAGTCCGTGCAGTCGCGGCCTTTCAGGCGCACGGTGCCGCTTTCGTGGGGAAGCATCAGGGCGCAGGCGCGCAGCAGCGTGCTTTTGCCGCAGCCGGAGGCGCCGGTGAGATCGGCTATGCAGCCTTCGTTCAGATCGAAGCTGACGCGGCTGACCACCTGGGCCGTGCGGCCATCGCGCGGCAGGCTTACGGAGAGGTTGTCGACGGAAAACAGGCTCATGGGCGCTTGGACCCCTTGTCATCGGTGCTATCTGCGGTGCGGGATTCGCTGGCATCGGCGCGCAGCCGGATGCGGTGCGCGGTCTTCTCCCTGTGCGGCTGCGAAGTCACGCGCACTTCCTCTTTCGCAATGCCGGCCACCTTCTTCACGGGAGCGGCGGCAACCTTGGCCACCTTCTTCACGGGTTCTATCACCTTGTCGCTGTAATCCTCTGGCGCGTGGGTGTGCCAGCCGAAGAATTCCGACGCGTAGCGCAGTGCGAACACCAGCACCACGCAGGTGATGGCGGCGTAGTCGCCCAGGAAATCGTTTTGCTTCATGAGGGCGAATGCGGTGCAGCCGAACAGGGCAGCCGTGCCGTAGAGGGTTCCGGACTGGAATGCGGCAGGACGCTGCGCCATAAGAACATCGCGCAGCACGCCGCCGCCGACAGCGCAGATGGTGCCCAGAATGATGGATGGGATGATGCCCAGCCCCGCGCTGAGGCCCTTGCCCACCGAAACCACGCCCCAGAGGCCTACCGACAGGTTGTCCATGAAGTCCACAACCCAGTCGAACATGGTGGCTATCTTGTGGAAGTAGAACACGAACATACCCGCAACGGCGCATGCCAAGATGAGCACCGGGTGCTGGAAGGCGTATATCCCGAAGTCCTGCAGCAGGATATCGCGCAAGATACCGCCGCCCAGCCCTGCGATGATGGCTATGACGACGGTACCGAAGATATCGTATTTCGCCCGGACGGCGGTCATCCCGCCGGCCAAGCCGCCGGTGAGCGCGCCGGCCATTTCGTACCAGAAGGGAATCGCCAGCACGCTTTCCAGCATGGCTTAGCTTTCTTCGGCCGGCCGGTCAGGAGCCTGGGTGGGGGAGGTGAGGGCTTCGATGCCCGCCTCGGCGGCTTCGCGCTTGACATCTTCAAGCGGCTTGCCGGAGAAGTTCAGGCTGTGGGTGATGCGGCGTGCGTCCTTTTTCGCGAATCCGTCGGAGGAGAAGGCCGCGATGGCGGACATCGCGTCGTCTTGGGCGCGCAGGTAGATATCCCAGAAGCTGTCCGTGCTGATCTCATGGGTGAACGGGTTCTCCCAGGGCTGGTTGTCGTGGTTGCCGAATACGCTCTGCTCGATGGCACGGTCGCGATGCGACATGGAGCGGTAGAACGAGAACGGGCGCTTCAACACGCCGGTCTCAATCCTGGTTGCCACGCTGCGCAGGCGTCCGGAGGGGGAGTAGAACAGCCCCTGGACCGAGCGGAAGTTTTTGACGGCGGCCTTGAACAGGTCGAAGGGCGGGAACATGCTGAATGCCTTCATGCCTACGTAGGCGTAGAGCTTGCCGATGATGTCCAGCACTTCGTCAGAGGCGCGCAGCACTTGGACGGCGGGACGGTAGGTTGAAATGGTCTCCCCGGTCTTGGCGAAAAGCACCATCTCGTCGAACTCGCGCTCGATTTCGGCGTGCACTTCGCTTTCGGAGCGGCTGTCCAGGCCTTCGATGCCGGCGTCGCAGATGGCGTATTGCTGCGAATAGACCAGCGGGTGCATGGCGCGGTCCAGCGAGTAGTGGCACAAAAAGCCGTAGGCGTAGGCGCGGCCCACGGGACGTTCGTCCTCATCGAGCAGGTCGATGGCCTCGCGCATGGCGGTGATGAGCTTGTTGGTTTTCTCGTTGTGCATGATGCTGCCCAGATGGAAGAACGGCTTCATGCGGTACGTGAGCACCACGTAGAACAAAGGATCGGGCCCCTGGTTGCCCAGCAGGAAGGCGTCGCGCTCTTCCTCGGTGGGTCCGATGATAGTTCCCAGCTGCGGATATACGTCTTTTCCGAAGAAATCGTGAGTCATGATGGCCGGCATGGCGGCCTCCTTTCCCTTATGGGAGATCATGGGCGGCAGTGGCGTGCCGGCGGTGTTTTACCGCAATTTGACGAATGCGCACGCTGGCTGCCGTTTCGTTCTGCCGCACATGATATACAATTGCCTCCGTATTTGCCCTTGTCTCCGGAAAGATTTGGATGTTCCGTTACATAAGGGTTGAAAACGGTCGCGGCGCGCTGCTGTGCGTGGCCGGACATACGGCAGTGGGCCGCAATCGATTGAGAGAAGGTGTTTGATGGCTCGTCTCAAGATGACGAAGCAGGAGAAGAGCTGGGTCATGTACGACGTGGGAAATTCCGCGTTCGTTCTGCTGGCTACGGCGCTCATCCCCGTGTATTTCAGCTCCATCGCTGAGGGAAGCGTGGTGGTTGCCTGGGGCTATGCGGAGACCATCGCCTCGCTTGTCGTGGCATTGCTCATGCCCATCTTGGGTTCGCTTGCCGACCTGCAGCATATGAAGAAGAAGTTCCTCATCGGCTTTGTGGGCACGGGCGCGGTGTTCTGTTGTGCTCTGGGTCTGCCTTCGCAGGCGTGGATCTTCCTGGGGCTGTATGTGGTGGCTTCTATTTCACTCAACTCGTCCATGGTGTTCTACGATGCGCTGCTCATCGACGCCACTGCTGACGATGATCGTCTGGACGAAGTTTCCAGCCAGGGCTATGCCTGGGGTTACATCGGCAGCTGCGTGCCGTTCATTGCTTGTCTGGCAATTGTGCTGGGCGGCGGCGTCATAGGCATTGACATGATGACGGGAATGAAGATCGCCTTCGTCATCACCGCGGTGTGGTGGGTTCTGTTCACCATCCCCCTGGTGCGCAACGTCCATCAGCTGCATTACAAGGAGCGCGTCCCCCATCAGCTCTCCGCTACGCTGCACGGCCTGCTCAACACCCTCAAGAGCATGTGGGCGGATAAAGCGCTGCGTTACTTCATGCTGGCGTTCTTCTTCTACATCGATGGCGTCCATACCATCATCAAGCTGTCCACCAGCTACGGCGCTGATCTGGGCATCGATTCCACGCAGATGGTGCTTGCGCTGCTTGTCACGCAGTTCGTGGCATTCCCATCCGCCATCATCTACGGCCGCCTGGGGCACAAGGTGGGTACCAAGAAGATGCTGCTGGTGGGCATTGCCGCCTACGGCTTCATCACCATCTTCGGCGCGTTCTTTCTCAAGAGCGCTGTCGAATTCTGGATCCTGGCCATCATGGTCGGTCTGTTCCAGGGCGGCATCCAGGCGCTTTCGCGCAGCGAGTTCGGCAAGCTCATTCCCAAGGAGCATGCCAACGAGTACTTCGGCTTCTTCGATATCTTCGGCAAGTACGCTGCCGTCATGGGTACATTCCTGGTCAGCTTCATCACCCAGATCACGGGATTCGCGAACCTGGGCGTGCTGTCCATCGGCATCCTGTTCATTTTCGGCTTCGTGCTGATGTGGAAGGTTCCCGAGCGTAAGGCCGACTAGCGTTTTCGCCTCCGGTCAAAGCGGCTCTTCCCGTTTCGACCTCTACGGCTCCGTTGCCATCCGCCTGCCTGGGCGGTGGCGCGGAGCCATTTTGCGTTGCGGGCGCGTGCCGCCCGGCCCGCCCGTTGCCTGAGGGGTTGGCTATCAGGCTGGTCCGACGGCCGTAAATCCGTTCGGCGGATCGGGTCCGAAGGTGGCACGGGAATTCGCCTGAGGTGCGGACGATTACGGAAATGCGACGCCAGTTTTACAGAATGGCAGCGGCTTTCGGCGTAGTTGGCCTGTGGGTGTAGGATGCTGCCGTAAACAAGATTTCGCGCCGAGGAAAGGGATCATCATGGCTGAGAAGAAGAGCGAAGCCGTCGCATCCGATGCGGCATCGACCCCTGTTGTCGATGCAGCGCAGCAGATAGAGGAATTGAGAAAGCAGATCGAGGAGCTTCAGAAGCTTGTCGGCAATCAGCAGGCTGCAGCGTCCGATGACGGAAATGGGTCCGCTGAGGACGTTGGGGCTGCCGCGGTCGTTGCGTCTGTTGAGCCCGCCGAAACCGCCGAGTCTGTTGAACCCGCCGTTGCGGTTGAGTCCACCGTTGCGGTTGAGTCCGCCGTTGCGGTTGAATCTGTCGAACCTGTTTCGGTTGCACCCGCGGTGACCCTGGAGCCCGTGCCGGTGCCTGCGGAGGCCGCCGCTGCCGCTATGGACCAAGCCCCCGCTACCGTTATCCCTGTGGCTGGAGCGCCTGCCGTTCCCGCTGCGGATCCGGCTCCTGTTGCTGCTGCCCCTGTGGCCGCTGCCGCTCCCGCTGCTGCGCCCGCAGCTCCAGCTGACCAGTTTGCCTATGCGCCCGTCGCGCCTGCAGCCCCCATGCCGGCTGCCGCCGATCCTGTCGCAGCCGCGGCATCTGTGTCCGCGCCCGCTGTCGGGCAGGCCGTTCCCCCTGTTCCGCCTGCGGTTCAGCAGGCGTATGGAGCGCAAGGGGTTGGCCAGCCGTATGTCCAGCAGCCTTACGCCCAGCAGTCTTACGCCCAGCAGACCTATCAGCAGGCGTATGCGCAGCAAGCCTATGCGGCGCAATCGTACTCCCACCCCAAAGATCATGTCGCAGCTGGTTTGCTCGGCGTGTTTTTGGGCATGTTCGGCATCCATAAGTTCTATCTGGGATACAACACCGCCGGCTTCATCATGCTGGGGGTCTCGCTTCTGGGCAGCTTGCTCACCTTCGGGCTTGCTGCCACGGTGGTGTGGCTGATCGGCCTGGTGGAGGGCATCATCTACCTCGTGAAAAGCCAGTCCGAATTCGAACAAACCTACCTTGCTGGAAAGCGCGAGTGGTTCTAGGCCGCACGTCGTCGTCGCTTCAGGTTTTCAAGGGCCGTGCCTTTTCGGGTGCGGCCCTTTTTGGTCGTATCGGCGGAGTCTGGACGGCGCGCCAGAACCCGTTAGCGCTGCTGCTGACGGCACGCGACGGCAGTCGTCAAACACCACGCCTCGGGGCGGCTCCATAGGAGTGCGAAAATCCTGCTCAGGGTGGGCGATGCCACCTCCTTGGGATACACTGTGCTCATGTGCATTAGCCGCTTCAAACAGGGTAATCCCAGAAAGTGACGGTGGTTTCAATGGCAGCTCCCGAGACTTTGCATGTCCGCAACATCGTGTTGGTCGGGCAGGATGGTGCGGGCAAAACTTCACTCGCAGAGGCGATGCTCCACATCTCCGGCCAAACTCCCCGCATGGGCACCACGCACGACGGAAAGTCGTACATGGATTACGACCCTGAGGAAATCAAGCGCAAGTTCACAATGAGCACGTCCATTGCCCCCATCCCCTACAAGGATTACAAGATCAACCTGCTTGACACTTCCGGCCATCCTGATTTCATCGGCGACACTCTTGCCACCATGCAGGCCGCCGAAATGGCCATGTTTGTCATTGATGCAGTGGCAGGCCCTCAGGTCATGACCACGAAACTTTGGAATGAAGCCGAAGACATGCGTCTGTCCCGCTCCGTCTTCATCAATCATATCGACCGCGAAAACGCCAACTTCGACGTCATCATGGCAACCCTGCACGCTCGCTTCGGCAGCCGTCTGGGTCCGGTCACCATTCCCATCGGCGTTGATAAGGATTTCAAAGGCGTCATCGACGTCTTGCGCATGAAGGCGCGTTACTTCGACGGCGATTCCGAGCGCGTCGAAGACATTCCCGCTGAATATGCCGCTGCCGCCCAGGCAGCTCGCGATAAGCTCTGCGACCTGGTTGCCGAGGCCGACGATGAGCTCATGATGAAGTACCTCGATGGCGAAGAGCAGCTGACTCAGGAAGAGCTTGAGGGTCTGTTCGACAAGGCCATCGCCCAGGAGCTCTTCGTCCCGGTGTTCGTGGGCTCCACCATCATCAAGCAGGGCATCCAGGGCTTGATGGAGGACATCTGCACGTACTTCCCGCATCCTACCGCGCATGGCCCCATCGAGCTTGTCGACGGCAGCTCTATCACCGTTACCAAGGAAGGCGAGCCTTCATGCTTCGTCTTCAAGACGCTTGCTGACCCCTATGTGGGCCGCTTGAGCTTCGTCAAGGTGCTTTCCGGTACGCTTACGCCCGGCATGGATCTGTTGAATGCGCGCACAGGCAAGAAGGAGCGCCTGGGCCACATCTACCTGATGAAGGGCAAGGAGACCGTCGACGTCAAAAGCGCGAAGGCCGGCGACATCGTGGTTGTGCCGAAGCTGGCGGAGACCAAGACGGGCGATACGCTGTCCGTTTACGGCAAGATTCAGATTGCGCCGCTGCCTTTCCCGAACCCTCAGTATCCGGTAGCCATTGAGGCCGCGGAGAAGAAGGAAGAGGACAAACTGGGCACCTTCCTGGCCCGTGTGGTTGAAAACGATCCCACCGTGCGCATCGAGCGCAACGAGGAAACCCATCAGACCATCCTTACCGCCATGGGTGATGCCCAGGTTGACACCATCCTGAACCGCCTCAAGGAGCAGGCGAACGTCACGGCCAGGTTGGTCCCCGTGCGCATTCCGTATCGTGAGACCATCCGCAGACAGGCTGAGGCTCAGGGCCGCCATAAGAAGCAGACCGGCGGTGCGGGCCAGTTCGGCGATTGCTGGCTGCGTGTTGCTCCCAATCCCGGTGCGGGCTATGAGTTCGCTGACGAAATCAAGGGCGGCGCCATCCCCGGAGGTCTGGTTCCTGCGGTCGACAAAGGCGTGCAGGATGCTATGACCGAAGGTTTCTTGGCGGGTTACCCCATGGTTGACGTGAAGGTGACCGTGTTCGACGGTTCGTATCACCCGGTGGACTCCAACGAGATGGCGTTCAAGACGGCTGCGCGCATCGGCTTCCGCGCTGCATGCGAGCAGGCAAGCCCCGTGATCTTGGAACCCATGGTCAACATGGCCATCACGGTTGGCGAGGCTTATGCCGGCGCCATCATGGGGGATATCTCCACCCGCCGCGGCCGTATCGTCGGCACCGACTCGGATAATGCGGGCGATACCGTCATCATGGTGCGCGTCCCTTACGCTGAGGTTGTCACCTACACGAAGGACCTTCGTTCGCTGTCCCGCGGCAGCGGATCGTACACGCTGGAATTTGATGGCTACGAAGAAGCGCCGCATGATGTCCAGAAGAAGCTGGTCGAAGAGTATCAGGCAAAGCGAGCCGCCGGTAATTAACGGCTATCGCGTGCAGTGATGCAAGCCTCCTCCGCCCCGGGTTCTATCGGCCCGGGGCGGTTCTGTCTTCGGAGCGTTTTGCTTCGCGGGGCGTTTCTGCCTTGCGGACCAACCTGAAGGAATTCTTAAGGGAAGCGGGAGAGTGCGTGCGCGCGGTGCCGGGCGCGGGCTTGCGGCGCGGTCCGCTTTTGCTGCGTGGTATGATTCCCGATAAGGGCGCTGCGTGTGCCCGGTGCGTTCAGGCCCATCACGAGGAGGCGATTCCCATGATGCAGAACCTGTTCATCGAGCTTGTGGCTCATAAGCGTACCGAGCGTGCGCGCTCAGGCCTTCTTCCCGAGTGCGTGGGCGGAGTGCTGGCCGTTGCCGTGGCTCTCTCGCTTGCACTGGCGGTGTTTTCCCTGATGGGTTGTGTGGGCGGCAATATGCTTGAACCTGAACCGCCTGTTTCCGTCGACCAATCGCAGTTTGTCGGTGATGCCTTGCTTGCTGAAGCCGCCGATTCGTTGGTCCCTGATGCGGAGTGCGCGGCGGAAGGCCATCTGATAATGGCCAGCGAATACCATGGCGAAATCTTGACGGTCTATGCTCTGACCAGTACCGGCGGCTACGGTTTCTTGAACGGGAATTTCGTTAAAGTGTCTGGCACGGGCGTGATTCCGGCCGTGTTCACGTTCTCCATTCCTGAAGAGTCCGACGCGGAGCCTTCGTTGCTCAGCATCACGTACCCCCTCGACGGCGACCTTTACGCCGATTCTGTCCGGGAGATGATTCCGAGCGGTTATGTTTCGCGCGCTTTGAATCCCACCGAAGAGGATGCTGCGCTGCTTTGTGATCAGGAGCAGGCGTATGCGAGAGCCTATCTGGAGGAGATAGACCGCGAAGCCCAGGTGGGCGAATACGGTGATTTCCCCACGGCTCTCCTTACTGACCTGGGGGTTTCCGTTGAAGTCTCCAACAAGGTCTTGGAGCTGCAGGGGAATCTGCTCGAAGGTTGGCCGCTGGGTGTGGGTACCTGCGAGCACATCGTTGACGGCACGCGGTATGTGTACGAGATGGCGTATGAGCGCGGCGATGATTTCATCACGTTCACGCGGACGGCCTACGATACGGGCGAAGTGGTCGAGCGGATTTACGTCGATGCCGCCACCGGCGATGTCATGATGGAGTAGCGTTCGGCCGGTGCCCACTGGAGGTCCGAATTCTTCATCTGTTGTACCATCGATCCAAGAATAGGCGCGCAAAATCCATTTTTTCAATCTGTTGTACCAATGGGTATCGGGAATTCGGACGCATGGAGTCTGGCTATAGGGCGCTATGGAGCTGTGCAGTCTCATGACCAGGTGAAACGTGGGCTTCGAGAGTCTGTTTCCGGACAGTTGGAGCAAGACGGCTGCTGTCGGTAAGGGTTTCAGGGTTTGCGATGGTACAACAAGATGAAAATTTGGATTCCGGGGCTTGTTTTTCGGACTCATGGTACAAAAGGGCGATTTTTTGGATTTCGATTACCCGCGACCGCTTTTATCGTGCCGTTCCAGTGCAGGGTTCCGCTTTGCGATGGAATGCTGCACGGGCTGCGAGATGGTCGGAACGGTCGGATAGGCTGCGGGTCTGCGAGGCGACGAACGGGGCGCGCGGTTGGAGAGTCGCGCCATCGAAAAGGCCGGCCCCGGGAATGAACTGAGCTCCCAGGGCCGGCCTTGCTTCGTTTTCAGCGGGTTCAACCGGTGGATTCGCTGAAAACGACCGATGAACTGCGCTTTTAGAAGCGCAGGGACAGGCAGCTCAGGCCGCCGTCGAGCTTGCGGTACTCGGAGGTGTCAACGACCAGGGTCTTGTAGCCCAGATCCTGAACGGCCTTCAGCACGGTGGGATAGCCTTCGGGCACGATGACGGTGCCGTTGACCCAGATGCAGTTGGCGGCGTAGGCCTCTTCTTCGGGGATGACAACCTTGTTGTACTTCTCGAAGTCGGGCTTGGTGATGAATTCGCCGCTGACCAGCATGTTGTTGTCTTCCAGGTAGTTCACGCCGGTCTTGAGGTGCAGCACCAGCTCCAGGGGAACTTCGCTGCCGGAAAGGCCCCAGCCCTCCAGGATTTCGATGAACTGGCGGATGCCCTCTTCGTTGGTACGGGCGGAGCGACCCACGTAGAAGTGGTCGCCGACCATCATGACGTCGCCGCCTTCCAGCGTGCCGGGGGACTTGATGTAGGCGATGTGGTCATCGTCGAAGAACTGGCGGATGGTGGGTTCCATCTCCTTCGACTCGCCGTTGCGGCTGCCAGCGCCGGGGTTGTCGATGATCGCGCCGCAGCGGGTGATGACGGCGGTGTCTTCGACGAAGCAGCTGTCGGGGTACTCTTCCAGGGCGGGCAGGACGGTTACTTCGACGCCGCACTGCTTGAGGGCGGCAATGTAGTCGTCATGCTGCTTGAGGGCCAGCTCGTAGTCGGGTTTGCCCAGTTCAGGAGCGGACGTGATGCCGTCGACGAGCGACTTGGAAGGCCTGCGGACAATGACGTTGGAGAACTTGGTCATGGTGTTCCCAACTCCTTTCAGCTTGCCGCGCGTGCACGCGGCGCGTAGGAACCGTTGGCGGCTTTTGGCGCCGTGCGTATTCTACTCCTTTTTGCGCTGACGGATGCGCTGCCCCGGCATCTGTTGGCGGAATGTCGGACGTGTTTTCCGGCCCGTCAGTCGTTCGCTCCCGTGATGGCACCCACGATGGCGCTCACGATGCTGATGACGATGCTGGCCACGAACGCGCTGCCGAAGCTGGCAATCACGAAATCGACCTGGAACAGGCCGTTTGCCATCCAGCTTGCCAGATATAGGACGAAGGTGTTCACCACCAGGGCGAAGATGCCCAGGGTCAGCACGCTGATGGGCAGGCTCAGGATGTGGAGGATGGGCTTGATGGATGCGTTGAGTCCCGCCAGGAACAGGGCTGTTATGAAGATGGCCACCCAGGGCTCGGTGCCGCCGGCGGCGGAGACGTCGATGCCGGGAACCAGCCAAACGGCGGCCGCAACCGCGACTGCCGTGACAAGCCAACGGATGATGAACTGCATGGTTCCTCGCTTTCGACGGGATGGATGGGACGGTCCGCGCCGAAAACCGCGCGGGGCGGATCCGGCTGCTGATGCAACCAGTCTCTCATATGGGATGCGATTTGCGCGGCACGCGGACGAACGGGCAAGTCCGCGTTGTCCGGCTGTTTACGCGCCGTCATTTTGGGAAGGTGCGGCGGCTTGTCCTTAGGTGCTTTCGTGCATGGCTGCGTTCAGGCGGTTTCGCGGCGGTATCTTCGCTACAATGCTGGACATGAAAACCAACGAACGCAAACATATCTCGAAGCCGGCCGGGAAAGGGCAGGGTGGACCCAAGGGTGCGCCGAAGCCTGCGTCCAAAGCTGGAAAGCCCGGGCCGAAGTCCGGCGCCAAACCAGCACCGAAGTCCGGCGCCAAACCCGCATCGAAGCCAGCATCGAAGTCCGGCGCCAAGCCCGTATCCAAAGGTGCTCTTTTCTGCCCGATAGACAGCCGTTGCGGCGGATGCGCTCTTCTGCGTGTGCCGTACGGCCGCCAGCTCTCCGGTAAGCAGGCGCAGGTAGACGAGCTGTTCGCCGATCTGCGTGACGCCGAGACCCTGGTCCATCCCATCTGCGGAATGGAAGATCCGCGCTATTACCGCAACAAAGTCGTTTCGCCCTACGTGGGCGTTTACGACCGTCGCGCCCGCAAACGCAAGATCCTCTGCGGCATGTACGAGCGTGGCACTCACCGCGTGATAGATTCCCGTGAATGCCTGCTTGAGAACCGCTTGGCGAAGTCGATCATCTTGACCGTGCGCGATCTCATGCCCGCCTTCCGCATGGAGCCCTATGACGAGGATGCCGATACCGGATTCCTGCGTCATGTCATGGTGCGCGTGGGCCACAATTCGGGCGAAGTCATGGTCACGCTGGTCACACGTGAAGAACGTTTCCCGGCATCGCGAAAATTCGTCCGTGAACTCAAGCGCATCCATCCTCAAATAACCACGGTGGTGCAAAACGTCAATACGGCGCAGACCAATGTCATCTTAGGTAAGCGCGAGCATGTGCTTTATGGCCCAGGCTTCATCCTGGATACGTTGTGCGGTCTGACCTTCCGCATCAGCTCGCAGTCGTTTTACCAGGTAAACGCCACGCAAACCGAGGTGCTGTACACGCGCGCCATCCAGATGGCGAAGCTTACAGGCGTTGAAACCGTCATTGACGCGTATTGCGGCACGGGCACCATCGGCCTGGTTGCGGCTTGCGGTGTTGCGGGCGGACCCGGTGCGGCGCGCGTCATCGGTGTGGAGGAACGCCCCGATGCCGTCAAAGATGCGCAGAACAACGCGCGCCATAACGGGGTCGAAGCGGAATTCGTGACGGGCGATGCGGGCGAATTCATGCGCGATCGAGCGGCGGATATTGCGGCTGACGTTCTGTTGATGGATCCGCCCCGTAGCGGTGCTACGCCGGATTTCTTGAAGGCGGCGTGCCTGATGGCGCCGGCGCGCATCGTCTACATCTCTTGCAGCCCGAACACGCAGGCTCGTGACGTGGAATATCTGGTCGGGCATGGCTACCGCATTGCGGAGATGCAGGCCGTCGACATGTTCCCGCATACGGATCATGTCGAATCCATCGTTTCGCTTGAGCGCATGCAGGACTGAGCGGCGCGTTGGAAGCGCGCGGGAAGGGAGCGGTCATGACTCATTCGGCATTCATTCGCGGCATGGGCGAGGCAGTGGGGGATACCCCGCTGGTATTTCTGGAAGCGCTCAGCGACGAGCTGGGAGCGCGCGTCTACATCAAGTACGAGGGCGCGAATCCTGGAGGGTCCATCAAGGACCGTGCTGCCAAGAACATGATCGACGAAGCGGAAGAGGCCGGCATCATCGAGCGTGGACGGAGCGTGCTCATTGAGCCTACCAGCGGAAACACCGGAATCGGCATAGCGCTTATCGGTGCGGATCGCGGTTACCGTGTGGTTTTGACAATGCCGGAGTCCATGAGCGCCGAGCGCCGTGCGCTTCTTTCGGCATTCGGTGCGGAGCTGGTGCTGACGCCTGCGGCCGATGGTATGGCCGGCGCTGTGGCTGAAGCGCAGCGGCTTGAGGCGCAAACGCCCGGCGGATGGATTGTGGGGCAGTTCGACAACCCGGCCAACCCTGCGGCGCATGAGAAGACCACCGGCCCCGAGATTGAGCGCGCCTTGGGCGCGGCACCTGATTATTTCGTCGCTGCGGCAGGCACCGGCGGAACCGTTTCCGGGGTGGCCCACTACTTCAACGGCCATATTCCGGTGCGTGGCGGTCTGGCCGCCATGGTGGGGCATACCACGCAGATCTTCGCCGTGGAGCCTGCGGAAAGCCCGCTGATCGCACAGACGCTCGCAGGCGAAGAGCTTGTGCCGGGCGCCCATGGCATCCAGGGAATCGGCGCGAACTTCGTTCCGGCTTCCCTTGACCTTGCCGCTCTTGACGGCGTGATAGCCGTTTCCACCGAGGAGGCCTACGCTCAGGCTCGTGAGCTGGCGCGCGCCTACGGCCTTTTGTGCGGGATCTCAAGCGGCGCGAACGTGGCCGCTGTGCGCAAGCTGGTGGAGCAGCACCCTGAAGCTCGCGGCAAGACCATCGTGACCGTTGCGGTGGATACGGGCGAGCGCTATCTGTCCTGCGGGCTCTACGATTGACCCGCTCAACTCTGCACGATCCGCGCCCGATGCGGCGCTTTCATCATCTCATCAGGAGGAATCGCATGACTGAAGAAGTCGAACAGGTGAAGATACAGATCATTTTGGCCAGCGGGTCGCCGCGCCGCCATGAGCTGCTCAAGCGTGCGGAAGTTCCGTTCACGGTCTTGGTCAGCGAGGTTGACGAATCGCTTGAGCCCGATCTTTTGGCCCGACCCGACGAAGCGGCCAAGAAGCTTGCCGAACGCAAGGCGGGCGCGGCCGTGCAGCAGGTGCTGGGTGTTCCTGATTACGTGGGCGCTGCGGCTGTCATCGGTGCGGACACCATGGTGGTGTGCAACGGCCGCATCTTCGGCAAGCCGGAAGATGAAGACGATGCGCGCCGTATGCTCCGCCAGCTTTCCGGGCGCACCCATGAGGTGATCACGGCGGTTTCGGTGTGGCTGATTTCCGCACGCAGCACTGAGGACGTGTCGCTGGGCTTCCGAACGCTGACCGAGACCAGCCGCGTGACGTTCCGAGAGCTTTCCGACGAGGATATCGAGTATTACGTGGCAACGGGCGAGCCCATGGATAAGGCCGGTGCGTACGGAATCCAGGGTGAAGCCGGCAAGTTCGTGGCGCATGTGGATGGGGATTTCGACAACATCGTGGGTCTGCCGATCGACCGCCTGCTGGAGGAGTTCGCAGAGATCTTCGAGGCCGCCCGATGAAAAAGGCCTCCGTGCCGCAGCGTGCTGCGGCGGTGATTCGCCGTGCGCTCGAGCGGGTGGGCGCAGCATCTGCGGACTGTGCGGGCTGCTCTTTTGTCGCCATGATCAGCGGTGGATCGGATAGCGTTGCGTTGGCGTATGCGTTGGCTGACCTGCGTGATGCGCAGCAGCTGCCGGGCCGCGTGGTCTTCGTCCACGTGAATCACAATCTGCGTGGCGAAGCGTCCGACGGTGATGCTGCATTCGTGTGTGCTCTTGCGAAGCATTTGGGGTTTGACCTGCGGGAATTCTCCATTGACATCCCGATGCTCATGGAAGATGGCGGCAATATGGAGGCGGTTGCCCGTGCTGCGCGCTATCGCGCGGCGGCTGGTGTGCTATCCGGTGCAGACGCTTCGCCTGCCTGTAACGCGGGCGAGCTTTCGTCCTGCGACGTTGCCGGTGGATTGGTGCTCACGGCCCACACGGCCGATGACCGGGTGGAGAACTTCTTCATGCGCGCCATTGTGGGCACGGGTCCGGGCGGCTTTCGTTCCATGGATTATGTCTCGAAGGTGGAGGGCTGCACGGTGTGCCGGCCGCTTCTTGATGTGGGCCGAGAGGAATTGCGCGACTTCGTCCGCTTCCATCCCAATGCCCTGATTGACCCGTCTGCATCCGACTTCGATATGGGAGCGCTGTGGCGTGAGGATGCCACCAATGCGGATACCGACCGGTTTCGCGCGTATGTCCGCCATGAGATGGTGCCGCTGGCCAAAGCCCGCAACCCGCGCTTGCTCGATACGCTGACGCGCACCATGAATCTGATTGCGGAAGAGGATGACATGGTGGCCGCCCAGGCTGCTCGGCTTGGAGCGCGGCTTGTCCGGTCGCTTGACGGAGCGGCTTGCGCATGGGAACCCGGCGCCTTGTGCGCATCCTCCGGCGTGCTGATTGCCCCTGAGCTGGCTGAAAGCCCCGTGCCGCTTCAGCGACGCGTTCTGGATTCCGTGCTGACGGCGCTTCTTCCCGCAGATGATCGCGTGGAAACCGCCAGCATCGAGGCGTGCCTTGCGTGCCTGGGTGAATCCGGCCGCGTTGCGAACATCCAGGGGAACCTGGCCGTCAGCTACAACAAACGCGGACTGCGCGTAGAGCCCATGGCCGCCTTCCGCGCCCGCCGCAACAGGGGATAGCTCGGAGGGTGCGGCGTGGCATGAGGGCCGTGCGGACGGGATACGCACAGTCGGCGCCACGCGGTGCGCATGACGCGCGGGTTTGGGCACGGTGGAGGGCATTCCGCGTCTGACCGCAGGTCCGGGTCCGGGCCGTTTTTTTGCACCAAATCGGAAGTGTTTCGGGTTTCGGTCCGCGCATCGGAGGGCGCAACGTTTCTCTGGATTGGGCTTTCGGATGATAAAACCATACCGACCTGGGGTTATGTTACTGCATGCTCGTTTCGGCCTCGTGCTGCGACCCGAAAGACTTCGGTTTTGGCGTCAGTGGGCCGAAACTCCAATTGCGGAGACGGGGTATGTGCGAGCCAGACGTTCATGCGGAGGCTAGCGCACGAACCCGCGGTCAAAGGAGAGCAGCGTGCGGTAATGCGGGCTTGTGCGTTCAAGTTCGGCGGGGGAACCATCAAGCGTCACATCGCCATCGCGCCCTATGGCGCCGCCGTCCAGGAAGATGACGCGATCCATGAGCGCGGCGCCTTCCAGATGGTGCGTCACCATGATGAGGGTGCGTCCGGCCAACGTCTCAACCAGCGTGGTAAGAAGTGCCTGCTCGGTGGCGGGGTCAAGGCCTGCGCACGGTTCGTCCAAAATGACGATGGGTGCATCCTGGAGCAGCACGCGGGCAAGTGCTATGCGGTGGCGCTCTCCGCCTGAGAAGCGCAGGCCCGCTTCGTCAACCATGGTGTCCAGGCCGTCGGGCAGGCGGCGCACCATATCCCCCAGCCCCACCTGCTCGAGCACGCGCCAGGCATCTTCGCGGGTTGCGCGGGCGTTGCCGACGCGCAGGTTTTCCAGAAGCGTGGTATGGAACAGATAGGTGGTCTGCTGGATGACGCCGATCGATTGCGCGATGGCGGCGCCGCAGGCGGCAGGGTCAGCCCCTCCCACGCGTACGGTGCCGGCGTCAGGAATCAGGTCCCCGCGCAGAATCTGCGTGAGCGTGCTCTTGCCGGCGCCGCTTCGCCCTAGAATGGCAACCTTTTGACCTGCGGGAATGCGGAGGTCAAGCCCATCAAGCACGGATCGGCGGCCTCCGGGGTAGGCGAAGGTGACGCCCGCAAGCTCGATGTCGAACGGGGAGGAGGGCATGGCTTTCGCAGCGGGCTCGCCGTCGGAGGGAGCGCTGCCTGCGGGCTGTGCGCCGATGCCCGCATCGGGATCGGGCAGATCGTTGAGGCGCTCGATGGAATCGCGGTATGCGCCCGCCTGCACGGCGGCGGTGGATAGCGGGGCGAAGGCGTCGATCAGCGGGAAGAAGGCCAGCACGAAGGCGGCGATCCAGTTGGCTGCAGGCGCATTCGCTCCTCCGAAGTGCGCTCCGGCCCATACGAGCAGTACGGCGGCGCCCACGGCGAAGATGGCTTGGATCGCCAGGTCGCGGCGACGGGAGAAGCGCTCCATTTCGGCTTCGATGCGCGCTGCGGCGGAGGCGGAATCTCGGCAGAGGGACAGGTAATCGTCGCTTCGCTGGGAGAACACCCAGTCCGCGGCACCCAGAACGTTGTCGGTCAGCTCTGCGTACAGGTTGTTTCGCAGGGCTTTGAGATTGGTCTGGCGCGCGCCGTTGCAGATGACGGAGACCAACGGGACCACGAACACGAGCACGCCCAAGATGAGCAGCATGGCGCATGCGATCCACGGCGAGAAGAACCCGAGCGCCGCCACCACCCCCGCATAGATCAGCAGCGCCACCACGGTGGGGAACAGCGTGCGCAGGTACAGGTCCTGAAGATGTCCGATGTCTTCGGCAAGAAGTCCCAGCACATCACCGGTGCGGCGCGTCGCGTGCGAGGCGGCAGGATCGCGCTCAAGGGATTCATAGAGCTTCAAGCGCAGTTTCGATGTCATGCGCAGCACCCAGTTGTGGCTAGTCAGACGCTCGATGTATTGCAAGATGGGTTTGCCCAGGCCGAAGATGCGCACGAAGATCAGCGGCAGGTGCAGCGCCAGGATGGTTTCCACCATGGCGGCTCCGCTGATCAGATAGCCGGATGTGAACATGAGCAGTGCGGCGAAGGCGTAGGTGACAAAACCCAGTGCCAGCGCGGCGGCAAGGGCTTTGCGGTAGTGCTTGAAAAACGGCTTGACCCACCGGTCGCGGCGAACGGTGGAGCGGATGCCGGCGAAGGTTGTCCGCTGTGCGTCTGTGCGGTCGGCGCGATCGGCGCGGTTTTCGTTTTCGGTCATTTCGCCATCACCTCCTGCGGAGCGCCGACGGCTGCGATACGTCCGCGGTCCAGCACGATGACCTGGTCCATGTCATCCATCCAGTGCAGGCGATGCGTGGCGAAGATGACCAGACGGTCTTTCATGAGCGGGAGCATGCGGGCTTTGAGCTCGTATTCGGTCTCAATGTCCAAGTGCGCTGTGGGTTCGTCGAACAAGATGATGCGGCGTGTGCGGTCCAGCAGCGCGCGGGCAATGGCGATGCGTTGGGCCTGTCCGCCCGAAAGCGCGCGCTCGCCTTCACCGATGAGCGTATCCAAGCCCAGGGGCAGCTCGTCGGCGAGTTCGCGAAGGCCTACGGCGTCGATGGCCTGCTGAACTGCGGATTCGTCCGCATCGGGGGTGTAGAAGGTCACATTTTCGCGCAGCGTTGCGTGGAAGATGTAGGGGTTTTGGGGGATGTAGATGATCTGGCGCTGCCAGCTGTCCTGATGCAGGCTGGCAAGTTCGACAGGTGCGGCGGCGCCATCCTGATCTCCGGTGTTTCCGAACGATGCCTCGAAGCTGCCGGCGGTGGGGTGGGCGAATCCCGCAAGGATGCTGATCAGCGTGCTTTTCCCGGATCCGCTTGCGCCGATGATGCCCACGCGGCTGAATCCGCGCAGGGCGGCGGTTACGTCCGCAAGTGCCGCCTCGGTGCTATCGGGATAGGAGAATCCCAGGCCATTGAGGCGCAGCTCGGAGTTTTCGCTCCATTCTCCCAGTTCGGTCTGCGCCGGCTTTGCATCGGGTTCGGCGATGATTTCCGTCACGGCCGCAAGTGCGTTCTTGCCGTCAAGGGATGCGTGGTAGTCGCTGGCGAATTCGCGCACGGGCTTGAAGTATTCGGGCACCAGAATTAGCGTGAGCAGCGCGGGGAACAGTGCGATGGTCCCATCCACCAGGCGAAATCCCAGCATGATGGCCACGCCTGCAAGTGAAAGTGTGGCGAAGAGGTCAAGCACCGCGCCTGAAAGCGTGGCCACGCGCAGGGTTTTGACCGTGACTTCGCGAAATCGCTCGCTGGCCTGGAAGATGGATTCGCCGTGGGCGCCGCTGCGGCCGAAGAGCCTGAGCGTGGCGAGGCCGCGCAGTGAGTCGATGAAGTGGTTGGAAAGCACCTGGAACTGCGCGTATTGCTTGGCGGCTTCCGCCTTCGCCGTTTTGCCCAGCAGCACCATGTACAGCACGATGAACGGGAGCATGATGCCGGCTATCAGGCCGGACACCCAGTCGTGGGGGATGATGAAGACAAGCAGCACCAGCGGAATGACCAGAACCGCCACCATCTTCGGCACGATGATGGCCAGGTAGGCATCTATGCGGTCGATGCCTTCGATGGCCAGCGAGGTGATGGAACCCGTGCCGTGCCGCTGGATGAGCGCAGGGCCCTGGGAGAACATCTTGGACAGCAGCTCTTCGCGCAGGCGGGCGGACTGGGCGTGCGCGTAGCGGTCGACGTTGCGGCTTTTCAGGTTTGCAAGCGCCTGGCGGCCGATGAAGCACGCGAGGAAAAGCGCAATCCAGAGCAGATGGTCGGTCACGGGGTTGCCCAGCCAAAGACCGGTGAGCGCGGAGGCGAGCGCGTATGCCTGCCCTATGACGGCGAGTGCCTGCAGGGCTGTGAGCGCCGCGGCAATTGCCAGCTGAGCCCGCATGCCGGGCAGGGCAAGGACCAGCTTGTCGAGCATTCAGTTCCCCTTTCGGAAGGACGCGCGGACTCTGCGGCGCGAAGGTGCGAACGATATGATACTCGCAGAGTAGCATATTGGCAACGAGCATGGCGGGGCATGCATGCCGGATGCATTGCATGCCAGCCGCCGCGGGCCTTCGGACTCATGGGGGAAATGATACGCGTGATTCGGGGCGGGGCATGCAGGGTGCGGTTGATTCTACGGGGATTTCGCAATGCGAAAAAGCTGATTTAGCTGTTGACCTGGGGTTTGCAACCGCAAGGTGCCTGTGGATTGCGTAAAATGAAGCCTATGGTTGGTGGATTGAGTGGCTCGGCTACGGCAGAATCGGCTTGCCGGCTTGAGAAATCCCGTGCGCTTGCGTGGCGCCGCCGTAACTGTGAAAGGAACCGCGATGAGTTTTCGCGACAATCTGCAGAGCCTGCGTGCTCAGAGAAATATGACCCAGGAGCAGCTTGCCATGCTGCTTGGGGTGTCCCGTCAGTCCGTTACCAAGTGGGAGGCGGAGCGCTCTTATCCGGAGATGGATAAGCTGATAAAGATGTGCGATATCTTCGAGTGTTCGCTCGATGATCTTGTGAAAGGGGATCTGACGGGGCGCGCATCCGCGGCGCCCGTTGCCGCGATGCCGACGGGCAAACCGGTGGATGTGTGCGGCTACGATGAGCATTACCGTATGCTGGCCTGGAAGATCCCCACGGGCGTCGCGGCCATCTTGATGGGCGTGGCGTTTGCCTTGCTGTTCGAGGGCCAGTTCGATTTGGGGTCGGAGAGTTCGAACGGCGCATTGTTCGTCGTGATGGTGTTCGTGGGCGTCATCGCCGGTCTTGCGCTGATCATCCCCGCTGGGATGGCCCATTCCGCATTCGTGAAAGCGCATCCGTACATCGAGGACTTCTATACCGAAGAGGATAAGGCCCAGGCTCGCAAGCGGTTTTCGGCCGGCCTGATAGCGGGCATCGCGTTCATCTTCACCGGCGTGGTTTGTATGATGATGATCGAGCCGGCGTCAGAGGGCTGGGCCTTCTTCCTGCTGATGCTGTTCATTGCGCTGGGGGTGTGGAACATCGTTCACTACGGCACGCTTCTGGGCCGTACGAACGTTACGGAATACAACAAATCCGTCGCCGACGAGCTTGAGATGGACGAGATTGCGAACGCCCAGGTAGATGAAGCGTGGCGCAATGCGCTCATGGCGAACAAGCGCCGCAGCAAGAAGCTTGGCGCCGTATGCGGTGTCATCATGCTCGTGGCTACGATTGCGGGTCTTGCGTTGCTGTTCATCCCTGTGTTCTCCGCTCCTGATCCGGATGCCTTCGAGCCCCTGGGCACGTCGGCATCGTGGTTCTGGGTGGCGTGGGTCGTCGGCGGCATCCTGTGCGGCATTGTGACGTTGCTTTGGGATGCGTTCGGCAAAGAGGAATGAGGTGTTTGGCCCCGCACCCGCGTGTACTTTGCCGGACCCCCCATTGCTCCTAGGCGATATCTCCCAGGAAGGCGCGGGTGCGCTCGGACTTGGGGTGTTCGAAGACCTCTTCCGGGGTTCCCTGCTCCACGATCACGCCGCCGTCCATGAGGATGACGCGGTCGGCCACTTCGCGTGCGAAGCCCATCTCGTGGGTTACGACCATCATGGTCATGCCGCCGCGCGCCAGCTCCTTCATGACGTCGAGTACGCCGCGCACCAGCTCGGGATCGAGGGCGCTGGTCGCTTCGTCGAAAAGCATCACGTGCGGGTCCATTGCCAGGGCGCGCGCGATGGCCACGCGCTGTTGCTGTCCGCCGGAAAGCGCTTCGGGGTAGTGGTCCATGCGCTCTGCCAGGCCCACGCGCTCAAGCTCGCGCTCGGCTACGGTGCGGGCCTCCTGAGGGCTGCGGCCCAAGACCTTGCGTTGCGCCAGCATGACGTTTTCCTTGGCGGTGAGGTGGGGGAACAGGTTGAAGTTCTGAAACACCATGCCCACGTGCTCGCGGATCTTGTTGATGTTGGTGCCTTTCGCCGTGATCTCGGTGTCTTCGAACCAGACGTGGCCGCTGGTGGGCTCTTCCAGAAGGTTGACGCAGCGCAGCATGGTGGATTTTCCGGAACCGGACGGCCCCAGCACGACGACGACTTCGCCGCGTGCGACTTCAAGGTCTATGCCTTTGAGCACCTCGGTCTTGCCGTAGCTTTTATGCAGGTCGCAGATGCGGATGACGGGCTGGTCGGCCGCATCGGTGTTGTCGGCAGGGGAGGAGAAGTTCTTCATCATGGCTATTCCTTACAGGTCGGCGGTCTTGATGGCCAGCACATCACGGGCAGGTTCGGTATCGGGTGTCCATGGTTTGGCGCGCCCGGGCGTCCCACCGCCGGAACCCTTGCGGCTGAGCAGCCCCGGTTTTTTCGGCTTGGCATGTGCGATCTGACGGTTCGCGGTCTTTTCCTCCATGCGGCGCGTCCAGGCGCTCATGGGCAGCGTCACTATCAGGTAGAAGATTGCGGCCACGATATAAGGGGTGATGTTGCCTGTGTTCGCCGTGATGACCTTCGCGAACATGACGGTTTCGGAAAGGCCCACGGCGGCAAGCAGCGAGGTGTCCTTGTAGAGCAGGATGAACTCGTTTGTCACAGTGGGGATGACGCGTCGGAATGCCTGCGGGACGATGACGTGGAGCATGGTCTGCGCGCCGGTCATGCCCAGCGAGCGTGCGGCTTCGAACTGGCCTTTGCTGATGGACTGGATGCCGGCGCGGAAGATCTCGCAGAGGTAGGCGCCGGAATTGAAGGCCATGACTATCGCTCCCAGGAGGAAATTATCAAGCGCGATTCCCAGAAGCGGGAGGCCGAAGAAGGCGATGTAGATCTGCAGGAACATGGGAGTGCCGCGCACCACGTTGACGTAGATGCTCGCCACAGCGCGCGCCAAACGGAACTTCGACATGCGCAGGAGGGAGGCGAAGAATCCCAGGGGCACGGCCATGGGGATGCCGCACAGCACCAAGCCCAGAGCGGTGAGCCAGCCTTTGGCCACTTGGGGGAAGCTGGTCACCATGATGGTGGGGTCGAAGAACAGGTGCAGGAAAGTGTTGGAATTCCAGGCCTGCACCCAGGATTGGGTTGCAAGCCACTGGGAGATTTGCTCGGCGGCCGAGATGCCGGTGACGGTTATGGCGTCCGGTGCGAGGGTGTCCGCCGTTGCGCCATCTGCGGAAGTGGCGGTGCCCGCAATGGCGAAGGTGCCGCCTTCGGCAGGCAGTTCGGTCTTGTGCATCTCGATGCGGATCAGCAGACCGGCGGGCGTGCCTTCCGGGAAATCGATGGTCACATCGCCGTTTTCAGCATAGGTTTCGGTTGCTATGTCGATGCGGTCCAGGCCGTCCAACGCGGTGACCTTGACCTGATCGGCCATGAGATGGGTGCCATCGGGCATGTCCAGCGTCACCTGGGAGAGGCTTTCGCCTTCGGCTGCCTGTGCCTCCCAGGTCACACGGGTGGGGGTGGCTCCCATGATGTTGCCCGTGCCGTCTTGATTGGGCTTCGCCGTGCATGAGGTCACTTCGAGCGCGTGGGCGTCAGAGGGGGCCGTCATGGTTGCAGCCAGGGTGCAGGCCGCGGCGGCCAGCATGGTCAATGCGGCAAGGGCGAATGCGGATTTCAGGTGCGCTGCAAAGTTGCGCAGGTGGTCAGTCATGGGGTCACCGTCTTTCGGATGGCGAATGTGCGGTCAGAGCGGTAGCGGCGGATCGTCAGGGGCTAGTTGGATGAGGTTCCGAACCATTTCTGGTACAGGGCGTCGTAGGAGCCGTCGGCCTTGGCTTCGGCAAGTGCAGCGTTGAGCGCTTCGGTAAGTGCCGGGTTGCCCTTGTTGACGGCGATGGAGTACTGCTCTCCTGTGGGGATCTCCTGGATGACCTTGCAGTCGGTGTAGGAGTTGCCCACGTAGTACTGGACTACGGGCAGGTCGGCGACGATGCCGTCGATCTGGCCTGCCTGCAGGGCGGCGAAGATGGCGGTCATTTCATCGTAGGCGATGACTTCGGCGCCGTCGATGTTCTCGAGGGCCCAGTCGTATCCGGTGGTGCCGCTCTGGGCGCCGATCTTCTTGCCGGTCAGGTCATCGGCGGAAGCGCTGGAGGAGGAGCTCAGGACCACGACGCCTTGGTTGGAGTCGCAGTAGGGGTCGGTGAAGGTGATCTGCTCTTCGCGTTCGGGGGTGATGGTGAACGAAGACACGCCCACGTCGGCCTTGCCGCCGGTCTGGATGACGCCGACGATCGAATCGAACTTCATCGTGGGCAGGTATTCGCACTCAAGGCCCATTTTGTCCGCGAGCAGGTCCATGAGCTCGACAGCAAAACCGACGGGCTGGTTGTCGGAGTCGGCGCTCTCAAACGGGGGGAAGTCAAGCGATGCGGCGACGGTCAGCTTGCCGTCGGTGACCAACTGCAGGTCGCCCGCAGCTGCCGAGGCGTCTGCGGGAGCGTTGGAGCTTGAGCTGGAGCTCGAGCTGCTGGAGCTGGAGTCCGAAGAGCCGCTGTTCGAGCAGCCGGCAAGGACGAGTCCGCCCAGGCAGAGGGCCAGGCAGAGTGCCGCCGCGGCGGCGAAGGTGCTTTTGAGGGTTTTGGCTTTCATGGTGGTTCCTTTCGCGGGCCGGTCCGGATGTGCGGGCCGGCGGGGTTTCGGGGACAGGTGCCGGGGGTGTTGGTTCCCGGTCCGTTGCTCGCTCCATTGCTTTAGTCGGTTAAAGTGTTGAGCATTATCGAATAAATATGCAGCGTTAGCAAGAAGAAATTTGAAAATATTCAAGAAGATGAATGATTTATGCAATAGTTGCCCGTAAAGTTCCGTTCACGGACTCTGCGGCGCCGTTGGCGAGGGAGAATCCGGGGGTTTGACCGCGGGTTTTTCGCCCCGTTGCGGCGCGCAAGGGCCCTGAATGCAGCGGCCCCCGCCGCAGGCGCAATGCCCAGCGGCGGGGGCCGATTTTCATCTTGCGGCTACAGGTGCCAGGGCCCTTTTGGGAAGAATCTAGCCGATTTTGGTGGTTTCGCGGCGGATTGTTCCGGCTTCGTAGAGCGCGGCGATCTCTTCGTCGGTTACGCCCACGGATTTGAGGATCTCTTCGTTTTCCTGTCCGACAAGCGGCATGCTACGCGCGATGCGTCCGGGGTTGTTCTTGAGCCTCGGAACCACATTGACACCCTTGACCGTTTCGCTGTCGAAGGAATTCGTCCACTCCGTGAAGGTCTCGCGTGCTTGGTAGTGGGGGTCGGCGACGCAGTCCGCGAAGGTGTAAATCCGGCTGCATGGAACACCTGCGCCCAAGAGGATCTCTTCGGCTTCGGCGCCGGTGTGCTCGGCGAAGAAGCCCGAGAGCGCCTCTTCGAGGGCCTCGCCTGCAGGCGTTCCCATGGCGCACAGACCCATGCCGTCATAGAACGGTTCGGCGTTGATGTCGAGCCCGAGCGTCTTGAGTGCATTGCGCACCACGCCGGCGCCCAAAATCAAGATGTAAAGGGGTACGCCGTCTTTGCAGGTGTAGGCGCCGTATCCGGCCGAAGAGGTTGAGTGCGAGCCTTCGCGCTTGGGCAACGCACCGGTGTTGAGATAGTTCATTACGTAGAAGCCAGAGCAGCGGATCATGGCTTCGTACTGGGCTATGTCGACGCTTTCGCCCTGGCCGGTCTGTTGCGCTCGATGCAGTGCGGCAAGCGCGCCCGTTATGCCGAATAGGCCGGTGAAGTAATCGGAGGGCTGGGGGAAGGCGGGGATGGGCAGGCGATCAGGGAAGCCGTTCATCTCCATGTAACCGGAAAAGGCTTGGCCGATGCCATCGAAGGATGCGCGCGTGACATATTCGGGCACGCCCGTCTGCCCGAAGCCTGAGATGTGCACGATGACCAGCTTGGGGTTGACGTCCCAGAGGACTTCATCGCTCATATCCCATTTGACCATCTGGCCTCCGCGGAACCCTTCGACCAGGATGTCAGCTGTTTTGAGCAGTTCGAAGAAGATCTCGCGGCCGCGTCCTTTGCGTACGTCCATGCATAGCGAGCGGGAGTTGCGGCGATCCATTTGCGTGCCCCAACCACCAAGTGCCGGATTGGGGCGTGAGGTATCGCGGCCCTTGGGATTCTCGATGCCGATGACATCGGCACCTAGATCGCCCAGCATCGCGCAGGCGAAAGGCCCTGCGATGGCTTGGGAGAGGTTGATGACGCGCACGCCCTGGAGCGGCCCGAACGGGGTGTTGTCTTCTGCCATGTTTCCACCTTGCTTTCAATCGGTTTCGCGCGCCCGGACGGATTCAGCGCGTTGTATTCGGGCTAGCAAATTGCATGCCATGGCACGCTTTTTGCGACATGAGAAACCGAGACGGAAAGATGGCCCTCAAGGAGGATTCATTGTGAAGACGGCAGACATTCCCGAATTCGGCCTGCTCCGCGGATACCGCGTGGTGCTGATAGGCCTGTCGGTGGCCGCGCCCTTCGCGGCCGAACTCTATGCGGAGCACGGGGCGGACGTAATCTGGATAGAACATCCGACGACGCCCGACATGGGCCGGTTCTCGGTTCATGGCGGAAGCTGGCAGCAGGATCGCCGCAACATGCGCAGTGTGGCCATGAACTATATGGAGGGCGAAGGCCGGGAGGCGTTCCTCAAGTTGATGGCTGGAACCGACGTGCTTATCGAGGCGTCGACTGGCGGGAGGTTCGCCCGCGCAGGCTTGGCCGATGAGGTGCTTTGGGAGGCGAACCCGGGTCTCGTCATAGCCCATATTTCGGGGTTCGGCCAGACGGGCGTGCCTGAATATGTGCGCCGTGCGAGCTATGACCCCATCGCCCAGGCCTTCGGCTGCGCTATGCGCATGAACGGCCTGCCGGGCCAGCGCTCCGTTCCCGCCATGCCGTTTCCCGGCGACTACACGGCGGCGTTCTATGCGTTCGGCATGACGCTGGCGGCGCTGCTCGACCGTACCCGCACCGGTAAAGGCGAGAGCATCGACGTAGCTCAGTTCGAGGCCATGATGCGCATTCAGGCCAACTACCCGTTCGATTACTGGAAATACGGAAAGG
Organism: uncultured Eggerthellaceae bacterium; assembly: GCA_937892845.1. GTDB lineage: Bacteria > Actinomycetota > Coriobacteriia > Coriobacteriales > Eggerthellaceae > Slackia. Next base: position 94,666 of record CALBGP010000029.1, on the reverse strand, counting down.
ACTACGTCAAGGAAGGCGATCATAGCTTGATCTGCGCGCTGTACGGGACCTATGAGTGCGCAGATGGCGAAGAAATCTACGTGCTGTTCCTGGGTCCGGGCGTTCTCAAGGCCGGCTTGCCGCTGATCGGGCTCGAATACGGCAGCGAGTTGTTTCCTGAAGGGGAGGGCATCATCGCCTACGGGAGCCGCGCGGGCGAAGTTGCCGAGGAGGCTTTCGCCGCATTTCTTTCACGGCATACCGCAGCTCAGGCGGAAGAGATTCTTGCGGGCGGCGGCGTCCCATGTTCGCGCCTGATGGATTACGAGGCGGCAAAGACCAACCCCCAGTACGAGGCCCGCGGCGTGATCTGCACCTGGGAAGGACAGGATGGCGACGAACTGGTGGGCGTGAAGGTGGTTCCGGAGCTTTCCCGCAATCCTGGGCGCGTGTGGCGCGGTGCTCCTGCAATCGGGCAGGACAACGAGGATGTACTCGGGGAGCTGGGGATAAGTCCTCAGACCATTGAGCTCATGTATGCAGAAAAGCTGCTCGGTCAGCGTCCGTATGGCGAATCGGGCGTGTTCTAAGGCTGTCTTAACAGGACGGAATCCAGGTGCAGTGCTCCGCCAGGCGGCTTTGCGCGGGACAGGTGTTGCACGCTTCGGGCAATGTGTCCGACATCGGTTCGGAAAATGGTGGGTGAGGATTGGCACGAAACTTGCTATTGGGAAATCGAGCATGAAGCCGGAAGGCGCGTGCATCAAAACGATGTGTGCAACGAGGAGGTTGTAAATGAAAGCATCCGAAATGCCCAAGTTCGGTAACCTTCAATCGCTGAAGGTGATCAACGCGGCAAGCGTCATTGCGGGTCCGTTCGTGTGCGGGCTGTTTGCGGAGCAGGGCGCAGACGTCATAGAGCTCGAGAGCGTTATGGCGCCCGACATGTACCGCATGTACGGCGATGCTTGGTCGGCCGAGCGCCGCAACCAGCGTATGATGACCCTCAACATTCCTACCGATGAAGGCAAAGAGGTCTTGTTCCGCCTGATCGAGGATGCAGATGTTCTGGTTGAATCGTCCAAGGGCGGTACGTGGAAGAAATGGGGTTTGACCGATGAGGTGCTCTGGGAGCACAATCCCGCGCTGGTCATCCTGCATATTTCCGGTTTCGGCCAGACGGGCGATCCTGCATATGTGAAGAAGGCTTCGTTCGATCCCATCGGGCAGGCGTTCTCCGGCTACGCGAGCCTCAATGGCTTCCCGGGCACTCCTCCTTCGGTAACCAAGCCCTTTACCGGTGATTACATGACCGGCCTGATGGGTGCATGGGCCACGTTGGCCGCCGTTATCCGTACCTGTGAAACCGGCGAAGGCGAAAGCATCGATTGCACGCAGTTCGAATCCCTGGTGCGCGTGCAGGGCGCGACTCTTTCGGACGGCATCAACCATGACATCCAGCCCACCCCTATCGGAAACGAAGACTTCGTGGGCGCCTGCGCAGGCTCGCAGAAATGCAAGGACGGCTACGTTCAGGTTGCCGTAGGCGGCAACGGTCCCGTCCGCAAGCTGGTTGAGTTCTTCGGGTTCGCCGACGATCCCGACTTCCAGCCCATCGGAACCTATCCTTCCATCACCCGTGCGCCTGGCTGCAAGGATATCAACGATCCGCTGCCTGCCCGCGCCGCCAAGTTCCGCGCCGCGCTCGATGCGTACTGCCTCGAGCATACCGTGGATGAAGTGAATGAGCAGTTCAGTTCCATGGGTGTGCCCGTTGCGCCGCATATGACCTATGAACGTATGCTGCGCGATCCGCAGTACCAGGCCCGTGAGGTGTTCATCGAATGCTTCGATGAGGTGACGGAGAAGACCGTCAAGCAGGTCAACATGTTCCCCAAGTTCAGCAAGCATCCCGGCCAGATCGTCCGAGGCGGCGCGAAATACGACGCCGATACGGCCGACGTGATGGAAGAGCTGGGCTATTCGCCCGAAGAAGTTGCCGCGCTCTACGAGAAAGGCGTGCTCAAGGCCGCGAAATAGCGGCCAGTCATCATGCCCGGCGCCCGGCCTTCGGGGATACCGATTCCAGATGGTGCCGTGCTTCGGGTTCGCGCTAAGTCCGCATTGCCTGTCCGTCGTTTATCGGCAGGCAGGCGATGCGTTCGCTTAGATGATTAGCGGGACCGCCGTCTTCCGTTGCAGAGGATGGCCGGCATGGTTTTCGCTAATGGTTTAAACGCATCCCTGGCCCATTGGATGCGTTGAGAGACAAGGAGAAGAAATGGGAACTACTAATGCAAAGGGTAGCAACTACGCCTGGGCGATCGCAGTCGCCTGTGTTGCGTTCTACGCTGTCCCTCTGGGCTTCATGGCAAACCATGCCGGTTTGTTCCTGACGCCCGTCATCAATGAATTCGGCTGGTCGCAGACCGAAGCTTCGCTGTACATGTCCATCCAGCCCTGGGTGGCCGCAATCTGCACGCCCATCGCGGGCAAGATCCTCTCCAAGTACAACCCGCGCTGGGTCATGACCGGCGCCGCCGCGGTGTTCTCGCTGTCTTCGCTGGCATGCGCATGGTTCAACGCTCCGTGGCAGTGGCATCTCTACGGCGTTCTCTACGGCGCATCTTCCGCGTTCTGGATGTACATCGCAACCCCCACCATGGTCAACCGTTGGTTCGCTAAGAACAACGGCACCGTCCTGGGTGTCATCGGCGTCATGGTTTCGCTGCTGGGCGCTATCATGAGCCCCATCATCGGCGGCTGGATCGCTGCATATGGTTGGCAGACCGCCCGTATCATCTGCGGTATTATCACCACCGTTCTCTCCGTCGGCCTGACCGTCGCACTGCTGCGCGAGTCTCCCGAGAAGATGGGCGTCCTGCCCTATGGCTACGGCGAGACCGTTACCGCCAAGGCCAAGGCTGCTTCCAAGTGGGAAGTCGGCCCCGAAGACGGCTGCACCCAGAAGCAGGCCATGAAGAGCCCTGCCTTGTGGGGTCTCATCCTGATGGCGGGCCTGTTCGTCATCTCCGCCTCCTTCATCCAGCAGGTTGCCCGTTACGCCAATGTCAACGCTGCGTTCGGTGCTGAGGCTGCGGCCGTGGGCGCTCTGGCTGTCTCCATCGCCATGTACGCCTCCATCGTGGGCAAGTTCGGTCTGGGATGGATTGCCGATCACTTCGGTGCCAAGGTTTCCGGCCTCACCGCAGGTGTGCTCGGCTTTGCCGGTGCTGCGATCATCATGATCAGCGGCGGCAGCGTCATGCTGTTCTACCTGGGTGTTGCGTTCTTCGGCTTCGGCTACGCCGCCCTCAATATCGTTCCTCCGATGACTTGCCGTCAGGCGTTCGGCCAGAAGGATTATGCCAATATCTTCGCCGTTGTCGCTACCGGTCTGAATGTGTTCTCCGGTTTCTCGGCTCTGATCTACGCCACCCTGTTCGATCTGACCGGTGGTTACCAGGCTGCCATGGTCATGATGATGGTCTTCTATGCGGTCATCATCGTGCTGTCGCTGAGCATCGTCCCCGTGGGTCGCAAGATCTGGGAGAAGAAGGCTGCGTAAGCGATAGCCGTCTGGGCGTCGTACCTCCTGGGAGCGGTTGGTCTTATCAGGCTTGCCGCCGGACCGGGGCAGGGCTGCAAACCTGCTTCGGTCCAAGATAGGATTGTCTATCCATCCATCAGGCGATTCGGCCAAATAAAGATAAGCCGCCCATAGAGGCGGCTTATCTTTTCGATGGATGCCGTTTTGGCGGCGGATGCTACTTGTACCAGCCCATGACCTGTGCCTGGAGGGTGCGAAGATGGGGCATGCTCGCCTTCAGAGCTTCGATGTCGGCTCGATACTGGGCGATTGACCCATCGTCCATTTTCTTGAGGGGTGAGTTGAGGGCTTTGCAAACGCGGTTGACTATCTTGTTGTGCTCGCGTTTCTGGCTGAAGGACATCTTCTTTTTGGCGGCTGCGTACATGTCGGCGAGCTCGTTGATGAGTTGGCGGCCATCGTCGGTCTCGGCGATGTAGGACTGCCATGCGGCGTCGCGCTCCTCGTTATCACGTGCGTCGGCGAGGAGCTTCTCGATATCATCGGCGCTCAGACCTGCGCATACGTCGGAGACCGCACCTTTGTCGCGAGTGCGGTCCAGGTTGTTCGAGCCTATTGCCAGTGTGCCCTTGCGCACTTCAACCAGTACATCCAGTGCTGGCAGGCCCTGGTTCGACCAGCGGATATTGTTCAGGCGGATACGGCCGATCGTCTGATTGTCCTTGGCGAGCGGACGATTGCCCACAAGGAAATGCATCTCCACGGAGGTCTGGTAGGCGGAAGCCGTCGAGTACATCTCGTTGTGCTGGAACGGCAAGGACTTTCCTCGCTTGACCAGCACTTGCATTCTTCCATCCGGAAGCTCGATGCCTATGTCAACCGGGAGTTTCTTTTCGGGGGCGAAAGACAGGCGGAACGAATTCTCGTCAGTGAGCCGTGCGAATTCTCCTTCGGGTGCCCGGTAGCGGGGTTTCTTCGCCATGGTTCCCTCTCTTTCTTGTTGCGAAACGGTCTTTCTCGGCAATCTTCTAGCAAAAATCGTGCCGAAAGCGCCGCGGACTGGGATGCGTTGTTCGGAGCGCCGGAATTGATGGTGTTGGCACGCAATTTGCTAATGGTTCTGCGACAGCCGCACGGGCAGGTTGAGGCCGTATCGCCTGCCACGGAGCAGAGATTCCATTCGACGAGAAGGAGAGCCGCGAATGAGCAAGCAGTATCCGATATTAGGGTCACCGTTGCAGGTCAACGGCATCACGCTCAAGAACCGCATGATTACAACATCGATGTCGCCCGGCTTGGGCTATGTCACGCCGGACAACCGCCCCACCAGCCGTTTGGCGTCGTATCTTGAAGAGCGGGCCGAGGGACAGACGGCTCTCATCATCCAGACGGTCGTTCCTTGGAAGCGCAACGAGCTCGAAGCCGCCAATCCCATCATCCACGCGCCGCCTTCCTGCTATGACGAATCCTGCATCCCTGATCTGCAGAAATACATGATCGACCCCGTGCACCGGCACGACGGCCTCATCTGCGCGCAGATGTACTGCGTGCATGACTGGAAGCCTTCCGATGAGCTCCCGGAGAGTCCTTACGGTCCTTCCGATATCGCCATCCTCAAATTCATGGGCGGCTTCAAGGCAATGACCATCGAACAGATCGAGAAGTTCAAGTCCGACATCATCAACGGAGCACGTGTGTGCAAGGCGGCCGGTTTCGATGCGGTAGAGGTCATGGCTGGCGTGGGCGGCATCATGAGCCGTTTCATGGCGAAGGCCACTAACAACCGCACCGACGAATACGGCGGAAGCCTCGAAAATCGCGCACGCCTTGCGGTTGAGGCCATCCGTGGGGTGCGTGAGGCTGTTGGTCCCGATTTTCCCATCGTGGTCCGCTGGTCGCCGGTCGACTTCATCAAAAGCCCTGCTGGTGAAGGCCTGTCCATGGAGGAGGCTCTTCAGATCGCGCCTATGCTCGAGGAGGCAGGCTGCGATTTGCATGATCTGGCTGTAGGCTGGCATGAGACCAGCGTTCCCCTGACCACCAAGGTTATCGAGGACTGCCACTGGACCTGGATTTCCGAAAAGATCAAGACCGTGGCGAAAAAGCCCGTTGCCCAGGGATATCGCAACACCGACCCTGCTGCCATGGAGCAGGCGCTTCAGACTGGCAGGATCGATGTGGTCGCAGGCCTTCGCTACAGCATCGCCGATCCTGCGCTTCCCCGTAAAGTCATGGAGGACCGCACCGATGAGATGAACAAGTGCATCGTGTGCTGCCGCTGCCTTGATGACGTTGTTAGCCAGGGCAAGCCGTTGAACTACTGCGGTGTGAATCCCCGTTTGGGCGAAGAGCTCGACCATGAGGCTTTCCCCGCTGCAAAATCCAAGAAGCGCGTCATGGTGGTGGGTGCCGGTCCTGCGGGAATCAATGCTGCGGTCACTGCGGTTGAGCGTGGCCATGAGGTCGACCTCTACGAAGCGGGTCCGAGGCTGGGCGGCTGCGTGAAGATGTCTTCGATCTTCAGCCCCTATCATGAGCGTTATCTCAACCATTTGGTTCAGATGGTGAAAAGCCATCCTGCTATCAATGTGCATCTCAAGACCCCCGTCACCTCCGAACTCATCAAGACGGCGAAGCCTGACGTGGCCATCATCGCCTGCGGCGGTGATGTGATCAGCCTTGATGTTCCCGGCGCCGACGGCAAGAACGTTGTGCAGTCGCATGCGTTCCTGGAGATGCTCAACGGACAGAAGCCTGCGTCGAAGGGCGTGTTCAACAACTTCAGTGGTGGGGCGCAACCACGTTCCTGCGCTTCTACTACACGCCTTCGTTTGCCCGTGCGGTGACCGCGAAGCTCAATTGGCCCATCTCCCGCGATGTCGCCATCGTCGGCGGTGGCCTGCCTGGCTGCGAGTTCGGCGAACTGTGCCGCGAAACCGGGCGCAAGGCGGTCATCATCGAGGAGCGCAAGAAGGTGGGTTGGGATGTCGGCGGTTCCGATCGATTCGGCTTGATCAACGGCTTCAAGAAGGCGGAAAACATTGAAATGTACCCGCTGACCCGCGTTACCGAGATCACCGAAGAAGGCGTCAAAGCCGTGAAGTCCGATGCGGAGGGCAGCGTTGAGGAGGTCTTCATTCCGGCGAAGACCGTTGCCGTGACGTTGGGCTTCAAACCGAATCCGAGCCTGGCTGAATCAATCAAGGATTGCATCGAAGAGGTTTACCTCATCGGCGATGCGAGCGATCCGCATCGAATCGCCGATGCGACGAAGGCCGGCTACCGTACCGCGTGCGCAATCTAGAACGACGCCGAGAAGGGATTTTGCGTTATGGAACACGACGTGGTCTACATGGAGAAAGGGGACGACAGCATTGCCGTCATCTCCTTCAACCAGCCGAAGAAGAAAAACGCCATCAACGCCCGCATGATGGACCTTTTGACCGAGTGCCTCGAAGAGGCCGATCTTGACAGCGAGATACATGTGGTCGTTTTGCGGGGCGCGGGTGACAACTTCACCAGCGGCGGCGATTTGAGCCAGAGCTCGCCAGAGGAGAACACCCCCGAAAACGCCCGAAAAACCTATCGCCATTACGTCAAGGCTCTGGTGGCGCTGCGCTCGTGCTCCAAACCCGTCATAGCGATGGTCGACGGATATGCCGTAGGCGGCGGTTTCGCCTTCATCCTCGCGAGTGATTTGGTGTGCATATCCGAGTCTGCGGTCATCATCCCGGCGTTTTGCCAGATAGGCATCGCCCCTGATCTGGGCGTTACGAAGTTTCTGCCCGAATTGGTCGGCCATCAGCGAGCCAAGGAGATCATCTTTCTCGGGGAACGTCTGTCCGGAGACGACCTTGCCCGGATGGGGATAGCCAATCGCCTGTGCGCTTCGGCAGACCTCGAGGCGGTGACTATGGAGCTCGCCCATAAGCTGTCCGCCATGCCAGACGCTTCCATCCAGGTCGCCAAAACTATGATCAATTCGCTGTGCGATACCGACCTGCAGATTGCGTTCAGTGCCGAGCAGACCGCTTCGCCGTTCTGCACTACGACGAAGGCGTACGAGCAGACAGCGGCCAAGTTCGCGAAAAAGTGAGCGCTGCAGTGGCTTTCGGCGGCTGCGGGAGGGCGGCCGCCGAAAGGGATGGAAGGGAGGTGGAAGGACGTATGGCCGAATACCGGAACGTGGTCGATGCGTTTCTTGAAAACGTGCGAGCGCATCCGAACCGCATCGCAATGGTGTGCGGCGATATCGAACAAACCTATGCGGAGATGGGCCTGTTGGTCCGCAAAATCGCCCGCGCGTTCCATGGCCGCGGCGTGGTCGCGGGTGACAAGGTTGCCTATCTGATGCCCAATAGCATTGAGTTGGTGGCTGTCTACCTTGCCATCCAGAGCATCGGTGCAGTCGCGGTTCCTCTGAACTATCGGCTCATTCCGCGTGAGATAGCCTATCTGACGAACGCCGTCGACACGAAGCTCCTGGTGTTCGACAAGCGTTTTCTGGATAAAGTCGAAGCCAGTTTGAGCGATTTCGATGCCATGCTCGATCTGATGGCCGTCGGTGCACAGACGCCGTTCGCCCCGCGGCTCTACGATCTGGCGGAGTCGGCACCTGAAGAACTCGAGGGTGAGCTGTTCAGGAACCCTGACGCGCTTTCACGCATACAGTTCACGGGTGGCAGCACCGGTCTGCCGAAGGGCGCTTGCCGTACGCATGCGCAGGATATCGCTGAGTTCCGGGCGATTCTGCCTTCGAACGACATGTGCGCCTTGGAGCATCCTGTGGTTCTCATCCAATGCCCGCTCGAGCATCATGGTGGACACAGCTGGTTCATGTGCGCGCTGTCCGCGGGCGCTACGTTGGTGATTTGCGGGAAGTTCGACCCTGAAAGCATCTTGACTCAGATCGAAGAGCGCCGTGTGACGCATATGATTCTGCTCCCGCCCACGACATATCTGCGTCTTGTGCAGCATGCCGATGCGGCTTCGCGCGATCTGTCCAGCGTTCGCATTGTGCAAAGCGCCGCGGGCGCTATGACGCCTGAGGTGATAGAGGATATCTACCGCGTCTTTCCCAATGCTGAAATCAACTATGGCTGGGGCCAGAGCGAAAGCGGTTCGGGCATCACCATGCGCATCACGCGCCGCATGCTCGAAGAGCGCGCGCCCCAGCTTGCTGCCATCGGGCGGCCCATGGATGAGCTCGAGGTGCGCATCCTGGACGAAGACGGTTGCGACGTGGCTCCCGGCCAGGTCGGCGAGGCGGTGGTCCGCACGCCGGCCATGATGAGTGGCTACTACGGGCAGGAAGAGCTGACCCGCGCCGCTTTCACCCAGGACGGTTGGCTGAAGACGGGCGACATCATGTCGGTGGATGACCAGGGCTTCTACTACTTGAAGTCCCGTAAGAAAGACATGATCAAGTCAGGTGGGGAAAACGTCTTCATCAACGAGGTCCAGACCGCGATTCTGCGCAACCCCGATGTGGCCGATTGCGTGGTGTTCGGGACGAAGGACCCGGTGATGGGGGAGGCGGTTGCGGCCGTGATCCAGCCGAAGGCGGGGTGCCGACCCACCGCCGAGGAGATACAGCGATCCTGCAAGGCGTATATCGCCAGTTACAAGAAGCCGCGCTATGTGGTGTTCATCGACGATCTGGGCCGCGACGATGCCGGCAAGGTGCGTTTGAACAGGATCATCGAGTACTTCGATTCCCATGTGGTCAAAATCGGCGATCCCCGCTGATGGGGCCATGCGGCTCGGGCCGCATACGCTGCATGCGGGATTGCGGGCCGCTGGAAGATAACGTGAAACCGACATCCTGGAACGTGGATGTCTGAGAAAGAAAGGAATGACGATGGATTTCGCCTTGACTGAAGAGCAAGAATTGCTGCTTGAGAGCCTCGATGAGCTCATGGAGCGCTACGGAACCGAGAATTATTTCAAGGAGTGCGACGCCAAGCATGTCTGGCCTAAAGAATTCACCGACGCATTGCTGGAAAACGGTTTCCAGATGCTGGGCGTCGACGAGAAATTCGGCGGCACTCCGGTCGATGTGACTACGCTCATGCTGGTGAGCGAGCGCATCTGCAAGAACGGCGCGCCCATCTACGTGTACGGTAACCTGTGCGCCTTGAAGGACATGACCGAGTACGGCACGCCTGAGCAGCAGAAGCAGTGTTTCGCCGAAGTCATGGCGGGCAACCCCGGATTCGTGCTGGGATTCACCGAACCCGGTGCCGGCTCCGATAGCTCTTCGCTCGCTTCGACCTACAAGCGCCGTGACGGCAAGGTGTATCTCAACGGCAACAAGTCGTTCATGACCAATGCCATCAACTGCAAGTACATGCTGTGCGTCGCGCGCAACGCCGATGAGGATCCCACTGAGAAAGCCAACCGTACCAAATTCTCCATGTGGTGGGTGCCTCTGCGCGACGATGAGGGCAACCTGACTCCTGGCATCTCCATCGAGCCGCTCGAGAAAATCGGCTGGAATATGGGCAACACCTGCGAGCTCCACATGCAGGATGTCGAACTCGATGAGAGCGCCTTGGTGGGCGTCGAGGGCAATGGCTTCATGCAGGCCATGGTGAACTTCGAAGTGGAGCGCCTACTGGCATGCGCCCAATCGCTCGGTGCCGCAGAGTGCGCGTTTGAAGATGCGGTCCGCTATGCCACCCAGCGTGTGCAGTTCGGCAAGCCGATCGGCAACAACCAGCTTGTGCAGCAGCACATCACCGAGATGTACATGAAGATCGAGAACATGCGCAACTGGGTCTACAAGACCGCCTGGAAAATCGATAACGGCGAGTCTGTGCAAATCGATTCCGCTGTGGCCAAGTACTACTGCGGACGTGCGGCCTTCGAGGTGTGCGACTCCGCGCTGCAGGTCATGGGCGGTATCGGCTACACGAAGGATTGCCGCATCTCGCGTCTGTGGCGAGACCAGCGCGTCTATCGTATCGGCGCAGGCACCGATGAGATCATGGTGCATATCGCCGGTCGCGCCATCCAAAAGCTCTACAAGGACTAGCGCACGCGCGAGCCGATAATCGCATGCTTCTACGAATCTGCGCAGCCCGCATCGGGGTTGCGCCTGAAACCCGCGTAGGCTGCATTAGTCGCCGCGCGTAACGAAGGAAAGGAATGGAAATGGTTGAGATCTTCGATCCCATGGGCGATTTGATCGCCGAGCAGGCCCAGGTGGATGTTCTCGTGCAGGATTTCACCGAAGAGGATTGGAATAGGCCGGCATCATATTGCACCACCTGGAAGCTCAAGGATGTCATCGCCCATATCGCGATGTTCGACTATTGCGCCGCCGAGTTGCTCAACGGCCGTGGCGAGAGCGTCAACGCCGTCGCCGACGACTTCTCCGATCAAGATGAGCATTACCATGTCATGAAATGCCAGGATATGACCGGGGCCCAGATTCTGTCCTGGTGGCGCGAGCAGCGCACCGTCATGAATGAGGCCTTTATGGCAGGTGGCCCGAAGGCGCGCGTTCCCTGGGCTGCGGGTATCCCGCCCATGTCCAACCGATCGCTCGCATCGGCGCGCCTCATGGAGCTGTGGGCGCATTCGGTGGACATCTATGACGCGCTGGGCATCGACCCCGTGGTCAAGGACCGCATCACGTCCACGCTGTTTCTGTCTTGGCAGGGCCGCCCCAACATGTACAACGTCAACGGTCTCGTCTTCGATCCGGAAACTCCCATGTACCTTGAGCTGACGCTTCCTTCCGGCGAGGTGTGGGCGAAGGGCGATCCTGAAAGCCCCAATTACATCAAGGGCACGGCGAAGGATTGGGCGCTTGTGGCCATCCGCCGTCGCAATTGGATGGATACCGATCTTGAGGTAGAAGGCGAAGCGGCCCGAACCTACGCCTCCATCGTGCAAACCTAAGCCGGCCCCGCCGACCCGGCTCCTGAGGCGAAGCGCCAGCGTTAGGCTGCTCGGTCGTCCGTGTGGAGCGTGATCTGCCTATATGAAGAACGTGCCCGTTGCCTGTCCGGACCTCGCAACGGGTTAGAGAAGAAGAGACTCCGCAGTGTCTGCCGCGGAGTCTCTTCGCGTTGGAGCGGGATGTTCTAACGCATCAGCGCTTGACGCCGCGGGGAACTTTGCGACATCGTCGGGCGGTTTCTTCGGCATCGCCGAGCAGATCGCGCCGAGCATTGCCGTCGAGCACATCGCAGGTGCGTGTACCGTTCGTGCACTGTCTGCTAATCTTGTTAAACTTTGCTAATCTTGTTAAACCTTTCAGATCTTGGAAGGTGATGCACGGTGGCGCGCGTTAATCCGTTCAAGCCGACGGCCGGAATGAATCCGCCTGAGCTTATCGGTCGAGACGGGATCCTCGACGATTTCGTCGAAGCGTTGGAGAATGGTCCTGGCGCCCCCGATAGATTGCTTCGCATTTCCGGCGTTCGCGGTGTGGGAAAGACCGTGCTCCTCAACGCACTCGGTGATATCGCGCGGGAACGCGGATTCCATGTGGTCGATGTCGCTGCAAATTCTGGCTTTTGCGGTCGTATCCTCGGGGCTCTTTCGCGGAATCGTGAAATATCCTTGATGTCGATTTCTCCTTCCATTTTGGGTGCGAGCTTGGGGTCTGTCGAGATATCCAAGTCGGCGACGCAGCTGGGGGAGGCTATGTACGAGGCTTCGCGCGATGGCGGTCTCCTTATCACGCTCGATGAGATTCAAGATGCGCCCCTTGATGAGATGCGGGAGTTGGGCAACGAGATTCAGCTGCTGGTGCGTCAGGGTGCGAATGTTGCGTTCGCCTTCGCGGGGCTGCCCGCTTCGGTCGATGGCGTTGTGGTGGATGGGGCCCTGGCGTTTTTGCAGCGAGCCAAGCATGTCGAACTCAAACGGCTGATGGACTTCGAGGTCGGCGATTCGTTTGAGGAGACGATGGTGCGCGCGGGTAAGTCTGTCGCGCCCGGCGTGTCCGATTCCCTCACGGCGGCGGCAGTCGGTTATCCCTTTATGGTGCAGCTCGTCGGCTACTACGCGTGGCAAGCCGCTTCGCGTCGCGGTTCCGACGCAGTTGAGTTGTGCGATGCGGAAAAGGGCATTGCGACGGCGCGCAAAAGCTTCGACAGCATGGTGATCGAACCAGCGCTCAGGCGTGTTTCGGGCAAGCAGTTCGAGTACCCCGTTGCCATGGCACGGTGCGGATCAGGTCCTGTCTCATCTGGCGACGTTGCGCGAGAGATGGGTACAGAGCCTGCAGCCGTGGCCTCTTACCGTCGTCGTCTCGTGGATGCGGCGCTCATCGAGGCGCCGTCATACGGCATGGTCAGCTTCGCGATTCCCTATATGCGGGAATACCTGCTCGAACACGTGAAAGAATAGGGGGTCCTTCGACCCCCTATCGTTTTCCTATGTGCGCTTTCTAGGCTTATAGGACAAAATGTGTGTCTCTACGGAACATGTGTTCCCTATTGTCAATCGAGCCAAAACGGGAATGGGTCTTTGCGGTGGAGCTCCTCCCAAACGGCCCTATCGCCCCATTCCGGCCTCCCGTCGTCGTGCTTCCGGGATGCCGAATAGACGTCGTAGAGCAGGTCGGTGTCGGAGTCCCTCGGCATGGTCGCCAGCTTCTCCCTGGCGGTCCTCGCATCCCCGGAGTGCGCATGGCACCACCAGAACACCACTTTCACGCGCTTCAGGGTCGTGAGCCCCCTATGGTTTCGAAGGACGGCCCTGAGCTGGGCGTTCACGCCTCCCTCTATCTTGTTGTTGGTGTATGGGAGCGGCGCGGCCTTCGTGAGCTCGGGATCGAGCTAGGTGAACAGCGTCCCCGCCGAGACCAGCGAGGACAGCGACCTTCTCGCCTTCCTGAGCCTCTCGTGGGTGTAGACCCGCCTCCCGTCGACGAGCGTGGTGTCCTCGAGGAAGTCGGCCCAGAAGCCGCACCAGTCGAGGTAGCGCTCGCGCCACAGCTCCGCCTGGTGCAGCGTCTCGATATGCATGAGGTCGAGTGTGGTCTGGTACAGCTCCCGTCCCGCCTGGAGCTTCGGCCTCGTCGTCGTACACCTCTTGACCTGGGCGTACGCGTGAAACAGGCATCTCTGCACCTTGGTCCGGGGCCAGGCCGCGCGTACGGCCTTGGCGAAGCCGCTGCCGCCGTCGGTGACCACGGCGTCGGGCGCCGGTATCGGCTCCATGAGCGCCGACCACGCCCTCGAGTTCTCGGATTGCGCCATGTACCACGAGACCACCCGATCCTCGCTGCAGCAGATCAGCACGACCAGGCGTTCCGCGAGCCAGATCCCGTCGACGAAGAGGACCCGGTGGAACTCGCCGTCGGGCACCGGCATGGGCCAGACCTCCCAGAACTCCGCGGTCCTGCGCCTGAAGGTCCGGCCGGCGCCGGGCATCTCGAGCTGCGTGTCCTTCGACAGAAGCCACGACAGGAACTCGTCGAAGCGGGCGGCGGTGTCGTCGTAGCGCACGGTGGTCGATGCGCCGCAGGCGGTGCATCTCCATCTCTGCGCCCCCGAGGAGGTTCTGCCGTTCCTCTTCGTCGGACCGCCGCAGTAAGGGCATTTGACCGCCTTCATGGCGCCACCTCTTCCGATGAGCGTTTTAACGTGTCGGAAAAAGGCTATCCACCTGGCGCGACGACGGTTGCACGGACACACATTTTGTCCGAGTGCTTAAATAGAGCGCACGAATTTAAGCAGGCGAAAAAGAGGCATCGGCCTGCGCCGATGCCTCTAATGTGGACACACATTTTGTCCTATAAGCCTGTCCATATGCTTGTCATAGAAGCACTCCACGATGCGGCTATGCATGGTGTCGCCCGCGGGGAAGCGACCAAACGCGTAGCTCTTCACGCCATATTCCTCGTGAATGGCGCGCGCGACGCTGTAGCAATTCATATCGCCGCCGATAAGAACGGGAATGAAATCGGGTTTTTCGGTTGCCATAAATGCAGTTCCTTCAAAAGATGGTTTGCAGAAAGCTTGTGCGATTATACGCCGCATTGGGCACTTCCGTCGCACCTCAAAAAAGAGCGCACGAACGGCCCAGGGGCAAGGTTCTTGCGCATTGCTTCGTTATCAAAGAAGCGCGATTCGAAAACCGCGCTTCTTTATGCTTAAAACTCTGTTCGATGGTGTTGAGCGCCAGCTACGACAGGCGGCTGCCAACTTCCTTGGCGGCCTGAGCCTTGTCGAAGTTTCCGCCAGTGGCAGCGGTAAGCGCGCCCATAACCTTGCCCATTTCGCGCTTGGTGGTGGCGCCAAGATCGGCAATGGTTTTCTCGACAAGCGCCACAAGCTCATCGCCCGCGAGCTGCTTGGGCAGGTAGCCCTCAAGAATCTCGACCTGCTCCTTCAGCATGGCCGTGCGCTCGTCGTTGTTCGCAGCTTTGATAGAGCCCTCGAGCGTTTCGCTTGTCTGCTTAATGACGCGCTTGAGCATAGCATCGACGTCGGCATCGGTCACCTCGCGACGCTCGTTGACCTCGATATTCTTGATCTCGCCGTGCACCTGGCGCAGAATGTCGCGACGCACATTGTCGTGCGCCTTCATCGCGGCCTTGATTTCGTCTTTGAGCTCTTCGTATTTCATGAGTGCCTCTTTCTAAAGTGCCATCTATCAGCGAGTATAGCGCGAACACGTACGCGTGTGGAAAACGGCAAGCCAAAACCATGCACGAAGGAGCACGTGCGGTGCGGACGCGCGAAAGCGGAGCGCGGGGCGCAAGTTTGCTTGAGGGCGCACCGCGAGAGCGCGTGCCAGAAATATGCGCAAAATGGTGCCCGAATGTGGCATTTTAACCGAGCACAGACCTGAGTTGAGCGACTTGCAATTAGAAAAGCCCAGGTCGCAACGCATCGCACTACAATCGACGCGCAAGCGAGCATAAATCGTTGCCACATTCGAAGCTATTTTTGAACAAGTTAGCGAATGCGTTTGCCGCGCAAAATGACGCCCGCGACGTTCAGGTCGGCATCGAGCAACACCACGTCGGCAACCTTGCCCGCGTCGAGACTGCCGCGCTCATCGAACACGCCAATCGCGCGTGCGGGGTTTTCCGTCGCAGCGCGCACAGCCACCTCGAGCGGCAAGCCCATTTCAGTAGCGGCAACCTTCATGCAGCCCATCAGGTCGGTCGCGCTTCCAGCCAGCGTACCGTCGTGCAGCGTGGCATGCGAGCCGTTCTTCGTCACGGCCTGACCGCCCAGACTATATTCGCCATCGGGCATGCCGGTGGCTTCCATGGAATCGCTGATCAGAATCATGCGCTCGGCACCAAACATCGAGAACGCAAGGCGCACCATGGCGGGGTGAATATGCACGCCATCGGCGATAATCTCGGGAGTCGCGCCCGCCTCGAGCGCCGCAGGAATCACGCCCGGCTTGCGGTGATGCAGCCCCGGCATAGCGTTGTACAAATGCGTCACATGCTTGGCGCCGCGGCGGAAAGCCTCGGCCGCCTGATCGTAATTCGCGCACGTATGGGCAATGGAAATGCGCACGTCATCGTGCATTTCATCGACGAATTCGAGCGCGCTGGGCTCCTCGGGGGCAATATCGACAAGCTTGATTTTGCCGCCCGACGCATTCTGCAAGCGACAAAACATTGCCGCATTGCACTGCTGCACGTAGGCGGGGTTTTGTGCGCCCACCCTTTCAGGGCTGATGAACGGGCCTTCCATATTGATACCCACGAGCGCGGCAGCATCGGGGGCATCGACGTGCTCGGCGGCGCATTCCATAATGCCCGCAAGCTTTTCTTCGGGGAACGTCATGGTCGTGCCGCACCATGCAGTTACGCCGCGGCTGGCCTCGTAGCGCGTAATGGCGTCGATCGACTCATGCGTACCGTCGCAGAAATCGTGCCCCACCGCGCCATGGGAATGCACATCGACCAAGCCAGGAATGGCGAGCAGCCCCTTGGCATCGATGACCTCGCCCACCTCGTCGCCGGTCGCAACGATGCGGTCGCCTTCGATGAAGATATCGTCTTCGACAAATTCGCCATTCCTAAAAACTATCGCACCAGCAATTTTCAGCATGCCGCGCTTCCTTTCGTTATAGACAGGAAACCCTGTCTCAATTTAATCGTGACCAGTTGAAATACACGTTGCGAAGATGGCGCCGCGACGAGCGCGCAGCATCAACGCTTTGACGAAACGTTGCGCGAAGGCCAATGTCGCCACCTAACCCAAAAAAAGAAGCGGCCACAGGGGCCGCTTCCTTGGTTTCACTATTCGTGGCAGCCGCAGCCTTCGCCATGCTCGTGGTCGTGGTCGCAATCGCAATCGGGATCGCCGCAACCGCAGCCTTCATCGGCAAGGTCGCCGCACAGCGAGAACGCCGCTTCGTCCACAATAGCCACCGCATTGGGATGGAACTGCAGAATGGACGCGGGAACCTCGGGGGTCACGGGGCCGAAGAAGGCATCGCGCACGATTTGCGCCTTGTCTTCGCCGCTCACCACGACGAGCACCTGCTTGGCGGCCATGATGGTACCAATGCCCATGGTGTATGCCTGGCGGGGCACTTCGTCGACGGAATCGAACAGGCGGCTGTTCGCGTTAATGGTGGATTCCGTAAGGTCGACGCAGTGGGTTTCCTTCGGGAATTCGGGCGCGGGCTCGTTGAAGCCGATGTGGCCGTTGTGGCCCAGGCCCAGAAGCTGCAGGTCAACGCCGCCGGCAAGCAGGATGGAAGCCTCGTAGGCATCGCATGCGGCCTGAGCATCGGGGTTGGCGCCATTGGGCACATGCGTGTTCTCGGGGCGCACGTTAATCTTGCTGAACAGGTGCTTCTGCATGAAGTAGTGATAGCTCTGCTCATGGTCGGCAGGCAGGCCGCGGTATTCGTCTAGGTTGAACGTTGCAACGCGCGAGAAGTCGATATCCTCGGCTTCGTGGCGCTTAGCGATTTCGGCATAGAGGCCCTCAGGCGTGGAGCCGGTGGCCAAGCCCAACACGCAGCCAGGTTTTTCCTCGACCAGGTCGACAATCATGTCGGCGGCGGCTTCGCTCATTTCCTGATAGTCTTTGGTCACGAAAATCTGCATGAACGCATCCTTCTCTTCGTTGTATTTTGCGACTATTCATAATACATGCTCACGCGGCAATTTCCAGGTGCGGCGGGAAAGCAACAAAAGCCTTGAGGTTCCAGAAAATAGGGCATATACATCGGAGCCCAACCTGTAGAACTGCACTTTTAGGTACTTGTTTTTAACTGTTTCCATGCGAACTAAATAATGTGATGCGCCGTCGCAGACTAATCAATCCGCTTGCTGGGCTATGTTCTGACGGAAAAGATCAGAGCCGGGACGGCGGCAATTGCGGCCTCGCACGCGCTCTCCTTCGCCACGCGCTTCGCCGAGAACGTCAGATTATCCAATCTGCGCGGCGGGCTGTCAGTGGTAGCTTAAAACTGAACACTTGGTCCAGGATTTCCAACGCAGCCCCTTCAGAAAGAAAACCCTTATGAAAAACATCTGTCCAGGACAGTGTAGCCAATCCGTTCAAGAGGAAGTGCCGCGCCCGGCACGCCGGTTCGATTGGCTGCCACGGGTCAAATGCAGTCGGGCCTGAACGAAGTTCGGGCTGGGGACTTGAGTCCCTGGCTCGGGTCCCTAGGGTTGCACCCTAAGAGCAAACCACCTTTTTGAAGGGTGTTTTGATTTTCTTTCGCGTAGGGGTGTTAGGCGGTCGACATATGGCGTTCATTTGTATAAAGCCAGCTCAGGCCCTATCGGGTATTTTGCACTACAGCATCTAAATCGGTATCGAGCATCGCGCATGATATGACTTGCGGCAAAAAGCCCGATTGATTTGTTTAACTTATGCCCGTAGCGTTCGAAAGGCGGAATCGCCAACAGAGCTTTCGCGAAGCCGCAGAGGAAAGGGAAAGCGCGAAGAAGGGGTTCATTATGGACGAGCGCAAGAGTTTCATTCTGGAGGAGCGCAAGGGCGATATGGTCGCAGGCCACGGCTTTACGCGTCGTACGTTTATCAAGGGGTCCGCTGCCATTGGCGCTATGGCAGCGATATCCGGTACCACGCTGGGTGTTCTGAGTTCATGCTCGACTAGTGCCGGGGATGGCGCAGTGACCTTCGAGAACATCACTGAAGGCGTCGAGCGTCGACTCAAGCCTAACGCGATTTCCTTTACTGAGGCGAGAACATTCAAGATGGTCGTTCCTATAGGGGGAAGCAAGGAGGAGATTCAAGAAAAAATAGATGGCGGGTCTATTGCTTGGGAGTTGGTACGCGAAGCGGGGCAGCAGGATGTGGAACTCTTTCCTCATCAATGGCTGGGAGGACCGCTTGGCCAGTGGAAAACTGTGGCCACCAAGATTCAGCCCGAAACGGATTTCTTCTCCGGTGTCTCTACAACCGTCGAAGAAGTTGACGGAGTGACCTCTGTCGTCTTGGTCTTTTCTAACAACTTGTTGTTTGGATATGACGGGATTGACAACAGAGACAGGAAGCTCGTTCGGGATTCGATTCTCGATTGGACTGGCGTTTATACCCTGAAATGTATCGACGGCGAAAATGAAATAGCGTCCGTTGAAGTGCCAGTGCGTCCGTATGATTCCTATGCCACATTTGCCGAAATCGCCGAAGAGTTGCCTGGACTTGTCCAGGAGGCGAACGAAAACGGACTGTATGCTGAACTTCAGACTATTGGCCAATCTGCCGACGGGCGCGATATCTATGCTGTGATTATTGCCAAGGAGCAGTCTGACGTCGAAAACTACCGCTCACTTTCCGACCGTATGAAATCGGAGCCCGCGAAAGTACAAGAAGAGGTCAATACTGGGTCGCTTTCGTACAAGGTGCCCATCATGTACAGCAATATCCATTCTGATGAAACGCCGGGAAGCGACGGCGTAATGGAGTTTCTCCGTCTTCTTGCTGCGAATCAACCCGTCGAATACAACTACATCGGAGCCCTGACGAAGGAAGGGATGGATACACTTTCTGCCGAGATGAACAGGGATTCGACGGATTGGTCTCTTCTGGTGGCCGATCAGGTCAGCGGCGTAGGGTACATCCGAGGCGAAGGTGTGAAAAATCCAACGTATCCAGGCGCAGAAGAGGCAGAGTTCTCTCTCGATCCCTTTGACCTATACCATATGACCGTCGATATGGCGGAAGACGAATTCGGCCGTTACTACGAGGTCGAAAAACGGACGTTCGATCCCGCTCAAATTCTTGATCAAGTGTTCTTCCTGCTTGTACCCGTCGAAAACCCCGATGGACGTACGTACAACACCCGAACAAATGGAAACGGCTTCGATCTGAATCGCGACAACACGTATCAAACCCAGCCCGAAACCCAGGCGATGACGAAATTCATCGCATCCTGGAATCCGATTTCGCTCCATGAAATCCATGGCTTCTACACTCAGTATCAAGTCGAACCCTGTACTCCTCCGCATGATCCGAATAATGAATACGACCTGTTTATTGATACCGCAGTTAGCCAGGGAGAGGCATTCATTTCGGCGTCAATCGCAAATAACGTGTCCATCAATTCCGCACAGATGCCGATGAGGGATTACTTGAAGATTCTCGAGGACGGTTCGACAAATTGGGTGTCTCCCTTCGATGACATGACGTCGAGCTACACCCCTCAGTATGCGATGCTGCACGGCGCCAATGCATTCACTATTGAAGTTCCTTTTGGTTCGCAGGATTCTGTCGAGGCGGTTCTGTTCGGATTCGTAGGGAATGCGGACTTCATCTCGCGACCCGAGAATAAAGATAGGATGTTCGTTAATCAGCTCGAACGCTATCGCCGCGGTATAGAGAATATAGATGCGGACACGTTGCGGCCGTACTATGTCTCGCAGGCGGATGAGCAGGGGGGCGATGCTTCGACATTCCGTCCTCGCAGGGAGGAAAACGGAAACTTCTTCCCGGAATACTACGTGATTCCAATCGACGGCGAATCCCAGAGAAACAGAGCCGCCGCCGCTGATATCGTGGAGTACCTGCTACGCAACGATGTGGCAGTGAAGTCTTTGACCCAGGATGTCTCGCTCGAGGCGAACGAATATCGCGATTCGTTGTCATTCAAAGCGGGGTCGATAGTGGTCGACATGCATCAGGCAAAGAGGAATATGGCCCATGTGGCTCTTTATTCGAATTTGACCATCGATGACTGGACGGGACTGTATTCCGAGCCTGTGACCAACTTCCCCGATTTCCATGATTTCGATGCGGTATCCGTCAATACACCTGGGGCATTCGCCGAGGATATGCTCGTAGATGTCGATGCGTCTCCCGAAGTGGCCAGCTCCGTATCGGGCGAGGGTTCCGCGGCCATTATTGCGAACACCACGGTGCAAGCGATTCTCGCGGTGAATGCCCTTCTCGACGCTGGAACGCCTGTCGGCTTGATTCTTGAGGGCGAGTACGCAGGAGATTACGTTGTTTCCTCAGATTCGCTTGCGGATGTTGCCGATCGTTTCGTCATAGAGGCGACCAAGACGGATGCGGTCCCTCCGGCAAAGATAATCAAGTCAGGGGTGAAAGTCTACGTGCCTGGTGCGCTTCCCGAATACAGCTCAGACGAGACGGGCAGGGAATACGGGGTCAAGAATTACAGGAATCTGATGAATAACTCGCTCGCATGGGATCGATTCGCCCTTGAGAAGCAGATGGGGTTTGCGCTTGCCGCGTCCGCAGATGAGGCCGATATCATCGTGGGCAATGGGGCGTTGTCCGAGGATGAGGCGGCAAAAGTTGCCCAAGGTAAGCCGTATGTTGGTTATGGCTCTGTCGCCGTTTCCTCGATTAGGGATGCGGGGCTTGAGGTTGATTGCTCTCTTGACGACGGCGATAAGCCGACGAAATCGGGGGATTTCGATGCCTTGGCCAATGTGAAGTTCGAAAGCGACAGCATCGTGACCGTAGCGTACGCCAAGCGCGGTGACTCTCTGTTCTATGGACATGGCGGAGCCATGATGACAAAGGCGCCAGATGCCGCTGCAAGACTCCTGTCCATAACAAACGATCCGTTCGTTGAGGGATTCATGACTGCCGACCACGTTGAAAAATACAAAGGCTCGCTGCAGGCCATCGATTGCACGTTCGAGGGTTGGAATGCCGTTTTGTTCGCCAACAGCTTGACCAACAAGGCCTACCAGCTTCATGAGTATCGATATCTCGCTGCTGCGATATACAGCAGGATTCTCGAAGGAGATTTCGCTTTATAGGTCGGTTGCGCACGACCCGATAGGCATCAGTGCTGAAAACGCGACGCAATCTGTCCGGGGTTGCGTCGCGTTGCCGTTTACGTCTTGACGGATTGGTTAAAGCGGGTAGTATTATCCAAAGCCGTTGTTTGATTTTGACGCTATGCCGGCCTATCGAGAGAAATCGCTTGGCGAATGCGGCGGCGGTTGTCGAAACGAATGGAGCTCGGGTCTCGAAGCGGAACCTCATGAGGGAGGGGCGATGGGTGGATTTGTGTTGCCTCGGAGGCTCTCCCTTAAAGAACTGTCCCGTTCGACGACCTTCTATGCGTTCATAGGCTTCTTCTGCTTCTACCTGTATACAAGAATCGACAGTCTGACAAGCAACGGTGTGTCCAACCATCTCATCGAATACACGCCTGCTCCGTACGATTTTTTTTCGTTCGGGATGCTGTGCTCGCTGTTTGTAATTGCCATCTCGGTTCGGGCGAGGGCGGTGTGCTGCGAATTCGTGTCGCTTGCGGTTGCTGCCACCCTCCTTGCTATAAGCCCCCTTTATGCTGTGGTCGGAATGCCGCATGCGGTCGCTTTGGCGCTTGCATTTTTGGGAGGAGCGGGCAAGGGCATCGTGGTGCTGCATCTCGGGCGGATGCTATCTATGCTCGATATCTCTGCAAGCATCTTGATTGTATCGAGCGCTGTCGCCATCTTGAAGTGCGGAAGTTTTTTCCTTCCGTCGCAACCTGCGATATTTCCTGTGGTCGCCTTGTTGAGCGCTCCTTTATGCGCAATCGGCGTTTTTCGCGCGTATAGCCTGCTGGATGAAAGCAAAGAGGGGACCTCGTCCTGCGGTCAACTCTTCCGAGAGAATCTGAATCGCAGCCCGGTCGGTTTGGGTCTTGTTTTGCTATTGGTCCTGATTGCGGGTGTTGCGAACGTGGCATGTCCGACTTTCGCGCAAGAGGCGCTCAAAAACTCCGGCGTTTCGGCTCCGGATGATTTGGTCGCGCTTTGCGGAATCATCGCCTGCGCCGCAGTGTGGATGCCCCTCGTGGCTCCTCCCCGTAATTCAAGGCGGCTCGTTGCGTTTTGCAAAGTGATGCCCATTGCTTTGGGATGCTGCGTGCTTTTGAACGTATGCCCCTACGAGGTTGCTTTCTTGCCCTACATAGGCGTTACTGCCGGGGATGCGATGTTCCTCATTCTTTTTTGGATTATCGCTCCTTTCACATGGGACGTCTGCAAAGGGAGAATGGCGAACGGGGGCTTGTTTTCCGCTCTGGCGTTCGCGGAATGCTTAGGCATATCGGCCGGATTCATGTTGTTTTCCAGGGAGGCATCGACGCTCGCGATGGCGGAGGCGGGTGCGTACGCAATCGCTCTTCTCCTGACCGCTTTGATTTTGTTTGTGCTTCCTGAATATATCGAATTCGGCAAAAACGAGGCAGGCGATACGGGAAAAGGTGGATTAACGCGTGGGGAAAGCGATGCCTTGAGGAAAGCCGCGATGGAGGCCGGGCTGTCGCCTAGGGAATTCGAAGTCCTTCTCTTACTTGCCCGCGGACGGGATTCAAAAACCATTCAAAATAAGCTCGGCATGGCCCCTTCCACTGTTTCGACGCATATACAACGAATATATAAGAAAATGGGATTGCATTCCAAACAAGACATTATTGACCTGAGTGATCGTAGCGATTGAAGAGAAATGAGATTCGCTGCAATCTTGTTGCCCGCAGCGATTGAGTCGACGTCTGGTTCGGTTTTGGCAGCTTGCTGTTGTCGCAGGAAACCAATTGGCAGAAGCGAAGGCAAGGAGCAGCCAATCAATCGAGAAAACGCCGGGAGACAGGATTTCAACCGGATAGCCATCGTGCCGAAGTCCCTGGCAAAAAAACGTGCAATGACTCGTTCAAAGCCTTGCCAGGGGTTTCAGCTCGTGTAGATTAGCGTACGTCAAAGGAAGCCGTTCCGCATCGGAATCTTCGAATTGAAGGAGTCGCTGCACGTGTATTTCGTCATCCGAGGCGGGTGTTGATCGACTCAATGCGTCTTTGCATGCAACTCGAAAGAAAGTTGCACTGGGTCCTTCATTTAACCCGAAGCGGATGCCATGACTTAGTGCGATTTCTTATATCGAGTAGAAAGGGGGTGCGGCAGAAATCCTGGAGGACGGCGGGCCGTCCTGTCGCTAGGCCGCCAGGCCCAGCGACTCCCTGTACCGCCGCGGGCTCATCCAGCCCAGCGACTCCTTTATCCTGCCGCCGTTGTAGTATTCCAGCCACGCGCAGAGCCTCTCGATGAACTCCCCGGCCCCGACGCCTGACCAGTCCCTCCCGCGGAAGAACTCGTTCTTGAGCCTTCCGAAGAACCCCTCGCAGGCGGCGTTGTCCGGGCTGCATCCCTTGGCCGACATCGAGCGGGTGAGCCCGTGGCGCCCGCAGATCGAGATCCAGCCCGGCCAGCGGTAATGGCCTCCCCGGTCGCTGTGGACGACCGGCGCCTGGCCTGCGGAAAGCCCCTCGCATGCGGCTTCGAGGCTCGAGTTGGCGAGCCTCGCATCGGGGGAGGTCCCGGCCGACCATGCGGCCACCATCCCGTCGAAGCGGTCGACCACGACCGAAAGGTAGACCTTCGCCGCGTCCGGGCCCGGGAGCTTGAACTCCGTGATGTCGGTCACCCACAGCTCGTTGGGGGCGGCGGCATGGAAATCCCTGGCCACGAGGTTGGCGGGCGCCTCGGTCACCTCGCCCGCGTACGAGCTCCATTTCTTGCCGGCCTTGAGGTAGACGACCGTGCAGCCCTCCTCGGCCATCAGGCGGCGGACCGTGCGCTCCCCGCACGCGATGCCCCTCTCGGAGAGCCTGCGGCGGATGTAGCGGTAGCCGCGCGAGCGCCCGCATGCCTCGAATTCCTCGACGACGGCCCGCCTCGCCTCGGCCCACCTGTCGCGGCCGGTTGCCGCGGCGTTGCGCGCGTAGTGGTAGCCGGAGAGCGGAATCTCCAGCTCAGATGCCAAAAAGCTCAAAGAATACGTCGCCCTCATCGCATCGATCAGCGCCGCCTTCTCCCTGTTGGTCAGGGTCCGAGGGTCGGCGCCTCGGTCTTTTTTTACGATCTCGGCCACCTCGCGCATCAGGTCGTTCTCGAACTTCAGCCTGAATGCCAGCGCCTTGAGCTCGTCCACGTCGTCGGGCAGCGCCTCCAGATCCTCCGGCAGCGGCGCGGGCGCGGGCTTCTCGTATCTACCCATGAGCGAGCAGACCCCTTCCTCGATGTAGATGCGGCGCCAGTTGCGGACCGCCTGGTCCGTGCATCCGATGTCGCCGGCCACGTCGGCCGGGTGCTCCCCCGCGAGAACGCGCAGGACCGCCGCCTCCTTTTCCCTGAAGGTGAATCTTAGCGCACGCCGCCTGGTCCGCGGCTGCTGCTTCCGCTGCGCGATCCAATACTTCAGGCAGCTGCGGCTCGGATACCCGAGCTCCGCCATGGTCCAGCCCACGCTCCGCGTCCGATCGTATGTCTCGAGCGCGATCCTCTTCTGCTCCTCGGAGAACATTCCGGCTCCTTCCCGCCCTCCGTCCTCCAAGTTTCCTGCCGCACCCCCGAATAGAAACAAAGCGAACTAATGCACTCTAAGCTAAGTATCAAATAGGCTATCAGCTGTAAAAAATGTTAAGGCAATCAGATATCTTTCGACAGGTTACTCAGAAACCGCCGAACGCTTTGGCGTTAGGGGAAGACCATTCAATGCGTTGTCCCTAGTTAGGTATCATATTTCTATCATGGGATGACTTACCGCATAAGCTGCATGGAATGATTTGCCACTTGGCCGCATTAATTGAATTCTCTAGCAAATGTGAGAAAAACGGGCGGCGACCCAATTTGGTAACCACCCGTTTAGGTCAAGCTGTTTCGCAAGCGTCCTATGCCAAGGCGTCTTCAGCGGCCAGCACGCCAGACGTGGCCGCCCAGCCCTGCTGAGAGCCGGAGCACACATTGACGTCGTAGTTCGCACCGTATAAACCAGCGGCATCACCGCCGGCGGCATACAGGCCAGAAATGGGATTGCCGCTCGTGCTCATGACGCGCATACGCTCGTCCACACGCAGGCCGCCAACCGTGGTGAACAACGTCGGGGTGATTTTTGCGCCGTAGAACGGTGCCTTGGATACTGCGAGGAGCTGTTCTTTGGGCTTCCCGTAGTCCTCGTCGATTCCTGAATCGCAGAAACCGTTGTAACGCTCAACTGTCGATTCGAGCACGTCTGGGTCCAGCCCGAGTCCTTTCGCCACATCGGCAATCGAGTCACCCTTTACGATGCCCTCGCACGAAAGCAGTCCCTCGCGGCACTCGAAGGGCTGTCCCGCGAGCGCACCCAAGTTGGGCATGGGCATGAAAGGACCGCTCTGCTCGATGTAGTCGATGAATCCGTCATCGAAAACAACGTAGTTCTCCGCCTGCGTGGTGAGCACGTTGCCGCACGCGGAGAAGTTCGAGGTGACACTCTCGTTGAAATAGCGCTCCCCTGTCTCGTTCACGCGAAGCGTGGGCTGCATGGTCAAGACGTAGTTGGGGATGTCGGAAAATGCGCTCGTGCCATCCAACATGCCCGTGTGGTACATGACCGCACTCGGGATATGGGTGTCTGCGGCCGCCTCGGACGAGGCCAGCGCGATGCCATCGCCGTCGCGCCCCTCCATGCCCCATACGTGAACCGCATCGTAAGGCCGGCCTGTGAACCTTTCGAACATCTCGGGGCTGTTTGCGTACCCACCCGTCGCGAGAACGACAGCCTTCGCGTCGATTTGGATTTCTTCCCCGCCAATGGTGGCGAAGATTCCAGTCACGGAGCCATCGGAAACTACGATGCCCGTCATGGGGCATTCGGTCCTGAACTCGACGCCAAGCTCCGTCGCCTTCGCCTGCAGCACGTCGAGAACCGCTTTCATGCTCGTTGGCCCGCCTTCGCCCGCCGGAAGATGCCATACCTGGTATGACTCGCCTAGGGCCTCGACCGCGGCGTACGCGATTCCCTGGCCCTCGACCCAGTCGACCACCCTGCCGCACTCCTCGACGAACCTTCTTACCACCGGGCCGCTGCATGGTAGTGGTGGTAATCCATCGTGTCCTTGACCACCTGGAGCTTGTCGATGGAGATGCCCTGCTCCAACTGAAAGCGCGTGTTGATGCCGCAAAGGCCCTCGGCGAAGGCCGAAGTGCCGCAGAGGCCAGAGTTCTTCTCGACGCAAAGTACCGAGGCGCCCAACTCGGCCGCGCGAAGAGCGGCGCACGTTCCCGCCGTGCCGGACCCGACGACGACGACGTCGAACGATTCGGTCCGCACGGGATTATGCGCCGCAGTCTTTTCGCCGCCCTGTTCGGCAGGTTCTTTCAGCTCGGCTTGTGGCGAGCATCCCGCGAGGCCGCCCAGCACCGCCCCTGCTCCTAAAACCGTTGCTCCGCTCAGAAAACTTCTCCTGCTTACGTTCATGCTCCCTCCATCTTCTGCACAGGTATGGTACACCGTACCATGGTACGATGTACCAAATTGTAATTTCGGACAGACGGACGGTCAAGTGCAATTTAGGAAGTTTCCCAGCCATGTCGCAGCCGCCCTTATAATGGCCGACACGCACAAGGAAAGGTTCTTATATGGTCCGACAGAGCGGCAGCGCCGTCAGCAACGAGGAAATCGCGAGAGCAGCGCTCTCGTTCATCGACGAACACGGAATCGACGCCTTGTCGTTCCGAAAGCTCAGCGAATCCACCGGTATTCCGACGATGACGATTTGCAACCGCTTCGGATCCAAGGAGTCGCTGTTGAAAGCCGTCCTGTCGGCGATGCTCGAAGGACATCAAGCCGACGCGATTCCGGGCGAAGCATGGCAGGATACGCTTCGGCGCGTGGCCCACTGCCATCGCGCCATGGCGCTTTCGCATCCGGGCGCGTTCATGCTCTTCGTGCAAACACCCTCTTTTGAAGAACCGATTCTTTCTTACACCGAGAACGTATTCTCACTTCATGGGCATCAGGACATCCCTGAGGACATGCCCCTCATTTTCTTGAGCGTCATGCACTCGTTTCTCCCGGGCTTTCAGCTTGTCGAGAGCATGGCGAAATCCGCCCGTAAGGACAGCCTGTCCGCAGAAGCGCAGCGATTCATCTCGCTTTTCACCGAAGAGACGTTCGATCGAGACCTCGAAATCATCATTGCCGGATTGGCGGCGAAATTCAATCTGCCAGCATAGGTCCACGGAACCGCCGCATGACCGCCGCCGTACTCGTATTCAATTTTTCAATGGCCCCATTTGGACTGCTCTTTCGCAAAGGCATCGGTGCGCGTGTTTGACCAGCCAGTCGTCCGCACCGTTCCTCACCGTCACGACCTCGAGGAGCCTTCCGGTGGAATCGTAGCCAATGCCGACGCGCTTCTCTGACTTTCTCATGCAGCGGGTTCAGGCGATGCCCGCGCACTCCAGGTCGTTTTCGACCAGTTGCCTCAGGTAATCCGACCGGCGCATGCCCAGCTGGGCCGCGCGAGCGTCGATGGCGCGAACCCTGCCGCGCGCCTCCTTGAACGCCTTTGGGCGGGGCGCGCCGTAGATGCCTCAAGCCTCGTCCCTGACTCGGGATATCGCGACAGCAAACTCCTCGTCGCGCATGGCGTGCGCGCTCGGCGGCCGCAATTTCCTGCACGGCCCAACGGCCCTCTGCTTGAATTCCGTCGTATGCCTGGGAGATGGATTGCCCATGACCCGCCTCGCTTTCCCCCATTGCGGCCACCATGCCGAAACGGAAATCGACTTGTCAACGGGAATGGGGCGGATTCAGATTCAGATTCAACGAATCCCTTACCACATTAACTACCGAAGCCTCCGCCTTTTCGGAAAACACCCACCACACGCGCGTCAAATGCGACAGGTATACTGCGAGCCGGTCAAAACCTGCGCGGCACGGCCGCGCCAACACGAAAGGATCCCACGATGGAATTGCTTCGCACCCACGAACCGCTCGAGGCGTTCGTGTTCGATATGGACGGCACACTGCTCGATTCGCTGCCCGATTTGGTCGACGTGACCAACGAAACGCTCACGCACTTCGGCTACCCCACGCACACCACCGAGGAAATCTTGGCCATGATTGGCAACGGCCTGCGCTCGCTTATTCTGCAAGCGCTGCCGCAAGACCTAGACGACAACGCCACCGAAGCGGCGCTCGCCTGGTGGAAAGCGCGCTACGACGAAGTGGGCAACCAGAAAACGACTGTGTACGACGGCATGCTCGACACCTTGGCCGAACTGAAGGCACGCGGCATGAAGCTCGCCGTGCTATCGAACAAATACGACGGCGGTGTGCAAATTCTAACCAAGCATTACTTCGCTGACCTCATGGATTTCGCGCTTGGCGATGGTCCTGTGCCGCGCAAGCCCGACCCGGAAGGCCTCACGCTCGTCGCAAAAACGCTCGACGTGCCAATCGAACGCGTGGCGTATGTCGGCGATTCTGACGTGGACATGCAGGTCGCGAACAACGCTGGCGCATTCCCCATTGGCGCGAAATGGGGCTACCAAACGCTCAATCACCTTACGAGCAACAACCCCGGCGCGCTCATCGACGCGCCCGCCGAGCTGCTGAAATTTGCGGAATAAGCAAGCAGGCAGACGAAAGCCCCGAGGGAGAAAGGCTGAAAGCAGCAGGACGAAATGCGAAGCGAAGCAGAGCGCGACGTGATTTCGGTCGAATTTGGCAAAAGACACGTCAATACATGAGCCCCAATGCCCAAAGCGCGATAACGTTTCCGTAGGAAAACTCAATATCGTCTTTCACGACGTATCCACGCTTGGCTTCGGCAATTTGATTTTGGCCCTTGTTCTTTCCGCCCACCTCAAACGTAAGCCCATCGATCTCGAAATCGGAAATCTTCGATGCGGTCACCTTGTGCCCCACGCGCATTTGGTTGAAAAAGAATGTCTCTCGCACATTGCCAATATCTTCACTTCCTTCACTGAGGTTGTACAGAATATTGGTGTTGTCGAGATACACTTTCTCAGTTTTTCCAAGCGCGCCAAGCCCGCCCGCATTCGTGCGCAGCTGCGCAACCATGCCCGCTTTCTCCATATACAGCAGGTAATCTTCGACGTTGTTTCGACTCACTTGAATTTGACTACCCAAGCTTGTCATATTCGGTTTGAAGGGAGCCAACGTACTCACTATTGCCATAAGCCGCTTCAATTTGCGACCGGTCGCCGCCGTCATGCCCGCAAACTGGGGAATATCAACCTCGAGCGTTCGTGTAATGACCTGTCCAAGCTCAATATCGAACTGTTCGTCGTCGCCAAAGGGATAATAGCCGCAACGCAAATAGTCTTTGAACAAGGGCAACGGGTGTTCGACCCCAGGAATTTCCTCCTTATGCGCAAGTATGTCTGCAAGCGAAAGGCACGGAGCATGCACGCCGTGACGAACGGCTAAATATTCTCGGAACGACATTCCCTGCATAAGGTATTTCGGCGCGCGGCGACTCAAGTCGGCCTCGCCTTTCTCGATATCAAGAACCGAGGAGCCTGTGAAGTACACATGCAAACCAGGAAGAGAATCGTACATGAGCTTGAGTTCGCGCGACCAGCCTTCGTATTTATGAACCTCATCGATAAAAAGATATTTGCCGCCGTTTTTAAAAAACTCCTCTGCCAGGCCATACAAGGAATGGTTGGCAAAATACATATGTTCGGCCGAAACATACAATGTGTCGTCCGTCGAGTGATGTTCCTTGATATGTTGTAAAAACAGCGTCGTTTTGCCAACGCCACGTGGCCCGACCAAACCAAGCATGCGATTGTCCCAGTTGATTTTGTCGTACATATATCGGTGGAATTCATCGTTTACGCTTTTCAGTTGACGATTCATGTACTCGTAGAGCCGCTCCATGAAGCACCACCTTTCAAATCGCACTCTTACAGTGCAATTTTAACTCGAAATCGCACTGTAAGAGTGCGATTTTCTTCACCCCGACGTACAAGGCGGCTGCGCCAGCACGACATGTTTCCTCAATGGGATCGCATCATCGTGGCACGCCCCTTGCAGCACCGATGTGCGCGATACAATAGCCCTCGCACTTCGCGGGGTCACCCATAATTCGAGAACAGAACGCCCGCGTTTATTACAACCAATGTAGAAAGGCATCGCTTTGATGCGGATACCTTCTCGCGAGCATGAATCTCGCACCATACCCACGCGTTTTGCGGCGCTATTTGCCGGCATTGCCCTTGCGCTGTGCTGCACGTTGCCGCTCGCCGCATGCGAGAGCAGCTCTTTCAGCGGCGCCCAAACGAGCAACCCCGCCGCCGCGCAGATTGCCGACATTCCCGAATACTCGGGCGCGCTTTGCATTGACGTCAACAACGGCGAGCCAGGCTTTACCAACGACGACTTCAAACGCGGCGCATTCATGGAATTCTCCGACCTCGATTTCGAAGGGCGTTGCGGCGTGGCATTCGCGCGCATCGGTACCGACACGCTGAGCAACGCGCCTCGCGGCGACATTTCGCAGGTGCACCCAAGCGGCTGGGAGCAGCACCGCTACGACTTCGTTGACCAGGAAATGCTCTACAATCGCAGCCACCTAATCGCGCATCAGCTTTGCGGAGAAGACGCCAACGAGAAAAACCTCATCACGGGCACGCGCACCATGAATTCTGTTGGCATGACTTATTACGAAAACATCGTGGCCAATTACGTGAAGCAAACGGGTAACCATGTGCTCTATCGCGTGACGCCCATTTTTGCCGCGAACGACCTCGTAGCACGCGGCGTGCAGATGGAAGCGGAATCGGTCGAGGATGGCGGGCAGGCCGTTCGCTTCAACGTGTTTGTATACAACGTAGAACCCGGCGTGAAAATCGATTACGTCACGGGCAAAAGTCGGGAGTCGAGCGACGTGCCACATGTGGCGACCAGCGGCGAGGCAACCGCTACCGGCGCGGGCGCAGCGCCGAACGCGACTGGCAAAGAAGCCAGCGGTGCATCCACCAAAAGCCCCAATGGAAATGCTCGCTCGGAGAGCACAAATAATACGACCTGGAAGGGCGATGCCAATAATAGCCAAACCAACCAGGCAAACAACGCATCCGGTTCGAGCGATGCAACGAATCCCAGCAACGGCACGGGTTCCGAGGGAGACTCGGCCACCTCATATGGGTCGCAAGAATACGTGCTCAACACCAAGAGCATGAAATTTCACCGCCCGACCTGCTCTTCGGTCGACGACATAGCCGACGACAACAAGCAAGAGGCCACAGCCACGCGCGACGAGCTTATTTCGGAAGGCTATTCGCCCTGCAAACAGTGCAATCCGTAAAGATACATGGAGCAAGGCGGGCATTCGAAGGTGATGTCCGCCTTGAATCCTTTTACTTCCGCACTCAATCGGAAGCAGCATACTGAAGCCGAACGCCAAGAGACATCAAACGACACGAGGACAGCCAGCGCGTTCACGAGCAAGCGGCCCAAACGCAACCAAACCTCAAGCATCACAAAAAAGAAAACCGGCTTATAGGACAAAATGTGTGTCTCTACGGAACATGTGTTCCCTATTGTCAATCGAGCCAAAACGGGAATGGGTCTTTGCGGTGGAGCTCCTCCCAAACGGCCCTATCGCCCCATTCCGGCCTCCCGTCGTCGTGCTTCCGGGATGCCGAATAGACGTCGTAGAGCAGGTCGGTGTCGGAGTCCCTCGGCATGGTCGCCAGCTTCTCCCTGGCGGTCCTCGCATCCCCGGAGTGCGCATGGCACCACCAGAACACCACTTTCACGCGCTTCAGGGTCGTGAGCCCCCTATGGTTTCGAAGGACGGCCCTGAGCTGGGCGTTCACGCCTCCCTCTATCTTGTTGTTGGTGTATGGGAGCGGCGCGGCCTTCGTGAGCTCGGGATCGAGCTAGGTGAACAGCGTCCCCGCCGAGACCAGCGAGGACAGCGACCTTCTCGCCTTCCTGAGCCTCTCGTGGGTGTAGACCCGCCTCCCGTCGACGAGCGTGGTGTCCTCGAGGAAGTCGGCCCAGAAGCCGCACCAGTCGAGGTAGCGCTCGCGCCACAGCTCCGCCTGGTGCAGCGTCTCGATATGCATGAGGTCGAGTGTGGTCTGGTACAGCTCCCGTCCCGCCTGGAGCTTCGGCCTCGTCGTCGTACACCTCTTGACCTGGGCGTACGCGTGAAACAGGCATCTCTGCACCTTGGTCCGGGGCCAGGCCGCGCGTACGGCCTTGGCGAAGCCGCTGCCGCCGTCGGTGACCACGGCGTCGGGCGCCGGTATCGGCTCCATGAGCGCCGACCACGCCCTCGAGTTCTCGGATTGCGCCATGTACCACGAGACCACCCGATCCTCGCTGCAGCAGATCAGCACGACCAGGCGTTCCGCGAGCCAGATCCCGTCGACGAAGAGGACCCGGTGGAACTCGCCGTCGGGCACCGGCATGGGCCAGACCTCCCAGAACTCCGCGGTCCTGCGCCTGAAGGTCCGGCCGGCGCCGGGCATCTCGAGCTGCGTGTCCTTCGACAGAAGCCACGACAGGAACTCGTCGAAGCGGGCGGCGGTGTCGTCGTAGCGCACGGTGGTCGATGCGCCGCAGGCGGTGCATCTCCATCTCTGCGCCCCCGAGGAGGTTCTGCCGTTCCTCTTCGTCGGACCGCCGCAGTAAGGGCATTTGACCGCCTTCATGGCGCCACCTCTTCCGATGAGCGTTTTAACGTGTCGGAAAAAGGCTATCCACCTGGCGCGACGACGGTTGCACGGACACACATTTTGTCCGAGTGCTTAAATAGAGCGCACGAATTTAAGCAGGCGAAAAAGAGGCATCGGCCTGCGCCGATGCCTCTAATGTGGACACACATTTTGTCCTATAAACCGCTTTCTACTTGCGGCGGAAAAGTCGTGCGAACAGCCCGCGGCGTTCCGATGCGGGTTCCGGCTCCGATGCGGGTGCGGGCGGGGTAGCGGGGGCCTCATCCTGGTCGCGGGCATCGTCGAGGGCCTCTTCGGCCAGCGCCTCGATCTGCGTCGAGAGGGGAGCGTGCATGACGAAGGACGCCCCTTGCTTTTTGGGCGCGCGTTCCGCTGCGGTGTACGCCTCCTTGATCAGGTGGTCCTGTGCATCGAAGGGCTTCGCGGCGGGTGTGCCGTCATCGTTTCGCGGCAGGAAATGCAGAAGCTCGGTGTAGGTGCCGTCGCTTTGCAGCTCCCGCAGCTTCGCGGTGTCCCGCAGCATGAAGTGCAGATATTCGAGAACGCGGCGTTTGAGCTGCTGATCTTTGACGGGCCAGGCAATCTCGACGCGTTTGTCGAGGTTACGCGTCATCAGGTCGGCGCTCGAAAGCAGCACGGTGCACGCTTGCAGCTCTTCCTCGGAAATCTCCGGCATACGGGGCGTGCTGCCGCGCATCTGGCCGGTTTTCGCATCGGCGACCTGGCGTCCGTCGCGCTCGTCGGCCACGCGGCCTATGGATGCGGGCGCGCCGAAGCAGTAGATGCGCGAGTGCTCAAGCAGGCGGCCCACCACGCTGACCACGCGGACGTTGTCGGTTTCGCCCTCGATGCCCGGCAGCAGGCACGAGATGCCGCGCACCAGCATGTCGGTCTTCACCCCGGCGCGGCTCGCCTGCGCGATCTTCTCCATCATGTCTTTGTCGGTGACGGAATTCGTCTTCATGATGATGCGCGGCGCCTCGCTGTCTGAAGCACCCGCCGCCTGCGCCATCTTCGCCAGCGCGATCTGGGTATCTATGGCGGCGCACAGGTTGGCCTTGATCATCATGGGGGCCACCCAGAGCTCCTCGTAATCGTTCGAGATGGTCTCAAGCTGCATGTTGCGGAAGAACTGTGCGCCGTCGCGGCCTATGACCGGGTCGCACGTGATCATGGACAGGTCGGTGTAGAGCTTGGCGGTCTTCTCGTTGTAGTTGCCGGTTCCCAGCTGCGTGATGAATTGCAGTCCGGAGTCGGTCTTGCGCGTGATCACGCAGATCTTCGAATGCACCTTGAAGTCGCGGAAGCCGTATATGATGTTGCAGCCGGCGCGCTCGAAACGCTGCGACCATTCGATGTTGTTGCTTTCGTCGAAACGCGCGCGCAGCTCGAACAGCGCGGTGACCTCTTTGCCGTTTTCCGCCGCTGTGATCAGGGCTTCCGCAAGGCGCGATTCGCTGGCCAGGCGGTAGAGCGTGATCTTGATGCTGATCACGTCCGGGTCCATGGCGGCTTCCTGGAGCAGGTGGACGAAGGCGTCCATGGTCTCATAGGGGTATGACAGCATCACGTCGCGCTGCTGCACCTGTTCGATGATGCTCTTGCTCCGCACCAGGCTAGCCGGCCATTGCGGCGAGGCGGGCTCGTCGGTGAGGCGTGCGGCGGTTTCGTGCGGCAGCATGCCCGGCAGGGCGAATGCGTATCCCATGTCGAGCGGCAGCCCCACGGCGAATACCTGTGCGCGGCGCAGATTGAGCCTCTTGGTCAGGAACCGCTCGGTGGTTTCGGACAGCGGCCGCTCGCTTTCCAGCTTGACGGCGCCCAGGCGCGCTCGTTTCTTCAGGATGCGCTTCATGTGGCTGCGGAAATCCTCGTCGTATTCGTCGGA
This sequence comes from uncultured Eggerthellaceae bacterium, assembly GCA_937892845.1. Taxonomy (GTDB): domain Bacteria; phylum Actinomycetota; class Coriobacteriia; order Coriobacteriales; family Eggerthellaceae; genus Slackia. The sequence goes on along the minus strand of CALBGP010000029.1, from coordinate 59,317 downwards.
TTCCTCGTAAGCGTCCAGGTCCGCATTGCGCGTGACGTGGATGACATTGGCGTGCTTAACGGGGTACATGCTGAAAATCCTCGGCGCCATCATCTCTAGGGCGTGCTCTAGCAGGATGAATGAGAATCCCCCGTCGCTTTCGAGCGGGATAATGCGCGCGCAGTTGCGGGGCAGGGGGACTATGCCCATGACCACGTTCTCGGCCGCCTTCGTGCGGGCGGCACGGCGGGCCTCCTTGCTCTCCTTTTTCGCCGGTTTCTCGGGTTCGGCCTGGTCATCGAGGCGCACGGCAATGTAGAGCGCGCCGTTTTCCAGGTGGGGGAAGGGGTGCAGCGCGTTGACTATCTGCGGCGATGTGAGCGGCAGGACGTTGGCTTCCATGTAGTCGACGAGCTGCTTGCGCTGCTTGGCCGTAAGCTCGTCAGGGTAGAGCTGGTGCACGCCTTCGGACTCGAGCGCATGGCGGACGCCCCGGAAGCACTCGGATGCTACGGGTGTCAGCTCGCGTACGCGGCGGTACACCGCTTCAAGCTGCTCGCCGGGGGTCAGGCATGTCTTGGAATCGTAGATGACGGTCTTCGCCAGTTCGAGGTCGAGCAGGCTGCCCACGCGCACCATGAAGAATTCCTCCAGGTTGGAGCACCAGATGGCCACGAACTTGAGGCGCTCGAGCAGCGGCACGCGCGGATCGACCGACTGGTCCAGGACGCGCTTGTTGAACTCAAGCCAGGAAAGCTCGCGATTCTGCATGTAGGGAAGCTTCTCGGGACGCTGCTTGGGGGCCTTCGCCTTCGCCTGTGCGCCGGCGGGCGCCTTCGACTTGACGGCGGGCACGGATTCCTTGGCTTTGGCTTGGTTGCGGGGCGATTCTTCTGCGGATGTTTTCATGGCGCACTCTCCTGCTTGTCCTTCTGAGAGGCGCCGAGGGTTTCCGCACGGGTTGCACCCATGCGGGTCCGCGGGAGGCGTGGGGTCTGCGAACGGCCGGATGGCCTACGGTTACCATCTGGAAACTTCTTGCGCCCGTGTTCAGGTTGGCTCTTGCGTTCTGCAATAATCACGTTACGCAAGGCGCGCGGGGGAGCACCTCTCCTCACCGTCATTATAGCCAACATGCGATATGCGTCGGTAAAGGGATGGTAACATGCTCGAACAGGTCGATCTCTCAACGAAGCTGGCGAAAGCCGATTACAAGGCCCGCTACAAGGAACTCATCACGCGGCTGGTCGTTCTGCAGCAGCGTGCGCATCAAGCCGGCGTCGGATTGGTGGCGCTGTTCGAAGGATGGGATGGGGCAGGCAAGGGCAGCCGCATCAGCGATCTGATGTGCAATCTTGACGCCCGCCATACTTCCGTCCACGTGCTTTCGCGTGACAGGATGGCTGCTGCCGAGGAATTTTCCGCCCGTCGCGGCGGGGCTGCGGCGCCGTTTCCCATCATGAAGGAGTTCTGGGATGCGCTGGGCATGCGGGGGGATTTGACCATCTACGATCGCGGCTGGTATACGGCTGCGGCGAATGCCGTGATGAAAAGCGACGCCTCGCCTGAAGTGGTGCGCGAGCGTTTGGAGTCCATAGGAGCGTTCGAACGCCAGTTGGCTGCAGACGGGTATGTGGTGGTCAAGTTCTTCATCCATATCTCTGCCAAGGAGCAGCGTCACCGTCTCATGAAGCTTGCGGCTGACGAATCCACCTCCTGGCGCGTCAGCAAAGAAGAGCTCACCCGCCTTCCCCATTACGACCGCATCTATGCGGCGTATGACAGGATGCTCTGCGCCACGGATTTCCCGTACGCTCCCTGGACGCTTGTGAATGGCGAAGACAAGCGCACGGCCAATCTCGCCATCGCCCAAACGCTCGTGGATGCCCTCGAGGCGGCGCTTGCCGTCGAAGACGACCCCGATGCCGAGGCGGCTGCAAACAAGGCGGCGGCCAACAGCGCCGGCCTCCTTGCGGGAACCGATCCGCGTTCCCGCAGTGCGGAGGAGACGGCGCAGGTCGAGGAGCTTGCACGCGCCGAAGCGCAGGAGCAGTCGGCCCATGCCCCTGCCGGAAGCAGGTTTTCCATGAGCGCCGAACAGCCTACGCTCGTGGGGGTTCGCCATGATCTGACGATGGATGAGGACGAGTACCGGCGCGCCCTCAAGCGCGAGCAGAAGCGCTTTGCGAAGCTTCAGGTGCGTGCGTACCTGAAGGGCATCCCCCTCATGCTGGTATACGAAGGAGACGACGCGGCGGGCAAGGGCGGCAACATCAAGCGCGTGGCCCAGGCCATCGATGCGCGCTCTTACACGGTCTTCCCTTCGCCTGCACCGACGCGTCCCGAGTTGCTGCATCCCCATCTGTGGCGCTATTGGACGCGCCTGCCCGTTGCCGGCCATGTGGGCATCTACGACCGCAGCTGGTATGGCCGCGTGCTGGTTGAGCGCGTAGAGGGGTTCGCCAGCCCCGCGCAATGGGCCCGTGCCTACGACGAGATCAACGAGTTCGAGGAAGAGCTGGTCAGGTGGGGTGCGCTGCTCATCAAATTCTGGGTGTCGGTGAGCAGTGAGGAGCAGCTTGCGCGCTTCGAGGCGCGGGAGTCCGATCCTGCGAAGCAGTGGAAGATCACGCCGGAGGATTGGCGCAATCGCGATAAACATCCCCAGTATTCGGCAGCTGTGGAGGATATGTTCCGTTTGACGTCGACAGAGGCGGCGCCTTGGATTATCCTTGAGTCCGACGATAAGCGTTATGCGCGTGTGAAAGCATTGGAAATCATCAATAAGGCGCTCGAAGAGCGGTTGGAGCAGTAGGAGGCTCGAAATGATCGAATTGTTCGGTATGCAGATCCCTGCGGTGGCTATCTGGGTGATTGTCGCCATCATCGTGGTGTTCATCATCGCGTTCATCGCCAAGGGCTTCATCGACGAAATGAAGAAGTAGCGGCCATGCGCTGCACGGGGTCCGGATCGTGCTGCGTTCGGATTCTAATGAGTTGATGGATTGAGAGAAACGCCTCCGTGCCAGGGGGTGTTTTTCTCTATTATTGGAGTATGGATCATATGTCTCGAAATACAACTCCCAACAGGCCTGACGGGTCTTCTCGGCCGGTTGCTCCGGGGCAGGCCGGATTGCAGGGGGCCCCGCGTCGGCCTGCGTCTCCCGGCAATGCGGGAGCGGCCCGCCGCCCTGTCGCAGGGCCTCGTCCTGCCGGCTCTGCGTCCTATCGGCAGACGGGTCCCCGTCCTGCGGGTGCGCCTGCTGCCGGCCCGCGTCCCGGGGGCGCAACCTCGCCGGGGCCGCGTCCCGGGGCGCCTGCGGTGTACGGACAGGATGCGCGCGCGTATTCCCGCGGAAACTACGGAACCGGTCACGGTTCCCACGGCTCCCATGGCGGTCGCGGCGGCAAGGGCGGCTTGGGCTGGAAGATCGCGCTGGTCGTTGCCGCAATCGTGCTGGTTGCAAGTCTGGGGACGCTCGCGTTCATAGGATGGAGCTATTGGAGCGGGACGAAAACCTATGACGATATCGCCGAGCAGGCTTTCAAAGAGCCCGATGCCGACGAGCTTGCCAATATGACCGTAGACTGGGACCTGCTTGCGGAGAAGAACCCCGATGTCGTGGGCTGGGTCTATGTTCCCGGAACCACCATCAGCTATCCTATCGTCCAGGGTGAATCCGACGATTCCTATCTTTACGTCGATTTCACGGGGGCAACCAATCCCATCGTGCACAAGGGTTCGATCTTCCTGTCCGAGGACAATGCCTCTGATTTCTCCGACGGCGGCTGCTTCCTCTACGGCCACAACATGAACGATGACACCATGTTCGGCCCCGTCATGGACATGCTCACCCAAGAGGGGTTCGATGCGGCGCGTACGGTTTATGTGCTCACGCCCACCATGAACTACCGTTGTCTGACCTTCGCCATCGATGTGGTGCCTTCAACTTCCACATCGCTTATCCAGCCCCATCTTTCCGATGACGGCACGATGACCGCCTATGTCAACGACCGTATCGCGGAATCGGAGGTTTCGCGCCCCGATGATGTGGATGCGACCGCGTTCAGCAAGGTTTTCGCCTTCATAACCTGCGGCGATGATTATGCGAACACGCGTGCCATCCTGTTTTCGGGAGTGGTTGAGCAGGCTGAGCGCATCCAAGGCGGAGGCTCGATAGCGGTTGACAACGGTGGCGCTGCCCTGGCCGGTTCGGACGAAGGCGGACAGCAGCAGGAAGAAGGGGCGGCTCAGGCTGCCTGAAATCCGTCTCGCGCCTAATCCGTCCCCCCGAGTGATTCGAGACGGGCGGCGCGGGATCCAGATGTTAGTATCGTGTTCTGAGAAACGCAGGATCGGGTTTTGGAGCCCGCAGCAGGATGTGTCCCTTCCAAGGGTGCATATAGACAACGAGGAGGATAACTGATGACGAGCGTGACCTATGCAGATGCCGGCGTTGACATTGTCGAAGGCGCCGCGGCGGTGGATGCCATCAAAGAGGCGGTCCATTCCACCTACCGCCCCGAGGTCATAGGGGATATCGGCGGATTCGGCGGCCTGTTCTCGGCGGCGGGCCTCAAAGGGATGGAAGATCCCGTGCTGATTTCGGGAACCGATGGCGTGGGCACCAAGCTCAAGTGCGCCCAGCTGGCGGGCAGGCATGGCAGCGTGGGTATCGACCTTGTGGCCATGTGCGTCAACGACATTCTCGCATGCGGTGCCGAACCGTTGTTCTTCCTGGATTACATTGCCATCGGCAAGCTTCGTCGTGAGCATGTTGCCGAAGTCGTGGGCGGCATCGCCGACGGTTGCCGTCAGGCTGGTTGCGCCCTGGTCGGCGGAGAGATGGCGGAGCATCCCGGCGTCATGGACCCCGATGACTACGACCTGTCCGGTTTCTGCGTGGGCGCCGTCGACCGCCCGAAGATGATCGGTCCCGACAACGTGCGCGAAGGCGACGTGGTGCTGGGTCTGGCATCGAGCGGCCTGCATTCCAACGGTTATTCGCTTGCCCGCAAGGTGCTCATCGGCGAGCGCAGCCTTGAAGAGGTTTCGGCGCCCTGCGACGATTTGGATGGTCGCAGCGTCATCGATGCCATGCTTGAGCCTACGCGCATCTACGTCAAGCCCGTTCTGCGCGCCATCGCAGAGGGTGAAGGTGCAGTTCACGCTGTGGCCCATATCACCGGCGGCGGCATCACGGAGAACCTCAACCGCGCCCTGCCCGCCAATTTGGACGCCGAAGTCAAGCTGGGCAGCTGGAAGGTGCCGGGAATCGTGGCCCGCGCCGTAAAAGCCGCCGGTCTTTCCCAGGACGAGGCCCTCAAGACCTTCAACATGGGCGTTGGCATGGCGGTCATCGTTGCCCCCGAGGCCGTAGAGGCCGTCAGCGCCATTCTGACCGACGCCGGTGAGACCGTTACGGTCATCGGCCGCATCATCGAAGGCTCCGGCAACGTCGTGTATGCGGAAGGCGAGGGGCTTGATGCTTAAGCTGGGCGTTCTCATCTCCGGTAGCGGCTCTAACCTGCAGGCTATCATCGACGCCATCGCGCAGGGTACGCTCGATGCTTCCGTGGAGCTGGTCATTTCGAGCCGTCCCGATGCCTACGGCCTCAAACGCGCCCAGGCAGCGGGAATCCAGACCGTGGCTCTTTCGCGCGATGTGTACGCCGATCCCCATGTGGCCAACGAGGCCATTGCGCATGAGCTTTTGGCGGCAGGGTGCGACTACGTGGTGATGGCCGGATATATGCGCATGCTGGGCGAAGAGGTGCTGGCGGCGTTTCCGGATCGCGTGCTGAACCTCCATCCCGCCTTGCTTCCGTCGTTCAAGGGCGCCCATGCCATCCATGATGCGTTCGAGGCTGGCGTGAAGGTGACGGGAATCACGGTTCATTTCGCCAACGCCGAATATGACAAGGGCCCCATCATCGCGCAGCGTGCGGTGGAAGTTGCCGAAGATGATACCGAAGAGACACTTGAGGCGAAGATCCACGAGGTCGAGCATGAGCTGTACCCCGAGGTGCTTCGTTGGTTGGCAGCGGGGCGCGTGAGTGTGGATGGGTCCCGCAAGGTGCGCATCGCCCAGGCTTGATGCGCGATTGCCCTCTGCGGAGGCCATAAAGGTGTTCCAAGTAACGTTGAGATAGCAAAGGAAGGCGACAAGATGGAAAATCCCCAGGTGAAGCGGGCTCTCGTTTCCGTCACCGACAAGACGGGCATTGCTGAATTCGCCCGCGCCCTGCATGAGGAGTTCGGCGTTGAAATCGTTTCCACGGGCGGCACGGCGAAGGTTATCGAAGAGGCCGGCGTGCCGGTCCGTCCCATTGATGATCTGACCGGATTCCCCGAGATGATGGATGGTCGCGTGAAGACCCTGCATCCGCTTGTCCATGGCGGCCTGCTTGCGAAGCGCGACAACGCCACCCATATGGCCCAGGCTGCAGAGCATGGCATCGGCATGATCGATATGGTGGTCGTGAACCTCTATGCGTTCGAGAAGACCGTCGAAAGCGGTGCCGAATTCGGCCAGTGCATTGAGAACATCGATATCGGTGGCCCCAGCATGCTGCGCTCCGCTTCCAAGAACTTTGAGAGCGTTGCCGTTGTGACCAGGCCTGAAACCTATGGCTCCATTCTGGATGAGATGCGTGCGAACGGCGGCGCAACCACCTACGAGACCCGCGCCAAGCTTGCTCTGGATGTTTTCGAAACCACCAGCAGATACGACGGCGCCATCGCCTCGTGGCTGTGCGGACAGCTTGAGGAACGCGGCACCGTGGAGTCCTCCGTGCTTCCCGCAGATGATTTCATGCTTCGCCTGGTCAAGCAGCAGGACCTTCGCTATGGCGAGAACCCGCATCAGGCCGCTGCGTTCTACCGCCTGCCCGATGCTGCACCGCACGCCCTGGTCAACGCCAAGCAGCTCAACGGCAAGCCTCTGAGCTACAACAACCTGCTCGATACCGATGCGTGCTGGACCATCGCCTGCGAGTTCACCGAGCCCGCTGTGGTGATCCTCAAGCATCAGAATCCCTGCGGTTCCGCCACCGCGGCCGATGTCGCAACGGCATATGACCGAGCCTTCGCCTGCGATCCCAAGAGCGCCTTCGGCGGCATCATCGCGGCGAATGTCGAAGTCACGCGTGAGATGATCGAGCACATGTACGCCAACAAGCAGTTCGTCGAGGTCATCGTGGCGCCGTCTTTCGAGGAGGGCGCGCTGGAGTTGCTTTCCCAGAAGCAGAACCTGCGCGTGCTGGCCACCGGCGGCATCGATGGCGCCGGCAAGTTGGAATACCGCTCCGTCGACGGCGGCCTGCTGGTTCAGCAGCTTGACCGCGTGAGCGAGCTTTCCTCCGAGTTCACCGTTCCCACCAAGCGCCAGCCCACGCCTGAAGAGCTCGACGAGCTCATGTTCGCGTGGAAGGTCTGCAAGGGTGTCAAGTCCAACGCCATCTTGGTTTCCAAAGACCATGCGGGCATCGGCATGGGTCCGGGTCAGCCCAACCGTGTCGACTCCGCCAAGCTTGCCTGCGAACGTGCGCATGAGGCGTGCGAGCGCATGGGTGTGACCGCCGAGGGCCTCATGGCTGCATCCGATGCGTTCTTCCCGTTCCGCGATGGTGTGGACATGCTCGCGGGCTACGGCGTGACCGCTATCATCCAGCCTGGCGGTTCTGTGCGTGACGAAGAGGTCATCCAGGCCTGCGACGAGCATGGCATTGCCATGGTGTTCACCGGGCATCGTCACTTCCGCCATTAATCGAGTGTTTCGCAGGCTGGCTCCTGCGACTTTGCTTCGGCCATCGCCACGAAAGGCCCTGCAGCATGCTGCAGGGCCTTTCGTCTGTCCAGCCGCCTGCGCTGGGTCCGAGTGCATGCATCCGGATGCATGCATCCAGGTGCGAGCGTGTCCCTGCACCGTGACGCGTCTTTTTCGGGTCAATGCGCACTTTCTTGCGGCATTTTCGGGCCTCAGATGGTACTGGATTGAGAATATCCTCGCACTGAAACAGTATTCACCTGGGCATACGATGAAGTCTCATGTATGGTACTGGCGAAAAACACGCATGATGATGCAGGTATGCGGCATGCGTCGCGCGGAGAGGTTGCCCAACGCAAAGAGAAGCCGGTCTCAGACCGGCTTCTCTTGATATCACTGCATCTTTTGGATGCAGAGACGATGGAGGGGTGTTGGTGGATGCTTGCGAGCTATTTCGCGGCAATGGACTGGCCGACGTAGTAGCCCGTTGCAAGGCAGGCGGAAGCGCTGGCGAAGGAGTGCAGCTGGACTGCGCCGCAAGCGTAGAGTCCGGGAATCTCGTTGCCGTCTTCGTCGATGACCTGGTTGTTGGGGCCTACCATGAAGCCGCCGGAGGTCTTGTAGCGGCAGACATTGAGCCTCAGCGCGTGGAAGGGAGGCTCAAGGGGCTCAAGCCACGTGGTCTTGCCGAAGTCGGTGTCTTCGCCGGAAGCCATGAGCTCATCGTGGCGCGCGAAGGTGGCGACCAGGGTATCCACGGGAACATCCATGGCCTTGGCCAGGTCTTCCACGGTATCGGCGGTCACGTATGCATCGGCATGCGTCTTGATGTTGCTCTCGACGGAAGCGGCGATGGCACGGCGCTCGAAAGCCTTGTGGTCGAAGATTGACCACCACTGGCGATAACCGGCTTCCACGCAGGCCAGACCTGCGTCGTGGGACTGGTCTTCCTTGATGAAGCGCTTGCCGTTGGGCAGGACCAAGACGATGGGCGTCCAGTAGCCCCAGGTGGTGCAGTTGGGGATATCGCCCATCAAGTTGCAGTACTGGTAGGAGCTGTCCATGCCGTGCAGGGCACCGCCAGCTGCAACGCCCAGCTTGTGGCCGTCACCGGTGCAGCCGTGAACCAGCTGAGCCATGTTGGCCCAGTCGGGGATGTTGTCGTAGACCATTTCGCCGTTATCTGCGAAACCGCCCGTTGCCAAAACGACGCTGCCGGCCTTGATGTCGGTGATCTTGCCGGTGGCGGTATCCTGGAAACGGCAGCCGATGACAGCGCCTTCAGCATTGACGATCAGTGCGGTTGCACACGTATCAAGCAGGAATTCCGCACCCATTTCACGCAGCTTATTCTCAAGCGGAGCGAGGATGTACTTGCCGCCGCTGCCGATGCCGTCCTTGGGCAGAATGACGGAGCCGAACAGACGAGGCAGTTCCTCTTCGGTGCAGGGCTCCTGGAATTCGCAGCCGAACTTCTCCATCGCAACGTCGACGAAGGCGGTGTTGGCGTAGGTCTTGCCCTTGACCCAGTCGGGAAACCATTCGTGATCGTCGGCTGCGGACAGCTTCTCGGCTGACTTCTCCCAGTATTGATCGATGGTGATGGGGTTACCTGCTGCCTGCTGCAGCTTGGTGCCGGATGCGAACATGAAGCTGCATGAGCCCAGAGAGTCGCCGCCGGTGACGCTGCGCTTGTCGGCGAAGATGATGGACTTGCCTGCAAGAGCGGGCTCCATTGCTGCGGCGAGGCCCGCATAGCCGGTTCCGATGATCAAAACGTCTGCTTCCTTGGAGAAGTTGACGTTCTCGTAACCCGCCAGGCTGTCGCCTTCGGTAGCGGCGGAGCTATTAGCTTCTTCACCCTTGGGGGCGCAGCCAGCCAGTGCACCGGCACCCAAGACAATGCAGCTTGCGCCGCCCAGTTTCAGGAAATTCCTGCGAGAGAGTCCTGCCATGATTGAACCTTTCCTCCCTATGCCGCCTAGCGTTTGCAGCCTGCGGATGCACGCATCCATTCGCTGCGCTCTGCGCTTCGCGCCCTCCTGACACGATGACGGCGTTTATGCTTGCACCATAGGCCTGAAAGGGGATATGGGCATCCCGAAAAAGTGATTGAGTTTCAAATTCCAGGGAAACATGGCTTTGACCTGGAGAAACCTTTATGTCTGAAAAGAGACCCCCAAAAAATGGTGAATCTGCGCAGCGCCTGATGAGGGCTAGAGTTTGAACAGATCTATAACCTGCTGCTTTTTCTTCACACCGAGTTTTGCATAGAGCTGCTTGATGTATCCCTGGACGGTGGAGGTTGATAGGCAAAGCTCCTCAGCGATGCTCGAGGCGCTGTTGCCCTGGGCCAATCCTATGAGGACATCGCGTTCGCGATCGCACAAATTGTATTCTTCGGTCAACTCGTCAACCCGGCGTTGCACTGCTTCTTGGAATGTTTCAGGAACCGTTTTCACGACAATTTTGACCTGCTGCTTCGAGCGCTTGATGACAAGCGTCCAGATCATCAGGACGGTTCCCAGGAAATAGACGCACGCGACACCCATTGCGAAGAGGTGGGTGAACGTTTCCCCGTTGCCGATCTGGGAGAAATTTTTTCCAAGCGCAAGTCCGATCGTCAATCCGATTCGAATCAGAAGGCTTGAAAGGGCGGCCATTCCGTAGATGGAGTCATTGTTTTTCCGACATATCTGAAGGTAGTAGAACACGGAGAGGGTGGCCGTGAACGTGTAGCCGGTGTACATGGCAACCGCAATCTGGCGGCTGTACATGTTGCTCACGAACGGGAGGATGAGAAAGACGCTGATAGCCAGAGGAAAAAGGATGGTATAGACGACGTCTTGCCGGGGAACGCGATTCGCGATGATGACGAAGAGGATGAGCAGCAATGCGCAGATGAACATGCCCTGCACCGCACCATCGGGGGAGATGACAAACGATCCGTCGCTGCAGAATGCGTACATGTTCACCATGCCGACGATGAGTTCGAAGATGGCGCACGCAATGACCGGCATGATGGACTCTCGAAGCGAGCCTTTGAAGGTTTCTTTGCGAGAGACCGAAGGGTTGCTGATTCTTTCTACAAGTGCGGGCTGTGCGCTTTTCACCAGGGTTCTGCACGATGCGATGAGCGGGATGCATGAGAAAACCAACGCAAGGCTGATGAACGAGGCAACCTTCAGAGGCAGGGCGTTGAAGAAGGATTGAGCCGCCGCTGCAACAACGGCGGTAATGCAGAGCTGCAGAATGAGGACGGTCCCCGATGAATTGAGCGCAAGCAGTTCAAGGCAGGCTACGGTGATGGAAGTTGTTGCGAGGCCCCATATGATTCCCATGGTCAAGCGGAAGGTGTGGGTGGGTGCCAGTTCGGGAAAGTATGCGACGATGATGTAGGCCGCCGCCATGACCATGAGGGACACTTTGTGATCGATGGAAAGCGGACGCAGCGAGCCTCGCCAGTATTTGATGAAGATGAAAATGCTCGCCGCAATGACACCTATATTGGCGCCTGCCACGAAGCTTTCGTTGGAAACGAAACCCAGTGCATCGTAGCCCGCGCCGAAATTGCTCACATAGGAGCAATAGTTGATGGTCCGCCACACGCAGTATGTGATTGTGGCAATCAGCACGGCAGGACTGAATAGTTGTTTGAGCTCTTCCAGACGAGACAAGCCGATCTACCTTTCGGGGGACTTTCTTCAGCCATTGCATCAGTGCAGAAAAATAGATTCTAAAGCATGGTGTGAGACCAGGCAATGCATGGACATGAAGGGGAGGGACCCAGCTGACGGTGCCTGATGGCACCGTCAGTTTTTGTCCGCATCCGCTTTTGCATCACAGCCTTGCGTTTTGACAGCATGCATCCGCAATCCAAATGATGAAATCGATGGCCGGAATGAGGAAATCAGGCACGGGATCTGCGGTGGTTGGAAGCGGGGGTTCAGGTTCCGGCTTGGGCTCCGGTTCCGGAGTAGGTTCCGGTTCGGGCTCGGGTTCAGGTTCTGGTTCGGGTTCGGGTTCTGGTTCGGGCTCTGGCTCAGGCTCGGGTTCCGGTTCGGGGGTGACTGTCTGGTCTTCAGCCTGCACGAAGACCAATTGGTTGTCTCGGTTGATGGTGATGGTGAAGTCGGATATCGGTTCATAGCCATCGGGCGTTGCCGTTTCGCTGACCGTGTACGTGCCGTAAGGCAGGGCGCCGCGGACATGTTCTCCTGGCATCGTTGTGCTGGAATCATTGCCGCTGCCAAGGGGCGCCGTGGTTGCGAAGCCATTCTCGTCGGTGACGATGGTCATTGAGAAACCCGTTTCAGGTGAGGAGATGGTGAACTCCACTCCTTGAAGAAGCTGGTGGTCGCTGCCGGTTTTGACTATCTGGAAGTCTCCGCGAATGACTTCGTCCGAGATAAAGGCCTGTTGTTTCAGCTCAACATGCGGGGCCGTGCCGCTGCCTTTCACGTTCACCAGCTTGATTTCGCTGTTCAAAAGGTAGCCTTCAGGCGCATGCACTTCCTGAATGGTGATCGCTCCCAAGGGGATGCCGTCAGTCGGCTTTCCTGCGGGGCTTTTCCAGGGGCCAAGCACCGCCCGGCCGCTTTCGTCCGTCTTTATCTCCCAGGTCAAATCCGGTGTCAGTCCTTCAAGGTCGGAAAGCGATTTTGCATTGGAGACGGGGTAGTGCTCTATGCGGAATACCGCTCCTTCCAAGGAGGCTGATCCTTGAGGTGCGCGTTCTCCTGTTTCTGCGTCGATTTTGATTGCAGAAACGCTGAGCGAGCCGGCGTCGACACCGGTCTGGGGCTTTTCCGCCACGTTGGCCGTTGCGGTGTGAATGCCGTCTGAGACCGGCGAATCGGCCGAAAGCGTCACTGTATACTCGGTGGGGTCCAGCGCGAATCCCGGTGACGGCGAAATCTCCTTGATGGTATAGGTGGCGAATGGGAGCCGATCCGTTTTGGCTTTGCCGTTCTTGTCGGTGGTGAGGACCGCCACCTGTTTGCCCTCGGTTTTAACGGAGTACTTCGCGCCTGCAAGGCTGTAGCAGGGGTTGCCCTGGGTGATGGAAGGATCATCGGAAGTTTTGGCCAATTCAATGATTCCGCCAGGGTTCATGCCGCGAAAGACCACAACGTCGGCATATACGGCAAGCCCGTAGGGATGGATGGGCGCTCCTGGTGCAAGGCCGGATTCGTTTTCAGGGGAATCAGGCTGAGGGGCTTCCTGGCTTGCTTCGTCGTGGGCGGATTCGTCTGCGCTTTCGGTTTCGGCTCGGTCGGACGGGGATTTTTCGGCTCCGGTCTCAGGCTGGTTTTCCGGTGGTGCGGACTCCGATCCGTTTTCGCCGTCCATTGCATCCGGCTGGGCCGTATCGGCTGTGTCGGTGGCGTCCTGCGCGGCGGCATCCTCCCCGTCCGTTGCGTCGTTTGCTGCGGTGCCTTCTTCCTCACTGGCTGCGGGCGCTGCATCGCGTGGGCTGGATGCCTCGACTGCCGCTTGAGCTTCGGGCTCTGCGGCATATGCGGGCTCGGGTCCTATTTCGAGGGAATGCAGCGATCCGATCCCATTTTCGTCCCAGACATCGGATAGGGAGGAATGGGTGGTGCCGAAATATTCGCTCCAAGCATGGTAGATGGTTGCGTTCTCACCGATGATGCCGGCGTGGACGTCAACTCCGCCGGAATCGAGAAAGACTGCCACATCACCCGGTCTGACGCGTCCGTCTTCGCAGGCGCTGAGCAGCTTGAGCCCTTCTGTCCGGCTGTCGAAGACCTTGTACGTTTGGTTGTCGAAGGCGGCCATCAAATCGGATGTTCCTTCTCCTGGGATGCTGCAGTCGTAGACATTGTGCAAGATCCACCAGACGAAACCCGAGCAATCCCATCCCGAAGGCGTTTTTCCTCCCCAGACATAGGGTGTTCCCAGATACCCTTCAATCTGGGGTTTGGCGCTTTCCCAGTCTAAGGATGCGTCTGCTATGGCCGTTGCGGAGTCGGCGTCGTAGGCCAAAGCGGGCGCGGGCATGCAGCGGACGAGCCCCGTTTGCAGGGGGAGGACAACAGCAAGTGCGCATGCAAGCGCGATCTTCAAATGCTGTGCCGCCGTGTTTTTCCACAGGCGTCTGCGCACTTTCCGTGCGGATTGCGCGGAATTCAGTTCGAGCCATCGGTATGCCATGGCTTGCGAATCGCCGTGGCGGCGAGAGGTTTTCCGTCGTAGTGTTTCGAACATGGCCGTCCTTTCCCTTCAAACAGCGGAAGGGCATCATAGCGGGCGGACCTTGATTTTTCTGGATGGCGTTCTGCTTGAATTGCAAGGAGTTTCCTTGTTCGCAACGGCAAGAAATCTGTCTGGTTTGCCATGGAAAACCGCCTTCGAGCGGCGTATTTCCTGCTTTTCGGCAACGGGTTTGCCATCATTCGGCCATCGTGTCCCGCCGGGGTCGGTGACGGTTCGGCCACAGAGGGCCTTCTCGACGCTATGCTGCGTTTTCGTCAAATCCCAAGGGCTATAATCGACTCCAAGGTACCTGAACATAAGGAGAGGCAATTGCCGCTTGCGGGGGCTTGCGCCCCTTGGGGCGTGCAAGCCGAAAGGGGTGGTGAACGTGGCTATCGTTGCTGCGGTGCTCATCGTGGTGGCTGTCCTGGCCATCGTCTTGGTGGTGAATGCGATTCGGCTCAAGCCGACGCCGGTGCAAGATCCGCTGCCGGAAAGCAGCGAGATGGGCTCTGATGAGGCCGTTGAGCGTTTCCGTGAGATCTTGAGGAGCAAAACCGTGTGGGCGGCCGCCGACCCGGATGCCGACCATACGGCCTTCGATGAATTTGTGCCCAAGCTGCGCACGCTGTATCCGCGCGTTTTCGAGGCGTGCGAGCTTGAGATGGTGGACACCTACGGCATCTCGCTTCTGTGGAAGGGCGAAGACTGCGAGGCGGCGCCTATCGTGCTGATGGCGCATCATGACGTGGTCGAGGCCGATCCTGCAGGGTGGAGCCATGATCCGTTCGCCGCAGAGATTGCGGACGGTAAGATCTATGCCCGCGGCGCTGTCGATACCAAGTGCATCTGGGCTGCGCTCATGGAGGCGGCGGAAACCCTGATCGCAGAGGGGTACGTCCCGCCGCGTGACGTGTACTTCTTCTCTTCGAACACCGAAGAGGACGGCGGCGATACTGCGCCCCACATGGTCGAGCGCCTCAAGGAGATCGGCCGCGTGCCCTATATGGTGCTTGATGAGGGCGGTGCGCTCATCGACAATCCCCCCTTGGGCGTCAAGGGCGAATTCGCCGTCATCGGCGTGGCGGAAAAGGGCATCTTCGACGCGTACATCGAGACCAGCGCCGAAGGCGGCCACGCATCCACGCCGTCGTTGGAAGATGCCACGGCGAAGCTCGTGTCCGGTTTGGACGCCATCCAGAAGAATCCGCCCAAGGCCAAGCTCTCCGCGCCTGTGGCCGCCATGCTCAAAGAGCTCTCTGCCCACGGCGGCTTCGGGCTGCGCGTGGTTTTCGGCAACCTGTGGCTGTTCCGCCCCATCGTGCTCAAAATCATGAAGTCAAGCCACGAGACTGCCGCCATGGTGCGCACCACCTACGCGCTCACGCAGCTCGAGGGCAGCAAGGCGCACAATGTCATCCCCAAGAAGGCGAAGGGTACGGTCAACGTGCGCATCGACCCCAGCGAGTCGGTTGAGATCGCCCTCGGCCGCATCAAGGCCGTCTTCGACGATAAGACCACCTACGAGCTCGATGAGGTGTGCGAACCTTCGCCCGTGTCCCCGTTCGAGTCCGATCCTGCCTACGACTACCTGCGCCGCGTCGTCCATAGCGTGTATCCGCAGGCGGGCATCATCCCCTATGTCCAATCCAGCTGCAGCGACGCGCGTCACTTCGCTCGCGTATGCCCGCGCACGTACCGCTTCGCCGGCATATTGTTCCGCGGCGATCAACGCATGCGCATCCATGGGCAGGATGAGAATCTTGATGTCGATTCCTACAAGCGCGGCGTCGGCTTCTACATTGAGCTGCTGCGCCACCTTGACATGTTGGGCAAATAGGCGGAAGCGAGTGGATAGATGAGCGAAAACACTGAACAGAAACCGAAGGGTTCCAGCGGGGATGCTCCCGCCGCACGGCCGCGCCGGTTCTTCTTTGGCTGGTGGGTGGTTGCCGCCGGCCTCCTGATCATGGCAACCTGCTACACCGCATTCGTGAACTGCATCCCCTTGTTCCAGACCCACATCGTGCGCGATCTGGGCATCACGGTGGGTCAGTTCAACACGGGCGTATCACTGTGCACGGTTGTGGCGGTCTTCGCATCGTTGGTCATCGGCAAGCTGACCGACCGATGCTCCGCGCGTTTTCTGGCGGCATTCACCATTCTGACCAGTGCCGTCGCCTTGGTGGCCATGTCCTTCATCACCCAGATCTGGCACTTCTACGTGCTGTGCATCATCGCGGGCATGGTGGTGGTCGCGGGAACGCGCTTGCTGGTCTCCGTGGTGATTTCGAACTGGTTCACGCTCAGGCGCGGTCTGGCGGTCTCCATCGCCTTGGCCGGTTCTGGCTTGGGTGGCGTGGTGTTGTCTTCGGCTACCAGCGCCATGATCTCCGCTTACGGATGGCGCCCGGCGTTTCTCATGCTCGCGCTGGTCTGCCTTGTCGTCGCGCTGCCCATTTCGCTGATAGTCTTCGTCACCAGGCCCAGCGACAAGGGCATGGAGCCCTATGGCGCCGGCCAGGTGGAAGAGGCGAAGGCCGACCGTTCGCCTGACAAGCCCGTCACGGTGTCCATCGGTTGGCCCGTGCTGCGCCGCGACGCGGGGTTCTGGCTGATGGTCTTCGGCTTCGTCATGATGGGCATCACCAACGGCGCCTTCATCACGAACGCCGTGGCGAACATGACCGCGGTCACCGTGGATGGCGTCGAGATTGTCACCGGCGGGCATACCGTCATGTGGGCCGGTGCCGTCTGGTCGTTCTACCTTGGCCTGGTCATCTTCGCGAAGATCTCGCTCGGTGCCATCTATGACCGCTTCGGTTTGAAGGTCGGTACGGGGTTGGGCACCATCGCCTCGGTAGCCGCCGCCATCGCATTGTGCTTCGCTGCCACCGATTGGGGCCCCATCGTGGCCTGCATCTTCTTCGCTTTCGCAACCTGCATGGGCACGGTTGCGCCTCCTGTGGTCGTGGCCAAGCAATACGGCAAGAAGGACTTCGGCACGGTGACCGGTATCGTCACTGCGTTCGAGCTGTTCGGCGCCGCTGTGGGCTCCGTGGTTTCCGGTTTGATCTTCGACGCATGCCTTTCGTTCACGCCGGTTTGGATCATGATGGGCGTCGCGTCGGTGCTGATGGGCGTTGCGCTTCTGGGATCGATTCCCGCCGCAGCCAAGCTGGCCGCACGTCGTCGTGCCGAGGGCGCTCCCGAACTGGATTCCGAAGGCTTCGAAATCCGTTCCTAGTTCCGGTGGATCGTGCTATTGCGCGGGCCGGGGTGCCTGCGGCATGAAAAAAAGGCTGCCATCGCGCGATGGCAGCCTTTTCGTTTACAGGGGCTTGCGGCCGGGATGAACGGCGATGATGCCCCCCGCCATGTTGTGCCATTTGACGTCTTCGAAACCAGCGTCAACCAGCATGGATGCGAATTCCTTCTGATTGGGGAAGGCTTTGATGGATTTTGCCAGATACACGAAGTCTTTGGTTTCGCCCACCAGCACGGCGCCCCAGAAGGGAATCATGACCTTCAGATATATATGATAGAGAAAGCGCCAGACCGCGCAGGGCGGCGTGGTGAATTCCAGGCAGGCGAAGGTTGCACCGGGCTTGAGCACGCGGTTCGCCTCGCGCAGCGCCTGCATGCGATCGGGGATGTTGCGGATTCCGTATGCCATGGTCACGGCGTCATAGCTGTTGTCCGCATAGGGGATGTGCTGGGCGTCGACCACTTCGAAATCCACGGGAACGCCGCAGTTTTCGCACGCTGCCACGCGATCGCGGGCCACATCGAGCATCTCCGGGACGAAGTCGGTCAGCTGGATGTGCTTGCACGGGGTGCGCTTTGCTGCCGTGAATGCAACGTCGCCCGTGCCGCCCGCAAGGTCGAGCAGGTCCGTCTCCGGGGTGATGTTCGCCAGGTCCACGGTCTTGCGCAGCCAGCTTTTGTACAATCCGAAGCTCGAAAAGGCGTTGAACCTGCGGTATTTGCGGGCGATGTGGGAGAAGATATCCTGTACGCGCTCTTCTGAGATGGAGGCGGGTGCTTTTTTGCCGGTGGCCGTATCGATGCTGCCCGTCTCGACGGCGGGATGCTTCTCAGTGGATTCCATGTTCCATTCCTCGATTAAAAAATGACAACTCAGTGATTTAGCTTGCTGGAGCGCGGAGCTCAGCTGAACTTGGGGTATTATAGCCGACATGCTTTTGTGTGCCCGACATATTCTCCCTGTCACGCAGTCTCCAATCGAGGACGGCGCCATTTTGGTGCGTGATGGTCGCATCGTTGAAATCGGCGGAGCGCAGCGCATGCGCACGCATTATCCCGATGAGGAGATTCGCGACTTCGGCCTGGCCGCTCTCATGCCGGGTCTGGTCAATCTCCATACCCACCTCGAATACACCGCACTGCGCGGCATTGTCCATGATGTTCCGTATGCGGAATGGCTTTTGGCCGAACATGCCAAAGCCAACAGGATGACCCGCGACAACCGCTATGATTCCGCGGTCATCGGCGGCTTGGAGATGCTTTCCGGCGGCGTGACCACGCTTGCGGAGTTCTCCAGCACCGGCGCGTCGTTCGAGGCGTTGCAGGATCTTGGCATCCGTTCGGTGGTCTACCGCAGCGTCGGCGTCGAAAACAAGCAGGACGTTGATGTCGCCATCGACGGTGCTCTTGCAGATGTTGAATCCTGGTCGGCTTCGGCAGATCCTGATCGCATGCGCATCGGCATCGCCCCCAAAGCGCTGCATGCGTGCCATCCCAGTGTGTTCAGCAAGGTCAACGACGCAGCGAACCGCCTCAACCTTCCTGTTGCCATGCATGTTGCGGGCAGCTACGAGGAATACCATTACATCCGCTACGGCTCCATGCCCTTGTCTGTTCGCGGATTGCCCGCCAACGAAGAGGATATCGCCGAGCGCCCCATGTGGCTTCCCGCCGGTGTGACGCCCGTAAATTACGCTCTCAACTGGGACGCTTTCCGCAGCGATGAGGTTCTGGCCGTGCACTGCGTCCATGTTGATGACGCGGATATTGCCAAACTCAAGCAGTATGACGTTGCCATTGCCGTGTGCTCCCGCTGCAACGCGCAGTTGGGCATGGGTCTTGCTCCGCTTCAGGAATTCCTGAAGGCCGGCATCCGCGTGGGCCTTGGCACGGACTCTCCTGCGGCCACCGATACGGCTGATATGTTCGCCGAAATGCGTTTGGGCATGCTGCTTCATCGCGCTGTGAACCACGATCAGTTCCTCGATGCCAAGACCATGCTCGAGCTTGCCACCATCGGCGGTGCGCGCGCGCTCAAGATGGAAGATGAGATCGGCAGCCTCGAAGTGGGCAAGAGGGCTGATATCATTGCGGCTGATTTGTCGGGATCGCGCCAAACGCCCATCGTGGACCCTGTGGCGGCTGTGGTTACCGGCGTGTCGCCTGCTGATGTCTTGTTCACCATGGTCGGTGGAGACATCCTCTACGAACGTGGCGGCCATTGGAACGTGAACGTCAACGCTAAAGAGGCTCTGCGTCGCGGTATGCAGATTCGTATGAAGTTGAAGGATTGATCGCATGTCGAAGTCCCAGAAGGTCAGCGCCAAGCAGCGCGCTGCCAAAATCGAGGCCGCCCAGCGTCGCGAAGAGGCTGCCCAGAAGCGCAAAGAGGCCGCTGAGCGCACGAAGAGGATATTCACCATCGTCGTGTGCGTCATCTTGGTTCTGGCGTTGGGCCTGCCCACCATGGCGCTCATGGTCATAGGTGGCGGAGCCTAAGCGGGAGTCTGTCTCATAGCTTGGAATCGCAGGCCGCGTCCTTGGGGATGGCGGTCTGTTTTCATGATGGTTGTCTACTCCAAGCGCTGTGATAGAATGCTGCAGTTGCTGAAAATTTTCAAACAGTTGAGAGGTATGCGGTGTTCGGTTTAAGTGGTATCGAGATTTTCCTCATCCTGCTGTTCGGTTTCCTCATCTTCGGCCCTGACAAGCTGCCGCAGATTGCCAAGACCATAGGCAAGGCCGTGCAGAAATTCCGCTCTGCGCAGCAGGAGATGAACAAGGTTGTCAAGACTGAGATTTACGATCCTTCCAGCGATGAGCCCGTGAAGAATCCGCTCAAGAATATCGACAACGATAACAAGAACAAAGTCGAGAAGAAGGAAAGCTTCGCTTCCCGCAAGGCCAAGTACGACAAAGAGCGCACCGAGAAGAAGAAGCGCGAAGCTGCTGCCGAGGCGGCCCGCGAAACGCGCGAACAGGTGAATGCCGAAGTCAAGGCCGCCAAGGAGGCTGCTGTCGCCGCCGGTGAGAAGCCCGTTGCCACCAGCACTTCGACTGCATCCACCCATGAGAAGATCATGGAAGCCCGTAAGACCGCTTCCGCCCAGGTTGAATCCGCCGAAGCTGCCAAGAAGGCCGCAGATTCCGCCCTTGCCGATGAGCTCTTGGGTGTGAAGAAGCCTTCGGCACGCAAGGTCGCCGAGTCCTCTGCGCCTGCAGCTGCCGACGCGATTGAGAAGGAGAATTAACATGCCTATCGGTCCGGCGCGAATGCCGCTTTTCGATCACCTGGGCGAGCTGCGCATGCGCCTCGTCCGCATCGTGGTGTCGCTGTTCATCGCCATGTGCATCTTCTACCTTGCGACGCCTACCATCATCCAGTTCATGCTTCAGCCCGTTGCGGACTACCTTCCCAAGGATGCCAACGGTCTGATCATGCTCAACGTCCTCGATGTGTTCGGTTCGTTCACCATCCGTTTCAAGGTGGCTTTGTGGACATCGGTGGTCGCGTGCATGCCCATCATCTTGTGGCAGATCCTCGGGTTCTTCCTGCCGGCTCTGCGTCCCAATGAGCGCAAGTGGTTCATGCCCACGTTCTTCGCCGGCGTGATCCTGTTCATCTGCGGTACCATCTTCTGCTACCTGCTCATCCTCAATCCGGCCGTCCAGTGGCTCACCGAGCAGGCAGGCGGTTTCGCCCAGATCTTCCCCGATGCTCGTTCCTGGATCGATGTCATCATCAACTTCGAATTGGCGTTCGGCTTCGCATTCGAGCTGCCTCTCGTCGTGTTCTACATGGTCCTGTTCGAGATCATCCCCTATGCCAAGCTCCGTTCCAGCTGGCGTACGGTCTACATCGTGCTCATGGTCATTTCCGCCATGGTCACCTTGGACGCATCTCCTGTGACCATGCTGCTCATGTTCGCCGCACTGGTGGTCCTCTATGAGGGCAGCTTGCTTGTCGCGCGCGTGGCCTTGGGCCGCAAGATCAAGAAGCAGGAAGAGGAGGCGGCCCGCGAGGCTGCCGAAGAGGCCGAGATGAAGGCTGAATGGGAGGCCAAGAAGGCCAGCGTCAAGAAGAAGCTCGCGGGTGGGAAATAGGAGCGGTGCAGCCGCCAGCCTGCAAGACCTTCTGCCAGAAGTCCGTTTCGGGCTGCGTCGCAAGCATATATCATGGGGGGACCGAATGGTCCCTCCTGTGTTTTTGAAAGGAAGCCATGCACGAATTGGGAATCATGACGGGCGTCATCGAGGCTGTCGATTCTGCCGCCCGCGCACACAATGCCACGAAGGTGCTCAAGGTCTCATTGTCGGTGGGGGTCATGACCGAGGCCATCGAGGACGCTCTCAGGTTCGCTTTCGAGGCCCTCTCCGAACAAGCGCCTCTCTTCCAGGGTGCCGAGCTTGAAATCACCATGGTCCAACCGCGCAGCCGCTGTGTGGACTGCGGGTTGGAGTTCGACCATGACCGTTACCATGTCACGTGTCCGTCCTGCGGCGGATTCGCCGAACTCATCGCGGGCAAAGAGCTTGCCATCGATAGCGTAGAGGTGGATCTTCCCGACGAATCGGAAGAATAGAAAGGATCGCTTCCATGCAGATTGATCTCAAGCAGCCTATTTTGGCCCGCAACGACCGTATAGCCGATGGCAATAGGGACCTTTTCCGCGAGAAAGGGGTCTTCGTTCTCGACCTTCTCGCTTCTCCAGGTTCCGGCAAGACTTCTACCATCCTTGCCACCATCGAAGCGCTGCGCGACGAATTCAATATCGCCGTCATCGAGGGTGACATCGCCAGCAACGTGGACGCTGCGCGCATCAAGGCGCAGGGCATCGCGGCTGTCCAGATCAACACCGGCGGGGCGTGCCATCTTGAAAGCGATATGATCCGCCGTGCCGTGGATGCGCTGGATTTGGATTCCCTTGACCTGATCATCGTTGAGAACGTGGGAAACTTGGTTTGCCCCACGGATTTCGATCTGGGCGAAGGCGCCAAGGTCATGATCCTCTCGGTGCCCGAAGGCGATGACAAGCCGCTTAAGTACCCGGGCGTGTTCCAAGTGGCAGAGGCTATCATCCTCAATAAGGTGGACACCATGCCCGTGTTCAATTTCGACGAGGAGGCATTCCGCGCCTCCGTCGAGCAGCTCAATCCTCAGGCTCCCATCTTTCCCATCTCCGCGACGAAGGGCGAAGGCGTGGATGCGTGGGCTTCGTGGTTGCGCGAGCGCATCCTGGAAGTGCAGCGTCGCTAGGAGGCGGTCATGGTCTGCGATATAGCGGAGAAGCATCGCATCTGCACCGAGGGCCTTCGCGATTTCGCCGCATCTGCGGGCTTCACGGATGTGGTTATAGGCCTGTCCGGCGGAATCGACTCAAGCGTGGTGGCCTGTCTGTGCGCAGAGGTGTTCGGCAGCGCGCATGTGCACGGGTACCTGCTTCCCGGACCCTATTCGAGCGAGCATTCCATCACCGATGCCCAGGTCCTTGGAAACGCATTGGGCATCGTGTGCGAAAGGGTCTCCATCGTGGATGCGTTCGAATCCTTCGAACGCGCGCTTGCCCCGCATTGCCACGGGCATGTCTTTCAGGGGCTTGCAGCGGAGAACACCCAGGCCCGCTGCCGGATGATCGTGCTCATGGCGCTGTCCAACGAATACGGTTGGATGCTGGTCAACACCGGGAACAAAAGCGAATCGTGCATGGGGTATTCGACTTTGTACGGGGATACTTCGGGTGCCTATGCCCCCATCGGCGGTCTGTATAAGACGGATGTGTACGAAATGGCTCGCTACATCAATGCTCAGGCGGAAGCGTGCGGTTCACGCGCGCCCATTCCGGAGCATGTGCTCACCAAGCCGCCGAGCGCCGAACTTGCGCCCAACCAGATCGATGAGGCGACGCTCGGGTCCTATGCGGTCCTCGACGCCATCCTCATCGACCATGTCGAACGCAAGATGGACGAAGGCCAGCTCATAGCCGCGGGCCATGACCCCGAAGACGTCCGCCGCATCGTTGCCAGAAACGCCGCCTTCGCTTTCAAGCGGGCACTTGAGCCTGAATATCCGCCGATTCCGTACGCATGAGGCGCTTGCGCGGCATCTGCAATGCCGTTTCCGTGAAAACGGAGAGTGGAATCCTGCGTGCGGATTGGTATGATTTACACTTGGCCCTAGTGGAAAACAGCGCTTTTAGTCGGCTGCCCGCAGTTCGGCGGCGCTGATCATGAAAATGCACAAGTAGGAGGACAACATGCCCAAGATCACCCGTGATCAGGTGAAGGTGCCGGCTGACGTCATGCCGGACGCCCGTGAGACGTACATCGACAACTACATGGCTGCAACGCGCGGCACGGGTCGTCTGATGCTGTTCGCATGCGACCAGAAGATCGAGCATCTCAACGCCGACTTCTACGGTGAGGGCATCGATGCGGCCGACCTTGACCCTGAGCATCTCTTCCAGATCGGCTCCCAGGGCGTGTGCGGCGTCGTGGCAGGCCAGCGCGGTCTGATCGCCCAGTATGCGGCCGACTATCCCGAAATCAACTACCTGGTCAAGATGAACTCCAAGACCAACCTGGTCAAGACCAGCCAGGATGATCCCTACAGCCCGCAGCTGCACTGCCTGGATGCCGTGCTTGCCATGCGCGATGCCGGCGTGAACATCGTCGGTCTGGGCTACACCATCTACCTGGGCAGCGAGTATGAGAGCACCATGCTTGCAGAAGCCGGCGAACTGATCGCTGCCGCCCATTCCCAGGGCCTGCTCGTGGTCCTGTGGATCTACCCCCGCGGCAAGGCCGTCACTGCTGAGAAGGATCCTGCGCTGATCGCAGGCGCTGCCGGCGTCGCTCTGTGCCTGGGCGCTGACTTCGTCAAGGTCAATCCTCCTGCGGCTTCCGAGGGTGCAACCTCCGCTGAGAACCTCAAGGTCGCTTCCACCGCGGCTGGCCGCACCGGTCTTGTGTGCGCAGGCGGCTCCACCGTGGATGCCAAGACCTTCCTCACGCAGCTCCATGACCAGATCCATGTGGGCGGCGCATGCGGCAACGCCACCGGCCGCAACATCCATCAGCGCTCCCTCGATGAGGCTGTGCGCCTGACCAAGGCCATCAGCGCCATCACGCTGGCGGACTACGATGTCGACCGTGCTCTGGCCATCTTCGAAGGCAAAGAGGACTTCGCGCTGTAAGGCGCATCCCTGCGCCAGGGGCGCATTCGGGAATTGAGACTCAGGGCGGGGCTTTGCGGCCCCGCCTTTTGATTGACGAAGGGTTGGAGATCCATGCATCTGATAGTGGGGTTGGGCAATCCCGGCGATGAATACGCGCACACGCGCCACAACGCCGGATTCGATACCATCGCGAAGCTGGCCGAAGAGCTGGGTGCCCGCTACTGGAAAAACGAATGCGGCGCGTTGACGGCGAAAGTGCGCCATCACGGTGAAGAGCTGCTGCTTGCCATGCCGCAAAGCTATATGAACACCTCAGGGGGTCCGGTCAAGCAGCTGTGCCAGTCTTACGGGTTGACTCCTGCTGACGTCCTGGTCATCCATGACGAACTCGATATAGATCCTGGCACCATCCGTGTGAAATTCGGCGGCGGTCTGGCCGGTCACAACGGCCTTAAATCCATAGCCGACAAGCTGCAGACGCGCGATTGGCTGCGGGTGCGAATCGGCATCGGGCGCCCTCCGGGACGCATGCCCGTGGTCGACTGGGTTTTGGGCGCTCCGAAAAAGGAGGCGGCCGAAGACTTCGATACCGCGTGCGACCTTGGCGCTCGGGCTGTGCTCTTCTATCTTGAAAACGGACTGGAGAAAACCCAGCAGCGCTTCAACTGACGGAGTTCGCCTGACGGTATGGCCGGTGAAGCGCGCCGGCCAGCCACACGTTTTTCGTCCGCAATCCAGCTGTTTGTGCGACAATGGAGCGGAAAGAAGAAAACGAATAGATTGGCACGTACCGCTATGGCGACTCAATTCCAGATCAAGTCGGCCGATGGTGCTCGAGTTGCATCGATTCAGTCGGAATTCGGCCTCCCGCATTTCATTGCGCAGACCATGGTTGCGCACGGCATCAGCACGCTCGAGCAAGCCCGCATGTTCCTTTCTCCCGACCTGGAAAGGGACTGGAACAATCCTTACTGCATCCCCGGCCTCGATGAGGCGGCGAACAGGATAGAGCGCGCCATCCGCGCGCACGAGCGCATTTTAGTGTTCGGGGACTTCGACCTTGATGGCATCTCGGCCACTACGGTCCTCACGCGCGGGTTGCGTGCTCTGGGCGCAGAGGTCGATGCGTTCATCCCCAAGCGCTTTGAGGAGGGCTATGGACTTTCGGCCGCCGCCATCGAGCGTGCCGCGCAGCGCAATCCCCAGCTTGTGATCACGGTTGACTGCGGCATCTCCTGCAAGGGCGAAGTTCCGCTGGTTCATGCTGCGGGCATGGACCTTGTCGTAACCGATCATCATGAACCGGGTGAAGCCCTGCCGGAGGGCATCCCCGTTGCAGACCCCAAGCTCGACCCAGATTGCCCCAGCGCCATTCTTGCCGGCGTTGGCGTTGCCCTCAAAATGGTCCAGGCCTTGGGAGCGCGCTTCGGTCAGCCCAACCTATGGCGCGAGTACACCGACTTCGCAACGCTTGGCACCGTGGCAGACCTCATGCCGCTGACGGGTGAGAACCGCGCACTTGTGGCGGACGGGGTCGCGCGCATGAACGCGAACCCTCGGCCGTGCATTGCCGCCCTCATCGGCGTATGCAAGCAAGCTGATAAGGCCGTCACCTCCACCAACCTGTCCTTCTCGCTCATCCCTCGTTTGAACGCCGCCGGCCGCATGGGCAATGCGGACCTTGCACTCGATCTGCTCATGGCGGATAGCTTCGATGAGGCGTCCAAGCTGGCATCCCGTCTTGAGACCGTCAACGATGAGCGCCGTCGCATCGAATCCGAACTGGCTGCAGTGGCCAAAGAGCAGGCTGCCGAAGTCTATCATGGCCAGCGCGCCTTGGTGGTGTGGGGCGAAGGGTGGCATGAAGGTGTGAAGGGTATCGTGGCATCCCGCCTGGTCAACACCTATGGCGTTCCTGCATTGCTGTTTACCATCGATGGAGATGAGGCCCGCGGCAGCGGGCGCAGCGTGGGTCAGGTGAACCTGTTCAAGGCCGTGGAGTCATGCTCGGATATTCTCACGCGATTCGGCGGACACGAAGCGGCGGTGGGTGTGACCCTGCCCGTTTCGAAGCTCGAAGAGTTCACGCAGCGTTTGTGCGCCTATATGGATGAGCTGGACGAAGACAGCTTCCATCCGCTGCTTGAAATCGATGCCTGCGTCAACCTGGGGGAACTGACGCTGGATTCGGTGGCGGCCCTTGATGCCCTGGCTCCCTTCGGCCAGGAGAATCCTTTGCCCCGCTATCTTGCCCGCAACGTGCGTTTGACCAACTGCCGCGCGGTGGGTGCGGACAAGAACCATCTCTCGTGCTCGCTGACTGATGGCGTGGCAACCGTGGACGGCATCATGTTCCATTGCGAAACCTTGCCTGAGCTTCTGCGCTGCGGCAGCGTGGTGGATGCTGCGTTCGAAGTGCAGATAGATGAATGGCGCGGACGCCGCAACGTCAAGTGCATGTTGCAGGCCATCGAGCCTGCCGCCACATGCCCTGCCATGCAAGCCTGCTTGCCGCAGACCGACGTGGCTTTCGTCAACGGCCTCTGCGACAATGAATCGCCTTGCTGCGGCGCGTGCTGCGCTCATGTCCACGACGACACCACGTTGCGTCGCGAGGCATGGCGCAAGCGTGCGCAAGCAGGTCCTGAGACCCTTGAGGCGGCGCTTGTCGAAGCGTTGATAGGCTCGGGGTCGCTCCATGGTTCGCAGCGCCGCGCGCTCGATGAGCTGGCGCGCGGGCGCAATGTGCTTGCGGTCATGGGCACCGGACGCGGCAAATCGCTCATCTTCCAGATTCATGCGGCCAAGACGGCGCTGATGGAGGGCAAGGCGAGCCTGTTCGTCTATCCGCTCAGGGCGCTCATCTCAGACCAGCAGTTCCATATCATGCAGGCGTTCGAGCATTTCGGCCTTCAAGTGCGCTCGGTCACGGGGCAGAGCACCCCGCTGCAGCGTCAGGCCGTCCGGGACGGTTTGGCGCAAGGTTCGGTGGATGTCGTGCTGACCACGCCTGAGTACTTGGCGTTTCACCCGGAAGATTTCACGCAATCCCAGCGGATCGGGTTCGTTGTGGTCGACGAGGCCCATCATATGGCTGAGATGGGGGCGGGCAAGCGCAGCGCCTACTCCATGATCGGGGAAATCGCCTCACGTATGGGCTACCCGACGGTGCTCGCATGCACGGCAACGGCTCCGGACCGGGTGCTTGAGGGGATTCGCGCCGGACTGGGCATCGATGAATTCGTCTTCGATCCCTCATCGAGGCCGAATCTTCGCATCGACGACCGTCGCGGCCTGCGTGACAAGGACAGCTATCTGGCCTCAATTGTGGCGACGGGCGAAAAAACGCTCATCTACGTCAACTCGCGTTTGGGGTCCATGGACCTGACACGGCGTTTGCGTTCGATGGTTCCGCAGATGGCCATGCAGATAGGTTTCTACAACGCCGCCCTCACGCGCGATGAGCGCGTCCGCATCGAGCAGCTGTTCAGGCAGGGTGTGTTGCAGGTGCTGGTGTGCACTTCGGCGTTCGGCGAAGGCGTCAACATCCCGGGCATCAGGCATGTCGTGCTCTACCACATGCCCTTCTCGGAGGTTGAATTCAACCAGATCAGCGGACGTGCGGGCCGTGATGGAGAGCCTGCATGGATCCATCTGCTCTTCGGCCGGCAGGATGCATCCGTCAACGAGGGTCTTTTGCGCGGCTTCGCCCCTTCCCATGACACCATGGCCCAGATCTACCGCGAACTGCGCGGCATGCAGCGCCAAGCTGAGCGGGATGACTTCAGCATATCCGATGATGATCTGGCCGAACGCTGCTCGCGCCGCATTCCCGGCTTCAAGGTTGATGCGCGCATGTGCGAAAGCGGCATGGCGGTCTTTCGCGAGCTGGGGCTCGTGCAGACGCGGATTGCAGCCGATGGCCGCAGCGTTCACGTGTGCGAAGTCTCGGGCAAGGTTGAATTGACCGACAGCGTTCGCTATCGTGAAGGTTTGGGCGAAGTCGATACGTTCATGCGCTTCCGGGATTGGGTGATGTCCACTGCTGCAGATGATCTGCGCGAATGTCTCATCCGCCCGATTCTGCCCGAAGATGCTGCAGCCGGGGGACTTGCCCGTCCGTCCGGTTTCGAGAGAGGAGGCGGACATGACCGATAGTCCTGTTGCATCGACATCCGCATTGCCCGTCGATGCCGAGCTCGCCGATGCTGTTGGCGCCCTGTCCAGGGACTCGTTCGAGGGCGGTATCGCCCCTTCGGCAAACGTCGCTGACGGAATGACTCCGGAGATGCGCTTCGACAAGCTTGTTTCTGTTGCATCGAAGTATCTTTCGGAAACCGATATCGAGACGGTGGATAAGGCATACCGTTTCGCAGCGCAGGCCCATGCCGGCGCAACGCGCAAATCCGGCGAGCCGTTCATAGCCCATCCCATCGAAGTTGCACTCATCCTCGCCGACCTCAAGATGGATGCCGATACGCTGTGCGCGGCGCTGCTGCATGACACGGTCGAGGATACCGATACGACCGAAGAGCAGATAGCGGCTGAGTTCAATCCGCAGATCGCGCAGCTGGTCCAGGGCGTGACGAAGATCACCCAGATCGAAGTCGAGTCGCTTACCGATGAGCAGGCGGCGACCATCCGCAAGATGTTCGTGGCCATGAGCAAAGACATCCGCGTCATCGTCATCAAGCTAGCCGACAGGCTGCATAACATGCGCACGCTTGCGGCCCTCAAGGAGGATCGCCGCATCTTCAAGGCGCGTGAGACCCTGGAGATCTATGCGCCCATCGCGCACCGTTTGGGTATCGGCTCCATCAAGTGGGAGCTTGAGGATTTGTCGTTCTACTATCTTGAACCGAACAAATTCAAGCAGATATCGCGCATGGTCGCCGAAACGCGCATGGAGCGGGAGCGTTATCTCAACGATGCCATCGCCACGCTCGATGATGAGCTGGGGAAAGTGGGCGTCAAGGCCCACATCGCCGGCCGTCCGAAGCATCTGTACTCCATCTACCAGAAGATGACGAAGCGAGGCAAAGGGTTCTCTGAGATTTACGATCTGATTGCAGTGCGCGTGATCGTCGAAAGCGTGAAGGATTGCTATTCGGTGCTTGGTGCCGTCCACAATCTCTGGCATCCCATGCCGGGGCGCTTCAAGGACTACATAGCCATGCCGAAGTCCAATATGTATCAGAGCCTGCACACCACGGTCATCGGTCCGTCGGGCCGACCGCTCGAGGTCCAGATCAGGACCGAAGAGATGCACCGCATGAGCGAATACGGCGTTGCGGCGCACTGGCGCTACAAGGAGAAAGGGCGCGCCGACGATGCCTTCGACCGTCAGATCGCCTGGCTTCGCCAGCTGGTCGACTGGCAGGAGGAAACCCAGGATTCGCGCGAGTTCCTCAGCGAGCTCAAGGTCGATCTTGCCCCCACCGATGTTTTCGTCTTCACGCCGGCGGGCGAAGTCATGAGCCTGCGTGCGGGATCCACCCCGGTCGATTTCGCCTACTCCGTCCACACGGAGGTCGGCAACCACTGCGTCGGCGCCAAGGTCAACGGCGCCATCGTTCCGTTGTCGTACGAGCTGCAGATGGGCGACCGCGTTGAGATTCTGACGCAGAAAAGCGCCACGCCGTCGCGCGACTGGCTCAAGATAGTCAAAACGCCCGGCGCCCGAAGCAAATTGCGCAATTACTTCTCCAAGGTCAGCCGCAGCGACGATCTGCTGCTCGGCCGCGAGAAGGTGGCCCGTGAGCTGAAAAAGCACGGCTTGGGCTTGGGATCGACCACATCTCTGCGCGCTCAGAAAACCCTGGCAGCCCAGATGGGCTATCGCGACGTCGAGGACATGATGGTTGCGGTCGGTGCGGGCAAAGAAACCGTTCTCCACGTCACGAATCGCCTGGTCAAGCTTTTGTCTGACGAAAAGCCCGACGATTCCGCGATCACCGTGGCGGCTGCCATGGCCAACGGGAAGATGCCGCCCATGATGACGACGGTGCGCAAGCCCGCTGCTCGTAAGGCCTATGCATCCAACGGTGTGGTGGTGCGGGGCTTGGATAACGCGCCCGTGAGGCTGTCCCGGTGCTGCAGCCCCGTTCCCGGAGATGAGATCATCGGGTTCGTCACACGGGGCCGCGGTGTTTCGGTGCATCGCAGTGATTGCCCGAACGCCAAGGATCTCATGCGCGAGCAGGGTCGTCTCATCGATGTGTCATGGGAGGAAGCGCCGTCCAAAGACACTTCGTACCAAGTGGATGTATTCATAGAGGCGTTGGACCGCATGAATCTGCTCCGTGATATCATCAACACGCTGTCCGATACCGGCGTGAACGTGCTGTCTTCAAACACCGTCAGCCATGCGGACGGCATCGTGGAGATGCGTTACCTGTTCCAGGTGTCGCAGGTTTCCAATGTCGAGAGGATTCTCACCGAGCTGCGCAATATCAACGGCGTTTTCGACGCCCGTCGCATGCTCCCGGGAGATTCCGCCCACAAGCGCCGGTAGCCGGCGTTGGGCATCTGCTAAACGAGACGGCGCCTGTGCGCCGATGAGGGAGGATATATGAAAGCTGATTGCAAGCGCATGGTCACCGACACCCATGGATGCATCCCTGTGACGGTTCTCACCATCGGAATGATGGATAACAACTGTTTCGTGGTTTCAGACGGAAATGCCGAAGGGGCTCCCGCGTTGGTAGTCGATCCTGCGGGCGACGCTCAGGCCATCGTGCGCGCTCTTGGGTGGCGCAAGCTTGAATACATCGTTTGCACCCATGACCACAACGACCACCTTGTTGCCTTGCCCGAGCTTGTCAAGCTTACCGGCGCGAAGGTGATCGCCCACAAACTCGATTCCAAGATCATCGAGCAGGGCCAGGGTGGCTACTTCGGTGATTGGGATGCCGTTGCGCCCGTCGCGGTCGATCGCAAGGTGCAGGATGGCGATGAGGTGAAGCTAGGCTCTCTGACCTTCAAGATCATCCACACGCCGGGCCATACCAAGGGCGGCATCTGCCTGTACCTTCCCGCCCGGGACGGAAAGCCCGGTCTGCTGTTCAGCGGAGACACCCTGTTCTGCGGCGCTACGGGGCGTGTTGACTTCGAAGGCGGAAGCGCACGCGAGATGCGCGCAAGCCTTCGCACGAAGCTGGCTCCGCTGCCTGACGGAACCATCGTTTACCCCGGCCATGAGTCTTTGACCACCATCGGCAGGGAACGCCGACGCGTCATCGAGGCTTTCTAATCCATGCAGCGCATCCCGCATGCGGTGCGGGAGTTTGATCGGAGGAACAGGTGACCGTCGAGTTTGGAACATTTCTAGCGGGACTGATGTCGGACCCCGTATTGCTGGCGGTCACGATCCTCAATATCGGCGTCATCGTGGTGAACGGAGCCACCGACGCCCCCAATGCCATTGCCACGGTGGTGTCCACCCGGTCGATGAAGCCCAAACATGCCATCCTCATGGCGGCGGCGTGCAACTTCCTCGGTCTGCTCATAGTCTCTTTGTTCACCAGCGCCGTAGCGCATACCATCTTCAACATGGTGGATTTCGGCGGCGATAACCAGATAGCCCTCGTGGCGCTGGCGGCGGCCATGGTGGCCATCATCTTGTGGGGCGGAGCTGCGTGGTGGTTCGGTATCCCCACATCCCAGAGCCATTCTCTCATCGCAGGTCTGACGGGTGCCGCCATCGCTGCATTCGGAAGCTTCGATGCCATCAATTGGAACGAATGGATTAAGGTCGTCTACGGCATTGTGCTCTCCACCCTTTTGGGATTCGGTCTGGGATGGTTGTTCGCCCGCGTTGTGGCCAGGGTCTTTCGCAATGTCGACCGCAGGTCCATGAACAGGGTGTTCCGCTGGGCGCAGATTGCATCGGGAGCAGGCGTTGCGTTCATGCACGGCGCGCAGGACGGGCAGAAGTTCATGAGCATCTTCCTGCTGGGAATCGCCCTTGCCACCGGCGCCGGCCAACCTGTCGATATGGTGCTTCCCGTGTGGCTCATGGTGTTCTGTGCTGTGAACATCGGCCTGGGTACAGCGGTGGGAGGCGAGCGCATAATCAAAAATGTTGGTAGCAATATGGTGCATCTCGAGAATTACCAAGGCTTTTCTGCTAGTTTGGCTTCGTGCATCTGCTTGGTCCTCGCCACGTTCACAGGCATGCCCGTTTCCACCACGCATTGCAACACCACCGCCATCATGGGTGTGGGTGCGGCTAAACGCAAAAGCGCTGTGAAATGGGGCATCGCAATAGATATGGTGAAGACCTGGGTGCTTACGTTCCCGGGTTGCGGACTGATCGGTTTTTTGATGACCGAGTTGTTCCTGCTATTCGTGTGACGTCCGTTTTCGGCTGCATCCGGCGGCCGGGGGCGAAGTTGGCAAACGGCCCGGACGCCAAGGTGCTGAGGGTGCGGCGGGCTGGATGCCCGGAATCGATTCAGTGAAGGGAATCATATGGCACGCAAGGAGAAGTTCAACTATTTCGACGCGTTCGACCGTCAGGCGAAGCTCTGCTGTAAAGAGGCCGAATTGCTCATCGAGGTCATCGAGAATTTCAAATCAGCGGATGAGCTGGAAGCATATCTGGTCCGAGCGCACGAGATCGAGCATAGCGGCGATGGCATCTGCCACGAGGTCTACAAGTCAATCGGCTCTGATTTCATCACGCCCATCGAGCGCGAGGATATCATGGCCATGACGCAGAGCCTTGATGACGTTCTCGACTATCTGGAAGGCACCATCCAGCGCTTCTACATGCTCAATGTCAAGCACATGCCCGATGAGGTTTTGGAATTCGCCCGCCTGCTGCTCAAGTCCTGCGAGGCGCTTCAGGCTGCCATGGAGGACTTCGGCAACTTCAAGAACTCCAAGAAGCTCCGCCAGCTGCTTATCGACGTGAGCGACTGCGAGGAGGAGGCCGACGCTTTGTTCATGCGCGTCGTCCATGATCTTTTCACCAAGGAAGATGCCAATCCCCAGGAAGTCTTTGTGTGGGATAAGATCTACCAGCGCATGGAATCCACTGCTGACACGTGCGAGCGCGTCGCCGATACCATGGGCAGCATCCTGCTCAAGAACGCATAGCGTCCAAGCATCCCGTGCATTCGCGCCCGGTGCTGCATAAGCCCGGGCGCTTTTCTTTTCGCCAGTTGTCCTCATCGATGAAGGGGTGGTCGGTCATGATCGTTGGAGCTCTATGCCCGTGCTGCGGGGCGGAATTGGATGTTGAATCCGCTGAGGTTTCGGCGAAGTGCCCGTGTTGCGGATCGGGTTTTCTGATCGAAGCCGGTGTTGCGTTTCTGACAGTGCGCTCCGCATTGTCGCAGGGGGAATTGTGCGGGGACTTCGTTGTCGAAGACGGAATACTGGTGCGCTATACGGGCAGCGGAGGTGACGTGCGGGTCCCCGCAGGGGTTCGCTCGATCGGAACGCAAGCTTTCGGCGGTTGTGCCGGTCTGACGTCTGTTGAGCTTCCTGAAGGCTTGGTCGAAGTAGGGGAGGGGGCGTTCGCGCGGTGCACATCGTTGGTGCGCGTTCAGTTCCCTGCGTCCATCAGGCGTTTACTGTCGGATGCTTTCGCCCGTTGCGTGTCGTTGCGATGCGTGGAGTTTGCGGCCGGCACCGATCAGGCTTCGGTGAATATCGATGAGGATGCGTTCTACTGTTGCGGCGCCATCGAGCGGGTTGAAGGTTGGCAGGGCGAATTCGACGTCTGAGGCTGCAGGGCCACGTATGCTTGCAATATGGGGATAATTCTCCAGAAACCGCATCCAAGTCCCATAATGGGTCCTTGCTTTTCGATGCGGCTGGATATAATGGCTGTACCTATCAAGAGGCGCTTTAGTGCCTCCTCTTGGTTTTTGTCGGTTGGATGAGAGGATGAATTCCGTGGATACACCCAAGGTACTACGAAGCAGATTCGCGGTTCTGCTCTGCATGATGCTTGCCGTTTCCGCGTGCGTGGTTGCCCTTGCCGCAGCGGTTCCTTCGCGTGCATTGGCGGCAGATCCCGTGTGCTCTGTCAACGGTACGAACTATGACGATCTCGGCGTTGCAATCGACGAGGCTCCTGACGGCGCTTCCGTCGTGCTTCTGTCCGATGCGTCTGTCAGCGGGGTCAAGAGAATCGACAAATCGTTGTCCTTCGACTTGGGCGGCAATGTTTTGACCTGCGGCACCCTCAACCAGACCTCTCCCTCTTACAGTCTTGCCATCTCCAACGGCAACGTCAACGGATTGGTTTCCGCGAAAAACCTCACGCTTACGGGCGTGACCGTTTCCGGCAATACCCAAAATGGCGGCGTAGTATCGGCATCTGCCAGCTCCGCCATTACCGATTGCGTCATCGCCAACACCTATGACGTTGTCAATGGACGCACGAGTGCGGCGTTGTCCATCGGAGGCTCGGGCTCCCATACGGTCACCGGTTGCACGTTTTCCGGTAAGTCCGCCATCTATTTCAACAATCCCAGCGGCGTAGTCCGTCTGGATAACTGCACTGCGACCGGTTTGGTTTCCGGTTCGTCGGCTCTCAACATGTATGCTTCCGGTGATGTTGACGTGGCCTTGACGAATTGCGTGGTTACCGCGCACGGTGAAGGCAAGGCGTTCAGTGGTTCCTGGAACATGGCCGGCGTAATCGAATTCGGACAGGGCAATGCTTTCTCCGGTCCTATCGTGGTCAGCGGCCGCGATAACTCATCGAACGTCTATGAGCTCAAGGTCTCCGGCGGAACCTTCTCCAACGGCGGCCAGATGCCGTTCGTTCCGCAGGCCCCTGAATTCAACGCTCAGATGCTCGAGCGGCTCAATGTGGTCGGCGGCACCTTCGATATGGATGTCACCCCTGTCCTTCGATCGGGTTTCCAGTGCTTCCAGAATCTCGATGGCACGTGGAGCGTATCCGATGATGTGACAGCTCCGGTTATTACACGCTTGCCGACGATGGTTCGAAGGTCAAGCATGACAGCATTGCCGCCGCCATTGCGGATGGCAAGGGAACCGTCTATCTCTCCCGCGATGCGGCGCTCACCGTCGATGAGGCGAAGGCTCTTTCCGCCGCATCCAGGACGCTGTCAAGCGCCCCCGGCGCAACGGCTGTTTTCGACGGCTCCGCCGCCGAGCTTCTGTCCGCCCTGTCTTCCGCCCAAGATCTCAACGTCACGGTGAAGAGCGGAGCGGACTCGCTTACCCTGCGCGGGGTGGGTGTTGAATCCGGCAAGCTCATCGCCTGCGCGGCCGGCATCACCTCTGACAACGCCGCAGAACTCGATGGTTTGCTGGCCAAGGGGTACGTGTTTGACGCATCCACGTCGGACTACCGCATCATCCCCGCTCCTACGCAAGGAGCGCTCATCGGTAACCTTTGGTACGCCGATCTTGACATGGCTGTCGTGGCTGCATCCGTCGATGATGCGAACAATCCCGTCTCGGAGACCATCGTCATGCTCTCCGATGCCGAAGGAACCGTCACCGTGGTGTACCCCAAAGCGCAGTTCACCATCGATTTCGCCGGCCATGCCATCAATGGCGGTGCGGAAAGCGGTTTCGTCATCGCCCCGCTCAACTACGGCGGAGCTTTGCCCGTGTCCCCTGATGGGTGCTCCATCGCTTTGAAGAACGGCACGATTACCGGCGGTCAGTTCGGCATCGGCACCAACGGAACGCTCGACGACGTGACGCTTTCCTTGACGAACATGAAGATCGTCGCGGATTCGCACGGCATGTACCTGGCGGCCAACGGCAAAACCTCCATCGTCGACTCGCAGATCGAGGGCGCAAGCGTCGGCATCGAGCTTCGTGCGGGCGAGCTGACCATCAGCGGCGATAGCAAGGTTTCCGGCGGCACCGCCCAGCCTGAGGTTATCCCCAATGCCAGCGGCACCACGGCATCCAATGTGGCGCTCGCCATCTCCCAGCACACCACGAAGCATCCCATCAAGGTGACCATCGAGCAGGGCACTTTCGAGGGCGGTGCAGCGCTTCTGCAGGCCGATCCCCAGGGCAACAAGGCGGGCAACGTGACCCTTGAGGTCAAGGGCGGAACCTATCTGGGAGCTATCGAGAGCGAGGACTGCATCGGGTTCATCCACGGCGGCTCGTTCGATCATCCGGGCGCTGCGGATTACCTAGCCGAAGGCAGCGAGCTTGTCATGGGCGAAGACGGCCTGTTCGGCGTGCAGGATAAGAAACCCGTCGTTCCTCCGGCACCGGATCCTGATGGGGATGAGGGTGATGACCAGGATCAGAATGATGGCCAGGGTCAGGGCGATGCCCCTGAAAAACCGGGCCTGCCTGCGACGGGTGATTCCGCAGGCGCCATCTTCGCCATGCTGGCAGTCGTTATCGTTGCAGCTGCGGCATTCGGCGGATTCGCTTTCGCGCGCACCCGTATGAAATAAGGACGCCATCCGCATATCAAGCATCATTGAAGGGCTGCAACCGCGGCCCTTCAATTTTGCGCCGGGGCTCTACAGTGCGGTGACGAAGGTTTTCCAGACGCGTTTCGGCAATTGCATCTGTGCTATAGTCGCCCGTGGAAAACGATGCTGAATCACGAACGAAAGGATACGTATGTCCCGAATCATCGACGCTGAGACCAGCAGCTTGAGCGGTCTTTCGGCGGGGCAGACCGTTGAGGGTTTTCGCTATGTATCGCTTGAGCAGCTTGCCGAGATAGACGGCGTTGCCCATGTGCTGCGTCACGACAAGACGGGCGCCCGTCTTCTGTACCTGGAAAACGATGACGAAAACAAGGGCTTCGCCATCGCCTTCAAGACTCCGCCGGAAGACAGCACCGGGGTCTTCCACATCCTTGAGCATTCGGTCCTGTGCGGCTCTGAGCGTTTCCCCGTCAAGGAGCCCTTCGTCGATCTGCTCAAGACTTCCATGCAGACGTTTCTCAATGCTATGACGTTTCCTGACAAGACCATGTATCCGGTTGCCAGCACCAATGAGAAAGACCTGCTCAATCTCATGGATGTCTACCTTGATGCCGTGTTGCATCCGGCCATCTACTCCAAGCGCGCCATCTTCGAGCAGGAAGGCTGGCACTATGAGATAGATGATTCCGATGGATCCTTGCGCTACAACGGCGTCGTCTACAATGAGATGAAGGGCGCTCTGTCCGATCCCGATGATGTGCTCTATCA
Organism: uncultured Eggerthellaceae bacterium; assembly: GCA_937892845.1. GTDB lineage: Bacteria > Actinomycetota > Coriobacteriia > Coriobacteriales > Eggerthellaceae > Slackia. The sequence goes on along the minus strand of CALBGP010000029.1, from coordinate 21,739 downwards.
CGCCATGAACGCCGCGCTTCTGCCCGATACCTGCTATGCGTTCGAATCAGGCGGCCATCCGCGTTGCATCCCCCAGCTCACCTATGAGGGATTCCTCGAGGCGCACGCCAGGCATTATCGCTTGGACAATGCGTACGTGGTGCTCTATGGCGATATGGACATCCATCGTATCCTGGCATTCCTCGATGCGCGTTTCCAAGAGGCGAAAACCCCTGACCATCAGCTTGCTCCCGTGTCTGCCATTGCGTTGCAGCCGCCGTTGAAAGCCGGGCACGTCCGTGTTCCCATGGCAACGTCTCCCGATAATGCGTGCGTGGGGTTGGGCTATGTGATTGGAACTGCTGCGGACTTCGAACGGGTGCTTGCCGTGGATATCCTGCTCGACGCGCTCATGGGCGGAAATGAATCTCCCGTTAAGAGGGCCTTGCTGGATGCGGGCATCGCCGGTGACGCGACAGCGTATCTTGTTGACTCCCAGCTCCAGCCTGTCGCCATGTTCCAGCTCAGAAGCGCACGTCCCGGAGCTGCCGAAAAACTGCGCGAAATCGTGGAAGAACAGGCGGCCCGCCTGGTTGACGAAGGGATTCCCCGCGATTTGCTTGAGGCATCGCTTGCCCAGGCTGCCTTCTCGCTGCGCGAGCGCGACCGGGGCATCGCCGATGGCGTGGCCTTGGCCATGAACAGTTTGGCCGGGTGGCTCTACGACGATGATGCCCCCACAACCTATCTGCGCTTCGAAGAGCCGCTTGCCCATCTTAAGGCAGGACTTGAGACGGGGTTGTTCGAGGATGTGCTCAGGTCATTGGTCCTGGAATCCGGCCACAACGCACTGGTTGAGATAGTCCCTGAAGACAACGAAGACAGCTGGGAGGCTGCTGAGCTCGCCCGTGTCGAAGGGCTGATGGACGAAACCGATTTCGACCGCATCCGACAAGATGTCGAATCGCTCAGGGAGCTGCAGGAATCCCCTGATTCGCCTGAAGCTCTGGCCACGTTGCCGCGTCTGCGCGTTTCGGACATCGGCGAGGCGAAGCCCGAGCCGGAATTCGAAATGGTTGCCGGGACCCCTTTGCCCTGCGTGTACCACGATCTTTCGACGCGCGGTATAGACTATGCCACGATGTATTTCGATCTTTCGCATCTGACCTGGGAGGATATTCCCTATGTCTCCATTGCGGCATCGGTTCTCAGCCAGTTGGACACGCAGGTGCGAAGCGCTGCGGAACTGGATATCCACATGCGCTCCCACTTGGGCATGCTCCGTTTCTTCCCCGAGGTGATGCCCTCCGATGCCGATCCGTCCGATGTGGCGCTCAAGCTGGTTGTCGCTTCGAGCGCTCTGTCCGAGGATTTGGAGCATTTGGTTGAAATTCCCCAAGAAGTCTGGTCGAAGACGGTTTTCTCTGATCCGGGAAAGATCTTGGATATCCTGCAGCAGCGCCGTGTCGGCATGGAGCAGTCCTTCATCGGGGAGGGCCATGCCCGAGCCATCAACCGCGTCCTGTCCTATCACGCGCCTTCGGGTGTGCTGCGCGAGACCTTGGGAGGCGTTGATTTCTACGTCTTCCTCAAGGACCTCATCGATGATTTCGATCAGCGGGGCGAAGGGCTGTGCGCGAAGCTCGCCGAAGTCACGGCCGCCATGTTCACTTCGCAGGTGACGGTCAGCTTCACGGGCCCGCGTGCCGATCTTGATCGTTTCTGGCAGCTTGCCGGTGATTTCGGCCTGCCCGAGGCTCCTGCTGAAAAGCGCCTGGCCATACCTGCACCACGTCCTCGCAACGAGGCGTTCATCGTTCCCACCGACGTTTGCTTCGTCGCCTGCGGAGTAAGCGGCTTCGATGTGGGTTGCACCTATTCCGGCATCTGGCCGGTGGTCAGCCGTGCTCTGTCCTTCGACTATCTTTGGAACGAAGTCCGCGTCAAGGGCGGTGCATACGGAACCGGTTTCCGCATCACGCCTACGAATGCGCTGTCGTTGCATTCGTTCAGAGACCCCGGCGTGGATGATACGCTGCGGCGTTTCGCCGGCGCGGGTGATTGGCTGGCTTGTTTCGAACCTGCCGCGGAGGAGATGGAGGGTTACATAGTAAGCACCGTTGCCGCGCATGATGCCCCTGCAAAGCCCCGGCAGATCGCCCGCCGTCAGGATACGGACTTTTTGCGTGGATGTCCCGCGGGCCGACGAGAGCGGATGCGCGCCGAAGAGCTAGCAGCAACGGTTGAATCCGTACGGGCCTGCGCTTCTGTTCTCAAGGGCGTGGCTGAGCATTCATGCGTGTGCGTGTTCGGCAATGCCGACGCCATCAAAGCGGCGAAAACCGAGCTCGAGATCGTCGAGCTCATGGCCTAAAGGAGAGACAGTGATCGTCATTTCGTTCAGCCCCACCGGTTCCACGGATAAAGTTGCAGATTTCCTCGCTTCGGCGATGGGCTCTGCGTTCGGTCCTGTGTCGAGGATCGATTTGACCCAGGACCGCAATTTCGCCGAGGTTTCCATCCCGTCGCATGAGACGTGCATCATTGCCGTGCCGGTCTATGGGGGCCGTGTTCCTGTAACGGCATCGGAACGTCTGCGCGCCTTGGCCGGCAATGGCGCCGCGGCTGTGGTTGCAGCCGTGTACGGGAACAGGGATTACGAGGACGCGCTCATCGAGCTCGGCGATATTGCCCAGGAGTGCGGATTCGCCGTGGTTGCGGGCGTTGCAGCCGTGGCGGAGCACTCGGTCATCAGGGATTTCGGTGCCGGACGTCCTGATGCGGCGGATGCCGAGGAACTGGCCGGCTTTGCGGCGCGCATCGTCAAGGCCATGGACGAAGGCGAAAGCGGCCGCGTTTTGGAGCTGCCCGGCAACCGTCCTTACAAGGCGTATGCGGTTGCGTCCATGGTTCCCGTCGGAGGGCAGGCGTGCACGGGCTGCGGTCTGTGCGTGAGGCGCTGCCCCGTCCATGCCATCCCGGCATCAGATCCGAAGGCCACCGATGCCCAGGCCTGCATCGGGTGCATGCGCTGCATCCAGGCGTGCCCCGTTTCCGCACGCGCGGTTGCCGCGGAGGCTTTGGCTGCGGCCAGATCCAGGATGGAGAAGGTCTGCTCGGGCCGAAAGGAAAACGCGCTGTTCGTGTAGGAGGCTGCTTTTCCCTTCGCCCCCGTGCGGGCATGCTACAATACGAAAATTACAGCAGGAGACGGCTGCCTATGCGGCCGTCTGCGATTTGGCGAGGGTTCCGCTTGGCGGCCTTGCAAGATCATGACACTACCAGGGAGAAGGACATCCATGGCATACAACGCGCCCGAGGGAACCGCCGATATGCTCCCCGCGGCTGCGCGCATGTGGCGCAGCACGGTCGATGAGGCGGCGAAGCTGTTCTCGAAATACGGTTACGAGCCCATCGATACGCCCATTTTCGAGCAGACCGAAGTGTTCTGCCGCGGCATCGGTGAGGCAACCGACGTGGTGGGCAAGGAAATGTTCGTGGTCCGCAGCGGCGAGAACTTCCGTCGTGAATGCGTCGGAGAGGCCGTGAAATCGAAGAGCAAGCTCAGCTTGCGACCGGAGGGAACCGCCGGTGTGGTGCGCGCTGCAGTGCAGCACAACCTGGTTGAACAGGGTTGTGCGCCTGCGAAATTGTTCTATGCGGGCCCCATGTTCAGGGCTGAACGCCCCCAGAAGGGCCGCCTGCGCCAGTTCCACCAGATCGGTGCTGAATGCCTGGGCGCCACCGATCCTTCCGCGGACGCCGAGATGATCATCATGCTGATGCGCTTCTTCGCCGCAATGGGTGTTCCCGCATCGAAGACCCGTCTGCTGATCAATTCGATGGGCGATGACGCCTGCCGTCCCGCCTACCGCGAGACCATCCGCACGTTCATCGAGGACCACGCCGACGACATGTGCGAAGAATGCCGCCATCGCGCGCAGACCAACCCGCTGCGTGCGTTCGATTGCAAGACCCCCGCCTGCTCCGCCATCATGGCTCAGGCTCCGAAAATCACCGACTGCCTGTGCGACGATTGCCGCAGCCACTACGATGCCGTGAAATCCTACCTTGATGCGGAGGGCGTTTCCTACATTGAGGACCCCACGCTGGTGCGCGGCCTTGACTACTACACCCGAACGGTGTTCGAGGTCCAGGTCATAGAGGGCATGGGTTCCCAGAATGCCATCGGCGGCGGCGGTCGTTACGACAAGCTGGTCGAAACCATGGGCGGCCGTCCCGTCCCCGGACTGGGCTTCGCTCTCGGATTCGAGCGCATGGTAATCGCTCTTGAGGCTGCTGGGGTTACGGTGGCCAAGCCGAAGCGGGTCGATGTGTACGTGGCCTGCGTGGATGAATCCGTGCGTCCTACCGCATTCAAGTTGGTCCAGGCGGTGCGCGATGTGGGCTACCAGGCTGAGATGGACCATCAGGGCCGCAGTCTGAAAAGCCAGTTCAAGGCCGCCGATAAGCTGGGAGCCGATTCCGTTGCCATCGTCGGTCCGGATGAGCTGGCCCAAGGCGTTGTGCGCATGCGCCGCATGAGCACGCATGTGGAGCGGCTGGTCAAGCTCGATGTACTGTTGCAGCTTGCGGATCGTTTCCGCAGCCAGCCGAAGGTGGGCGCACCCAGCGTCAAGATGGACGAGCTGTTCGGTTTTGCGGATGGCGAATAGTCTCAGACGGTTTTGCCTGATGGGGCAGGGCGCAATCCGCTTTGCCGCAAGATTGCATGATGAAAGCGCGGCCGCTGCGTTGGAAGCGGCATGAGGAAGAGCCCGCGCACGTGCGGCCGACATGGTGCGGCGCACACACGGGAAGCGAACAAGGAGTGAAAACCTACGATGACCGATTTTCTGAACGAGTACTGCATGCATGACCATACCTGCGGTCAGCTGCGTGCCGCCGATGTGGATGCGCATGTGGTGCTGACGGGCTGGGTGTGGCACAACCGCGACCACGGCGGCCTGATCTTCGTCGACCTGCGCGACCGTGAGGGTTATACCCAGGTCGTCATCGACCCCGACTGCGTCAGCGCGGAGGATTTCGCCGTTGCCGAGCATCTGGGCCGCGAATTCGTGGTCGAAGTTGCCGGCGTGGTGCGCGCCCGCGCGGAGGGCACCGTCAATCCGAATATGGCCACCGGTGAAATCGAAGTGCTCGCCAGCAGCGTCAAGGTTCTCAACACCTCCGTCACTCCGCCGTTCTCCATCGAAGACGGCATCGAGACCGATGAGACCACGCGCATGAAGTGGCGTTACATGGACCTGCGTCGCCCCGAGATGTTCAACGCCTTGAAGCTGCGCCACACCGTGGCACAGGCCATGCGCACTGCGCTCAACAACCGCGGCTTCCTTGAGGTTGAGACCCCCATTCTGGCCAATTCCACGCCCGAAGGCGCCCGTGACTACATCGTTCCCTCCCGTCCCAACCCCGGCAAGTTCTATGCTCTGCCCCAGAGCCCTCAGCAGTTCAAGCAGATGCTGATGTGCGGCGGCATCGAGCGCTACTATCAGATTGCCCGCTGCTTCCGCGATGAGGACCTGCGAGCAGACCGTCAGCCTGAATTCACCCAGGTCGACATCGAGATGTCCTTCGTGCAGGGTGAAGACGTCATGGACATGATGGAAGGCGTCATGAGCGAAGTGCTGGCCGCCGCCGGCGTCGCCCATGAGTTCCCGCTGCAGCGCATGCAGTACGCCGACGCCATGGAGTACTACGGCTGCGATCGCCCGGACGTTCGTTTCGACATGAAGCTCGTGAACCTGACCGACATCGTCCGCGGATGCGGATTCGGCGTGTTCGCCAAGGCTGTCGAAGCCGGCGGAGTGGTCAAGGCCATCAACGCGAAGGGTGCGGGCGACTGGAGCCGCGGCGATATCGACAAGCTTGCCAACATCGCGGCCGCAAACGGCGCGAAGGGCATGGCTTGGATCGCCTACACCACCGATGGCGCCGAGAAGAGCCCCATCATCAAGTTCTTCGACGATGAGACCTATGCCAAGATGAAGGAAGCCCTCAACGTCGAACCCGGTGACCTGGTTCTGTTCGCCGCCGATACCGCGGATGTGGCAAACGCCGTCCTGTCCGCATTGCGCCTGCATATGGCCGAGGCTCTGGATGTCCCCCGCGAAGGCCATGCGCTTCTGTGGGTGGTCAACTTTCCCATGTTCCGCTATGACGAGGATGAGAAGAAATACGCCGCCGAGCACCATCCCTTCACCATGGTCCCGCCCGAGCAGCAGCACCTCATCGAAGAGGCTCCGCTTGAGTGCGGAAGCTACTCGTATGACCTGGTCATGGACGGTTTCGAAGTGGGCGGCGGCACCATCCGCATCCATACCGCGGAGCTGCAGCGCCGCATTCTGCGCACGTGCGGCTTGACCGATGCGGATATCGACGAGAAGTTCGGCCACCTCATCCATGCGCTCGAGCTGGGCGCTCCCCCGCACGGCGGCATCGCCTTGGGCCTGGACCGCTTGGTCATGCTCTTGGGCGGCAAGCAGTCCATCCGCGACGTCATCGCCTTCCCCAAGACTTCCTCGGCGTCCGACCCCATGACCGGCGCTCCCAGCGTGGTTACCCAGCGCCAGCTCAAGGAGGTCAGCCTGCGCACCATGTAGGCTCATCTTCGCCTGCAAGGTTTTCAAGCAGGTCTTCAGCCATGACATCCCCCGGCCGCAATGTGAATGGCCGGGGGATTTTCTTTTGCGGTTATCCCCATGCTCGCGCACCGTGCGCGCGACACCGCATCCCCGTTGTATAATCGCTGGTCGAATATGCCGTCTGAAAAAGGAACGAACCATATGCTCACCATAGGATGCCATCTCTCTTCGTCGAAGGGCTTCGCCGCCATGGGGCAAACCGCCCTGTCCATCGGTGCGAACACCTTCGCGTTCTTCACGCGCAACCCTCAGGGCGGAGCCGCCAAGGCCATAGATCCCGCCGACGCGGCGGCCCTGTGCGACCTTTTGGAGCGCGAATCTTTCGGAAAGCTGGTCGCACATGCGCCCTACACCCTCAACCCTTGCTCCAATAAGGAGAGCACGCGGGAATTCGCCCGCATGGTCATGGCGGATGACCTCAAGCGCATGGAATCTGTCCCTGGGAATTACTACAATTTCCACCCTGGATCTCACGTGAAGCAGGGTGTTGAGGCCGGTATTCAGATGATCTGCGATCTGCTGGCAGACGTTTTGGACGAAAGCCAGACCACGACGGTCCTGCTTGAGACCATGGCAGGCAAGGGCACCGAAGTGGGAAGCCGCTTCGAGGAGCTGCGCGCCATCATCGACGGTGTGGCGCAGCGCCGCGGCGCCTTGGCCGACCGCCTGGGCGTATGCATGGACACCTGCCATGTCTACGATGCGGGTTACGATATCGTCGGCGATCTTGACGGTGTGCTTGGCGAATTCGACCGCGTGGTGGGCCTTGACCGCTTGAAGGCCATGCATGTCAACGACAGCAAGAATCCCTTCGCCTCCCATAAAGACCGCCATGAGACCATCGGCAACGGGTCCATCGGCACCGAGGCCTTTGCGCGTATCGTCAACCATCCGGCGTTGCGCGACCTTCCGCTCATCTTGGAAACCCCTCAAGACCTTGACGGCTATGCGGCGGAAATCGAACTTCTGCGCGGACTTGAGAAAGGCGGTGCCCGATGAGGCTTGCCGTCATTGACCTGGGATCGAACACCATCCGCCTGTGCGTCTACGATGTAGCGGGGTCTTCGGTGAAAAACATCGTCAACCGCAAGCAGATGGCGGGACTTGCGTCATATGTGGAACGGGGCGAACTGACCGATGAAGGCATTGAGGTGGCGGTGCGCATCCTTCGCAAGCAGCTCAAGCGCGCTGCGTTGTTCGAGCCTGACCGCGTGGATGTGTTCGCAACTGCCGTTCTGCGCAACATCAAGAACAGCAAACGGGCCATCGCAGCCATTTCCGAGCAGGTGTCCGCGCCGGTCATTCTGCTCTCCGATGCGGATGAGGCCCATCTGGGATTCGTGGGCGCCTCCTTCGGTACGGAGATGGAAGCGGGCGTTCTCATCGATATCGGCGGTGGGTCGTCTGAGGTGACCCGTGTGCGCAAGGGCGTTGATACGCGGCGTATCAGCGTTGACCAGGGGTCTTTGTCGTCGTTCGGCGCGTACGTCAAAGACATCTTGCCCACATCCGAAGAGGCCGAGTGCATTCGCGCGGCTTTCCTGGAGCGCTATGCCGAAACCGTGCGCAAGGCGGGCGTGTCTGCAGCCGATCTGCGTCACGAAACGCTTTTCGGCATCGGTGGCAGCGTGCGCGCTGTAGCAGAGGTGTGCGGTCAGCTGCGTGAAACGTGCGATGGCAAGACCCTCACCTATGAGGACGTTCTCTACCTGTGCATGTGCCTGTTCACCGATCGTCGCCGATTCATCCACGCCGTGCTGCGCGTGGCCCCCGAGCGGCTCCATACCGTGGCCTGCGGTCTGCTCATCCTCAAGGAACTTTTCGAAATCACCGGCGGCAAGACTTTGACGGTATGCAAGAACGGTCTGCGCGAAGGCTATCTGCTTGAGCGCATGCTGCCCGATATCCGTTCCCGCGATTGATTGGTCCGCAACCTCTGAGCGCGTTTCGGGCTGCGCGCGAAACAAGAAACCCGGCAGCTGCTAGGGAAAGCTGCCGGGTTCTGGAGGTTGAGCAGGGGATGGGAAAGAGGGTCAGAGGGGAAGCCGGCGGGGGAACAGAGCCCGCCGGCTGATGGCTTTTAGCCTTCGATGCTGATGAGGCGCTTGGTCTCTTCGGGAGGAAGAATCTCCTTCTTGGGGACGAAGACCTTCAGGATGCCGTCTTCGAAACGGGCGCGGATGTCATCTTCGGAGATGTCATCGCCCACATAGAAGCTGCGGCGGCAATTGCCGTTGAAGCGCTCCTTGCGAAGGAAGGTGCCGTCTTCGCTGGATTCCTCGGATTCGGATGCGGTGGTGCCGCTGATGGTCAGGTAGCCTTCCGAAAGCTCTACCTGGACATTCTCCTTCTTGAAGCCAGGCATTTCGATGGCCAGCTCATAGGCCTTCTCGGTTTCCTTGATGTCGGTCTTCATCAGAGCCGGCATGGGCTTGCGGGCGCCGGTTTGGGGACGGGTGCCCAGAAAGCCCATATCGAAGGGGTCGGAGAGGAAATCGGACAGGAAATCGCTTTTGCGTGCGGGAACCAACATCATGGGTCACTCCGTTCTGTATGCGGCGGGTGCTCTCTCGTGGGTGCCATTCGCTTCGCGGGATATGCTCTTGCACTCGCCTGAATCGTTCTTACGAATCGAAGTATAGGACCGAATTAGCACTCGATGGACGAGAGTGCTAATTTGCAACCGTCCCGTTACCGCGCTGTTGTGCCTGCGTTGCGCACGGATTCACGCCGTTGTCCCTTCCATTCGTCCGAGCCTGCCGGTAGCCGGGGTAATTCCAGGTGACGGGCATGGTACAATGCGTGCTTCCGTGCGAGGTGCGTTTTGCGCAACGGTGCAGCAGGCCTGCGATCGCGCGGTTCAGCAAGCCACCGAACCCGAAAGTCCCATCTATGTCAGATATGCAACATGCTGAATCCTCCGCTGCTCCCGGCAGGGTGCGCGACTCGTTTTCCAGCAAGGCGGCGTTCATCGTCGCGTGTGTCGGCTCGGCTGTAGGCCTGAGCGGCATCTGGCTGTTTCCGTATCGCGTCGCCGAATTGGGCGGTGCGGCATTCCTCATCCCGTATCTGTTCTTCGTCGTGGTACTGGGTCTGACCGGCGTCATCGGTGAAATGTCGTTCGGCCGGGCGATGGGGTCGGGCCCTATGGGCGCGTTCGTCGGTGCGCTTGAGATGCGCGGCATTCCCGCCGAGAAGATTCTGGGCAAGATCCTCGGCGCCATTCCCACCCTTGGGGCCTTGGGCATTGCCATCGGCTACACCGTGGTTCTGGGTTGGTTTTTGAAGTATCTGGTGGCGGCCGCCACGGGCACGCTTCTGGCCCAGCCCGACATGGGCGCGTATTTCGGTACGCTTGCCAGCGATTTCGGCAGCATCGGCTACCATGCGGCGGCGCTTGCCATCACGTTGGTGGTCATGCTGTTCGGCATCTCGCAGGGCATCGAGCGACTCAACAAGATCATGATGCCGCTGTTCTTCGTTCTCTTCGTCATCATGCTGATCCGCGTTGCCTTGCTGCCGGGTGCCTGGGAGGGCTATGCCTACCTGTTCGTTCCCCGTTGGGAGGCCCTGGCGAATCCTGAGACTTGGATATTCGCCCTTGGCCAGGCGTTTTTCGGCCTATCGCTTGCTGGAAACGGTACCGTCACGTACGGCAGCTACCTGAAGAAGGATGTCGATGTCGTCTCTTCGGCCAAAAACGTCGTGGTCTTCAGCACTGTGGCTGCCATCCTTTCCGCCATGGTGGTGGTTCCCGCGGTCTTCTCCTTCGGGCTTGACACCCAGTCGGGTCCTCCGTTGATGTTCATCGCGTTGCCGCAGGTTTTCCAGGCTATGCCGCTGGGAGAGATCTTCTGCTGCTTGTTCTTCCTTGCGGTTGCCTGCGCGGCCATAACCAGCTTGGTCAACCTGTTCGAGCCTCCCATCGAAGCGCTTGAGAGCCAGCTGCATCTGCCGCGGTGGGCGGCCGTGCTCGCCGTCGGTGCCGTTGCTTTCGGCGTCGGCGTGTTCATCGAGAGCGGAGACGCCGTCGGATCGTGGATGGACTTCGTGTCCCTGTACGCGATTCCCCTCGGTGCGCTTCTGGCTGCCGTCATGTTCTTCTGGGTGTGCCCCAAGGGCTTTGCGAAGGCTCAGGCGGAGCTGGGCCGCGAAAAGCCGCTCGGCGCATGGTTCGAACCCATGACCCGCTACGGCTTCGTCGGGGTGACGGCGCTGGTGATCATCTTGGGCTTCGTGTTCGGCGGCAGCATCGGCTAGCAGGCCGGGCGGGGTTCGCAACGGGTCGGGTGCGGATTGCACGGCAGCTCTCTTTTCGCGGTCGGGTGTGTGCGAAGCGTGGTTGTTGGGCTTTGTTGCCTGGGTGTTGAACGATTGCCCTCAGATGTCGGCTATACTATCGAAGTCTTGCAAGTGCCTTGGATGGGCTTGGGCGGCGCCAAGTTCCGAACCTGGTCAGGTCCGGGAGGAAGCAGCCATAAGGGACCGCTGACGAGCGCCCTTGCCTATCCAGGGCACTTTTTCGTGTAGTCATCCGAGAGGCATCATGGGCATCATAGATTTCTTCATCAACCTTTTGAAAGATCCGCGCGGCCAGATTGCGGCCTGGATCATCGCTTTGGGTCCGTTCTGGGTTTACACACCGTTGTTCCTCATCGTGTTCGTGGAGACCGGCTTGGTCTTCTTCCCGTTTCTGCCGGGCGATTCGCTGCTGTTCGCGGCCGGCGTCTTTTCGGCTGACGGCGGCGGTCTGAACGTCTGGGCAACGCTCATCGTGTTCATAACCGCGGCGGTTCTGGGCAATACGTCCAATTACTGGATTGCCCGCTTCTTCGGCAAACGCATCATCGATTCGGGCAAGGTCAAGGCTCTCACGCCTGAGCGCATGGCAAAGCTCGATCATTTCTTCGAGCGTTATGGCGGCCTGACCATCGTCATCACCAGGTTCATGCCGTTCTTCCGCACGTTCGCCCCGTTCATCGCGGGCACCGGTCATATGAACTTCGCTAAATTCACGCTCTACAACGTGATAGGCGGTGTCTCGTGGGTCTGCCTATTCGTGCTCGTGGGCTATTTCTTCGGCGGCATCCCGTTTGTCCAGGAGCACTTCGAGGTCATCGTCTTGGGCATCGTGGCCGTGTCGGTGGCTCCGGCGTTCATCGGCGCTATCAAGGCCGCCATGATGTCGCGCAAGAAGAAGCAGGCAGCGGGGGAAGCCGAGTAGCAGTCACGCAATCGGGGGAGGGAACATGTCAGAGGCCCTGTACAGGAAATACCGTCCTCAGACGTTTGAAGATGTCGTCGGCCAGGCGCATATCGAACGCACCCTGAAAAACGCAATCGAGTCGGACAAAGTCAGCCACGCTTATCTGTTCTGCGGGCCGCGAGGCACCGGCAAGACCACCACTGCGCGTCTTCTGGCCAAGGCGCTTCTGTGCGAGCACGGTCCCACGCCGTCGCCTGATGGCACCTGCGAGCAGTGCCTTGCCATCGCCGACGGCACGCATCCCGATGTCAACGAGATGGACGCTGCAAGCCGTACGGGTGTTGAAAACGTCCGCGAAGAGATCATCAGCCGCGTGCAGTTCGCCCCTACGCAGGGCCGCTACAAGGTCTATATCATCGACGAGGTCCACATGCTGTCCCCTGCGGCGTTCAACGCGCTGCTCAAGACGCTTGAGGAGCCGCCTTCGCACGTGGTGTTCATCCTGTGCACCACCGATCCCCAGAAGGTTCCCGAAACCATCCATTCGCGCTGCCAGCGCTTCGACTTCCACCGGCTGTCCAATGAAGAGATCGTCTCCCGCCTCGGTGCCGTCTGCATGGCCGAAGGGATTGAGTTCGAAGGGGACGCGCTCGACCTTGTGGCGCATCGGGCTCAAGGCGGCATGCGCGATGCCCTGACGGCCCTCGAGCAGCTTGCGGCTTTCGGAAACGGAACCGTCACGCTCGAGGTTGCTGAAAATGTGCTGGGTTCGCTCAATACCAGCGACATGGCGGCCATCGTGGAGCATATCGGGCGCAGGGATGCGGCGGCATGCTTCACGTGGGTGTCCGAATATGTCGAAACCGGCGCTGATTTGGCCCAGTTCTCCCGCGATCTTGCCGAATACATCCGCAACATGTACGTTACGGCTTTGACCAACGGATCGGTTGATCTGGGGATTTCCGCCGCGGCACGAACGCAGATGGAAAAAGAGCTTGACCTGTTCGGCATCGATAGGCTGGCCCATATCCTGGATGTGCTGGGAGATCTGACTGCCGAGCTGCGCTCTTCCATCAATCCGCGTCTGTCTTTCGAAATCGCTTTGACCCGCATGGTGCGCCCCGATGCCGATTTGACCATCTCCGCCTTGGCGGCCCGTATCGAAGCGCTCGAGGCGGCGCTTGCCTCAGGGGCCTCGGCCCCGTCTTCGCCTGCGCCTTCGGCTCCGATTGGCCGGGCGCCTGCCGCGCCCGCACCCGCCGCTTCTCCCGTTGCGCCTGCCGCGGCCCCTTCGCCTGCAAGCGCGTCCCATGCAGCGGCTCAGCCTGCAGAGCGCCCCAATCCTTTTGCTGCCGCTGCGGCCCAGGTTCCTGCCTCCCCGGCTTCGGCGCCTGCGGCTCACACTTCTGCTCCGGCGCCTGCGCCCGCAAACCAAACACCCGCACCCACGGCTGCCGCGTCCCGGGCCCCCCAGGCCTTTACGCCTGCGGTCGGCGGCGGCATCTCGCAGGATGTTGCGGCCAAGCTCGGTAATCCCGCAGCTCTGCAGCGCGGATGGCAGGCCACCATCAACGATGTCAAACGACAGCGCGCGGCATACGGTGCGTTGCTGCTTTCGGCCAAAGTTGCGCCTGAAAGCGACCTTTCCGCCATGCGCATCGAATTTTCCGCCAGCAACACCTTCGCGTTCGGCGCTGTTCAGCGTCCGGATGTCAGCGAGATACTTGCCGCAAGCCTTGCCAGGGCGTTCGGGGGAGAGGTCCCGTTCCGTTTCGTCCAGTCGGCATCCTCTGCGCCCGCAGCCGCCGCGCCGGTTCCGGCCGCGCCTGCTCCCGCCGCTGCGGCCCCGAAGCCCCAGCCCGCTCGTGCTGCTGCGCCGAATCCGCAGTTCAATCCGCAGCCGAAAGCTGCAGCTCCGGTTGCTGCGGCGCCCGCGCCCGCTCGCATTGAGCCGGCTCCCTGGGAAGACGATGTGGTTCCCTACGACGATGCCGATGCATTCTCCTACGGCTATGATGCCGAAGAGCCCGAACCTCCGGCCTTCGACAGGCCTGCGTCCTCGCCGGCTTCTGCGCGTCAGGTTCCGCCTTTGCCTGTCGGCGTTCCCGCAGCGGCCAATGCGCCGGCGCGTCCCAGTGCGCCCTCGTCGGCTTTCCCGTTCGGCTCCCCGGCTCCGTCCGCCCCGTCTCGTGCGCGCTTCACCCCGCCTTCCGGTGCGGGTTTTGCGGTGGATGCCGCTCCAGGCGCCGAGGAGATGGATGCGGCGGCGATCTTCGGTTCGTTGGGAGTCGATTTCGTCGAGGTTCATGAGTGATCCCTTGCGGCTGTCTGGCAGATGGCGGCGTGGAATAGGCATGATTCGTCATGCCACCGGTCAATTCGACATGATGGGCTTTCGCCTGAGGCCCTGAAGAAGAGAAGGAGTTATCAATGGATATGAAGCAGATGATGCGCCAGGCCCAGAAGATGCAGGCTGAGCTTGCCAAGGCCCAGGACGAAATCAAGGACATGACCGCAGAGGCCACGGCGGGCGGCGGCATGGTCAAGGCCGTCGCGCTCGGCGACATGACCATCCAGTCTCTGATCATCGACAAGGACGCGCTCGATCCCGACGACGTCGAAATGCTGCAGGACACCATCGTTGCTGCCGTCAATGAGGCGCTGCGTGCGGTTTCCGCCAAGGGGTCTGCCCGCATCGGATCCGTCACAGGCGGAATGAACATCCCGGGATTGATGTAGTTTCATGCAGACCGCCCCAGCCATAACGCGCTTGCTCGATGAATTGGAGCGTATGCCCGGCGTGGGCCCGAAGAGCGCGCAGCGCATAGCCTATTGGATCCTCAACTCCGATCGCTCGGTGGCGGAGCGGCTTGCCCATGCCCTCGTCGACGTGAAGGATTCGGTGCATTTCTGTCCTCGTTGCTTCAATTATGCCGAAGACGAGCTCTGCGATATCTGCGCATCACCGAAGCGCGACCATCGCATCATCTGCGTTGTGAGCGAAGCCCGTGATGTCGCAGCCATCGAGCGTACCGGGGCGTATTCGGGTGTCTACCACGTGCTGGGTGGAGCCTTGGCCCCCGCTGACGGAGTGGGTTTGGACGATCTGCGCATCTCCGAGCTTTTGCAGCGCGTATCGACCGAAGACGTAGCGGAGGTCATTCTGGCGACGAACGCGAACATGGAAGGCAATACCACGGCGGTCTATCTTGCCAGATTGCTCAAGCCGCTGGGGATTTCGGTGACAAGGCTTGCTACGGGCCTTCCGGTTGGCGGAGATCTGGAGCTTGCCGACGAAGTGACGCTTGGACGCGCCATCGAAGCGCGACGGGCTCTATAAGATGAGTGATGAAACATTCCACATTTTCTACAAAAGGTGGTAGAATCAAATTTGCATTACAGAGGCATTGAGCTTCGGTAAGGATAAGGGTCTTGCTATAGGAGGGGAGCAAGGCCCTTTGTCTTTTTCTGGGCAGCATCGGGGCAATGTCTTCGTTGGGCCTGCTCCCATGAGAATTCGCATATATACATGAACGTTGTTCAATAACTGAAGCAAGTACTAAAATCGGGTAAAAAGCGACACGCCGCCGGGTGTATCCATACGGTGAATTTGCATATTACTCACTTGTGACGCGTTGTCAGCCCCTGTGACGGGCTATTTGTGCATAAAAGGGTCAAAAAATGCATAATGAGTGTCAAAACGAGTGAATTCTTAATATTTCACACATGATTCGAACTTTTTTCAAATTCAGTATTCAAAAATAAGAATTTATATGCATTTCAGACCACATGATGGCAGAAAAAAGTGGATGAATACGATAACAGATTCATCCATTTGAGTTTCCCCAGGTCAGAAGTGTGATAAATAGCGCTTGCAATTTGTTCTCCAAGAGGGGATGATGAATTCGTCGGACATGAGAGAACCGACACGAGAGAGGAAAAAAGGAGGCTTGCATGAAAGGTATTCATGTTACAAGCGAGATCGGCAAGCTGCGCAAGGTGTGCCTGCACCGTCCCGGCGAAGAGCTGCTGAATCTTCCGCCCGATGAGCTGGAGCGCCTGCTTTTCGACGACGTTCCGTTTTTGGAAGTTGCTCAGCAGGAGCATGACAAGTTCGCCGAGATCCTCCGCGGCCAGGGCGTCGAGGTCCTGTACCTCGAGAAGCTTGTCGCCGAGGTGTTCGACCAGAACCCCGCTGCACGTCAGGAATTCCTGGACCAGTACATCCTGGAAGCCGGTATCAAGGGCAAGCTCGTGCCCGCCATCGTCCGCGAGAAGCTTGACTCCATCACGGACAACCTGGAATTCGTGAAGAAGACCATGGCCGGTATGGCCAAGAGCGAAATCGACATGCCGCTCGCTTCTTCCAAGACCCTCAATGACCTGGTCGGCTCCACCGACAATGAGAGCGATCTGATCATCGATCCCATGCCCAACCTGTACTTCACCCGTGACCCGTTCGCGTGCGTGGGCAATGGCGTCAACCTGAACCGCATGTATTCTGTCACCCGTAACCGCGAGACGCTCTACGGCAAGTATGTCTTCAAGTATCATCCGGACTACAAGGACACGCCGTTGTGGTTCCGCCGCGACGCTCCCTTCCATACCGAAGGCGGCGACGTTTTGAACCTCAGCCGTACCGCTCTTGCCGTCGGTATTTCGCAGCGCACCCAGGCTGCAGCCATCGACCTGATGGCCCACAACATCTTCTGGAAGACCGAAGATTGCGAGATTGAGAAGATCTTCGCATTCGACATCCCCGTGTCCCGCGCATTCATGCACCTGGACACCGTCTTCACCCAGATCGATGTCGATAAGTTCACCATCCATCCCGCCATCATGGGCACCCTGCGCGTCTTCGAAATGACTAAGGGCGCAACCCCTGGCGAAGTGGACATCAAAGAGCACACCGACTCCCTCGAGAAGATCCTCGAGTACGCAACCGGCGTCGATGGCATCAAGCTCATCCCCTGCGGCGGCGGCGATCCCATCGCAGCTGCTCGTGAGCAGTGGAATGACGGCTCCAACACTCTGTGCGTCGAGCCTGGCACCATCGTTGTCTACCAGCGCAACAACGTCACCAACGACGTGCTGTACAAGGAAGGCCTCAACCTTCTGGTCATGCCTTCCGCTGAGCTCTCCCGCGGCCGTGGCGGCCCGCGCTGCATGAGCATGCCGTTCCAGCGCGACGACCTGTAAGCGTTGAACTGCGGGCCTCGGCCACGGTGAACCGGGCGAGGCCCGCATACTTTCGAAACCCTCTGTCATCACCCGCAAAAGCGGGAAGAAAGGAATGACCATGCCTGTCAATCTGAGCGGACGCAGCTTCCTCAAACTGCTTGACTTCTCCACCGAGGAAATCGAATACCTGTTGGCCCTTTCCCGCGACTTCAAGAACCTGAAGCGCACCGGCACCCCTCATCGTTACCTTGAGGGCAAAAACATCGTTCTGCTGTTCCAGAAGACCTCTACCCGTACCCGTTGCTCCTTCGAAGTCGGCGCCATGGACCTCGGCATGGGCGTGACCTACCTCGATCCCGGCAGCTCCCAGATGGGCAAGAAGGAATCCATCGCTGATACCGCTCGCGTCCTCGGCCGCTTCTATGACGGCATCGAGTTCCGCGGTTTCGCTCAGAGTGATGTCGAAGAACTTGCTGAAAACGCCGGCGTTCCCGTGTGGAACGGTCTGACCACCGAGTGGCATCCCACCCAGATGCTCGCTGACATCCTGACCGTTCAGGAGAACTTCAACTACGACATCAAGGGCAAGACCCTGGTGTTCATGGGCGACTGCAAGAACAACGTGGCCCGCTCCCTGATGGTTGTCTGCTCCAAGCTCGGCATGAACTTCGTGGCCTGCGGCCCGAAGGAGTGCATGCCCGCTGATGACGTCATCGAGGCCTGCAAGCCCATCGCTGCCGCCAACGGCTGCACCATCACCCTCACCGAGGATGTCAAGGAAGCCTGCACCGGCGCCCATGTCATCTACACCGACGTTTGGGTTTCCATGGGCGAGCCTGATGAGGTTTGGGCTGAGCGCATCAAGCAGCTGCAGCCTTACCGCGTGACCACCGAGCTGATGGCCATGGCCGATCCCTCTGCCATCTTCCTGCACTGCCTGCCCGCCTTCCATGACACCAAGACCACCATCGGTGCTGATATCGCCGAGCGCTTCGGTGTCACTGAGATGGAAGTCGAAGATGCCGTCTTCGAGTCCAAGCAGTCCAAGGTCTTCGATGAAGCGGAAAACCGCATGCACACCATCAAGGCCATCATGTACGCTACCTTGAAGTAACGTCCGTATCGCAAGGAGACGTGGTGCGGCGGAGAAGATCCGCTGCACCACCGTTTGAGAGAGGAAAGAGTTATGCCCTATCAGAAAGGTGATGGCAAGCGAGTGGTCATCGCTTTGGGCGGCAATGCCCTGGGCGATACGCCGCAAGAGCAGCTTCAGCGGGTCAAGCACACCGCTGCATGCATCGTCGACCTCGTAGCAGAGGGCGTCAACGTCGTAGTGAGCCACGGCAATGGCCCTCAGGTCGGCATGATCAACAACGCGTTCGCCTATGCTAGCGCCCATGACGGCAAGACCCCTGAGGTTCCGTTCCCTGAGTGCGGAGCCATGAGCCAGGGTTACATCGGTTATCAGCTCAGCCAGGCTATCCTCAACGAAATGAGGGAGCGCGGCATCCAGAGGTCTACCGCAAACATCATCACGCAAACCGTGGTCGATCCTGCCGACTCCGCCTTCCAGAACCCGACCAAGCCCGTCGGCGCTTTCCTTACTGAAGAGGAAGCGAAGAAGAAGGCCGAGGAGACCGGCTACACCTTCAAGGAAGACGCTGGACGCGGATGGCGCCAGGTCGTGCCTTCTCCGAAGCCTGTCCGCATCGTCGAATTCGACGTTGTTGAGGATCTGATGGATGCCGGCTACATCGTTGTCTGCACCGGTGGCGGCGGAGTTCCTGTCATCGAGCGCGACGGCATGTATGAGGGCGTTCCCGCCGTTATCGACAAGGATCGCTCCAGCGCCCGTTTGGCGGCAGACTTCAAGGCCGACATGCTCATCATTCTGACGGCTGTCGAGAAGGTTGCCATCAACTTCAACAAGCCCGATCAGCGCAACATCGACGCGATGAACGTCGAAGAAGCTCAGCGCTACATCGAAGAGGGCCAGTTCGCACCTGGCAGCATGCTGCCCAAGGTTGAGGCCTGCATCGAATTCGTGCAGGACAACCCCGAAGGCCGTGCGCTCATCACTTCGCTCGAGAAGGCGAAGGATGCCATCAACGGCATGACCGGCACGGTCATCACCGCCTAATTGGCGGCTGCGCAATGCGTATAACGGCCCGGTTGTGGGAGCCGGGCCGAATGCGGATATCTGGTAACAACTGATTAGCATAGCCGCATCGAAAGGGGAAAAAATGGCTGACAAAGTCAAGAAAAAGAGGAACCCGATCAGTTCCTTCAGCATTTTGCTGATTCTGCTGGTGGTCCTGGCTGTTCTGTCTTGGATCATCGCAGCAGTGGCCGGTGCCGATTCCGGCATCACGGGCGCATCGCTCGCAAATGTGTTCACGGCTCCTATCTACGGCTTCACCGGTGCGCCTGGTGATATCGTCGATGCCGCTGCCAACCCCGATACCTTCCCGGGCGGCGCTCTTGAGGTCTGCTTCTTCGTCATGATCTTGGGCGGCTTCCTGGGTGTCATGACCAAGACGGGCGCCCTGGATGCCGGTATCGCCACGCTGGTGCGCAAGCTCCATGGCAATGAGCTCATCCTCATCCCGATTCTCATGATCCTGTTCTCCATCGGCGGTACCACGTACGGCATGTGCGAAGAGACCGTTCCGTTCTACGTCCTGTTGGCTGCTACCATGTTTGCCGCCGGTTTCGATTCCATCGTCGGCGCTGCCATCGTTTTGCTGGGCGCTGGCTGCGGCGTTTTGGGATCCACGGTCAACCCGTTCGCCGTCGGTGCAGCTGTTTCGTCGCTGACTGACGCGGGCATCGCGGTCAACCAGGGCATCATCATCGCCCTCGGTGCGATTCTGTGGATCTCCACCACTGTCATCTCCATCATCTTCGTCATGCGCTATGCCGCAAAGGTGAAGAAGGATAAGGGTTCCACCATTCTCTCCCTGCAGGAACAGCAGGAGCAGGAAGAGCACTTCGGCAAGGACAAGGAAGGCGCCGGCTTCGATGCCAAGCTGACCGGTCGTCAGAAGGGCGCCCTGATCATCTTCGCCATCGCATTCGTTGTCATGGTCATCAGCTTCATTCCGTGGGAAGACTTCGGCATTGAGATCTTCCTCGGCTGGTCTGCAGTTGTTACCGGTCTTCCGCTCGGTCAGTGGTACTTTGTCGAAGCGGCATGCTGGTTCTTCCTGCTCGCTTTGATCATCGCTGTCGTCGGCGGTCTGTCCGAAAGCGACACCGTCAAGGCCTTCATCGATGGTTGCGCAGACATGATGAGCGTTGTCATGATCATCGCTCTGGCCCGCGGCATCTCCATCCTCATGGCTGAAACCGGTCTGTCTGACTGGATCCTGATCAACTCCGCCAATGCTCTCGAGGGCGTGTCCGCAGTGGTCTTCGCTCCCGCATCCTGGCTGATCTACGTGGTCCTGTCCTTCCTGATTCCTTCCAGCTCCGGTATGGCAACCGTGTCCATGCCCATCATGGGCCCCTTGGCTGCTCAGCTCGGCTTCTCGGTTGAGACCATGGTCATGATCTTCAGCTCCGCGAACGGCTTCGTGAACCTGTTCACCCCCACCTGCGGCGCTATCATGGGCGGTCTTGCAGTTGCCCACATCCAGTACTCCACGTGGTTGAAGTGGGTGTGGAAGCTTCTGGTCATTCTTGCGGTGGTCTGCCTTGTGATCGTGACGGTTGCAATGCTGATCTTGTGAGTTCCCACAACTCGCTGACGAGGCTTGCAACAAGTCCGTTGTATGTATGATTGCGAAGGGTGGTTGCAGGTCCGTGTCGTGCAATAAGGCTATGCTAGGTTGATACACGATGCGAATAGGGCGCGGTTCCGAAAGGGACCGCGCCCTTTGTTGTATGCGGGGCACAGGATGCCGATCCACCGTGTGCTGCTGGCGAAGTCAGGTCTTGCCGTGGGTTATCATGGGGAAAGGAAATGGCAACGGAGGGATTGCCGGTAATTTGCGGGGCAATCAAAAGGAGATTGATATGGTTGAAGGATCGTTTCGTACACAGGAGATAGAGCTGAGGAATGGAGCGGAATGCAGGCAAGACGCATTTTCCATACGCGAGAAGGTCTTCATGGATGAGCAAGGCTACGAAAACGAGTTCGACGAAATCGATGAATACGCCATCCATGTTGTGCTCTACGCTGATGGCCAGGCGGCAGGATGCGCCTGGGTGTTTCCTGAATCTGACGCATCGAATCGCTGGGTTATCGGACGCGTTGCCGTGCTGAAGGAGAAACGGGAAAGCGGATTCGGAAGCCTGCTTGTAGGGGAGTGCGAGAGGGCCGCGCAGGCCCAAGGTGCAACCGAGTTGTGCCTGCATGCACAGGCAAGGCTTGAAGGATGGTATGCGGCCATGGGCTATGAGCGCTTCGGCGAGGTAGACTACGAAGATGAGGGGCAGCCTCATATTTGGATGGAAAAGTCTCTTCGATAACATCGTGACAAATCATGCAACTTATGAGAGAATAAAAATTCACGGGCGATTGGCGCAGCGGGGGCGCAGGTGCCTTACAAGCACAAGGTCGGGGGTTCAAATCCCTCATCGCCCACCATTTGAATTGAAAGCTCCTGGTTTTCCAGGGGCTTTTTTCATTTTCGAGAACATGGAAGATTCGAGGCTTAGCGGACAAAATGTGTGTCCCGTTTCGGGCGCTGGCGCAGGTCAGCGC